>BTVJ01000041.1:0-67624 GCA_045863395.1 Myxococcales bacterium
TAGCGGGGGGTAGCGGGGGGTAGCGGGGGGTAGCGGGGGGTAGCGGGGGGTAGCGGGGGGTAGCGGGGGGTAGCGGGGGGTAGCGGGGGGTAGCGGGGGGTAGCGGGGGGTAGCGGGGGGTAGCGTCGGACTGCCCCCCCACCTCCGGGCGCCGAGGCACCGCCCGTCAGCCCTGGCGATCACGCCGACGGGTACCGTTGGGACGTCCGTCCGGCGTGCCGGCCCCCATACGGGTGCCGGGCAGGGGTCCGTCACGCTCGACCACCCACCAGACGGGAGCTGGCGGTGTGGTCCGCACGGGTGACGGGTGGCACCACGGGAGCCGGCGGTGGGGTCGTCACCGGTGCCGAGGGGGGCGCGGGAGGCCGGGGGCGGGGCGTCAGCCGGCGCCGGTGGAGATTCGCGCACCAGCACGCGGGCACCGGCAGTGCGCCGCTGCACGCCGGCAGCCCCGCGCTGCGTGGTCACTCGAACACGCGTGCTGAGCGGCCCCGGGAGGCAGAGTCGAAGTGGCGCCCCCAGTCCGCATCACCGCCAGCAGCTCCTGCCGCCCCGCCAGGTCCTCAACGTTCTGCGCTGCCCGGGCCGGGGCCCGCGCCCGGGCGGCATGCCGGCGTGGAGGGGCCGCGTCGCGACCGGGGGCGATCAGGGCGCCTGGAAGTGACGCGCGCCCCCTGGACTGAGTGCGGGCGGTGAGCTACGGTGACGCCCCTCCAATGACGAGGTGTGACCATGGACGAGGCGTTCGAGCAGAGGCTCGTGGAGGACATGGCGGCGCGCGGGATCCGGGGGGACCACCTGGTCTTCGGCCAGTCGTGTCACTCGGTGGCGGAGGCCGCCGAGGTCGCGGGTGCCCAGCCGACGGACTTCGTCAAGAGCATCTGCCTCGTGGGGGCGGACGGCGGGCTCATCGTGGCCGTCGTGAAGGGCGAGGACCGGGCGAGCGGCTCGCGGGCGGCGAAGCTGGTCGGCGTCCCGTCGGCGCGCCCGGCCACGCCGGACGAGATGCTCTCGCTGACCGGCTACCCGTGCGGCGGGACCCCTCCATTCGGCTATGTGGCGCGCTTCCTCGTGGACGAGCGCGTCCTGGAGACGCCCGTCGTCTACGGCGGCGGAGGCTCGGAGCGAAGCCTCGTGCGGCTCGCGTCGGCGGAACTCGTGCGGGCGAACGGTGGACACGTCGGGCGCGTGCGGCGGTAGGCGTGGCGGCGGGGGTGGCGCCCCTGCGCCTTGCGGACACGGGGATCTGGCATGCCCGCCTCGCGGCCTTCCTGATCGGGCTCGCACCGTTCGCCACGGGGACGGGCGGAGCGGCGCGCTACACGCAGGCCCTCGCGCCCACTCCGGTGCAGGGTGGCGCTACCAGAGCAGGGACCACGCGCCCGGGTCATCGAGCGCCGCGTGCGCCGCCACGCCCTGGAGGGTGGCCGCGTCCGCGCCGTTGACGCCTCCCAGGAACGTGGCGCCCTCGGGGGACGCGCCGAGCAGGGCCGCGTGGAAGACGGCCACCGCGAGGTACGTGCCCGCCTTGGACGGGTGGCTGCCGTCCGGCGAGAAGAGGCCAATCCCCGGCGCCTCGGACAGCGACGCCCGCCACGCCGGGCCCACCGGGGCCACCGACGCGCCGAGGATCGCTGCGACCTCCAGGTAGGCAGCCGTCAGCGAGGCCTGCATCGCCGCGAAGTCGGCGAAGGGCGGGCTGCACAGGTCCCCCGCGCACTGCTGGCCGCCCGCTTCGACCCATCGCCCCGCACAAAACTACCCACTACAACGCGCCAGAGCCCGTGGCGCCCACCGCCCGATGGTCGCTCCTGACCTTGGCGCCCCCGCCAACCCTCCCCCGGCCTCCTCTCCCACGCAACCCGCCCCCCGTGAACCCGCCTCGCGCTCCCGAAACCGCGATGAAGGTTCCTATCCGCCCGGGCGCGAGAGGCAGGCGCTCCTGGGCAGGCGGTCCTACGGTCTGGTCCGCCGCTCGCTGACGGGGCATGAGGCCATCGGCATCCTGATCGATCCGCGCCACGAGGGGGTGGATCTGCGCGGCGGTCCCGAGAGCTACCGCACGGGCTCAGGATACAACGCACGCGCCATGCGGCAGGATCGCCCGCCCGAGCGTGGTCAGCTCCTGTTCTACGCCCAGGGGCCACCACGAGGAGCTGTTCACCCTGCTCGCAAACGCGATCCTCCGGGCGATCAGCGCCGTAGGGCGCGACCCGGCCGCCTCGGTCGAGAGCGAGATCGAGGCGCTGCGCGCCGCCCTCCGGCCGGTGCCCTCGGACCTTGAACAAGGAGATCGGCTGTCCAGCCCCGCCGTGATCGCGCAGACGCGGCTCAGCCTGAAGCTGGCCCGGCGGGATGCCGAGGGGCTCGCGGCCAACGGCTGGGCTGTGAAGAAGACGGACGCGCTGGAGGCGGACCTCGCCGCGCTGGAGGCGGCCAACGCCTCGTACACGGCGCGCTTCGGCGCTCACTCGGCCAACGGCAAGGCGGTGGCTGCGGCCGTGGGGAGCGCCAAGAAGTGGCGGGTCCGCACCCTGGCCATCGGGCATGCAGCCCTGACCGGGGAGGCGCTCGGGGCGTTGGAGAAGGCGACCTCGCCTACGAGGGGCAGGGCGGACCGCCTGGCCCAGCAGATTCAGGCCCTCGCGGACATCGTCGAGGCTCACGAGGCCCTCTTCAAGGAGGAGGGCGCGAGCGACGGGCACCTCGCGGAGGGTAAGGCGCTCGCCGCCGCACTTGCGCAGGGCACGGCGACCCAGGCGAGCCGCCGCCGGGACCTGCCCGCCGCCCACGACGAGCTGGACGAGCTGGACGGGCGCATCTTCTTCCAGCTCAAGGCGCTCCACCGCTCCGGCCGCGCCCACCATCTCACCGTCGGCGATCGCGCCCGCGCCAACGAGTACAATCTGGATCTGCTCTACAACCGCTAGACCTCGCCGGCGCCGGAGGAGGGCTGCACGGCGCCGGGGCACCTCTGCACGGCGGCCGGAGCAGGGCTGCGCGGCGCCGGGGCACCTCTGCACGATGGTTGGACCAGGACTGCACGGCGCTGGTGCACCTCTGCGCGGCGCCGGAGCAGGGCTGCGCGGCGCGGAGAGACCGCTGCACGGCGGCCGGAGCAGGGCTGCACGGCGCCAGAGGCGGGCTGCACGGCGCCAGGGGCGGGCTGCACGGCGCCAGGGGCGGGCTGCACGGCGCCACGGGCGGGCTGCACGGCGCCAGGGGCGGGCTGCACGGCGCCAGGGGCGGGCTGCACGGCGCCGGGACAGCGCGGCACGGCTCCGGAGCACCACCGCACGGCGCCAGAGGCGGGCTGCACGGCGCCGGAGGCGGGCTGCACGGCGCCCCACAGCTTCACTGCAACGGAGGCCGTCGGCTCCCCTTGCAGGATTGCGAGCAGGACGCTGGAGTCGATGGTGCTCGGCATTCAGCTTCGCTCCTCTCGCGCGGACTCGAGCGCCAGCAGAAGATCGACGGGCGGCGCTTCGAGCGGCTGCTGTTGCAGGAGGTCGAGCGCCAGGCTCCGGCCCTGGCGCGCGCGCGTGAGGCGGCCACGAAGCTCCTCGTCGTTCACAAATGCCTCCCACCGGGAGACGCGCCCGCTCACCACCGTGCGAGGTGTGCTGATCTCCACCACCACCTCGTCGCGGTCGGTGACCAGGATCACCTCGCCGTCGCGCGCAAGGCGGATATACTCGCTCAGCTTGTTCTTGAGTGCCTTGATCCCAACAGCCTTTCTGGTCCGAACGTAGCTACCGTGGCTACCGGCGGCAATCGCGGGCAGGGGGAGGCCCGTTCGAAGTGGCGGAGGAGGGACCCAACAGTGCTCCGCAAGGCGACCCGACTGTCAGATAGCCGGGTTGCCCGCCGAGGAGCTCGGCGGGTTGGGTGCCCCGCAGCAAGGACACGACCGATTCCGGCCCTGCAGCCAGATCTCGGATCGGCGCTGACCGCCGCTTCCATGAGTCTGTCTTTGCCGCACGCTGGCTTTGCGAAGCACTGGCGGCTAGCGTTTTTGGGGAGTGCCCGCAGGCTGATGGCCTGGCGCCAACTCTGGGCGATCACCCCCCCCGAGCGCCTCCGCCTCCGCGCGATCCTCGACGCGGTCGTCGCGAAGCTCTACGGCCTCTCCGCCGACGACCTCGGGTGGATCCTCCGCGACTGCGACCACCCGGTCGACAGAGTCTGCGACAAGCCGTTCTCGCGCACCCTCGACCCCAAGGGCTTCTGGCGGGTGGACAAGGACAAGCCGCCGGAGCTGCGGCACACCGTCCTGTCTCTCGTGGCCTTCCACGAGCTGGAGCGGGTGGGCCTCGACGCCTTCCTCGCCCAGAACGACGGCGACGGGTGGGCGCTGCCCGAGACGCTGCGGCTCGCCGACTACGGCCTCGGGCACGACTCCCGCGCCACGTCACACCAGCCGGTCGCCGCCGCCCTGGGTGAGCGCTTCCTGCCGTGGCAGCTCGCGCAGTCTCCCGAGGAGTCCTGGGAGGAGTGCCGGCGCCACGCCGAGCTCATCGACCGCATCCTCGGCGTGCCTCGCGCGGAGCCGGCGCCGGAGCCTGGCGCCACGGAGAGGCCCCCGAGCGGAGGCGCGCCGCCCCCGACCGACCTCTTGGGCGACCCGATCCAGACCGACCTCTTCGGCAACCCGGTCTACACGCAGCCCAAGCGGCGGAGGTGAGCCCGTGCTGAACCCCATCACCTACACGGAGCGCGTGGTCGAGGACTTCCTGCGCTACCAGCTCACCACCTACCCGTTCACCGACGAGCGCCTGGCGCGGCAGATGCGCGAGCTGCTCTCCCTCGCCCGGTCGCGGGAGACGCCGCTGCTCCGGGGCCCCTACGTGAGCCTGAGCCGCCCGTTCGAGGAGGGCCCGACCGTCGCCTCCCTGGTGGCGGAGGGGCTGTTCCACCCGCACATGGTGAACCTGATCCCCCACCCGACGCTCTACGGCCACCAGGGCGCGGCGGTGCGGCACATCATCGCCGAGCGGCGCCCCACCATCGTCTCGACGGGCACCGGGTCCGGGAAGACCGAGTGCTTCTTGTACCCGATCATCAGCCGGTGCCTGGCGCTCCGCGACGAGCCGGACGGCATCGTGGCGGTCGTCGTCTACCCGATGAACGCGCTCGCCGAGGACCAGCTCGGCCGCCTCCGCGCGCTGCTCTGCGGCACGGGCGTCACCTTCGGCATGTACGTGGGGGGGACGCCGGAGCGCGACGCCGAGGTTGCCGGGGTCGTGCTGCGGCAGGGCGCCTCCAAGGCCGACTACGAGCGCGCGCTGGAGGAGCAGGCGGCCGAGCAGAGCGGGCGGGCCGTGCACCCGCCCGAGGAGCGGGCGTCCCGGGAGGCCATGCGCAGCCGCCCGCCGCGGATCCTGCTCACCAACGTGAAGCAGCTCGAGTACCTGCTCACCCGGCAGAAGGACGTGGAGCTGTTCGACGGGGCGCGGCTCGAGCTCCTGGTGTTCGACGAGGCGCACACGTTCAGCGGAGCCGCCGGCGCCGAGTCCGCCTGCCTGGTACGGCGGCTCCGGGAGTTCTGTGGCCGGTCCGCCGAGCAGACCGTCTGCGTCGCCACGTCGGCCACCATCGCCGATCCCCACGGGGCGGCGGACGCCCCACGTCACTTCGCGTCGCGGTTCTTCGGGGTGGCGCCGGACAGCGTTGCGGTCGTCACGGAGCGGTACGCGCGGGCTCCCTGGCCGGACGAGCGGGTCGTGCCCCCGGCCCTGGCTGGCGCAGCGAACATCCACCTCGACAACGTCCTGTCCGCGCTGCGGAGCGTCGAGGACCAGCCCGCGGTGCCGGGGTCCATGGAGCTGCTGCGCCGCACCTTCGAGAGCATGACGGGCACGACCCTCGACCGGCACCGGTGGCGCGAGAGCCTCTACGAGCGCCTCGCGGGCAACGAGGTGGTCTACCAGGTCGCCGCTGCCCTGGAGCGACCGCGGCCGCTGGCGGAGCTGGTCGAGGCGCTTGCGGCCCGGGTCGGCCGCCCGGTCCCCGAGGAGGAGGTCCTGCTCTGGCTGGCGCTCGGGGCCGCCGCGCGGGACGACGGGCGCCCGCTGCTGCGCCCGGTGGTGCACGCCTTCGTGCGGGGCGTCGGAGGCGCCGTCGTCACCTTCGCGGACGGCGCGGACGACCCGGTGCTCTGGCTCTCGGCGGAGGACGCGGGCGGAGCGGGCTCGGGGCAGCGCGCCAGGCTCCCGGTGCTGTCGTGCACGACCTGCGGGCAGCACTACTTCGAGCACCACCTGGAGGACTTCGGCCTCACGGACCGCGCCCCGAGCGGAGGGCGGACGGACGGCCACCGCCGGCACTGGCGCCCCCTGGACGCGGCCCAGGAGGACAGCCGCCGCGTCGTCCTGCTGGACCGGTCCATCGGTGACGAGGGGGAGGACGGGGACGCTCCGAAGGACGCCGTGGCGCTGGCGCTGTGCCGCCGCTGTGGCACGGCCTCCCTCGACACCGAGCCGTGCAGCCAGTGCGGCAGCGGAGCGCCGGTGCCGCTGCTGGTGGTGCGGCAGAAGCACGACCGGCCGGGCAAGCTCACGCGCTGTGTGTCCTGCGGCACTTCGGGCCGCGTCGTGATGGGCCGCTACCGGGAGCCGGCGCGGCCAGTGCGGGCGCTGGCGGTGGCGGACGTCCACGTGCTGGCGCAGAGCCTCATCCAGCACGCGGAGCGGCGCCGCCTGCTGGTCTTCACGGACAACCGCCAGGACGCGGCCTTCCAGGCGGGCTGGATGCAGGACCGCGCGCGCCGCTACCGCCTGCGCGCCCTGATGGCGGAGCGGCTGCGCCGGGGGCCGGTGGGCGTGTCCGATCTGGCAGGCTGGCTCGACGCCCTGATGGACCAGGACGACGACCTGTCGAGGGTCCTCGTGCCGGAGGTGTGGCGCAAGGTGCCCAAGTCCAAGGTCGGCGTCGAGCACCAGCACGAACGCCGGTACTTCCTGACCATCCAGGTGCTCCGCGAGATCACGACGAGCCCGCGCCAGCGCATCGGCCTCGAGCCGTGGGGGCGCCTTCGCGTGGAGCACGAGGGCCTCGACGCGACGCTGCCGTTCTTCCTCCAATGGGCGCCGGTCCTGGGCTGCTCCGCCGCGGAGCTCCGCGACGGAGTGGCGACGCTGCTCGACGGCTTCCGCCGGCGCCTGCTGCTGCACCACCCGTCGGGGCTCTACTCGCGCTTCTGGCGGGACGGGGCGCCCGAGGTGGTCGCGGGCTACCTGCCGCTCCTGGAGGGTGTGCCCAAGGGCCTCAAGCTGCGTCGCGACCGCGACGACGACGAGCGGCGCATCGACCAGCTCATCCCCTCGCGGAACCAGACCGTGACGACGCAGGCGGCGTTGCGGTGGGGTGTGCCGGAGGGCGACGTCGTCGGGTTCGTGGAGGCGCTGTGGCGGCTCCTGACCGAGCTGGGCCTGCTCGTGCCTGTGACGCTCCGCGGGGTGAGCCCGCGCCTCACTCCCCTGCCCCGCTGCGCGGGCGCCCACCAGATCGACGCGGACCGGCTGCTCCTCACGGCGTCGAGCAAGGTCTGGCGGTGCCGTGTCTGCCGGAGGACCCAGGCACGACGGACGCCGGGCGCCGCGTGCGTGGCCTGGCGCTGCCGCGGGACGGTGGAGCCGGTCGAGGAGCTGGCCGACGACTACGACCTGAGCATGCTGGACCAGCCCTTCGCCATGCTCCGGCCCCGCGAGCACTCGGCGCAGGTCCCGCGGGAGAGCCGCGAGCGGGTCGAGCGGCTCTTCAAGGGCCCCTCCGAGGCGGTGAACACGCTGGTCTGCACCCCGACGCTGGAGCTGGGCGTGGACATCGGGGAGCTCGACGCGGTGCTCATGCGCAACGTCCCGCCGCTCCCCGCCAACTACTGGCAGCGCGCCGGCCGCGCAGGACGCCGCAACCGCATGTCGGTGAACCTCACCTACGCGCGGCAGGCGAGCCACGACCGTGCCTTCTTCGCCGACCCCATGAAGATGCTCGCCGGGCCCATCGACCCGCCGAGCTTCAACCTCCGCAACGAGGAGATGGTGCGAAAGCACGTCCACGCGGCGGTCCTGACGGAGCTCCAGCAGGTCGCGCGGCGGCGGGGCCCGCTCCACCCGGGACGCGACGAGGTCGCGCACGCCTTGAGCACGTGCTTCCCCACGCGCATCAGCGCCTGGCTCTTCGACTCGGCGGGCAACGTGCGCACAGGCCACTACGACGTGACCTCCCTCGGCGCCGTGATCGCGCGGCACCGGGCGCGCCTGCTCCAGACCGTCGAGCGGGTCTTTGCGCAGAGCTGGCCAGCCGAGGCCGCGCAGGTGGTGACGCCTGCTCGCCTCGGCGCGGCGGTGGACGCCATGCCCGGGAGGCTCGACGAGATCGTGCGGCGTGTCGAGCGGCGGCTGGCGTGGGCCATGCGAGAGCAGGACCGCCTCGACGCGCTGCGCCGGACCAGGGGCAGCCTGGAGCCTGACGAGGAGGCGACGTGGGCCCGGTGCTCGAAGCTCATCAAGCGGCTCAAGGGGGTCGCGAAGGCAAAGGGGGCCGACGCGTCGGGCCAGGACGACACCTACACCTACGCGGTCCTGGCGGCCGAGGGCTTCCTGCCCGGGTACGGGCTCGAGACGGGCACCGTTGTCGTCACCTACGTGACGCCGCGAGGGTCGAGCGAGCTGCGCGAGTGGGAGCTGCGCCGCGGGACCTCGCTCGCGTTGCGGGAGAGCTCCCCCGGCAACCTGCTCTACGCCAACGGCCACCGGTTCGTGCCGCGGCAGTTCCACCTGGACCCGGACCCTCCCTTGGCGCTCCGGGTGGATCCGAGCCGTGAGGTGGTCGTGGAGGCGACCGGCGATGCGCTCTCCGGCCTGGGGGACGCGCTGCTGCCGGCCGTGCGGGTGAGCGACGTGGACCTCGCCCACTTCTCCCAGATCTCCGACGAAGAGGAGGTGCGGTTCCAGGTGAGCGTCGCGACCTGGGGCTACGAGCAGGACCGGCACGAGGGCGGCGCGGCGTGGCTCTGGGGGACGATGGCCGTGCAGCACCGGCGCAGCGTGCACCTGCGCCTGGTCAACGTCGGCGTGTCCTCGCTCGTCCAGGGCACAGCGCTCGGGTATCCGGTGTGCGAGACCTGCGGGCAGAGCCGGTCGGCGCTGTCGAGCGCCAAAGAGATCGAGCACTTCAGCAAGGTCCATGAGGACCGGTGCGGTGTGCGCCCGCGGCGCGTCGGCTTCTACGCGGACGTCGTCGCGGACGCGCTCTCCCTGCTCGACCTCCCGGACCGCGGCGTCGCCTGCAGCGTGGTCGAGGCGCTGCGTCACGGGGCGGCCGACGTCCTGGAGATGGAGCTCGACGACCTGCAGATCCTGGCCCTGGCGCACGCGGGCGACGACCGCGTCGACATGGCGCTCTACGACCCGATGCCAGGCGGCTCGGGGCTGCTCGACCAGATGGTCGAGCGCTGGCCCGACGTGGTCGAGGCGGCGCTGCGGGTGGTCCGCGACTGCCCCTCCCGGTGTGACACCTCGTGCCCTGACTGCCTCCGCGAGTTCCGCAACGCGTGGGTCCACCGCCACCTCGACCGGCGCCGCGCCGAGGAGCGGCTTGCCGCGCTGGGAGACGCCCTGCGGCCGACCCACCCCATCCCGCCGCGGCTGCCGGCTCGGGCCGCGGCAGGCGCGCCGGACACCCCCGGGGAGGCGACGCTGCACGCGATGCTGGAGCGCGCCGGCCTCGGGGGCTTCAGCATCCACGAGCGCGTCGACCTGGGCCGCCCGGTGGGAGCGACGATCCCCGACGTGTACTACGCCGACCCGACCGGGCGCTCGGACGGCCTGTGCGTCTACCTGGACGGCATGAGCCGGGCGCTCCACGGAGACCCGGAGCGGGGGCGCCTCGACGCGCAGATCCGAGCCGCCCTGGAGGGCCGGGGCTACGAGGTCCGCGCCATCGCCCAGTCGGACCTCACGGACCGGCAGGCGATGGCGACCCACTTCTACTGGATCGCGCGAAGGCTGCTACCAGACCGCCAGTCCGCCGACCGCCTCCGCGACGAGCCGACGTGGTTCGAGTCACAGGTCCCGCCGTCCGGGTCCTGAGCCTTGCCCGACACATGCCCCCCCTCCTCCATTTCCGCGCTGCCTCCTCACTGGGCCTGCGACTCAAGTTGCGTGGCGCGGCGCCTCCGCACCACTCCCTCGGCGACGAGCACCAGGAGGACGACGCCCGCCGGAATCCCCACGAGGCCCGTATAGACCCAGAAGACGAAGACGGGCGTCCACGGGTCGTCGCCGAAGCTCGGGACTCTACCCGCCACCACCATCAGGAGCGCCGGGAGCGTGACGAGCTGGTACCCGTAGGTCAGGGTTCCCATGAACGCGCCCGCGGGGCGGATGCGAACCCAGATGCGCCACACGAGCAGGCACCACACCAGAACGGACGCCCCGTAGGTCATGTGGGCCATGGGGACCCATGTCCACACGTCGGTGCGCAGCGCGACGGGGAGCGCCCCGACCAGCGCCATGCCCAGCCACCCCACGAGCATGAGTCGCAGCCGGCGCCAGGGCACCTCCAGCGCCGGAATGGCCGGCCTGAACAGCACGGAGAGACCCCACAGAACAAGGGCCGTCACCCCGAGCGCCACCGGAGCGGTCAGCAGCACCGCGGCGCCGGCCTCCTCGACGGTCGGGTTGCACTTCGCCGCCAAGAGCAGCGGCGACAGTCCGGCCGCGAGCAGCCGCAGTCCAGGCCGGGCGCCCGTGGCGGCTTGGCCTGATCGACGTCGAAGACGACGTTGGAGTAGATGAGCACGCACTCGGCGAGCCTCCCTGCAGGTGCGCCCTTCGCTCGTTGGAAGGGCCAACATGAGAGCAGCAATCGCTGGAGCTCGTCAACCCCGGACCGCAGCACCGGCCAGCGTGGCCGCCCCGCTCTACGACTACGGGCACCCTGGCATCGGGCAGGGGCCGTCCTCGCACGGCTCGAAGATGCGGACGAGCCAGATGTTCTCGTCTTCGTAGTACGTGTTCCCGGCGAGCGCGGCGCCGCCGGGCGCGGCGGCGAGGATCCCCATGGGGCTGGGAGGATCCGGCAGGCCCGTGAGCCCCCACAGCGTGCCGTCTGGGGTCACGTGGCCGTACCAGAAGGGGGTGTCCTTCTGCCAGGTCTTGCCGAACAGCGTTGCGCCGGTTCCGTCAGAGACGCCATGCCAGATGGGGGTGGTGAGCTTCTTCTCCCACACGACCGAGCCGTCGCTGCCGAGCCGCCGGAGCCACCCGCTCTCCACCTTGCCCCCGCCGCTGGTGTCCATGCCCTCGCCGCCCGCGAGGAAGTCGCCATCGGGCATTGCGATCAAGAAGCGGGTCGTGTCGTTGATCGGGGTCGGATAGGTCGTGTCGGACAGCGTCACCAGCTCGTGGTCGGTCACCACCAGGCGGACGTCCCCATAGCCTGGCGCGGGCGTCGTCACATAGCCGAGCATGCCGACCGTGTCCTCCGTCGAGGCGACGCGACGGAGCCCGCCGATGGTCGCCGGGCCGCCGACCCAGGCGGTCTCTCCCTGAAGCTCGCCGCCAGCGTCGATCCGAAACGCCCACGGGTAGGAACCTCCCAGTCCGCCGACGTGCCCGACGATCACGTAGCCACCGCCGGGGAGCGGAGCAATCGCATAGGCATACTCTTCCGAAGGGCCCCCGACTGCCGTCGTCCACTCAAGCGAACCATCCGGCGCGGTCCTGCCGACCAGCACGTTTGGTTGCGCCGGCACTCCCCCAACCACCACCCACACCGTGCTCCCGTCCGGATCGACCGAGAGGGCCCGGATCTCCGTGTGCGCGGAGACCGGGTACGTCTTCGCCCAGAGCAATGTCCCCTCCTCGTCCACGCGGAGCAGGTGCGGCTGGGACATCTCCAGCGCTGACGGACTGAAGGCACCGCCCACGACGAAGCCGCCCTGTGGGTGAGCTGCCACGGCCAACGCACTCTGCAAACCCTTGGCCTTGTAGATTCGCGTCCACCCCTGGAGGGCGCTCGGCACGCAGACGCCGTCGTCGCACTGCCCGCCGAGCGCGCAGCCCGCCGGCTGGCATGGACCCGCGGCCGCCACGTTGCGGCACCCGATGGCGGGGTCGCACGAGTCCGCGGTGCACGGGTTGCCATCGTCGCAGACCACCGGGCTTCCGGCACACTGACCGGAGACGCACACGTCGTCGACCGTGCACGCGCTGCCGTCGTCGCAGGGCGCCCCGGGCTCTGCGACGAGCGGATCGCAGTCCGACGCCATGTGGCACTGTCCATCGACGCACCGTGGCTTCGCGTCCTCTTCGCAGGTCGCCTTCCCCGCGTAGCATCCGACCCACATGAAGTGAGCGCAGTAGTCGACAGCCACTGACTCGGCAGCCGCGACGAACGCGTCGGCCTCGCTGGAGGCAACGGCGACGGGACAGCTCGCGCCACACGGTGACTTCAGGAGCACCTCCTGACAGCCGGCGTCTTCGGTGCAGCCGCCATGAGCGGAGGCCGCGGCGGCAATCTGCTCCTTGGACGCGGCGATGGCAGCCGCGCACGTCAAGCAGCCCTCGACCGTCTTGACGTGGTTGGCCGGGCACCCCGGGGAGCACTTCACCCCAAGGCAGAACTCCGTCGACATGCAGTATTTCAGCCCCTGGGCGTTGCAGGTGCACCAAGAGGTGGGGCCGCACTCCCCGCAGCAACACATCTTCCCCATCGGGCACACCATCGGGAAGCTGCAGACAGCGTTGGGCGGGAACGTACCCATCTCGTCGGGGCACTTCGTCAGGATGATCGGGCCTGTGCCGTCGGATGAATCATCCGTTGCGTCTTGCGCCCCGTCCGCGTACGACTCGGTCGCGTCGACTGGCGCACCTGAGTCTCCGGGCGACTCCACGTCGGTTGGGTCCGGCATGTCACCGTGCGTCTGCCCGTCGGTCGGTCCCGGCGCGTCGCTTGGCGCCTGTGCGTCCTGGAATCCTTGCCCATCGGTCAATCCCACGGCGTCTTCATGCTGCTGTCCCAAATCATCGGCGGCTCCTCCGCTATCGCCCTGCGGGGCTGCCCCTCCGTCGCCCGGCGACGAGTCTGCGGCGGCCCGCGTCACGCCATCGGAGACGGCGCCGTCGGAGGGCAGCGCACTGCTGTCCGGCGCAGAAGCGTCCAGCGATGCGCCAGCCTCGGGTCCCTCTCCTCGGGGAGTCAGGTCGGTGATCTGGTCCTCCGCCGTGGAGCCCGCGCTGCCATCCTGAGCTGCGGCGCTGCCACCCACGTCCGAAGGCGTCAAACCGCACGAGGTCTGGAACAGCGCGACCGCGCCGAGGAGGCTCAGGCGACCGAGCCACTGGGACGGGCAGACGAGCGACGTGGGAGTCAGACCGCGTACCATGGAACCTCCGTCCGGCTGCCGCCGTGAGGCGAAGCCCGTCACCCTCGGTGGTTGACACCGCGGGCACCTGCGACACGGCCGGCTGGCTCGTCCGACGCGGCGCCTGGGCCCCCCAAGGGGAACCCCCACACCACGGGCCTGCAAGCCTCCGAGCGGGCGACGGCCCTCAGGCACCGATCCGCGGAGCATGACACGCTCCCATGGCGGCAGCAGCTCATGACTGGAGTCTACCCCTGCCGGGTGTCCCCACCAAGGCCAAGTGCTCAGGACGGGTGTGCGGCAGGGATATGGCGCGCCACGTCGAGCTGTGACGTTCCCGCACGTGCACGAACAAGGATGAATGGGCTGGTGCTCCCATCGGGCGTGAAACGGGCGTGTACTGGCCCTGTCATCTCCAGAACACCACCGGATGCGACCCAGGTGACCGTGGCTTCGCCCTCCCCTGTGACCCGGGCGCACAGATCGAGGGAGTCCCCCAGCCGCCGTGCCTCCATCCTTACGCGGAAGGAGCGGTCCAGGGGACCCGACCGCTCGGCGCGTGGGAGGTCGCCAAATGTCACATCCGGCGGCGGCGGGTCGACCACGGTGGGGGCATCCGCTGCGTCAGGCACGTCGTCGGGCAGCGGCGCGTCGCTCCAGGCGTCCAGGACATCGGGCGGCAGGGGATCCCAGACCAGGGGCACGTCGGCCGTGTCTGCGCCCGCGTCCGGGGGCAGGGAGTCCCACTCCATCCGCGAGCCCTCATCCACGAGGGCCGCGTCCAGGGCGTCGCCGACGTCGGGGGGCAGCGGGTCCAGCACATCCCAGGTGGCGGCGTCCGGGGGCAGCGGGTCGACCACCTGAACGTCGAACGTCGCATCCGGGGGCGCCGGGTCCACCACCTGCGTGTCCACACCCTGGTGGCCGGCGTCTTGGTCGTTCGTCACGGGCGACGTGCACCCCTGCACCGCGACCGCCGCCGCCATCATGGCCGCCGTGCGCGCCATGTGCAGGCCCCGGACGGGCGCCAGGAGCGCGACCGAGCGCGGCCGGGCCCACGCCTCCATCTGGCGCCTGAGCTCCTCCATGCGGGGCCAGAACCATGCGTCGGCACGGGCCACCTCCTCCGCGAGGGCCTCCGTGAAGGCGACGACCTCCTCGTCGCTGCGCCCGGAGGCGGACACGAAGCGCCGCGCGCGCGTCAGCTTCTCCAAGGTGTCGGCCCCGAGGGCGCGGGTCAGCGAGAGCACCTCCAGCCCGAAGGCGCGCGCCTGCGGGCCCGGGTGGAACCAGGCGAGCAGCGCCGCGAGATACCCGATTCCGCTCAAGGCGTTGGCTGTGCTCTGCTCACCGAAGTTGCGAGGTCCGAAGGCCACCGCCGTGATGCGGAACAGCCGCTCCACGCGAGGGTCCTCGATGGTGTAGGTCATGCCATCGAGGCCGCCCCGGAGCCTCCCCGCGTCCCGCAGCCGCTGCTCCAGGACGCTGCCCGGATAGACCTCCGTGCGACAGAAGTTCCATGGGAAATCGAGACTTCCCCGAAGAAAGCTCAAGTTCTCGTCGATGTCAGTGAGGGTCGTGTCCGGCTCGAAGAGCAGCACGTTGAAGCAGGCGAAGACCCCGGCATCGCGGAGCAGGTCCAAGGCGCGGGCACACGCCGCGACCGTGGTGCGGCGGCCCAGGTGGTCGAGGCCGGCCTGGCTCCCGTTCTCGACGCCCACGTAGAGGCGCACGACGCCCATGCGCCGCGCCTCGTGGAGCAGCTCCCGCGACAGCTCGTCCGGGCGACACTTGGCCACGAGGGAGACCTTGCCGACCCCATGCCCATCCAGAGCGAGGCGAAGCGACCGGAGCCGCTCCAGCGTGTGGGCGGGCTTGGGCAGGAAGAAGTTCTCGTCGTGGAAGCAGAAGATGCGCGCCTCGCGGCTGCGATACAGGCTCGCCATCTCCGCCGCGATGGCCTCGGGGGAGCGCAGCCGCACGCGGGGCCCCGTCCGCCCGCGGTGGTACGTGTGGATGGAGCAGTAGGTGCAGGACTGCCAACACCCGCGGCTCCCGAGGATGGGCGCAAACCCCAGCCCCAGGTGGCGCGCGCCGGGCCCCGACCGGAGGGGCAGGTCCAGGGTGTCCAGGTCGCGGGGGACCTCGCGGGGTGGCGTGGCGCCCGGGCGGCCACCGGGCAGGCGGAAGGCGACGCCGCTCACCCGGGACAGGCGCTCGAGGACAGGCGACGCCAGGACCCGGTGGGACCCGCCCACCGGGAGGGGCGCGCCAACCAGCGCCGCTGCTACGTCCACGAGGGTCTGCTCGCCGTCGTGGCGCACGACCACGTCCACCTCGGGCACACCGTCGAGGATCTGGCCAGGGCGGGCCGTCGGGATGTGCCCGCCCCACACGATGAGCCCGTTGACGCTGGCAGCGCGCAGGTCCCGCGCCAGCGCCCGGAAGTCCCCCAGGCGGTGCTGGAACGCCACGGACATGCCGATGAGCTCAGGCCGGGTCATTCGGAGGCGGCCCACCACCTGCCTCCGCTCCTCCGGCGTGTCGAAGCCCACGATCTCGACGCTGTGACCAGCCCGAACGAGCGGGGTCGCCAGGTAGCGGACGGCCAGGTTCTCTTCCAGATCGGCGCCGACGAGCGCGACACGCATGACCCACCTCCACGAGCGGCAGCGTCGCGGCCCAGTGTATAGGGCCCGACCGCGCGTGCTCATGGAGATACACCAGGACGGTTACAGCGACTGATGCCAGCAGGCCAGGATGTGGAACATCGGTTACACAACGACCTTGTTCAGCGGCCTCGCTTCGCCCTGCGCTCCGCGGCGTTCAGCGCCTCCCGCTCCGCCGCCAGCCGGACCAGCGCCGCCTGCATGGCCCCGTGTACCTGCTCGTGGCACCGCTCCACGTAGTCCGCGTCCTCGGCGGCTCCTTCCCCATGACGGTCGAAGTGGACCGGCGGCAGGACCTCCATGACCATACGACTCGGCCACGGAAAGTGGGGCGGCGTCGGCCCTATCGTGAGTCCCCACGGCAGGCTGAGCGCCACGGGCCACCGCTTCACGCGGAAAAGGCGGTCGGCGCCGATGGCCTCCGCGATGTGGCGGCCGTCGTCCAGGATGACGTAGGTCTCATGCGCACCCGCCGTCACCACAGGCACGATGGGCGCCCCGGCGCGCAACGCGAGGCGGATGTACCCCCTCCGCGGCCCGAAGATCACCTTGTGCCGGTCGCGCCAGGAGCGCATGGCGTCCAGGTCCCCGCCCGGATAGACCAGCACCTTGTGGCCCTCCCGCAGGGCGCGGAGCCCGTTGTCCGGGCACGCCCGCACGGCGCCCATGGGGACGAAGAGCTGGTGGACGAGCGGCCACCGGATGGGCACCTCGTGCATGAGGCCGTAGGGCAGCGCCGAGACGCCGTGAGCCCGCAGGGCGGCGATGCCGAAGACGTAGGAGTCGGGGGTCAGCATGCCGGCGTTGTGGTTGCCCACGTACAGGGCCGTCCCGGCGGGGATGCGGTCCAGGCCGTGGATGACGGGGCGGAACCAGCGCCACAGGAGCGGCTCCACGAGGGCGGCGATGCGCTCGATGCGGGCCGGGTCCCGGTTGTCCATCGAGTCGGTGTCGTACCAGCGCATGGGCGTCATCCTTTCACCACGATCAGTGGGACGAGCCGGGCCACCTTGCGGGCCAGGCCCGCGCCCGCCACGGCGTCGACCACGTCCGCCACGTCCTTGTAGGCTTCGCTGATCTCCTCGGCGACCGTCCGGGGGCTATCGCTGCGCACCAGGATGCCGCGCTGGGCCAGCTCCTGGAAGAGCGAGCGGCCCCGCGCCTCCTTGAGCGCCGCGTGGCGTGACAGGCGCCGCCCCGCGCCATGACAGCAGGAGCCCCAGGTCTCGCGCATGGCCCGCTCCGTGCCCGAGAGGACGAAGCTGTAGCGCCCCATGTCACCGGGGATGAGCACGGGCTGTCCAACCTGACGGTACCGCTCCGGCACGGACGGGTGCCCGGGCCCGAAGGCGCGCGTCGCTCCCTTGCGGTGGACGCACAGGCGCCGCACCTGGCCGTCCACCTCGTGCTCCTCCCACTTGGCGATGTTGTGGCACACGTCATAGACGAGCCGGAGGCCGAGCTGTCGCCAGCCGCGCCCCAGGCACCGCTCCAGGGCCTCCCGCACGAAGTGGGTCATCATCTGGCGGTTGGCGAACGCGTAGTTGACGGCGCAGGCCATGGCCGCGAGGTAGGCGCGGGCCTCGGGGCTCCCGAGCGGCGCCGCGCAGAGCTGCTTGTCGGGCAGGGCGATGCCGTAACGGGCCGAGGCGGCGAGCATGTCCCGCAGGGAGTCGTCGCAGACCTGGTAGCCCAGGCCACGGCTCCCCGAGTGGATCATGACGGTCACCTGCCCGTGGTGCAGCCCGTAGGCGGCCGCGGCGGCCTCGTCGTAGATGGCGTCCACCCGCGCCAGCTCGCAGAAGTGGTTGCCCGAGCCGAGCGAGCCGAGCTGAGGCAGACCCCGCTCCTTGGCCCGCTCCGATACGAGGCCCGGATCGGCTCCCCGGAGCTGCCCGTGCTCCTCGATGACCTCGAGATCGGCCGCGTCCCCGTAGCCGCTGCGCACCGCCCAGGCGGCCCCCTGGACCAGCACGTGGTCGAGCTCGCGTGGCGTCAGGTGGCGGTGGCTCCGGGAGCCCACCCCGGACGGGATGGCCTGGTGCAGCGCGGTCGCGACCGCCTCCAGGCGGCCGTCCAGCTCACCCGCGTCCAGGTCGCTGCGCAGGAGCCTCACGCCGCAGTTGATGTCGTAGCCCACGCCGCCGGGCGAGACCACGCCGCCCTCGCCGAAGGCCGCCACCCCCCCGATGGGGAAGCCGTAGCCCCAGTGGATGTCCGGCATGGCGATGGACGCGCCGACGATGCCGGGCAGGTGCGCCACGTTGACGACCTGCTCGGGGCTCTTGTCCGCGCGGATGTCCTCGATGAGGGCCTCGGAGGCGTAGACGAGACCCGGGACAAGCATGGCGCCCCGGCGGGGAATGCGGTAGCGGTGCGCGTCGAGCTGCTCGAACTGCATGGCAGCCTCCCTGTTCACACGTCGACGACCACGCGCGCGACGAGGCGCCCGCCCTCGCGCACCAGGGTCAGTTCGTGCCACGTCGCGGCCTTGAGCTCCGTGCGCACGCGGTGCCAGGCGCCCTCCTCTCCGGACAGCCGCGCGTCGAGTCCCTCTGGCGTCACCGTCACGTCGGCCTCGGCGACCAGGAAGCCGCGGGTCACCGCCAGGTAGATGATCTCGTTCATCCACCGGATCAACCTGTCCTCGGGATCGCTGGAGGCAAGCTGGACGTGGCGCTCGACCTTCGGCTCGATGCGAGCGCCCTCGGTGAGGGCAGAGACGACGGCACGCGCCGCCTCCGCGAGCAGCGCCTCCTCCGTGTCGGCCCACAGCTCCAGGCGCAGATCCGCCGTGTGCTCCAGGTGGCGGTGGCCCGGCTTCATGGCGCGCTCCGCTCGCAGGCCAACAACCGCTGGTAGCGCTCCCAGCCTGGTCCCCCCTTGGCGGCGAGGCGCCGCGCCATGACGCGGTTCTCCTCGGCGCGGGCGAGCCGCTCGTAGGGGGACGCCCGCAGCTCGAGGGCGTCCAGGGAGGCGCCCGCGCGCTCCAGGGCTGCGGCGGCCTCGCTCAGGGCGCGGAGCTCTGGCCAGGTGTCGAGCGCGCTCGCGATGGCGACCCCGTCCCTGGCCAGGGTCGTCGCGAACTCCGGGTGCCAGGGGTCGTCGAGCACCGGCCATCGGGAGAGGAGCCGCCCCGCCGCCCTCCGGAACGCCGCCTGCTCCTCCCGCTCCGCCTCGTCCACCGCGCGCCGCGCCGCCTCGACCCCTGCGCGCAGATCGCGCTGGCGGCGCCTCGCCTCGCCCGAGCGCCCCGCGAGACCGAGCGACTCGCCCAGGGCCCGCACCACCGCGTCCTCCTCCGGCAGGGCGACAGGCGCCTCCGGACCCGCGGCGGGCGCCTCGGCCCGGAGCCACCGCTCGGAGGTGGTCGTCGGCACGCCCAGCGACCGCATGGCGATGCGCGCACGGGTGTGGGCCTCGAGGAGCGACACGCGGCCGTCTCCGTCCAGGTCGAGGGTCGGGATCGGCAGCGGCTCCCCCGCGCGGTCCCGCCCCCGCAAGGCATTGAGCAGGTGGAGCGCGTACCCGTCGTGGGTGCGCCTGTCCGGGTCCGGGTCGCACCCGCTGGCCTCGGCGTCCCAGGTGGAGGCGAACAGACCGCAGCGGTCCCCCTCCGCGGGGCCCGCCCCCGGGTCGGCCCCCTTGAACACGAGCTCAGCGAACCCTCCCGAATAGCAGGACGTGACGATGACCCGCACGCGCCGATCCGGTGGGGCCAGGTCCAGGACCTGCGCCAGGTCGGCGGGCCCGATCGCCTCGTCCCCCCACGTGAGCAGAGCCGCGTCCCGGGGACCGTTGCCTCGCTCGCCGTGGCCCATGAGCAGCAGCAGCGGCTCGCCCGTGACGAGGGACTCCACCGCGTCCAGGATGCCGTCTGCCGTGGCAGCCCCGTCGGGGCGCGCCGTGGTCGCGCGGTAGGTCGCGTCGCGCCCCCCCCGCGGCGAGAAGATGGCGCCGAGGCGCTGGAGCAGGTCGTCGCGGCTGGAGGTGCGCACCTGCACGGCCCGGGTCTCCGAGCCGCCGGCAAAGAGCAGGAGGCCGCTGCCTGCACCGAGCACCTCCCGCGCCAGCGCCAGATCCGCCTCGATGGACACCTGGTTCAGCTCGGGGGTGGGGCCGCCCCCCGCGGCGACCCAGCGGAGGGGCGCCGGGCGCACAGCGGGCGGTGGCTCGGCCTCCACGAGCAGCGGCGGCCGCAGCAGCGCCAGGCCCAGCAGAGCTGCGATCAACGGGCCGGGGGACGGCTGGCGCATGGTCTCCCTCGTGCGGGTCGTGGGTGCCGCTGCGGCGGCCGCAGTATGCCAGGGGCCACGGAGTGCGACAACGCGAGGTGTCAAGCGAGCCCCGCCGGGGCGCCACTCCCGTTACGCCCCTGCCCCGCGGCCCCGACGAATTCCTCTCCCAGCTCCCGACCACATGGAGTATGGTGGCGCCACTTCGTCCAACGTGAGGAATGCGATGCGCTTGCTCCGCACCGTCTCAGCGCTCCTGGCAGCCCTCGTCCTGCTCGCCGCACCGCCCCTGGCCGCCGACCTCGACCGCCGCCTCAGCGTGCAGGGCCGCATGGACACCGCCGCCGGCGCCCCGGCGAGCGGCACCTTCGATCTCACCGTGCGCCTGTTCCCGACCGACACGGGCGGCACCAGCGTCTACACGCAGGCGCTGACCGGGGTGGTCGTCGCCGCGGGGCTCTTCGACGCAGAGATCGGCCCCCTGCCGGCGGGCGTCCTGGAGGCGGCGGACTCCCTCTGGCTGGAGGTGCAGGTGGGCTCCGACACCCTCCCGCGCCGCCCGCTGCGCGCCGTGGCCTACGCCCTGGTCGCACAGCAGGCGCGGACCGCGCTCACCTCCGCCGACCTCGCCTGCAGCGGGTGTGTTGCGGCGGCGGAGGTCGCCTTCGGCTACGCCGCCTCGGACACCAAGGGAGGCGACGCGACGGGGCTCTCCTGCACCGGGTGCATCGGCGCCACGCAGATAGCGGCCGGGTCCGTAGGCACGGCGCAGCTCGCCGTCGGGGCGGTCACCGCTGAGAAGGCGGCCTTCAACTACGCGGGGGCGAACGCCGTCGGCGGACCGGCCAAGGACCTCGCCTGCACCCGCTGCGTGGGCTCGGACGACCTGGCGACGAGCCTCGCGCTGGTCGGCGACGTGGGCGTCGAGGGGAGCCTCACGGCCTGCCAGGCGGGGGCCCCCGGGTGCGCCGTGGGCGTGCGCGACACGAAGCTCACGGCCGCAGGCGACGGGTGGCTGACGGTGGGCGCGCCCATTGGAGTCCAGGTCCGCGACACGTCAGGCAGCGCGTACCGCCCCCTGGTCTTCGGCGGCGGCACCTCCGTCGGCAACCTGGAGGTCACCGGGGCGCTGGCCGCATCGACCGCCGTGGTCGGCGGCAGCGTCCAGGTGGCTGGAGACGCAGCGGCCTGCAACCAGTCGAAGGCCGGCGCCATCCGGTGGGTCGCCGGGTCGCTGGAGTTCCAGGGCTGCAACGGCGCAAACTGGGTGCGCCTCGACAACGCGCCCCAGCCCATCGTCACGGGGATCACGCCGTCGAGCAGCCCGCTGGCCGGCGGCCCGACGATCACGCTCACCGGCGCCAACTTCGCGGCCGGCGCCACGGTCGCCTTCGGCGGGCTGGCCTCTCCCAACGTCACCTTCGTCAACTCGTCGACGCTGACCGCGGTCGCCCCGCCGGCCGCCGTGACCGGAGCGGTCGCCATCGTGGTGACCAACCCGGACGGCTCCGGGGGCGGCACGACGGGCTTCATCTACTACGCGCCCCCGGCGGTGTACGCGGGGTCCCTCTCGGAGGGCGTGGGGCTCCGCTACCAGTACTCGCCGCTGTCGGCGGGCTTCCTGAAGGCCAACTGGGCCCCTCAGCCCTGGGTGAGCGGGTACGTGGTGCAGGTGGGCACGAGCCCCGGCGGGTCCAACGTGGTCGGCCCCACCAACGTCGGCTCTCAGACGAGCTTCACGGCCAGCGGCTTGACGTTGCAGGGGGCCTGGAGCGGCACCTCGTACTACGTCACTGTCGCCTATCAGGGGCCCTCCGGCACCGTCACGAGCGGCACCTCGGGGCCCCTCGGCATCGCCGAGGCCGTGAGCTGGGACGGCGTGGCGACCTCTGGCCTGCTCAACACCTCGTCCATCGGCGGCTACACGGCGAACTTCCCGTCCGGCAGCAACTGGACCGTGTTCTACGGCAACCACTACTTCGAGACGGTCACCATCGCCAACGGCACCACCGTCCGGGTGCAGCCGTTCGGGCTCGCCGACAGCGTCCCGGCCGGCGTCTCCCCGTCCGACTCGCGCGTGACCAGCCCCAAGGATGGCTGGCTCGGCATCTACGCCAACGAGATCACGGTCGCCGGGGTCATCGACGCTCGCGGGCGAGGGTATGGGGGCGGCGCCGGGGCGGGAGCGACGAACGCGGGCTCGGGCCTTGGCGGCTCCAACGGGCTGTCGGGCAACGGAGGCGGCGGCGGCTCGGGGAATGGCGCCGGCGGCGTGGGCCGTGGCGGCGGCGGCGGCGGCGCGAACGGTTCGTGCGGCAGCGGCCCGAAGAACGGCGGCGCCGGCGGCGTCTTCGGCGGCGGCGGTGGCGGCGTCAGCGGCTTCATGTGCAACAGCAGCACTGGAGCGGGCCACGGCGGCGACGCCCAGAGCAGCGGCGCCGGAGGTAACGGGAGCGGAGACTGCGGCGGCGCCGGCGGCGCGGCCGACTACAAGGGCGGGCGCTCCACGCCGGTCAATGGGTCATCGCACTTCGGCGGCGGCGGCGGCGGCGGCTACGGCGCTGGCGGCGGCGGCGGCGGGTGCGCGGGCTACGGCGGCGGCGGCGGCGGAACGGGCGGCTTCCCGGCCAGCGCCTTCATCGCCTCGAACGCGAACAACAACAAGGGCGGCGGCCCGGCGGGCGGCCTCGGCGGCGACGCCAGCTCGTCGAGCGTCGGCATGTGCGGACGAGCTGGAGGCTACAACGCCGCTGGCACCAACACGGACACCACGACGGACGCCTCCTTCCGCCTCGGCTCCGGCGGCGGTGGCGGCACGACGACCAACGTCACGTCCGACTGCTGCGAGGGCGGCGGCGGCGGCGGCGCGGGCGGTGGCGCCGTGCGGCTCATCGCGGCGAACACGCTCAGCGTCACGGGGCAGGTGCTGGCCGGGGGCGGCGCAGGCGGCGCCGGGAACTCCCGCACCGGCGGCGACGCGGACAACGGCGGCGGCGCGGGCGGCGGCGGCGGCGGCATCGTGCTCTCGGGCGGCACCCTGGCGGTCACCGGCACGGTGCGGACGCTGGGCGGCCAGGACGGCTACTTCGTCGACTGCGGCAACGCCCTGACCTGCCCCGGGACCACCCGCGGCGGCTACGGTGGCGACGGCGACGCCCGGTCGGTCAACGGCGGCACGGTGAAGCTCTTCTACGGCGCCTTCAGCGGCACCAAGCCGACGACCGCCAGCGCCGGCCGGGTGCACGACGCGGGGGCGGGGAGCGCGCTCTGACAGGCGCTCGCGCCGCGCGAACGGTGGCGCCGAGAGTGCGTGCGGTTGCGCTGGGCGCGTCCGTGCGACACCATGGCGCCCCATGACGGACGACATCCGCAAGCACCTCTCCGAAGCTGGCTCTTCGCTGCCCACGACAGCCCTCGGGCGCCTCGGCCGCACGGCCCGGGCCGCCTGGAGCGTGGGCCGGTCCCTCCGCGGCGGCGACCCTGACCAGCAGGCAATCCTGGACGCCGTGGCGCGGGTCGGGCAGCTCAAGGGCATCGCCATGAAGGCCGCGCAGATCATGAGCTACGTGGACGTGGCCCTGCCCGACGAGCTGCGCTCCGCCCTCGCGGTGCTCCAGACCTGGTCCCAGCCCATGCCCGTCGAAGAGGTGCGCGGCATCCTGCGCGCCGCCCTGGGCGAGCGGGCCGCGCCCCTGCTCGGCACCTTGGAGCCGGTGCCCATCGCGGCGGCCTCCATCGGGCAGGTCCACCGGGCGTCCCTGGCGTCGGGGCCCGTGGTCGTCAAGGTGCGCTACCCCCACATCGAGGACGCGATCCGCGCCGACTTCCGCCCCGCGGCAGCCGGCGCGCGCCTCGCCAGCCTGATGGTTCCCGGCGCCCGCGTGGACGACTTCATCGGCGAGGCCCGTTCGCGCTTCCTCGAGGAGTGCGACTACGCGCACGAGGCGCAGGCGCAGCAGCGGTTCCACGCGCTCCTGCGGGGCCACCCGGTGCTCGAAGTGCCGCCGGTGGTCCCGGACCTCTGCGCCACGAACGTGCTGACCATGGCGTTCATGGAAGGGGTCCACCTCGATACGTGGCTCGCCACGGACCCGAGCCCCGAGACCCGCGACCGGGTCGGGGTCGCCTTGTTCGACTTCTATGTGGGGTCGCTCTTCCGGCACGGGCTCTACAACTGCGACCCGCACCCCGGCAACTACCTGTTCAAGGACGACGGCCGCGTCGCAGTGCTCGACTACGGCTGCACCCGGGCCTTCGAGCCCCCCTTCGTGGCGGCGCTGGCGCGACTGACTCGCGCCGTACACGCCGACGAGCCAGCGCTGCTGCACCGGGCCTGCCTGGACGTGGGCCTCGTCCAGGAGGGGCGGCGCTATGACGCGGCCACGGCGCGCAAGCTCCTGCGCGCCTTCTACGGGCCCATGCTCCGCGACGCGCACCAGGCCATCGATCTCGGCGAGGCGACCTCCATGGCAGAGATGATGAAGAGCAAGCGCGAGCTGCTCCGCCTGACCCTGCCCGGGGAGCTCCTGTTCCTGTTCCGCATCCGCTTCGGGCTGATGTCCGTGCTGGCCCGCATCGGGGCGCGGGCCAACTGGCACCGCCTGGAGCGCACGATCATCGACGAGAGCGGGCTGTGAGGGGGGTCAGATCAGGGCGGCGCAGAAGAACACCACTGCCAGGGCGGCCTCGGCGATGCCGAGGGTCATCAGCCGTGGCAGCGGGCGCCCGAGCCGCGAAAAGCCCCACAGCGCGCGGGCGACGGCGGGCAGGTACGCCAAAGCGAGCCAGGGTGTGCCCATGGGGGAGACTGCGAGCGCTGCCAGGGTTGCGGCGTGCCACCCCAGGGTCGCCACCGCGAGGGGGCTCCGATGCACGGAGAGCCCACGGCGGCCTCGCTTCCACCCGTCGAGCAGCATCTTGACGAAGAGCATGCCCCCCCCGAACCAGGCGACCGACAGGGCCCAGACCGTCGCCGCCTGCGTGGCCGTGCCCCCGCCCACCATGACCGCGGCAGGCCCCGTCAGGGTCAGCGCCGGGACCGCCAGGAGCTCGCCCACCACAGAGCGGTCGAAGCGCTTCCCGCCGGGGCGAGCCAGCGCCCACAGCAGCGCGAGGAAGATGGCCCCCCCCACGGCGCCCAGGGCGAGCAGGCCGAGGCGCACCGCGGGGGGGACCAGCAGCAGCAGCGCAGCGCCGGATACGACCGCGACTGCGCCGCACGCCGCGAGCCAGGACACGGACGAGGGCGCCAACCTCCCCCGCACGCGGCGCCGGATCAGGTCCTGCCCGAGGAACACGGCGAGGGCCGCAACCGTGAGGAGCGCGTGCCGCCCGGACAGGCCGCCGACGGCCGCGCCCAGCATCAGCGGAAGCGCGAGCATCACCCACGCTCCGTGCTCCCGCGGCGCCTGCGCCTCGACCCTCTCCGCCACCCGCGTCGCTCCCATGGCAGCCTCCGTCCCCCGCGTCAGAAGCTGCCTCGTCAAAAATACGATGTCAAGGTCTTTTTATTCACTTATCAGAACAGCACCGAGAAGCCGAGCCCCCAGCGGAAGTCCACGTCCTCGGGCAGCACCCCCGCCTCGACCAGCACCGCGTCGGCCCCGAGGTAGGCGATGACCCCGGCGAAGGCCTCGAGACCGAAGTTGCGCGAGACCATGAACAGCGCCCCGCCGAGCCCGCCGACCGTGTAGAAGACGTAGTCCTCGTCGAGGCGGTCCCCCCGGTAGCCCAGCCAGACGACGCCGCCGTTGGCCTCGATGAAGGGCGACACCGGCCCGCTCAGCAGGTCCAGGATGTAGTACCGCAGCGACAGCTCGGTGAACAGCCGGTGGGCGTCGGCCACGTCGCTGCCCTGCCACGTGTAGGTGAGCGCGATCCCCGGACGGAGCTGGTCGATGACGAAGTACCCGAACCCAGCGCCCACGGAGACCGTCCGGGGGCCGCCCGATGCTCCGAGGCCCACGCTCATGCGCCCCTGGGACAGGGGGCCCGCGGTGGCCATGGCTGGGAGGAGGAGCAGCAGCAGGGTCGCCCGGCTCATGGCAAGGCTCCGCACGTGGCAGAGATACGCGGCGCGGCGGGATCCAGGAGGGACGCCGGGTCGAAGCAGGTGGTGGGCTGGCGCAGGTGGACCTCCAGGAGCTCCCGGAGCATGGCCCCCTCCTCGACGACCCGCGCCCCGGAGAGGGGCGGCCCCATGTGGTCACCGCCGCTCATCAAGAAGTCGGCGACGACCACGCGGTAGAGGCGGGCAGGGTCCAAAGGGGCGCCGCCCACGGTGACGTCGCACAGGCGGTCGGTCTCCCAGTCGGCGACCACCCCATCGCCATCGATGTCCGAGCCGCCGGAGCGACCCGGGTCGTAGGAGTAACGGGCGCCCGACACCTGGAGGACCCCGTGCGCCCCCGACGTCCCGATGCGCAACATCAGGGCGAGCTTCTCGCCGCTCATCTCCACGAGCACGGCGCGGTTGTCGAAGGGCATCACGTCGTGGACGTGGCTGCGCCGGATGATCCCGGAAGGGATATCTGCGCGCAGCCCCCCCGAGTTCTGGACGGCGACGTCGGCGTCTGGGAAGGCTCCCCGCAGGGCGTCCGCCATCAGGTCCCCGACGGCTGACTCCCCGGTCCGGTTGCGGACCAGGGGCGCCGTCGCGCAGGCCACCTGGTCGCACAGGCTCCCTGCGGTGCTCTCCAGGCGTCGGATCAACGCCAGGGCGTCCGCCGAGGGTGTCACGGGTCGCCCGCCGACCTGGCGCGCGGCGAGGGGGAAGTCGCCGCCGTCGCAGCCCGGATCCACGCGGTCATGCGTGAGGATCCAGGGCGGCTCGATGCGGGAGCGTTCCGGGTCCACTCCGCTCTTGCCCAGCACGAGGTCCACCCGCACCAGCGCCCTGCCCTGCGCCCACGCCTGCGCGACGAAGGTTCGCCCGACGCGGGTCGCCATGAGGGTGTGGGCGTGGCCCGAGACGATGACGTCGATGGTCCCCTCGGGCAGCTCACGCAGCAGCCGCCCGATCTCGCCGTCGGGGACGCACGGCGCGCCTGAGGCGTGGCACTCCCCGGTCAGGTGGCCGATGACCACGAGCACCTCGGCGCCCGCGGCGCGCACCTCGGGAGCGAGGCGCCGAACGGTGTCCACCGGGTCGGCGAACCGGAGTCCAGCTACGAGCTCGGGGCGCGTGGTCGTCGGTGTCTCCGTGGTGGACAGGCCGATGAGGCCCACCTTGACGCCGCCACGCTCGATGAGGGCCCACGGGCGCACCCCCTCGGGCTGCCAGCGGGCGCCCGCGTCGTCGTGAACGTTGGCCGTCAGCCAGAGGAAGCGCGCATCCCTGGCCGCGGCCTCCAGCGCGCCACGCAGGGGGTGTCCTCCCTCGACGCCGCCGTAGTCGAACTCGTGGTTGCCGATGGCGGAGGCGTCCACGCCGAGCAGCTCAAGCGCCTCGACGGCTCCCCGCCCCCGCGTGGCGTTGACGGGCCAGGACCCCTGGAACGAGTCGCCCCCGTCCAGCAGGACGAGGTCCGGCGCCTCTTGTCGCAGCACCGTGATCGCACCGGCGAGCCACGGCAGCCCGCCATAGGCACGCAATGGGTCCTTGGGATCCGCCAGCTCGTACAGGGCGCCGTGGAAGTCGTTCATCGTGACGAGGGTCAGCCGCCGCTCGGCGGCCTGCGTGCTACCGCAGCCAGCGAGCGCCAGGACAAACAGCACCCACACGCGACGTCTCATGCTTCCTCCATCCGAGAGCAGAACGAACGTACCACGGGCGGCCACCACCCTCCAGCGGCGCAGTGCCATCCGAGGTCCCACGGCCAGAGGCGCCCGCACGCCCTCGCTGTAACCGCCACGCTCCATTCCAAAGGTGCTCCATGAAAGATCTTTCCTCCTGCGGGGGGCCACAGACCCGACCCCGCGTCGAGTCCATGCCCACGATGCAGCGGGCAGGCCGCCCCCAGAATGTTGACGCCCACGGCCAAGGCACTGTAACTTGGCCCCGACAACGACGTGAGCCAGTGCAACCGTTCGTGGGCGGCCGAGCCAACGGGGCCGCCCAAGGTGGCCTCTGTATGGACCGGGTGCTGCGCGATTCCCTGGACGAGCTTCGCATCGCCCTGCCACCCCCGGCGCGAATCCTGCTGGTAGACGACGAGGTCGAGAACCTGGCGGTCCTGGAGACCCTCCTCGAGGACGACTGGGACGTGCAGACCGCCGGGGGGGGGGCTGAGGCGCTCGCGCTCCTCGAGGGGGGCGACGTCGACCTGGTCATCAGCGACCAGCGCATGCCCGAGATGACGGGCGTCGAGCTGCTGGCGCGCATCGCGGTCCGCTCTCCCGACACCATCCGCATCGTCCTGACGGGCTACACCGACGCCGAGCCCATGGTGCGGGCCATCAACGAGGGGGCGATCCACCGGTTCCTTCTCAAGCCGTGGGACCGCGACGAGATGCTCGCCGCGGTGCGGGAGTCCTTGGAGGTGCGCGCGACCCAGCTCGCCCTCCAGGCGGTGATCCGAGAGCGGACGCGGCGAAACGACGCTCTGCGAGAGACGCTGGACCAGCTCCGCCACACCGAGGACCAGATCGTCGCCGCTGAGCGCTTGAGCACGCTGGGCCGCCTGACCGCAGGCATCGCCCACGACATCCGCAACCAGGCCCACGTCATGCTGCTCCTGGTCGACACCGTGAAGATGGAGTCGGCGGATCCCGCGGTCCACGCGGCAGCGGAGCTCGCGAGGACCTCGCTGAAAGCGCTCGTGGACCTCGTGCAGGACGTCAACAGCTTCGCGGGCGCGCACGCGCGCACCCTGCACCGCGTCCCGGTCCCCACCCGGGACCTCCTGACGGACGCCGCGTCGCTGTTCGCCCTGGAGCCCGGAGGCAAGGGGCGTGCGATCAGCGTGGACGTCGAGCTCGGCGCCGACTCCATGGACGTCTCGGTCCAGTCCATGCGCCAGGCCCTCGTGTCCCTCATGCGCAACGGCGCCGCGGCCAGCGCTGATGGCGCGCCGCTGCTGCTCAGGGCACGTACGGTGGGTGACGACCGGCTGTCCCTCGAGGTGGTCGACCAGGGCTGCGGCATGACGCCCCACGAGCTGAAGCGAGCCGTGGAGCCGTTCTTCAGCGGCTTCGACCCCCCGGGGCTCGGCCTGGGCCTGGAGATCGTCCGGCTCGTCGCCGAGGCCCACGACGGCCACCTGGTGCTCGAGAGCACGCCAGGTCAGGGGACCATGGCGAGCATGGTGATGGGGCGCCGCGCGCCCATCATCGCGGTCCACACCGAGGAGGTGCCCCTTGGAGGTCGTTGAGACGATGCACGGGGCCCCTGCGTTGGCGGTGTGGGTCACATCCCACGCCACATCGGCTCTGCTCACCCCCCTCCGACAGGTGCTGGGGAGGGACACCGCTCTGGGCCCGCCCTGGCCGGAGGTGGGCCCGGCGATCCCCATCCTGGTCCCATCGGACCTTGCCCCCGGCGCGCGGGAGGCCACCCTCTCCCTCTGCGCGCGGGCGACCCCGGGCCGCGGCGTGCTGGTGGGGGGGACCCGCAACAAGGACGTCCTCCTCGACGCCATCAACCAAGCGCACGTGTTCCGGGCGCTCCCCGACGGGACGGCCCCCGAGATTGTCGCCGAGGCGGCGCGCCAGGCCCACGGCCACATGAGCGCGGTGATGGCCCTGGCGCGCGAGTCCGTGTCGTTGCGCCGCGAGACCCAGGAGCTCGACGACGCCCTGGCGGACCTCCGCCGCGCCCGCGCGCGGTTGCTCCACACGGAGCGCCTCTCCACCCTCGGGCGCATCACGGGCGGCCTGATCGAGAGCGCCCGCCAGCACCAGCAGGCGCTCGACGACTTCCGCTCGGTGGTGGAGCAGCGCACCAACGACCCGGAGCTGATGCAGCTCCTCACCTTCGCCACCGAGGGCACGCGCAGCATCGCAACGCTCCTCGACGAGATCCAGGCCTACGCCCAGGAGCGCGCCCTCACCTACACCATGCAGGACGAGAGCCTCGACGACCTGGTCCGCCACGCGGCGGCCTTCGTGCGCTTCGACACCCTGGCGAAGCAGCGGATCCTGAGCGTCGAGGCCAACTCGGGCACCACCGTCAGGGCCAACCGCTACCGCATCTACCAGGTGCTCCTGAACCTCCTCCGCAACGCCCTCCAGGCCACCGACCAGAACGACACGGTGTCGGTCAAGACGTGGCGAGAGGGTGACAAGGCATGGATCGAGGTGGCGGACACGGGCTGCGGCATGCCCCCCGAGGTCAAGGAGCGGATCTTCGACCCCTTCTTCACCACCAAGTTCGACAAGGGCCTGGGCCTCGGACTCCGGATCACGTTGTCGACGGTCCAGCACCACGGCGGCACCATCGACTGCCGCAGCCAGGTCGGCGAGGGGACGGCTTTTCGGATTGGGTTGCCGTGTGTGGGCTGACGCAACTGGGCGGGCTTGGATCGAGAGCCCCGCTCACTGCGCGTAACCGTTCTGGGCCAATTGAGCCAGTTTGCAGGTTACGAGCCGGAGTATAGTTGCTAGATCTGGTAACCGGCGGGCAGCGCCCGTGAACTTCGTCAACCAAGCGCGCGCGGGCCGTTAGGGGCTTGCCGGCACCAGGCTAAGGAGGATGTGGCCATGGCAGATGACACCGAGGACGGACTCGGAACTTCGGTGGACACCGACAGGCCAAGCCCAGACCACCACCTTCTCCAGAACGAACCCAAGGACCCTGGGCAGGGGCGCTCGTATGAGGACCTGAGCGGTGGTCTTGGGCACGACATCTTCTTCCGCCCACCGCGCTACACCTCAATGGACCTGACAGGCGGCGCCCACAACGTCTTGCTTGGCTCGGAGCCACACCACGAAATTTGTGAACTCCACGACGTCTCACAGAACGGAGTCGCGTGGTACTGGCCTCACCATGATCCGCCACAGCAAGGCGAGGTCCTGCAACGACTGCGCGTGATTCTGGACAGGCACGACGCCTATGACGGCCAGGCCCGCATCGTCTCGGTGCGTCAAGAGGAGTCGAGACTTCTGGTGGGCGCGATGTTCCTCGACTCGTTGATGGACATCGGGGATGTTCTGCAAGCCCGACAGCTCAGGACCAGGACCACTGTCAGCGACCACCCGCTCTGGCCGCTGACCCGACGCGTCTCGACCACCGGAAATCCCCAGTTCAAGGCTCTGGTGTCCGAGCTGCGACTGTTCTTCGAGGAGGCGTCAAATGACCTGGCGCGGTTGGAGTCGACCGTGCCATGGTCAGCGCTCCATGGTGAGACCCTGTCGGCCACCCGCGCTGCACTCATTGAGCTGATGCAACGCGAGTTCGTTCCCGGATTCGTGCGCTACTCGGAGGAGATTGACCGGGCCATTCGCCGCTCCGATTCAGCAGAGAACCTTGTCTTGAAGGACTACTCGCTGAGGATGCTCCAGGACTTCATGATGAGAGCTCCATTCCTTCACCGCACGCGCTGGAAGCCCCTCGGCTACCCTGGTGACTATGTGGTGATGCGATACATCTACGAGAACAGCTTCGAGGGCCAGACGCTCTTCGGAAAGTCACTCCACCTGGCAGTGTGCGAGACGCGGGGCGCCAGGGCTGTCTGGGAGCGGAAGGAGCTCGTCAAGCGACGCATGCGGGACTTGCTCAAGGCCTACCCCTGCGCTGGGCGCCCTCTCCGCGTCGCCTCCATTGCTGCCGGACCGGCCCAGGAGATCTTCGAACTGCTCAGAGACACGGCGCCCGAGGGGCAGCACATGGAGATCGTGCTCTTCGACCAGGACGTCCAGGCACTGTCCTTCGCCCAGAGCCGCGTCCAACCACAAGTCGAGGCCCGATGGAAGCCATGGTGCAAGGTGACCTACCTGCATGACTCCATCAAGCGCTTGCTACACGACCCAACACTGTTCAACGGCTTCGGCCCCTTCGATCTGATCTTTTGCACCGGGCTGTTCGACTATCTGAAGGTTCCAACAGCCGCACGCCTGACACAGACCTTCTGGACCAATCTTGCAGAGGGCGGCAGCGCCTACATCGGCAATATGCACCCATCCAATCCGTGCCGCTGGTTCCTTGAGCACCACCTGGAGTGGGTTCTCACCTACCGAACCCACGACGAGATGCTGGAGTTCGGTCACCTGGGCGCACCTCAGGCCCAGCTCTCAATCGTCGAGGAGCCCACGGGCGTCAATCCCTTCCTCCTGGTGCAGAAGGTCCACTGATGACTGTGGTCGAGCGGGAGATCGAGGCCCGGTGGGCTGACTGGCTAGTCTCCCGCAACCGCCGTGGGGCGCGAATCGTCCTGTGGCTCGTGGCAATCTTCTACCCGTTCTTTGGCGTGCTGGACTGGTTGGTGGCGCCACCCGACATGCTGCCACTGCTCTACTCCTCACGGGCGGCCGTCACGGCAATCACCATTGCCATGTTCTGGGTTGTGCGCTCTGACCTCTTCGAGCGTCGATCAGACATGGTCACAGCGTTTTATGCGCTGGTGCTCGCCGCGGGTATCGCGGTCATGGTCTTTGCCCTTGGAGGGTATCAGTCCCCATACTACGCGGGGCTCAGCCTCGTGATCGTAACGACGGGCCTGCTCTTCCTCTGGCCAGCTCGCGTCGCTGCCGTCACCCACGCTACCGTGGTCCTGTGCTACCTCGTCCCCAACGCCTTCACCGCCACGACCGACCAGCTCCTCTCCGCCGTTACGAGCTTCTTCTTCCTCGCGACAACCGCGGTGATCGTTGTCGCCGCCCAGATCCTGATGTACCGAAGTCAGCACGAGCAGGTCACGGGGAAGCTCATGCTGGAGAGGATCACGGCCGAGCGCGAGGAGGCTCTCGCGCGGCTCCAGGAGCTGGACCGAGCGAAGAGCATGTTCTTCAGCAACATCACGCACGAGTTGCGGACTCCGCTGACCATGATCCTGTCGCCACTGGAGAGCATGCTCTCTGGCGACCTGGGGAGTTTCCGGAGCGAGCAGAAGCTCTACCTGCGGAACGTGTGGCGCAACGCCCTGAAGCTGTTGAAGCTCATCAACGACCTTCTGGACATGGCCAAGATCGAGGAGCGATTCCTGAAGCTCAGCGTGGCGCGCGGCTCCCTGGTCCCCTTGCTGGAGGAGATCGTCGAGCACGCGCAGCCACTCGCCGCGCGCAAGGACATCGCGCTCATCCTCGAGGTGCGTCACGACAGCCAGGACCTGTGGACCGACCTGGAGCGCATGGAGCGAGTGTTCATCAATCTGCTCTCGAACGCGCTGAAGTTCACCGAGGCCAACGGCCGTGTGTCCATCGTGTTGGATCGAGGCGAGGGGGGGGAGGTCACGGTCGCGTTCAGCGACTCGGGAATCGGAATCGCACCCGACAAGCTCGGCAAGGTGTTCGAGCGGTTCAGCCAGGCGGACGAGTCGACGACCCGGCGCTTCGGGGGGACGGGAATCGGCCTCGCGCTCGTGAAGGAGCTCGTCGAGCTGCACGGCGGCACCATCGACGTCGAGAGCGCGGTTGGTCGAGGATCTACCTTCACCGTGCGCCTCCGCGAAGGGCGCGAGCATCTGGGAGACGCGGTCACGGAAGCGACCCTCTCCGGCGACGCCCGGGACTTCGGCGCCCAGATTCGGGAGGGCCGCCAGTACCGATTCCAAGACATCGAGGAGGCCACGGAGCGCCGCATCGCAGAGCGCGGCGACGACTCGACCAAGTCGACCAAGGTCCTGGTGGTCGAGGATACCGTGGAGCTGCTGCGCTTCATCCACATTCAGCTTCAGGAGGAGCACGCCGTCTACCTGGCGCTCAACGGGAAGCTGGGGCTGGAGCTGGCTAAACGAGAGATGCCGGATCTGATCGTGACGGACTACATGATGCCGGAGATGGACGGGGTCGCAATGATCACGGCCCTACGGCAGGACCCGAAGACTGCGGAGATCCCCATCGTGATGCTGACGGCGAAGAACGCCGTGGAGGACCGGCTCGCTGCGCACGGGGCCGGGGCGGACGTGTATCTGAACAAGCCGTTCAGCCCGCGGGAGCTGCGGGCCGTGATCGCGCAGCTCCTGGGGAAGCGGGGGCGACAGGCGACCACGGTCATGAAGGCGCAGGCGCGGAGCCTGGAGATCATCAGCGCCGGGCTCGCCCACGAGCTGCACAACCCGCTGTCCTACCTGAAGAACGCGGTGCTCACGACGGCGGAGAGCGCCGGACGGCTGCTCGGGATCATGCGGGACGAGACGCTGAGCCCGGCGGAGCGAGACAAGGCGCTGCAGAAGGCCAACCAGAAGATCGAGCGCATGTTGCCCGTGGCCGAGAAGGGGATTCAGCGCATCGAGTCCGTGGTGGCTCTCGTGCGGCGCTATGCCCGCGAGGGGTATCCAGAGGAGCCCACCGAGACTCCGCTGGATCGCGCGGTCTCCGACGTGGTGGAGCTGATCGCCCCGAAGAGCGACAAGTCGGTTTCGCTGACGACGAACCTCGGGTGCGGCGACGCCGCCGTGCTGGTCATCCCGGAGGAGCTGCACCAGACGATCCGCAACCTGGTCCAGAACGCCATCGACGCCGTCGGGGACGGCGGCTCAGTGCGCCTGAGCACCCGCACGGCGGATGGCGGGAAGGTCGCGGTGATTGAGGTGGCCGACGACGGGCCGGGCATCCCGAAGGACGTCATGCCGCGCATCTTCACGCCCTTCTTCAGCACCAAGGGGCCGGGCAAGGGCATGGGCGTCGGTCTCTCCATCGCGCTCCAGGTCGTCGAGCAGGCGGGCGGCACCATAGACGTGCGAAACGCCGCGGAGGGGGGGGCGGTGTTCACGGTGCGGATTCCTACCATCCAGGTGGCGGCGCAGGTCGCGCTGGCGGGGTGAGCCGGGGGGGGCGGTTGGCGGTTTGCACGGGAGCGGTCGGTTGAGAAGCTGTCTGGCCACGAGAGGTGGAGGACGCGAGCCCTGAGCAGGGTGGGTCAGCGGGAAGCGCAGCAGCGGTAGGGGAATTCCGTGGTCTTGGTGCCGGGAGCCATCTGTGACGCGCTGGCGGCGTAGGAATAGTCGCAGGATCCTCCTCCCCCGATAGCGCCCAATGCTCCTTGGTAGATCTCCTCAGGCTCGCTGAAGAGTACCCTCGCGACGATGTCAGCACTCCACTCGGGTGTGAAGCCCACGGTATCCTGAATTTCGTCGACCCAGCCCCGGCCGCACACCTCCATCACCTCGTCGCCACGGCAGAGGCGCAAGCCTGCCTTGCGGCACGCGCTCAGTGCCTTGTGGCTGTAGTCCGCCGGGCGTAGCGTGGACTCCATGCAGGTCTCCGGGGACACGGCGACCAGGCCCTCGGGGCATGGTCGCGGAGCCTTCCATTTCGCATCGAGCTCCCCCTCCAGAGCAATCAGTGTGGCACCTCGAGCGGCGGCATCGCTCTCCAGGGCTTCGACGCGCGCCTCCAGTGCGTCGATTCGCCCCTGTGCCGCTGCGAGTTCCACAGCCGCGGCTGCCTCTGCGGCCGCCAGCGCCCCCTCCAGGGCCGTCATCCGTGCGTCAAGGCTCTGGGTCGCGGAGTCAAGGGAGGTCAGCGCACCCTGAACCGTCGCGCCTGGGCCGCTTGCGGCGATCACTTCGGCCCCGGGCGGAGGGGCCTGCTCCAGCGCCATCACCCGCTCAGGGAGACCGGCCAGCGCCTCCCCGTGGGAGTCCACCTTCTGTGTCAGGCCCACCACCGAGCCCTCCAGCGCGTCCGTCCGGCCGGCGAGGTCCCCGTTCGCCGCCTGCTGCGCAGCCAGCTCATCCAGCGCACCCTGGACCGTTGCCGACTTCACGCCGGCGGGAGCCACATAGGACACCTCCGACGCTCGGGTCGCTGTCTCCGGGTCGGAGCACCCGGGCGACACGACGATCACGGCCACCCACGTCGCACGGGTCATCACTCGTCGCATCCTCGCCTCCATCGCAGCGGCGTCACCAGTGGGGAAATGGGACCGCCTCGCCTGGAGACGCGGTCACGGCCACGTCCACCACGAGCGGCACCTGGTTGGCAGTCCATGGGATCGGCGTGGCGCCATCTGCCTCCACGCTCACGGGCAGCTTGACCGTCTCGCCGGGCGGAGTCCAGATGCGGACCGACGAGGCAAGCGACAGCCACGGGCGCACGAAGACCTGCTTCGTACAGGTCGCGCAAGGGGGGGTGCCGGTGGCCGGGCAATCGAACCCGCACTTGTCCTGGTAGAAGCAGGTCGCCTTGTCGGTGAGCGGGTGCGGCGTCGCGCTTGCGCAGCCCTCGCCGTCCGGGCGCACGTAGACGTAGCCAGTCCCGTAAGTGCTCAGCGGCACCGGGTCGAGCAGCGCGCATGTGCCAGGCCAGGCCGCGAGGAGGTCCAGCCACACGCTGGACGAAGCCGGGATGCTCACTGCGCCGCTCGTTGGTGCTGGCTGCCCGTCGGGAGTCGTGCGGACCGCCATCGAGAAGGTGGGGCTCGTCAGGACTCTGCTCCAGACTGTCTCCGCGGCCGACAGATCCTGGCACGCGCCGCCTGCGGGAGTCTCGCCGGCATAGGTCGTCGCCTCGTAGATGCACGCGTCACCCCCACACAATGGGGCGGCGACCAGGGCGGTCTTGGCACCGTAGTGCCGCGCGCCGGAGGCGGTCGCGTGGAGCTTGCTCAGAGGCCACGAAGGATTCAGGAGCCCCACCTGCAGCGGCATCGGGTACGGGTTCCACAGGCGGAGCTGCCGGAAGCGCGCCGGGACCGGCGTCGCACGGAACGGCGCGTGGGCCGTGCCACCCGAGATGGAGAGCGCGGGGCCGTCCGCCAGCGTCAGGGGCGCTGACACCGGCTCCATCAGCAGCGGCGGGGTCACCAACTCCAGGGTGAAGGTCACCTCCAACGCCGCGCTCGCGTTCCCGGCGACGTCTACGGCGCGCACCTGGAGACCGGTGGGAAGCAACGTCTTGGAGTCGGGGATCGCTTGGCTCTTCATGAAGAGAGGAGACGCGATGGGCAGAACGGCCCCTCCCATGGGCGCCCAGCCTGCGCCCGGATCCGGGAGGATCCCGGGCCACAGGAAGCGGTACTGGACGACGAGCGGCGGGGCTCCGGCAGGAGGACCCGCGTCCTGAGCCAGGACTCCCAGGTGCGGTACATTCTGCCCCTTGAGCGCAGCTCCCGTCCAAAGGTCAATCCCCTGACCCAACCGGTGTGGAAACTTCCGTAGCACGCCGCAGTGGGGCAGGCACAGGTCCTTGAGCTTGAGGTTGGCGTCCGGCGGGCACTGATAGGCCACGGTGTTCCCATTGGCGACAACATTGCACAGGGCGTCAGGGACGTAGCCCTCATCGCTCCCCCACCCCACCACCGGCGGCAGAGTATCCACCATGAGCACCCGCTCGACGACCACGCTCGTGTTCCCCGCCACGTCCACGGCGTATACGGCCACCACGTGGGCTCCCTGCGCGGCTTGCCCGCCGCCGTCGAGCAGCGAGATCGGGGCCGTCCACGTCCACGCTCCCTTTGCCCCCGCTGCCACCACCTGCGCCGCTCCCACCTCGCCGTCCACCACCACCCACACCGACGCGACGCCCGAGATGCCGTCCGTAGCCACCCCACCGAGGGTCAGCGTCGCCGTGTTGAACCACACCTTGTCTGGAGCCGGCGTCGTGATGGAGACCACCGGCGGCTCCAGGTCGGCGGTCACCGTCACCTGCACCGGCTTCGACTCGTTGCCCGCCACGTCCTGGGCCACGACCTGCACCACCGTCGGCGCGCCGCCCGCCAGCAGCGGGACGACCGCGGACCACGAATCTCCCGTTGGCGTCGCCTCCACCGGGGCCGCGCCCGACGCCGTGAGCCGCACCAGCGCCACACCGCTGGTGGCGTCGCTCGCCGTGCCGCTCACGGTCACAGACGCCGACGCGAAGAACCCGCCGTCGAGACCGGGCGCCACCCCGATCTGGGGCGCCACCCGGTCCACGCCGAACGGGCGCTCCACCTCCGACGTGTTCCCGAGCGCATCGGTGCCTTCCACGACCAGCATCCGCACCCCGTCGGCCACGCCCGTCAGGCTCGCCGTCCACGCCTTGCCGTCGACCTTCGCCGCCACCTCGGCGCCACCCTTGACGCCTACCACCACCCCCGCCACACCGACCCCCGCGTCCGTGACCACCCCGGAGGCAGCCACCGCGTCCGTGGTCACCCACGCGCCGTAGCCCGGCTCGTCGATCGACACGCTCGGGCCGTTCGGGTCCCACAAGACCACCCGCTGCGTTTCACCCACGTTCCCAGCCTCGTCCGTCGCCCGCACCGCCCACGTGTGCTCTCCGGCGTAGGCGTAGTCCGCCTTCGCGCTCCAGCTCGTGCCGCTCCAGCTCCCCGAGAGCAGCTTGCCGTTCAGCCGCACCTCCAGTGACTTGACCCCCGCCGCCAGGCCCTCGCGCGGCGTCGGATCCGCCACCGATCCGCTCGCCACGGCCGCGCTCTGCGCCGTCGCGCTCGCCGCTGGCTCGACGAAGGTCACCACGGGCGCCGTGCGGTCCACGTGCAGCACCCGCGTCAGCTCACCCACGTTCCCCGCCGCATCCACGGCCTCTACCCTCACCTTCACGAGACCGTCCGGCAGCGTGTCCAGGGGCACCAGCGCCGCCACCACCCGCTCGTCCGGCAGCACGGACAGCGCCACCAGCGAAAGTGGCACCACCTCGCCCTCTCCCGTCGCCGTACCCGTCACGCCAGAGACTCCGCCCACATCCCACGCCCGCGCCTTCACGGTCGGCGAGCTCCCCACAATCGTCCCCTCCGCTGGCGTCGGCTCCTCCCACGCGAGCCCCGGGGCCAGCGGGTCGAAGGGGCGCGGCGCCACGGGCGGGTACAGCGGGCCGTCGTCCAGCGCCAGGTCCTCGTAGAGGCCGCCCGGCGCCAGCAGCGGCGCCTGGTCCAGCTCCGGCGTCAGATCGAAGATGGCGCGCGCCAGCTCCCACCGCGTGGTGTCCACCGTGACCGGCTTGACGCCCTTCACGTTGACTCCCAGCACCGAGCCGTCCGCCGCCGGCGTCAGACCGTCGAGGACCCCGTCGCCCGCATCCCGCATCAGCGCCGTCACGACGTCGATCACCTTCACGGATGCCTCGGCCTCCACCGACCACCGCGCCGCGATGCCACGCAGACCGGCGTGTGTCAGCCCAAGCAGGGCCGAGCCCCCCGAGAAGCCCTCGTCCCCGGACATCCACACCTTGGTGTGGTTGAGCAGCCACTTGTCTGGCCGCCACAGGTGCTCCTCGAGCCGGCTGCGCGCCATCTTCTCGGCGACCGCCGCGTCCTGGACCGCTCCGACGTACGCCCGCGCCAGACGCGTCGCCACCGTCGTCCAGGCGTGCAGGTTCAGGTTGTAGACGGGCTCCCCCGCCCGCAGATCAATCACCACGGTCAGGGCGTCGTCCACGTCGAAGGTCTCCGTCCCCTCCCCCGCCGGGTAGGTCGCCTTGGTCCCCCGCGCCCGCACCTCCACCCACCCACCGGAGGGCACCGCCAGCGCGAAGACTCCGTCAGCGTCCGTGGTGCCCTCCGCCACCGCCGAGATCGCCTCCAGCTCCTTCCCCAGCGCCCACGCCTCCACGATGGCCCCCACCACCGGTCCCGTCAGCGCAACCCGCCCGCTCACGGCCACGGCAGGACCCGGCACCCACGCGACGTCGTCAACGATGTCCTGGTGAGAAACCTGGGGGGCCCCATCGACACTCATTGCGTCCGCGTCATCAACGACGTCCGCGAGGCCGGCGGCGCCGTCCCCGTCAGAGGTCCCTCCCGAGTCTTCAGCGCCCCGCATCGCGTCACTGGCGCAGGCCCCCACGACGGCCAGCACCAATACCCAGGTGCCCACACCGTACGCCCCAGGCCGCACGCGCGACTGCACCCGCACGCGGCCTGCCTCGCCTCGCACCGTCATTGGACCCTCCTGCACACACAGGAGTGTCCCCCCAACCGTGCTCTTGCGTCAACCTTGCTGGTGAGTCCTGACCTTGATCGCTCCAACCCTCGCTCCGAGCATCGCGACACCGACCTTCAATCCGAGTCGAAGAACCGATGCCACCCCTCCGGGACCCCATTAGGGAGAATCTCCTCCATGCGGTCGCTGGTGGCCATCACATACGAGACCTTGGCCGTGCAGCAGAGCTTGTCGCCCTGAAGGAGCTTGCAGCGCACGGTCATCATGCCGTCTCCCTCGGCGGTGAGCTCGCCGACCCCGACGCACTCCTCGCCAAGCCGGATGCCGCGAATGTAGCTGAGGCTCATGGAGCACGTGACGCCGATGCGGCCTCGCAAACCGACCAGCACCCACCCGGCCAGCTCGTCGCAGATCAGCGCCTGGAGCCCACCGTGCAGCAGGTCCGGCGGCCCGTCGTGCCCCTTGCCGAGCACGAAGCGGGTCGTCACCCGGTCGCCCTCGCGCCGGAACCGGAGCCGCAGCCCCCGCTCGTTGTGCGGGCCGCACCCGAAGCAGGTCTGGGAGGAGCCAAAGGTGTAGGGATCGAGATCGATGACCGGTGTGTCGCTCATGGCGCCAGTTCGCCACGCCGGGCCTTCCGCTGTCAAGGTCGGGGGCGGCTCCAGAGCCTCTGCGAGGTCGAACGCCGCGCCAGCCAGCGACTGCCGCGCCAGACTCCCAGCGACTCACGCCCCGCACGCCCTCTGCACCAGGCGCACCCACCAGCTCGCCCCCGCCACCAGGATGTCGTCATTGAAGTCATACCGCGGGCTGTGCAGCGGGCTGCCACCGACGCCCGCCCCCAGCCAGGCGTAGGCGCCCGGGCGGGCCTCCAACATGCAGGCAAAGTCCTCTGCGCCCATGCTCGCCTTCAGGCCCTCGTCCACGGCCCCCTCCCCCAGCACGTCCCGCGCCGCGGCCGCAGCGAGTGACGCCTCGGGACCCGTGTTGACGGTGGGGGGGTAGCGGCGCTCGTAGCGCACCCGAGCCTCGACGCCATGCGCCGCGGCCACGCCGGCCACCACCCGGCGCAGCCCGGACTCCACCTCCTCCCGCACCTCCGGTCGCAGACTCCGAGCCGACCCTGCGAGCACGACCTGCCCCGGGATGACGTTCCACGTGTCTCCCCCCTGGATGCGCGTCACGGACACCACCGCCGCGTCCAGGGGGTCCGTCGCGCGGCTCACCACCGTCTGCAGCGCCAGCACCATCTGCGCCGCCGCCACCACCGCGTCCGTCCCCAGGTGGGGCATGGCGCCGTGGCAGCCGCGGCCCTCGACGGTGATCTCGAAGACGTCGAACGCCGCCATCATGGTGCCCGCACGAACGGCGAAGCGCCCCACCTCCAGGCCCGGCCAGTTGTGGAGCCCATACACGGCGTCCACCGGAAACCGCTCGAAGAGGCCCTGCTCTACCATGACGCGCCCGCCGCCCTCGTTCTCTTCCGCCGGCTGGAAGATCACGCGCACCGTGCCGCGGAAGGAGCGCGCCTCGGCCAGGTGGCGCGCCGCGCCGAGCAGCATGGCGACGTGGCCGTCGTGGCCGCAGGCGTGCATCCGCCCCTCGTAGGTCGATCGGTGGGAGACCTTGCCCGCCTCCTGGATGGGCAGCGCGTCCATGTCCGCCCGCAGCCCGATGGAGGGGCCCTCTCCCGTGGTCAGCGTGCCGACGACCCCCGTGCCGGCGAGTCCCCGGTGCACCGAGTACCCCCAGGACTCGAGCAGCCGCCCCACCGTCTCGGCGGTGCGGTGCTCCTCGAAGGCGGTCTCCGGGTGGGCGTGCAGGTCCCGGCGCCACGCGACCAGGTCGGCGGCACGGGCAGCGATGGCGTCGTTCACGGGCATGGGTCCTCCTTGGCGGCAACCAACCTGCGCGAACTACACCAGTAGCTCCAGCCGCCCGAGCAGGGTCTCCCGCGCGATGACCACCTCGTGCACCTCGTCGGGGCCGTCGGCGATGCGGGCCGCCCGGGCGTGGCGGTACCAGGCGCTGAACGGCACGTCCTCGGAGTAGCCGAGGCCCCCGTGCATCTGGATGGCGTCGTCGAGCACCTTGCAGAGCACCCGCGCCACGTGGGTCTTGGCCATGGACGAGTACGCGCGCGCGGCCCGCGGATCCCCCTGCTCCAGCATCCACGCGCAGTGCAGCGTCATCAGGTTGCCCGCGTGGATGCCGGTTGCGGCCTCCGCGAACATGCGCTGCACGAGCTGGTGCCGCGCGAGCACCTTGCCGAAGCTCTCGCGGGTGCCCACATACGCGCGGCAGAGCTCGACCGTCCTGTCGGCAAGACCCAGCCACCGCATGCAGTGCGTGAGCCGCGCGGGGACGAGGCGCGCCTGGGCCAGCCGGAAGCCCTGCCCTACCCCTCCCAGGACGGCGTCGTCGTCGACGCGCACCCCCTCGAATCGCAGCTCCCCCTCCCGGTGCGCCAATAGCGGCTCGCCCATGCAGGGCACGTCCCGCACGTGCCGCACCCCGCCGGCGTGGCGGTCCACCAGGAACATGGTGGCGCCCTCCTTCGGGTGGTCGCTGGTGCGCGCCATCACGATGAGGAACGCGGCGTCCCCCGCCCCCGTCGAGTACCACTTGTGGCCGTCGATGACCCACCCGTCGCCCTCCCTCCGCGCGCGGGTCAGCAGATTGGTGGGGTCGGCGCCCGCCCCCGGCGCCGGCTCGGTCATGCAGAAGGCGCTGGTGATCTCGCCCCGGCACAGGGGACCGAGCCATCGCTCCCTCTGACCCTCGCTCGCCACGAGGCGCAGCATGTCCATGTTGCCCTGGTCCGGCGCGTCGCAGTTGAACACCGCCGCGCCGACGGGCGAGCGGCCCATCTCCCGGAACAGGGCGCACATGCCCATGACGCCCAGGCCGAGCCCGCCCAGCTCCGGCGGCAGGTGGGGCGTCCAGAGCCCCGCCTGCCGGGCCTCGTCACGCAGCGCCCTGAGGGTCGCGCTCGGCCCGCTTCGGTCCTCCTCCTGGACGCGCCCCTCGAGAGGGACCACGCGCTCCGCCACGAAGGCGCGCACGCGGCGCCGCAGCTCGCTCAGCTCAGGGGTCAGCAGGAAGTCCAAGCGCGCACCTCACTCGATGTCGGGGCTCAGGTCGAAGCGCGGGTTGGTCACGGCGAGGCGCTCCCGGAGCGTCGCCACCACGTGATCCCGCACCGCTTGCGTGTCCTCCCCCTCCCGCACCATCCGCGCAAGGGTCGCCTCCATGGCGCGCATGGCGGCGTGACGCTCCCCGCGGCGAGCGGTTTCGCCCCCATCGCCCAGGATCCCCACGAGGCGCTCCAACTGCGCCTCGTCCTGGTCGTCCTCCTGCCGCAGCTCCGCGGCGACCATCTGCACCAGGCTCGCGGCGATGGCGACCCGAAAGCCGAGCGCGGGGTCTACCCCCTTCACGCCAGCCAGGTCCCGGGTCAAGAAGCCCGCCACGGCGTCGAGCAGCGTGGCCATGTCCGGTCGGTCCTGCACGTCACACCACCCCCATGAGGCGGAGCGCCTCCCACTCCATCTCGCTCGCCCGCCGCGCGATGGCGAGCAGCTCCAGGTCCGAGGACTCCCCACTGAGATACCGCTCCCCCTGGTACACGCAGCCGGCGGCCCACCGGACGTTGCCCAGGATCTCCCACCACAGCAGGTCACCACCGACCCGCCGCCCGCTCGCCGCCTCGTAGGCCGCCAGGAACGGCGCGCGCTCCCCGAAGCCCCCCACGGGCTTGCGGAGCACCCCGAAGCGCCAGTCGCGCACGCAGAGCCACGCCAGGTCCTCCGCGGGGCACCCGAGGTGCGCGAACTCCCAGTCGAGGATGCCGGAGAGGCCCTCAGGGGTGACCAGGAAGTTGCCCGTCCGGAAGTCGCCGTGGACGAGCGTCACCTCGCGGCTCTCCGGCGGGTGCTCGCCCAGCCACCTCACAGCCAGCTCCAGGGCGGGTCGCGGCGCCATCTCGTCCAGCATGGCACGGACGAACGCGAGGGCGCCTGCGACGGGATCCGCCGGCACGGGCAGGACGTCCCCCAGCTCCGATGCGCCGATTGAGTGGACCTGGGCCAGATTCCCGGCGAGCTGCCACGGGAGAACCGCACGCGCTCCAACCAGCTCGTGGTTTCGCACGATTTTACGACCGATAGCCTCGCCGCTCACCCAATCCATGAAGTACGCGGTCGCCCCAGGGCGAACCAGGTCCCGCCCGACCCACCTCGCGGCGGGCGTCCTCACCCCTGCGGCCACCGCCGCTCCGATCACCGCCGCCTCCGTCGCCCGGTCGATGCTCCCGGGGAGCGGCCGCGCCGTGTCGCTCCGCAGCACGAGGCGCCGGGCCTGTCCGCCGATGAGCGCATCCACACGCAGGTTGTCCTGGCAAGCGCCCCCAGCGAGGGGGGCGACGGCCGTCACCTCCACGTCCTCCCCCGTCGCAGCCGCCAGGTGCGCGGCGATGCGCTCCCGCAGCTCGCCCATGGTAGTGTGGCCATCCATCGCCGCAGAGGAGAACCCAAGATGACGGTCCGTGTCGAGCGAAATGGTCCCGTGACCACGGTGATCCTGAGCCGCCCCGAGGTGCGCAACGCCGTGGACCGCGCGACGGCGGAGCTGCTCGCAGCGGCGTTCCGTGCCTTCGAGGCCGACGAGGCCGCCCGCGTGGCGGTGCTCTGGGGAGAGGGCACCTTCTGCGCCGGCGCCGACCTCAAGGCGGTGGCCGCGGGCTCGCCAAACAGGGTCGCCCCGGACGGCGACGGGCCCATGGGGCCGACCCGCCTGCGCCTCTCCAAGCCCGTGATCGCCGCCATCTCCGGGCACGCCGTCGCAGGCGGGCTGGAGCTGGCGCTGTGGTGCGACCTGCGCGTCGCCGAGGACGACGCGGTGCTCGGCGTGTTCTGCCGGCGCTGGGGCGTGCCCCTCATCGATGGTGGCACCGTCCGCCTGCCCCGGATCGTGGGGCTCGGCCACGCCATGGACCTGATCCTGACCGGGCGGGCCGTGGGCGCCGGCGAGGCCCTGGCCATGGGGCTGGTCAACCGGGTCGTCCCGTCGGGGCAGGCCCGCCTCGCCGCGGAGGCCCTGGCCGCGACCATCGCCGCCTTCCCCCAGGTGTGCCTGCGGGGCGACCGGGCGAGCGCCCTCGAGGAGCATGGGCTCCCTGAGGAGGCGGCCCTCCACAACGAGCTGCAGCACGGTCTGCGGGCGCTCGCCGCCGAGGCGGCGAGCGGGGCGACGCGATTCGCAGGGGGAGCAGGACGGCACGGCAGCCCCGCCGACTCCTGAGGCGAACGCCCGGAATTTCCCCAGAACGGCCCAGCACCGGCGCCCAGCCGACCCAGCCCATCGCAACCAATTGAAACAAGGCGACTATTCGCCCCGACACCCCCAGCCCGGACGCCAGCCGGGCCCAGCCGGAGCCCGGCCTCCCGCAACATGGCCCGGAGCAACCCCACCTCGCGACTGTCGACAACCCGTTGAATTTGCCAGCGTTTTCCTCAATTAGCTTGTCAACATTTTTTTTCTGTGCTCTCGTAACCGTAGTGGTCGAGCCACCCCGCAAGACCCATACGGGAGGACAGACATGGCCAACAGCAAGCAGGTGACGACGAAGACGGTGCTGGATCAGTACTTCATCGAGATCAACCGCGTGCCCCTCCTCTCCCGGAGCGAGGAGCAGGAGCTGGCCCGGCGGCTCAAGGACGATAACGACCCCGAGGCGGGCCGCAAGCTGGTCCTCGCGAACCTCCGGTTCGTCGTCAAGGTCGCCTTCGAGTACCGCAAGTATCAGATCAGCATGCTGGACCTCATCCAGGAGGGGAACCTGGGCCTGATGACGGCCGTCCAGCGCTTCGACCCCTACCGGGGCTACCGGCTGATCTCCTACGCGGTCTGGTGGATCAAGGCCTACATCCAGGGCTTCATCCTCCGCACGTGGTCGCTGGTGAAGCTGGGGACCACGGCGCAGCAGCGGCGCATGCTCTTCGGCAACCACCGCGACGAGGACGGCCGCGACGAGGAGACGGTGAGCGTGCTCCCCGCCATCGCCTCGCGCTCCAGCGGTGAGCTGCTGGAGCTCGACACGCACATCGCGCGCCGCGACTTCTCGCTGGACGCGTCGCTGGACGAGACGGCGCGGGTCTCCTACCTGGACATGCTGCGCGACGGCGACGAGGGGCAGGAGGAGGCCCTCGCCCGCGGAGAGACCCGAACCATCGTGCAAGAGCACCTGGACCGCATCGAGTCCCAGCTCAACGAGCGGGAGCTGTTCATCCTGGAGCACCGGACCTTGAGCGACGAGCCCATGACGCTCCAGGACATCGGCACCCACTTCCACGTCACCCGCGAGCGCACGCGCCAGATCGAGGCAGCGCTCATGCGCAAGCTGGCTCGCGCCATGCCGGAGCTGGAGGGCGACTTCGCCAACGCGGCGTGACGGAGCGCGGCCGTCCCTGGCCCGCCCGTGCTCGGACGGACAGGTCAAGCAGCGGGCGTGGTTCCAGCCCCCCTGAAGGTCCGAACGGCCCAGAGCGTGGGGCCTCGCGGTCTCAGACGAGGCCTTGCCCGCGTGCGGTGGGCGAGGCCTCCCCACGCTCCCCTCGACGGACTCGCCAGCGGCACGTATCATCGCCCCCGTGAACGGCCCTTGCCCCCACAGGCCCGCGTGCCCCGGCTGCGACCTCTTCGAGCTGTCCTACGACGAACAGCTCGCCCTCAAGTCGCAGCGCACCCGAGAGGCGCTCGAGCGCTGGGAGGCTCTCCGCTCGTTGCCCATCGCCCCCTGCATCGGGGCGGAGCAGCGGACCGGCTGGCGCACCCGCTCGAAGTGGGCCGTCGAAGGGCCGCGCATCGGGCTCTTCGGGCCGGGGCACGCGGTCGTCGACACGCCGGGGTGCGTAGTCGCTGCGCCAGCGGCCCTCGCCATCGCGGAGCGCCTGCGTCACCGCCCGCCGGAGCGCGGGGCGCGGCTGGTCGCCCTGGACGTCCGGGTCAGCCGCGACGGGGACGCCGTGCCCGTGCTCGTGGTGGAGGCGCGAGACGCCGATGCAGCCTTGCGCCACGCCGAGGCCCTCGCGGATTGGCTTGGAGAGATCGAGGGCGCCCGCGTGACCGGGGTGGCCGCGAGCTGGCGCCGCCCGGGCGCCCCGACCACCCTCGGGGGCATGCCGCGCACCCTCTGCGGCGAGACGGTCATCGAGGACTGCGTTGGCCACAAGCCCCTGCTCTTCCCCGCGGGCTCGTTCTCGCAGCCCCACGCAGCGCAGACCGAGGCGCTCCAGGACCTGATCGCCGAGGCGCTCGACCGGCTCGGCCACGAGGCGCGCAAGGCCGAGCTCATCGATCTGTACGCGGGGACGGGCGGGCTCGGCTTGTCGCTGGCCCGGCGCGTGCGGCGCGTGACCCTGGTGGAGACCAACGGCCCCGCAACGGACGCCGCCCGCATCTCCGCCGAGCGCCTCGCCGTCGGCGACCGGGTGCGCGCCCTCGCCATGCCGGCCGAGCAGGCCCTGGCGGAGCTCCACCCTGGTCGCCCCCTGGTCGTCATCGTCGATCCGCCGCGCACGGGCCTCGCCGCGCCGGTCCTCGCCGCCCTCGTCCGCCTGCGCCCCGAGCTGCTGGTGGTGGTGAGCTGCGACCCGCGGACCCTGGCGCGGGACCTGGGGCTGCTCGCCCCCTTCGGGCTGGCCGCGGGCACCGTCAGGCCGCTCGACCTCCAGCCTGGGACCAGCCAGGTGGAGTGCGTGGTCGCCCTGCAACCGGCGGAGCCGCCACCCGTGAGGACCATCGCCGAGGGCCCCGGCTGGGTGGTGGTGGACAAGCCCCCCCTGATGCCCACCATCCCCCACCCGGAGTGGCCCGCGTCCCTGCTCGCCCTGGTGCGCCGACTGCTCCCCCGCGCCCACGCCGTCCACCGCCTCGACGGGGGCACGAGCGGCCTCGTGCTGGTGGCCGAGCCTGGGGCGACGGCGCCGGATCTGGAGCGCTCCACCAAGACGTACATCGCCCTCGCCAAGGGCATCACCCACAAGGCCGGGGCCCTTCGCCAGGAGCTCTTCGACGACGGGCGCCCCGTGGAGGCGGAGACCCGGTATCGCCGCGTGGACGTCGTGGGCGGACACAGCCTGCTGGAGGTGGAGCTGGTCACCGGACGCACGCACCAGATCCGCCGCCACCTCGCGGGCGTGGGCCACCCGGTGCTCGGCGATGGGCGCTATGGAGACCCGGCCTCCAACCGCCACATGGACGCGCGCCACGGCCTGGTGCGGCCGTTCCTTCACGCGGCGCGCATCGCGACGCCCCACGGCACCTTCGAGAGCCCCCTGTGGCCGGACCTGACCGCGACCCTGGAGTCGCTGCGGGCGACGCCGGGACCGGCTCCCAGAGGGCGGCCCGGTGGGCGGGCCCGGCGCCCCGGGCACCGAGGCTGACGGCGGGCGGGGCTGCCCACTCCAGGGGACCAGGGCACCCACCGGGAGCCCCCTCGTTCAGGGGACCACGGCACCCACCGGGAGCCCCCACGCAGCGGTGGCGGACGGCAGCAGGGGCGCGGGGATCACGGCCACGAGCAGCGGTGGCGTCGCCTTCGCTGCGAGGGCTGCCAGGCTCTGCGGGTCGAGCGCGACGCAGCCGACGGTGGGCACGGCCGGGGCGCTCCACGCGTGGACGAAGATGCAGCTCCCCCCACCGGGGACCGCTCCGCCCTCCACCCCGTTGTGGTCCACCACTGCGAGAAGCCGGTAGAGGCCGTCCTCACGAACCATGTGCTCCGCCGAGGCCCAGGGAGGCATCCCCGCCGGCGCCTCCACGATCTGGCCATACCTCGGGGAGGCCGGGTCGTCCACGCAGCGGGTGGTGGCGCGCGCCTGGCGGTAGGGCATGGCGCCGCGGTGGGCGGGGGCCTCCCCCACCAGGGTGGTGACCCGGAAGAGCCCCGCGGGGGTGGCGCCATCCCCTTCGCGCTTGATCCGCGTCCCCGGTGGAGCGGTGAGCCCCCTGCCCCACCGCAGCCCGCCGTGCCCCACCGTGACGGGGAGCAGAGCGCCAGCACGCCACGAGTCCCCCTCCCGGGTCCACGGGACCAACGTCCCCGCCGTGGAGTCCCAAGCCGGCACGGTGACCACCCACAGCGTGCTGGCGGCGGCAACGGCCTGTCGGGCCTCCGCACCCGCCGGGACGTCCGCACGGGCCTCCGCCACGAGCAGCCCAGTCACGAGGGCAAGGAGCCGCAGGGAGTCCACCGGACGGGTGCGATGCGCGAGAGCCATGGGAGTCCTCCGTGTAGCGGCCGCGACGCCCTTTGGAGTATACGGGATCCGCGGGCGCGCCCCGCCAACCGAGCAACAAGGAAGCTGGATGAGACTGACCGCCTTCGCCCTCCTGTGCGCCCTGGTCGCCCCTGCCCAGGCGGCGCCGGACGCCTCCCAGGTCACCGAGGCCACCCTGAAGAACGGCCTCAAGGTGATCGTGTGGCCGGACCGGGACATCCCCAACGTGGCGCTCTACCTGTGGTTCCGGGTCGGCAGCCGAAACGAGGCGCCGGGCATCACGGGGGTGAGCCACTTCTTCGAGCACATGATGTTCAATGGGGCCAAGAAGTACGGCCCCGGCGAGTTCGACCGGGTGATGGAGGCCGCCGGCGGCTCCAACAACGCCTTCACATCCAACGACGTCACGGTCTACCAGGACTGGTTCCCCAAGGAAGCCCTGGCGACCATCTTCGACCTGGAGGCGGACCGTATCGGCGCCCTGGCCATCGACCCGAAGATGGTGGAGAGCGAGCGAGGGGTCGTCGCCTCGGAGCGCCGCACCTCGGTGGACGACAGCAACGAGAGCGTCCTCGACGAGCAGGTGCGCGCCGTCGCGTTCACGGCGCACCCCTACGGGATCCCCGTCATCGGCTGGCCGAGCGACATCGAGACCTGGACCATCGGGGACCTCCAGCGGCACTTCACGACCTACTACGCCCCCAACAACGCGACCCTGGTCGTGGTTGGCGACGTAGACGCCAAGGCCATCGTGGCTCTCGCCACACGCACCTTGGGCAAGATCCCCGCCCAGCCGCCGCCGCGCCCCGTGACCACGAATGAGCCCGAGCAGCGGGGCATGCGACGCCTCGTCGTCGAGAAGGAGGGGCAGCTCGCCATCGTCCAGGCGAGCTTCCACGCGGTGGCGGCGGGGGACGCCCGGTTCCCGGCCTTCGAGCTGCTGCGGACCATCCTCACGGACGGGGAGTCCTCCCGCCTCCACCGGCGCCTGGTGGAGCTCGAGCGCGTCGCCGTCGACGTGAGCTGCCAGCTCGACGACGGCTTCGACCCGGGGCTGCTGTCCTTCCAGGTCGTCGTGTCCGAGGGTGCAGACCCGGCCCGCGTCGAGGCGGTGCTCTTCGAGGAGCTCACACGCATCGGCCGCGAGGGGCCGACCGCGGCAGAGCTCCAGAAGGCGCGGACCCTCGCCCTCACGAAGTTCTGGCGCATGATGCGGACCATCGACGGCAAGGCGTGGGCGCTCGGCCAGTGGGAGACGTTCCGGGGCGGCTGGCGCGGCGCCATGACCGCGGCGAGCCTCTGGGACGCGGTGACGGCCGACCAGGTCCGGGACGCGGCCCAGCTCCTGCGCGCGACCAACGCCACGGTGGGCGTGCTGCTCCCGGTTCGGAGCGGAGGCCAGACCGAAGCCGAAGCAGCCACAGAGGGAGGTGCACCATGAGCCGCGTCGTGACCCTCGCCGTCCTTGCTGCACTGTTCGCCCCTGCCGCCCGTGCCGACCTGAAGCTCCCCGAGGTGCGGCGCCTCACCCTGGACAACGGCGCCGTGGTGCTGCTCATCCCGCACCGCGAGGTCCCCATGATCGCCTTCGAGGCCGTGCTGCGCGGAGGCAGCGTGCTCGACCCCGCCGGCAAGGAGGGCCTCGCCGGCTTCACCGCGGCCATGGTCCGCAAGGGGGCCCGGGGCCAGACGGCGGAGCAGCTCGCGGACCTGGTGGACGGCCACGGCGCGTCCCTCTCGCTCTCCGTCGATGAGGACGCGACCTGGGTCGGGCTGGAGCTCCTCGCCCGGGACGCCGCGACCGGAGTGGACCTGCTCGCAGACCTGCTCATGCGCCCCGACTTCCTGCCGGAGGAGGTGGAGAAGCTCCGGGCGCGCACGGCGGACGGAATCCGGGCGGCCAAGGAGGAGCCCCGGAGCGTGCTGAGCCTCTACTTCGCGTCGGCGTTGTTCGGAGAGCACCCCTACGGGCGCCCGGGCACGGGCACCGAGACCACGGTCGCGACCTTCACCGCGGACGACGTGCGCCGCTTCCACGAGCAGCACTGGGGCGGCGACCGGCTGCTCCTGGCCGTCGGCGGCGACTTCGACGTGGACGCCATGGAGGCCACGTTGCGTTCGCGCTTCGGAGGCTGGCGCAGGGCGGCTCCGCTCCCGGCCGTACCCGCCCCGACGCCCGTCACCGGGCGCCGCGTCGTCCTCATCGACAGCCCGGGAGCGACGCAGACCTACTTCTCCATGGGGAACGTGGGGCAGCCCAGAGCGCAGCCGAACCGGGAGCCCCTGGACCTGGTGCACGTGCTGTTCGGCGGGCGGTTCACGTCGATGCTCAACACCGCGCTCCGCATCGAGAGCGGCTTGACCTACGGGGCGCGGCTCTCCCGCTCCGAGAGCGGGAGCGGCGGCTCGGTGACCATGTGGTCCTACACGCAGGTCAGCCACACGGCCGAGGCCATGGACCTTGCGCTCGCGACGCTACAGCGCCTGCACGAGCAGGGCATCGCGGCAAAGGACCTGGAGTCCGGCAAGGCGTATACCCGCGGCCAGATGCCGACCACGCTTGAGACCGCCTCCCAGGTGACGGAGAAGGTGGCGGAGCTGGCCTTCTTCGGGCTGCCCGACGACGCCGTGGAGGGCTACCTGCCCCGGCTGGCGGCGGTGACCGTCGAGTCTGCCCGCGAGGCGATCCGAACACGCATGGTGCGCCCCGATGACCTGGTGATCGTGATGATCGGGGACGCGGCGCAGATCCGGGACGTGGCCGCCCGCTACGGCCCCGTGACGGAGAAGAAGCTCATGGACCCGGGCTTCTGAGTCCCCTGTCGGGATCCCGAACAGGCGCTGTCGGGTGCTGAGGCGAGCGGCTGCCATGACCCCACCGCAACCACCGGAGATTACGCCCAGACCCCAGATGGCGCGCCCCGTGCAGTCCACCCAGGCCATGAGCTTCGACGCCCTGCGCGAGGAGACCCTGCAGCGGATGACGGTCCGCGTCTTCCGCCTGCGTGTGCACCTGCTCCTGCCGCTGTTCGCCGTGGTGTTCGTGACGCTGTTCGCGGTGGGCATCGAGGCGTGGCGCGCCTGGGCTCTGGGTGGCCTCGGGCTCCTCATCGGCGCCGGCTTCGTCTGGGACGCGCGGCGCGTGGGGCGCCTGCACGTGGACGACGCCTTCTTCCGGCGCTACATCCCGGTCATCGCGATCATCCAGACTGCGCTGATCACCGTCACCGGGGGTCTCCACAGCCCGCTGCTGCCGGTGTACCTCCCCCTGGCGTGGGTCGCGGGGACCGTGCTGCGCTCCGCCAGGGACGTCGCCCTCGTACCGGCGATCATCGCCGCGGCGCTGATCCTCATGGGCGTCACAGAGGGGGCCGGGGGCTTGCCGTCGGTCCCAGGGTTCGGCGTCGAGGGCACCCACCTGGCCGCGCTGGGGCTGATCGTGCTCGTGATGACCGCCGTCTCCTCCATCACCGCCACCATCGCGTGGCGCACCGCTCGGGCCTACGAGGACATCGACCGTCGCCTGGACGCCGCCCGCGCCGAGGCCCTCGCTGCCCACGAGGAGCGGCTCCGCACGGTGGAGTCCCTGTCCCGCCGCGTCGCCCATGAGGTCCGCAACCCGCTGGCCGCCATCAAGGGGCTGACGCAGCTCCTCCAGCGCCGGGGGGACCCGAGCGGCCACCTGGCCGTGATCGCGTCGGAGGTGGAGCGGCTGCAGGAGATCCTCGACGGCTTCCTCTCGCGCCCCCTGGACGACCTGCGCCCGGCCGAGACCGACGCGTGCGCTCTGGTGCGGGACGTCGTCTCCATCCTGGAGGCGCGCCTCGCCCAAGGGGGAGTGGCCGTGTCCTTGGAGCTCCCCGCCACGGCCCCTGTCCGAGCCGACCCAGCGCGCCTCAAGCAGGTGCTGCTGAACCTGATGCTCAACGCCGCCGAGGCCATGGAGCAGGGTGCGGGGGGGCGGCGCCTGAGCGTTCGGGTCGATGCGGGCGACCCTGTTTGCGTGCGGATCGGCGACACCGGCCCCGGCGTGGACCCGGCCCGCGCCGAGCACCTCTTCGAGCCGTCCGTATCGTCCAAAGAGAACGGCACGGGCCTCGGCCTGCCCATCAGCCGCGCCATCGTCCACGCACACGGCGGCTCGCTGAGCCTGGCCGCCACGGACCGCGGAGCCGAGGCGACGGTGACGCTCCCTCGCGGCGGGCCGGCCCGCCTGGAGACCGCATGACGAAGATCCTGGTGGTCGACGACGAGCAGGGGGTCCGCTACACGCTGCAGGCGGTGCTCGAGGACGCCGGCTATGCCGTCGTGGCCGTTGCCGACGGCGAGTCCGCCCTCCGCGAGCTGCCGCAGGCGGACGCGGTGATCACGGACCTCGCCATGCCCGGCATGGACGGCATGGAGCTGCTCCGCCAGATCCGGGCGAGCCACCCGAGGCTGCCGGTGATCGTGATCACGGCCCACGGCTCGGAGCGCCACGCCGTCGAGGCCATGAAGCGCGGCGCCTGTGACTACCTGCGCAAGCCCTTCGACATCGACGAGCTGCTGCTGGTGGTCGGCAAGGCCGTCGAGCAGCAGCGCCTGCTCGATCAGAATGAGGAGCTGCGGGCGCAGGTGGGGCTCTCCAGGCCCGTCGTGTACCGCTCCGAGGCCTTCGGCCGCCTGATGGCGCTGGCGCACCGTGCGGCAAAGCGCAACGTGACCGTGCTGGTCACAGGCGAGACCGGCACCGGCAAGGAGCTGATCGCCTGGGCCATCCGCGAGCTGTCCGACCGGGCCAAGGGCCCCTTCGTGCGCTTCAACGCGGCGGCAGTGACGGAGACCCTCGCGGAGAGCGAGCTGTTCGGCCACGAGCGGGGCGCCTTCACCGGCGCGGTCAAGGCCCACGACGGTCTGTTCCAGCGAGCCCACGGCGGGGTGCTGTTCATCGACGAGATTGGCGAGATGAGCCCCGCCCTGCAGGTCAAGCTGCTGCGGGTGCTGCAGGACGGCGAGGTCCGGCCGGTCGGGTCGTCCGCGACGCGGCGGGTGGACGTGCGCGTGGTGGCGGCCACCAACAGGAACCTTGCGGAGGAGGTCGCCAAGGGGGCCTTCCGCGAGGACCTGTACTACCGGGTCAACGTGGTGGAGCTGCACGTCCCCCCGCTCCGCGAGCGCCCCGAGGACATCCCGCCGCTGGTCGCCCACTTCGCGGCGCGGGCGGCGGACCGCTTCGGCATGCGGGGGGTCTCCGTGGAGCCGGAGGTCTTCGCCCGCCTGGCCGCCCGACCCTGGCCAGGGAACGTCCGGGAGCTGGAGAACGCCGTCGACCGCCTCGTCGCCCTGTGCGACGGAGAGTTCGTTCGGGCGGGGGACCTGGAGCTGATCGCCGAGCCGCGCGCCGCCACGGGCTCGGATCTCGCCCTCCGAGACCGCGTCGAGCACTACGAGGCAGGCCTGATCCGCGAGGCCCTGGACCGCAACGGCGGCAACCAGTCCGCGACGGCCCGGGAGCTGCGCATCAGCCGCGTCACCCTCATCGACAAGCTCAATCGGTACGGGCTGCGGTAGCTCGCCCTGTGCCCGGGAGCCCGACTCTGGCAGGGGCCGCGCACGCGCCGCGCACGTTCCCCGGAGGACGACGCCCGGGCCCTGCGCGAGCTGACGCGAGACGTGTGACGTCCGCGGCGGTCCCCCACGCGCGTTGCCCCTTGTGCGCGATGGCGTCTCGACGTAGCGTTGGGCGCTGACACCACGCGGAGGCCGACCATGCGACTCCCCCTGCTCGCGCTCCTCGCGCCGGTCGCCCTCGTGGCGTGCGGCGAAGGCCACGACGGCGGCCCGCAGCGGGAGCGGGAGAGGGAGCTCGAGCTGGGCGTCGTCGAGGGGGCCGTCACCTGCGCGGCGAGCCTCGAGAAGTACCCGGTCCAGGGCAAGCACAACGGCGGCTGGGACAAGAACGCCCTGACCTACACGTGCCCCGCGCACCCGTCCTCGTCGCCGGACAACTCGGACTTCATCGCCGGAGACCACTACGGCAACGACATCTTCGGAGCCCTGGGCACGCCGCTGGTCGCCTGCGTCGACGGGACCGTGGCGAGCGTCGCGAACACGTCCATCGGTGGCAAGAACGTCACCATCAAGGACAAGTGCGGGTGGTACTACTACTACGCCCATATGGACACCATCGCGTCGGACATCAAGGCGGGCATGGCGATCAGCGCCGGAAAGAAGATCGGCACCCTCGGAAAGACGGGCAACGCCGCGAGCACGTCTCCCCACCTCCACTTCTCCATCTACCCGGGCACCTACACGAAGGGGATCGACCCCTACCCTCTCTTGAAGACGGTGGACGCGACGTCGTGCAGCGGCACAGCGCCGGCGCCGACGCTGCCCGTCATGGACATCTGGTCCGCGACGGCGGCCACGGACACACGCACGGAGGGCAAGTCCAAGGGCATCGGCGACGTCTGGGAGGGAGACACCTTCGTGGTCGACATCTACGTGACCGCGAAGGCGACGGGCTCGAAGACGGCGGACCACGTGCAGATTGGCTATTGGGTGCAGTCTCCCTACCTGAGCCCGACCGCCTACACCATCTATACGGACTGGCCCGCGAAGGACCAGAAGACGTGGAAGGTCAACGACGCCAACTCCGAGCCCAAGAACCCGCCGCACACGAACCCGCCGGCTTCGGGGAAGCTGAATATCTATGGAATGAGCCCGGGGGAGACCAAGCGCATCAAGCTGACCGTCCGCGCCGACAAGTACAGCATCGGCGCGGTGGATCACCCGGACGTCCGCGCGTGGGTGTGGCACGTGGGCAACTACTACGGCGAGATGACGGGGTGGGACGACCCCGTGGAGACCAACAAGGCCGGCAAGCTGCTCCGCACCTTCCAGCAGCACGACGTCTACGGCAAGACGCATTGGGAGTGGAACGGCACGGCGCCCGAGCTGGAGGGCTGGGTGAAGGTCGCCGGGGTCACGGCGCTGAAGGTCAACGAGTCGGTCCACGCGATGGCCATCCAGCAGGGTGGCAAGGACCCGCACGTCAAGGGCCCCGTGACCGCCTTCTCGGCGAGTACCTACAAAGGGGTGGAGCTGCGGGTGCGCCACTACGAGGGGCCGAAGAAGGGCCAGCTCTTCTGGCTGACGAAGGACGACGGGGCGTGGAGCGAGTCCAAGAGCGCCGTGTTCGTGGCACCTGGCGACGGCGCGTTTCACAAGGTGACGGTCGACACGGGCAAGGTCGGCACCTGGAAGGGCACCATCACACAGCTCCGCCTGGACCCCACCGTAGAGTGCACGGGCTGGTACGACGTGGACTGGCTGCGAGCCGTCGAGGCTCCCGGGCCGACCACCGGCGATGCGGACGGTGATGGGGCGCTGGCCGACGTGGACTGCGACGACGGCGACGGGACTGTCAAGCCGGGGGCCAAGGAGGTCTGCAACGGGAAGGACGACGACTGCGACGGCACGACCGACGAGGGCTTTGACGTCGGCGCGCCTTGCACCGCTGGGACGGGGGCTTGCGCCGCCTCGGGCAAGCGAGTCTGCAAGGGCGGGGATGCGGTCTGCGGCGCCACGGCAGGCGCCCCGGTGGCAGAGTCGTGCAACGGCAATGACGACGACTGCGACGGCCAGACGGACGAGGACTTCGGCCTCGGAGACGCCTGCCAGGTGAGCGCGGGCGCGTGCGTGCGCTCTGGCGTGCGGGTCTGTGTTCCCGGGGGCGGCTCGGTGTGCGACGCGCCGGCGCCGGTGGCACTGGCCGAGGTCTGCAACGGCCAGGACGACGACTGCGACGGCGACGTGGACGAGGGCTTCGGCGCCGGCGAGCCCTGTGTGTCGGGGCTCGGGGAGTGTGCGACCGCCGGCACGGTCGCGTGCACCGCAGAGGGCACGGCCGCCTGTGCCGCGGTGGCTCCCGTGGGCTCGCCCGAGCTGTGCGACGGCCTCGACAACGACTGCGACGGCGCCGTGGACGACGGCTACGCGGTCGGAACGCCCTGCTCGACGGTCTCTTGGGGCTGCGCGGTGGAGGGAGCGGTGGCCTGTGCCCCCGGGGGCGCTGGCACGTGGTGCGAGGCAGACCCACCCACCGAGCCCTGCGAGGAGGGCGGTGACGCCCGCGGCGACCCCTGGGCGGAGGACGGGGGCACCCACCCTGACGGCGAGGCGTGGGACCCTGGCGGACCGCGGTGGGGGAGCCCCCCGCCGATGGGCGAGGGCCCTGGGGGCAGCTTCGGCGGCACGTCGCTCGAGGACGCCGCGGTGCAGGGCGACCCACTGGGAGAGCCAGATTCAGGCGCCGCGGTGATAGGTGGGACAACCGGCGCGGTGAGCGGAGGCTGCGCCTCGGGCGGCGCGGCACGCTGGTGGTGGGTGGTGCCCCTGCTGGCCTTCGCTCACCGGAGACACAAGCGAGGAGGACACCGATGCGCGTGATGATCCTGGTCGCGTGGCTGCTTGGCGGCTGCGAGGCGGCGGAGACTGCTCCAGGTGGCGACACCAGCGCGACCGCCGGTGCAACGGGGACCGTCACCCTCGGCATCGACGGGGGAGTGGTCTTCGGCACGGGGACTGCGATGGCCAAGGGCCACGACCTCAAGGCGGACCTCATGGCCTACAAGAGCGGCACGGGGCTCGACCTGAAGGCGGGAATCCCGCAGGGGTCCACCTCCCGGCGGCCACTCCACGTGCTGAAGACGCCCGGTGGCACGGACGCCACGTTCGCGAGCCTCGCGGAGGTGCCGGTGGAGCTGCCGTCGGAGTCCGAGGCCAACGCCTACGCCCACAAGGTCAAGGCGGGGATGGGGATCGTGCTGCGCAACAACGTCTCCGAGGGCCACACCGTCGTGTGGGTCGAGGCCGCTGGGGGATCGCCCGCCACGGTCACCCTGCAGTACCGAGTGATCTTGGAGTGACACTGGCTCTCGGCCCTGTGCAGCTCATTCTTGCACGGGGCCAGTGGGACGGAGGAGAGATGGACGTCAGCCTGGACCGATGGGTGGGCTCCCCACGCGCACGGCTCGCCGTCAGGGTCCTCGTAGTGCTCGTCGCGTCGGGTCTGTCCGTCGCCTTCTTCGGCCTCTGCGTCCCCTTCTTCCTGCTCTCCGCGGAGGTCCTCCCCTCGCTCGGGGTCGCCGGTGTGGTCTACCTGGCCTTCGGAGGCCTCGCCGGGCTGCTCTTCGGGGCCATCACGACGTCGGTCAGCCTCCGGCGCAGCCCGCGTCTCGTGACGCCGTGGTGCGTGGGGCTCATCGGCGCCCTGGCGCTCTTGATCCTCGTCTACACCGTCTCCTACCTGAACGTAGCGTGGATGCAGCGGCACATCTGACCTGGGCGCCCGCGCCTCCGAGGAACCTCGCCGGAACACGGTGCCGGACCTCGGGGACCACCCCCGGGGGCCGGACTGCCAGGACCTTGCCCCGCCGCCCCGATGCTCGTCGGCCCCGCACCGTGACCTGCTCCACCCGAGGGCGCCAGTGGTGCCTCGTTGCCCCCCATCGCCTGTCGCCTGCACCGCCGCTTGACACGCCCCTCTCCTCCACGTATCAATGACCGCCGGGTCAATGACCGACCAGTCACGAACTTCGAGCGATCCCTGGAGAACGCCATGGCGCGACCCGCCAACCCGAACCTGGGACAGATGCTGCGCGACGCGGCCCGCGCCGAATTCGCGGAGCGGGGCCTGCGGGCCGTGCGCGTCGAGGACGTGACCCAGCGCGCCGGGGTGGCCAAGGGCTCGTTCTACATGCACTACGAGAGCAAGGAGCAGCTCTACGAGGCCATCGCCCGGGACTTCCTGGACGAGGTCGCGGCGCGGCTCCTCGGGTTCCGCGAGTGCGCCTGCCGGGGCGTCGGCGCGGAGCAGATGCGAGCGATGATCGCCATGGACGTCGCGTTCAGCGACTTCCTCTGGGAGAACCGGGACGCCCTGCGCATGGTCCTGGAGGGAGCCGCGGGCACGAGCCACGCCTATCTGTCCGACGCCTTGGTGGAGCTGTTCGCCCAGCACATGCGCGCCGTGATGCTCGACCCCTCCTTCGTCGACCAAGGCGCCCACCCGGCCCTGGACCCCGACCTGGTCTCGGACATCGTGACCGGCGCCGTGGTCATGTTTGCGCGGCGCATCTTGAGGGAGGGGTCGCGCCCGGACTTCCGCAGGTGGTCGACGCAGCTCCACCGGGTGCTGGCGGGCGGGCTGTTCACCCCGGAGGTCGGTGGCGGGCTCATCGCGTGCCTGGATGAGATCGCCCGAGACGAGACGTTTGATCAGGTCAGGAGTGCTATATGAAGGTCAAGATAGCCATTGCGCTGTTCGTGCTGTCCGCGGCCGTCTTCGGGGTGATCATCGCCCAGAAGGTGGACAAGCGCCTCGACGTGCTCGCCGCCGTCCAGGAGGACGGCGAGCGGCGCGCCGCGGAGGCTTCCCGCGTCGTCCCACCCGTGCTGGTCAATCCCGAACCCCACCCCGGGGGGCGGCGCATCGTGCTCACAGGCACGCTCGTCCCCGAGGCCGCCGTGGACCTGGGCTTCAAGATGCCCGGGCGGGTCATCGCGGTGAACGTCAAGCGGGGCGACCACGTGAAGGCGGGCCAGGTGCTGGCGGAGCTCGACGACAAGGAGCTCGACGCGCAGGCCGCCCAGGCCCGGGCCGCCATCAAGCTTGCCCAGGCGCAGAAGAGCCTGGCCGCCGAGAGCGTGAGCTGGTCGCAGCGCCTCAAGGAGGCGGGAGTGGCCACCGAGCAGCAGGTCTCCCTCGCCACGAGCCAGGAGGGGGTCAGCGGGGCGGGGATAGCCCAGGCCAAGGCATCGGTGCTGTCCATCGCCGCGGTGCGCTCCGAGCTGAAGCTGACCGCCCCCATCGACGGCGTCGTCGTCTCGGCCCCTACGACGGCCGGCTTCGTCGCGGCCCCCGGAGTGCCCCTGTTTCGTATCGAGCGGCTGGACCAGGTGCGCTTCACGGGGCACCTGTCCGAGCGAGACGCCGCGCTCGTGGCCGTCGGCACGCCGGTCCACGTGCGCACCGAGGCCGGTGTGGAGGCGACGGGGGAGGTGAGCCTCATGCTGGGGAGCCTCGACCGGGCCACGCGGCGCATGCCCATCGAGGCGGTGCTCGACAACGCAGAGGGGCGCCTGTTCGGGGGCGCCTTCGTCGACGCGACGATCACCGTGGAGACCCCTCCCGTGCTGCGCGTGCCGCTGACTGCGCTGCTCACCGGCGAGGCGCCGTCCGTCCTGCTGGCCGAAGAGGGCCGACTCAAGCGGCGGCCCATCGTCGTCGACTCGACGCTGGACGGCTGGATCCACGTTCGCGCCGGGCTCTCCCCCACCGACCAGATCGTCGCCGACCCCGGGGCCACCTGGCGCCCCGGAGACTCCCTGCCCCCCGTCGTGGCGTCCGCAGAGTAGGTCCGCCCCCCCGTACCGAGGAGACTCGCCGTGACACTCTCGGATGTCGCCATCCGCAGGCCCGTCCTGACCACCGTCTTCACCATCGGGGTGATGGTGATGGGCCTCCTGTCCTACTCGAACCTCGGGACGGACCTGTTCCCCGACGTGAACTTCCCCGTGGTGACCGTCAACACGGTCTACCCCGGCGCCTCGCCCGCCGAGGTGGAGCGGCTGGTGACCAGGCCCCTCGAAGACGCGGTCGCGGGGATCAGCGGGCTCGACACGGTGCGGTCCTTCAGCCGCGAGTCCATGTCCACGGTCGTCGTGATCTTCAAGCTCGCGACGGACATCGACGAGGCCGCCACCGACGTCCGGGAGCGGGTGGCGGCGGCACGAGCCAAGCTCCCGACGGACGTTCGGGACCCGGTGATCCGGCGAATCGACGTGGCGGCCGCGCCGATCATGGTCTTCGTCGCCAACGGCGAGAACATGGCGGACAGCGAGGTGCGCCGCATCACCGAGGACCAGGTCAAGCCGGCGCTGGAGAGGGTGGCCGGAGTCGCCGCCGTGGAGGTCATCGGCGGCCAGGACCGGGAGATTCGGGTGGACGTGCGCCGGGCCGACATCGCGCGATTGGGGATTCCCCTCACGGCCGTGGTGGACAAGCTGCGCATCGAGAACCTGAACCTGCCCGCCGGCAGCTACGAGGAGGGGCCGCGGGAGATCTCCGTGCGGCTCCGAGGCGACCTGCGCACCGCGGAGGAGGTGGCCGACATCGTGGTGTCCCGGTCGGAGTCCGGGACCCAGATCCATATGAAGGACGTGGCCAATGTGACGGACGGCTTCGCAGACGTGCGCACCCGCGTCCGAGCCAACGGAAGGTCGGCGGTCGCCTTCGAGATCCAGAAGGCGTCCGGCACCAACACCGTGGAGGTCGCAGAGGCCGTGCAGGCGCGCCTCAAGGAGCTGGCGCCGACTCTGCCCAAGGGCTACGCCACCAGCGAGATCATGGACACGAGCGTGTTCATCCTGGAGAACGCCCACGAGGTGGAGATCGCCATCGTCTTCGGCGGGGCCATGGCGATCCTCGTGATCCTGCTCTTCATGCTGGACATGCGGTCTACGCTGATCAGCGCGCTGGCGCTCCCGACGAGCGTGATTGCCACGTTCATCCTCCTCGACTCCCTCGGCTACACCCTCAACATGATGACCCTGCTCGGGCTGTCGCTGTCCATCGGCCTGCTCATCGACGACGCGGTCGTCGTGCGGGAGAGCATCTTCCGGCGGCTGGAGCGGGGAGAGGACCCGAAGACGGCAGCGTCCAAAGGCACGGCGGAGATTGCGTTTGCCGTGCTGGCCACGACCCTGACCGTGGTCGCCGTGTTCATCCCCGTGGCCTTCATGCAGGGGGTGGTGGGGCAGTTCTTCAAGCAGTTCGGGTTCACCGTCGCGGGCGCCGTCATGATCTCGCTGCTCGTGGCGTTCACCCTCGACCCCATGCTCTCCGCCCACTTCGCCGTGAAGGTGGACGCGCACCGGCGCCGCGCCTGGCCCGTCCGCATGATGGAGGCGATTCATCAGTGGGTCGAGGACACGTATGTGTCCACCCTGCGCTTCGCGGTGCGTCACAAGCTGCTCACGGTGGCCGTTGGCATTGGAGTCTTCATCGGGTCCATGCAACTCGCCGGCCTCATGGGGTCTGATTTCGTCGCGCCCGAGGATCGGGGGCAGTACATGGTGACAATCGAGCTCCCGGCGGGGACGTCTCTGGACGAGACCGGACGCCGCCTGCTGCCTGCGGAGCGGCGCCTGCTCGAGGACCCGAACTTCGTGACCATCTACTCGAAGCTCGGGCCCAACATGGAGGTCAACAAGGCGCGGTGGCGGGTGGTGACGACGCAGAAGACGGAGCGGGACGTGGGCCTGCTGGAGCTCCAGGAGCAGACGCGGGCGGTGTTGCTGGAGCTGGTCCCCGAGGCCAAGGTGTCCATCGAGCCGCCGGCCTTCGTGGAGGGGCTGGAGGAGGGGGCGCCGCTCCAGGTGCAGGTGCGAGGCCGGGACCAGGACCGCCTGGAGCGAAACGCCATCGCGGTCCGGCGCATGCTGGACAGCATCGCGGGCCTGTCGGACGTGCGGGTGCAGTACTCGCCGGGCAAGCCTGAGCAGATGCTGACCATCGACCGCAAGCGGGCCGCGGAGCTCGGGGTGCCCATGCTCGCCGTGGCCCGCACGCTGCGGGCGGCCCTCGACGGGGAGGAGGCGGGCAACCTGCGCCTGGAGGAGGGAGAGAGCAAGGAGGTGAAGATCCGCGTGCGCCTCCAGCCGCAGGACCGGAGCTCCATGGAGCGCATCGGGACGCTGCCCATCGCGACGCCAGGCGGTGTGGTCCCCCTGTCGGACCTGCTGGAGACGCAGCCCGCCGCCGGGCCCCAGGTCATCGAGCGGCAGGACCGGACCCGGCAGATCGTGGTCTCGGGCGTGCCGACCAATCGCTCGCTCGGCGAGGTGCTGGCGGACCTGACGCCTCTGCTCGACGCCCACGACTTCGGTGAGGACGGGTATTACCACCTGGAGGGCCAGGTCAAGCAGATGAAGGAGACAGGGGCCGCTCTGGGGCTCGCCCTGGCGCTGGCCGTGCTGTTCATCTATTTGATCCTCGCGGCGCAGTTCGAGTCCTTCGTGCACCCCCTGACCATCATGCTGTCGCTCCCCTTGGCCTTCGTGGGGGCGTTCGTGGCGCTGTTCCTGACCGACGCGTCCATGTCCATGGGGTCCAACATCGGCATCATTCTCTTGATGGGGCTCGTGACGAAGAACGCCATCCTGCTCGTGGACGCGGCGCTCGTGAACCAGCGGGCGGGGGAGACGGCCGTGGAGGCCGTGCTCGACGCGGGGAGGCGCCGCCTGCGGCCCATCCTGATGACGTCGGCGGCGATGATCCTGGGGATGGTACCAACGGCGATCAGCGACGGGCCGGGCTCCGAGTTCCGGGCACCCATGGCCATCGCCGTCATCGGCGGGGTGATCACGTCGACCATCCTGACCTTGGTGGTGGTGCCGGCGGTCTACCTGTGGCTCGACGCGATCATGGCGCTGTTCGGGCGGGTGCGGGCGCGGCTCTTCGGCGCTCGGGCGGCGCAGATCGCGCTGTTGCTGCTGGTCGTGGGGGTCTCCGCGGAGGCGCGGGGGCTCACCGTGGACGAGGCCGTGAGCCGGGCGCTGGAGGCGAGCCCCGACCTGGAGGCGGCGAGGGCCCGCATCGCCGAGGCAGAGGCCGCGCGGCGCAAGGTGACGACGGCGTGGCTGCCCGACGTGAAGGCCATCGCCAGCTACACCCGCAACTCGGACGAGGCGGTCTTCGACATGGCCGGGGTGGTCCAGGGGATCGCGGCGGCCTTCCCCGGGCTCCCGCCCATCGACCCGGCGGCGCTCCCGCCCCCGACGGTGATCCAGCAGAAGGACCAGCTCGCGACCGTCTTCTCGGTAGAGCAGACCGTGTTTGCCATGGCGCCGTTCTTCGCGGCGGACGCCGCCGACGCGGGAGTCGACGCGCAGCGGACGGCGCTGGAGGCGACGCGGCGGGAGATAGCGTTCCGGGTGCGGGAGCTGGTCCACGCCGTGGCCGGGGCGGACCAGATCATCGCCCTGGCGGAGCGCAGCCTGGACCTGGCGCTGGCGAGGGTGCGCCAGGCCGAAGCGCGGCGGGCGGCCGGGGCCGACGTGGAGCTGACGACGCTGCGTGTGGAGATGGAGCGGACGCGGGCGGAGCAGGACCTGACGCGCGCGCGCATCGGGCGCAAGCAGCTCTTGACGGTGCTCGGCGTGCTGATGCGGGGGCCAGCGCCAGACGGGGTGACGCTGCCGTCAGAGGTGGCCGACCCCGGCGCGGACGTAGAGGCGCTGATCGCCCAGGCGGTGCGGGAGCGCCCGGAGCTGCGGGCACGGCGGCAGGCGATGGCTGCCACGGAGGCGATGATCGACGAGGCGGAGCTGCGGTGGCTCCCCCTCGTGGCGGTGCAGGGGAGCGCGCGCTGGACCAACTCGGAGGGCTTCACGGGGGAGGAGTGGGCCTGGGCGCTGACGGCCAACCTGGTGCTGCCTGTCTTCGACCGGGGGGCGCGGTACGCGGACGCCCGGGAGCGCCGGGCGCAGCTCGCGACCCAGCGGGCGGAGCTCCAGCGCGCGGAGCTGGACGTCGAGAGCGCCGTGCGAGGAGCCCTCCTGGAGGTGGAGGCGGCGAGGGCGGTGCTGACCACGGCGACGGCGCAGGTGACGACGGCGAAGCGCACGGTCGAGATCCTGGACAGGGCCTTCGCGGTCGGCGGGATCACGGCGTTCGAGGTCACCGAGGCAGCGGCCGCGCTGCGGCTGGCGGAGCAGGCCGAGGCGCAGCAGCGCACGGCGCTCCAGCTCGCGCTCCTGCGGCTGCGGCACGCGGCGGGGATGTGACGCTTGACGGAGCGCGGTGCGCCGTCGTCTACTTGCGTGCGGAGCGCGGACGCGTAGCTCGCGACGGCGCCGGAAGCATCCGAGGAACCCTGGACCAGTAGACGAGAGGCGACAGCATGAGACGGCTCAACCTGGCAGCGTTGATCCTCGCGGGAGCGGCAGCCCTGGCCCTCGCGGGGTGCGATCTCGTCGCGTCGGACAGCGACGCGTCGGACTCGACCAGCGGCGGGAACACGGGAGGGGGGAACACCGGCGGCGGCAACACCGGCGGCGGAGGCACGGGTGGCGGCAACACCGGGGGTGGGAACACCGGCGGTGGCGGCACGGGTGGGGACAACACGGGTGGTGGCAGAGGGGGCGGAGGCGGAGGCGGCTACGACTGTGACGCCGACGGGTATTGCGACCCTGCGTGCGGCTACGACCCCGACTGCGGCTCGACGACCAAGCCGACGTGCTCCTGCGACTACTACGACTATGTGTGCGAGGCTGCAAGCAAGTGCAGCTACGACTACTGCTCCTGTGACGCCGACTGCAACTCGCAAGACTCCTGCATCGACGACGGCCACTGCGACACCTGGTGCCCGACGGGCTCCGACCCGGACTGCTACGGCAAGGACGGCGACGGCAAGCACTGCGCCGGTGGTGGCGGTGGCGGGGGTGGTGGCGGGGGTGGTGGCTCGTGTAGCTGCGACTACAACGGGGGCGTGTGCGACGCCGCGTCCAAGTGCTCGATGAACCCATGTGCGTGCGATTCGGACTGCGACCTCTACGAGACCTGCGAGGGCGACGGCCACTGCGACACGTGGTGCCCCACCGGCTCGGACCCGGACTGCGACGGCCAGTCAGGGGACGGGAAGTACTGCCAGTAGGGGACCGGAGCCGGCGTCAGGGGCAGCCGTGGCTGCTCCGGGAGCGGCTGTTCCACCCCCCGTCGTGCTCCCGCAACGCGCGCGCCCTGTCCGCGCCGATGCGCGCCCCCAGCTCCCCCTCCAGGGCATCGCCGGCGGACGTGAGGAGCCGGTAGAGGCGCTCCATGGGCGGCGCCGCGGTCAGATCCGCCGGAGCGGTCGCGAGGCCAGCGCGCTCGGCAGAGAGCTGCTGGAAGACCCGCTTGATCTCGGCAGGGTCGGTCTTGTCATCCATCTCGGCGAGCATGGCCTCCGGGGCGAGGTTGTCCGTCTCCGAGTCCCCCGTGACCTCCACGTAGAGAGCCCGCACCGCCGCGAGCAGCCGGTCGTTGCTGGACGCGAGGACCTCGTCCACCGCGCTCAGCTCCTCGTCCGCGAGGCCCGCCGCGGCGGCCGCCTCCTTCGAGATGCGCTCGGGACCGTCGAGGCGCGGCGGCTGGAGGTCCCAGCGCAGCTCACAGCGCTCGGCCAGCCGGAGCAGGGTCTCGCGCGAGAGGTCGAAGGTCCGCGGGTCGATCCGGGCGAGCTTCTGCTCCAGCTCTGCGACCTTGCCCCTCAGGGCGCTGGCCTCCGTCCACGCCGCCTCCGAGCCCTCGCAGGGGGTCACGACCGGGGGCGGGCACACCGGCGCCGGTGCCGTGGCTGCCGGCGCTGGGGGGGAGAGCAGCGCGGTGGTAGAGGGGTCCGGTGAGCCCTCCCCGGCGCGCGCACTCGGGACCGGCACCGCTCCTGGGGCGACCTGCGGAGCATTGGGCGCCGGAGTCACGGGTGTGGCCCCGCGGGAAGGCTCGGGTCCACCAGGCTTCTCGACCGCTGGATCCACGGCACCGTCGCCACGCAGCAACAAGGTCATCGCCAGGGCCCCAATGACGACGCCCAGCACCGCTGCCATCCACGGCTTCATCCGATTCCTCCCGTGCACCTTGGGTACCATCCGCTCGAACGGCCACTACGCCCGTGACCCATAGCACGTTCCGGCGCCGGCTGGAATGCCGTGCGGCCAGCACCGACCAACGAAGCGCTGCGTCGAATGCGGACCAATTCGGGCCACAATTTGGGCTCAAGGCGAGCCTCCGGGTGGCCGATGTGGCCGCCCTGCCCCCAACGAACGACCCATGGAGTCGAGCGATGCAAACGATGCGTAGACGTGTGACAGCGCCCGCCCTCGCGTTCATCGTTGCCCTTGCGGCGAGCGGTGACGCCTCGGCGATTCCGGCGCCCTGGTGCGGCGACGGCCTCTGCGACGCCGGAGAGGACCCCTGGATGTGCCCCACCGACTGCGGCCCGACTGCGTGGTGCGGCGACGGCCTCTGTGACGCTGGAGAGGACCCCTGGATCTGCTCTGCGGACTGCGGGCCTGCTGCGTGGTGCGGAGACGGCCTCTGCGACGTCGGCGAGGACCCCTGGATGTG
>BTVJ01000042.1:0-66889 GCA_045863395.1 Myxococcales bacterium
GTGCGACGGCGAGGACAACGACTGCGACGCGGTCATCGACGAGGACTTCCCTACGTTGGGGCAGCCCTGTGACGGGGCGGACGCCGATCTCTGCTCGAACGGCGTGTTGGTCTGCGGCGCGGCCGGCATCGGGGTGTCCTGCCTGGAGACCGGCGCCGCCAAGGTCGAGCTGTGCAACGGCGCGGACGACGACTGCGACGGTGACGTGGACGAGGGCTTCGGGCTGGGCGACCCCTGCGACGGGCCGGACCCGGACCTGTGCGCCGGTGGGCAGATCGCCTGCGCTCCTGCCGGGGGCACCACCTGTGCCGGCGACGTGCCGGTCGTCGAGGTGTGCAACGGCGCCGACGACGACTGCGACGGGGACGTCGACGAGGGCTTCCCCCTCGGCGCGTCCTGCGACGGCGACGATGCGGACCAGTGCGAGAACGGAGTCCTGGTGTGCGCGCCGGACGGGGGCCTCGCCTGCGCGGAGGGGCCCGGCGTCGTCGAGACCTGCAATGGCTTGGACGATGACTGCGACGGCGAGACGGACGAGGACTGGCCCGCGCTGGGCGAGCCGTGCGACGGTCCCGACGCGGACGGCTGCGAGAACGGGGTCCTGGTGTGCGGTCTCGAGGGGGAGCCGGTGTGCGGCGACGAGGCGGTCACGGACCTCGTCGAGGTCTGCTCCACTGCGGAGGACGACGACTGCGACGGCGTGGTCAACGAGGGCTGCTCCGTGGGCGGGGTGCGCCTGGCGTTCCCGTCCTTCGCCATGCCGGCCACCGCTGGCGCTGCGTGGGGCGCGTCGGTCAGCGGTGGCGAGAGCGTGATGGGGACCGCCCTGGGAGGACCCGCGGCGAGCTTCGGGGTGCGGCTCGGGGGTGTGTGGTGACGGGATTACTGGCACGGAGTGGCGCCATGAAGCGTGGACTTGGCTGGGCGGTCGCCGCCTGTCTCACCCTGGCGGGCGTGGCCCGGGCCGACGTTCCGGCCCTGTTGCCGACCCAGGGCCTGCTGCTCGACAACGCCGGGCTGCCGGTCAGCGACGGGCAGTACTACGTGACCTTCTCGCTCTATGGCGCCGCGTCGGGCGGCTCGCCCCTGTGGAGCGAGTCCTGGCCGCCCGCGGGTGTCGACTGCGCAACACCCGGCGCGTGCGTGGCGACCCAGGGCGGCGCCTTCGCCCTGCTCCTCGGGAGCCACCAGCCGCTGTCTCCCGCTCTGTTCGCCACGGCGCCGGAGCTCTGGCTGGGCATCCGCGTGGAGCTGGACCCGGAGCTGCCGAGGCGCCGGGTCGCGACCAGCGCCTACGCCTTCCGCGCTGCCTCTGCGGCCAGCGCCGACGTGGCCGCTGCCCTGAGCTGCACGGGGTGCGTTGCCCCCGGGGCCCTCGGGTTCCCCACGCCCGGGGCGGACGTCGCCGGGGGCTCGGCGCTCCACGCGCTGGCCGCTGCGACCCTGAGCTGCACGGGCTGCGTGGGCCCCGGCGAGGTCAGCTTCCCGTATGCGGCAGGCGCGACCAAGGGGGGAGCCGCGACGGGCCTCCAGTGCAGCGGCTGCGTGTCCATCGCGGAGCTGGACGATGAGGCAGTCGCGGCGCTGTCGACGCTCTACACGGACCAGATGGCCATCGCCGCCATCGAGGGCGCCGGGTTCATGCGCACGACCGACCCGGTGAGCCCGGCGCAGCTCCCCAACGATGGGCTCGACGAGGTGAGCAACGGCGCACTGACCACGCAGTTCCAGCACTCCTACGTGGCGGACGGCCCCATCCCCATCCCCGACTTCGCGCCGCCCTTCCCCGTGGCCACGGCGACGGTCGCGGTGCCCTCCCTCGGCGTGTGCGAGACCCTGTCCATCCAGGTCCACATCTCCCATGCGGACGTGGGGCAGCTCGTCGTGACGCTCAAGTCTCCCGCGGGGGTGTCGGTAGTGCTCCACAACCAGGGCGGCGCCGGCACCAGCACGCTGTTCACCAACTACCCGTCGCCCACCAAGCCGGCGTCGGGGAACCTGGAGCAGTTCTTCGGGACGGATCTGGCCGGCACCTGGACCCTGGAGGTCTCGGACAAGGTCGGCGGCGGTACGGGTACAATCCAGTCCTTCTGGATCCACGTCGGCGTGCTGAGCGGCAGCGCGGTCGGGGTCAACGGTGACCTGCAGGTCGCGGGCGCCCTGACGGTGGGCGGCAAGACCGTCACCGGCGCGCCGGCGCTCGCCTGCGTGCCCGCTGCTGCCACCAACCTGGGCGGAGGCACCTGGTCGCTTGGCTGCACCGGCAAGGTCCTGCTCATGGGCTGGTTCGAGTCGGGAGCCTCCTGGATCCCGGAGCCCCTGTGCGTGGGCAAGACGTCCTGTTCTCGAGCGGCGACGGGGGCGACGGGCTCCTGCTGCTCCATCACCCCATGACGCGGGCGGTCGTCGCGCTGGCGCTGGCGCTCTGCTGTGCGCCCGCCTTGGCCGAGCCCGCTCCGCCCGGACCGCTCTACATCCAGCCCCTCGGCGCTGCGCTCCCCGACGCGGACGTCGCCCTGGTGAAGGAGGCGCTGGCGCTGTTCTACGGCCTGGACGTGCGCGTGCTGCCCCGCGCCGAGCATCCGAAGGACGCGTGGTACGCGCCGCGAAAGAGGTGGCGGGCGGACGAGCTCCTCGACTTCCTCGCGCCGCGCCTGCCCGCGGGCGGCTACCGGATCCTCGGCCTGACCGCCGCGGACATCTCGACCACCAAGGGCGACGTCCACGACTGGGGCATCCTGGGCCTCGCGACCATCGACGGGCGCGCCTGTGTGGTCAGCGCCTTCCGCACTGGCAGGGGCGTCAACCGGCAGCGCGCCCGACAGCGCCTCGCCAAGGTCGCGGTCCACGAGATCGGGCACACCCTCGGCCTCCCGCACTGCCCCACGGTCGGGTGCCTCATGGAGGATGCGCGGGGGAAGGTGGCGACCACGGACCGGGAGGGCGATCTGTGCGAGCTGTGCCGCGCGGAGCTCAAGCGGAGGGGGCGCCCCGTGCAGCCCGTCGCCGAGCTGCCGTGGCCGCAGCCGTAGGCCTGGCTCACCGAAGCGTCGGCGCCGGTCCCGCGTCAGGGGAGCTGTCGGAGGCCTCGGCCCCGTGCATCGAGTTCGTGGCGGCCCCCGCATCGAGGACCGCCGTCCCCGCGGCGCTACGGCCTGCTGCTGCGCCCGCATCGAGGACCGCCGTCCCCGCGGCGTCACGGCCCGCGGCCGCGCCCGTGTCGGGGACGCCTCCCCCCGCGCCGTCACGGGTCGCGGCTGCTCCCCCGTCGCCGACCGTCGCGTCCGGGCGGTCGCCCACCCGGTGGGCTCCCGCATCCGGGAGCGCCGCTGTCGGTCCGCCGTCCGCTGGGGCCGCTCCCGCGTCCGGCACCACCTCTCCCCCTCGTGGGGCCCCTGCGTCCGACTCGCCGGGCACCGCGACGGACGCCTCCACATCCTCAGCCTCACCCAGCGGGGGCCTCGCCGCCTCGTCGATGGCCGCGAGGAGCCGGGGCACCGCGGCGGCGGCCACCTTCAGCGTCAGCACGGCCACGGCGTCGTCCGTCGACACCTCCCAGCTCCTCAGCTCCTCCGGCGGGAGGCGGTCGATGAGGCTCTGGCCACCGACGGCGAGGGTCGTCGGCGGGAGAGCCGCCCGGTCGAGGCGCGCCGCGACGGCGTCGAGGCGCAGCAGGACGGAGTCTCGTGCTCCGCGGTCCCCCGCCTCCGCGAGGGTGCGCGTCGCGGCCGCCAGCTCACGGACGGACTCCGCGAGCCCGAGCAGCTCGGCCCCCTGCGTGGCGGACCGCTGCTCCTGGAGCAGGTCCCGCTCTCGCTGCTCCCGCCACGCCAGGGCACGGGCACGCCACGACCGGGCGGCGGCGGCGTCGGGGAGCGCCAGCGACAGGCGGGCCTCCGCGTCGTCCGGCGAGGGCGTGATCACGACGGCGAGATCGTGGGCCGCCTCCACCTCGGAGCCGAGCGGGAGCAGCGCACGCCACGGGTCCGCGGCATCCGGAGCGTAGGCCCAGAGCGGGCCCCCTCGCGAGAGATCGTCGAGGCGCCGCATGTGGCGCGGGTCGGCTCCGAGGCACAGGTCCTCGTCGCTCGCGCAGGCCATGACCGCGTCGACCACGGTCGCGTGACCGAACACCAGGGTGTCTCCTGGCGCCACCCCTGCCTCGGGCTCCGCGAGCCCGGGAGGGAGCGCTCCGCCCGCTGCGGCGCCGGGGGCAAGCAGCGCCGCGCGTCCACCCTCGACCACGAGCAGCACCGCGTCAGCGCTCTCGAGCGGGCCCCGGAGCGCCTCCCGCTGTCCCTCGTCCGCCCCTACGGCTTGGAGCGCGGCGTCCAGGGAGGGCCTCGCGAGGTCTCCCAGGTGGGCAGGCACCACGCCGGAGACCATGGCCACCCGCGCGGGCACGAGCTCCACGGCGCGAGGAGCGGGCTGCAGCAGCACTCCGAGCGTCCCGATGACGACCCCGACGAAGGCCAGCGCGACGACCACCGTAGCCCAGAAGCGGCCCCCCGCAACGGCCCCGTCGCCCTTGCGCTTGCCGACCAGCCACGAGATCAGGATGCCGATGCCGTAGAGCCCGATGAGGGGCACCGCCATCAGGCTCTGGGAGATGGGGTCCGGAGGGGTCAGGATTGCGCCCACGATGAAGGCGACCACCACGAAGTACCGGAAGCCCTTGATCAGCTTCGTGTGGTTGACGACCCCGAGCACGGACAGGAAGAAGATCACGAGGGGGAGCTCGAAGATCACCCCGAACAGCAACATGCTCGTCAGGGAGAACCCAAAGGCGTTGCTGACGGTCAGCACCAGCTCGACGCGCCCCCCCTCCTGGGTCATCTCGGCGAGAAAGCCCGTCATGAAGGGCATCATCACCTTGTAGGCGAACGAGACCCCGAGGAAGAAGAACAGCGCGGAGAAGGTGGCGATGGGCAGGATCCACCGCTGCTCGTGGGGCAAGAGCCCCGGGCCCACGAAGGACCAGAGCTGATAGAAGATGTACGGCGACGTGCCGAGGACCGCGGCGACCGCCGACACTTTCACGTAGACGATGATGGTCTCGGTGATCTGGAGCGCCTGGAGCTTGAAGATGCCGTTGGCCGCGAGCCCGTCGAGCAGGGGGCGGGCGATGAGCTCGAACAGCTCCAGGTGCCAGTTGTAGGCCACGAAGAAGCCAAGCAGCACCGCGATGGCGGACCGCGTGAGGCAGTTCCGGAGCTCCACCAGGTGCTCCGTGAACGTCATCTCGGCCTGGGTCATTCGGGATCGGGCTCAGCCGGGGACTTGACGTCCGCGGAGGGGGATGCGGAGGGCGAGCGGGGGATGGCGTCCTTGGCGGCGACCACCCGCGGGGTGAGCGGAGGCCCCGGGCGGTCGACCTCGACGGGCTCGGCGGTGGACGGTGCCGGTGGCGCCCCGCCAGAGCTCTCCGGCGCGTCCGGGCTCGGCTGGGCCGTCACAGCAGAGGCCGGTGGGCGCGGCGGTGCAGGCCGCACGCGGCGCTCCACCTCGTCGGTCTCCTCGTTGATCTGCCGCTGGAAGTCGGTCGTCGCCTTGCGGAACTCCCGCAGCCCCTTGCCCAGCGACTTCGCGATCTCGGGCAGCTTCGCCGGCCCGAGCACGATCAGCGCGATGATCAGGATGAGCAGGATTTCGCCGGCGCCGAGCCCGAACATCGTTCCTCCACGGGTCCCCCAAGGGACCCGGCCGCATCGTAGGGACCCGCGCCGCGGCCTGTCAAGATGGGGTGGTCTGCCCTGCGGTCTCTCAGAAGTCCCGCTCGTGGCTCTCCACGAAGTCGGGTGTCGCTCCGATGGGCGTGGACCGGACGGGCGCCGTGCCCCTCTTGTGTGGGACCAGCATGCCTCCCTCCTTCGCCAGGAGGCCCGTGGCGGGGTCTATGCGCGCCACCTCCACGCCTGCCGGCGCGCGATCCATGAACCGCCGCTTGGGGCGCCCCGCGTTGGCCACCTTCATCCAGTCGAGCCACACGGGGAGCGCCGCGTCGCCTCCGTAGATGCGGTTCTGCTTGACGCTGCGCCCGAGCGGTCTCTCTCTGCGGTCGGACCCGATCCAGGCGCCCGCGACGAAGTGGTCCGTGAAGCCGATGAACCAGACGTCGTAGGGCAGGGTGCCCGTCTTGCCGGCGGCCTGGTGATCCAGCTCCTTGCCGACGCGCGACCCGGTGCCCCGCACGGTCACCTCTCGCAGGTTCGCCCCGGTGACGTAGGCTGTCGCGGGGTCGATGAGCTGCTGCGGCGCCCCCGCCGCCGCGTCGTACAGCGCGTCGAGCATGTCGCGGGCGTCGTTGCCGGGGTCGCCGGGTACCAGATGGCGCGCGAGCACCCGCCCGTCCCGATCCACGACCTTCCGCAGCAGCGTCCGGGGCGCCACGCGCCCCTCCCGCGCGAAGGCGGCGTAGGCGCCGGTCATGTCCCACAGGGTCTGGTCGGTCCCGAGCACCTCCGAGGGATAGCCCTGGAGCTCGCGCCCCAGCCCGAGGCGGCGCCCCCACTCCTTCCAGCGCTCCTTGCCGCCCTGGTCGAGGACGTACTGGAGCACCCGCAGGCTGATGCTGTTCTCGCTCCTCGTGAGCCCGTCCCAGAGGGTCATGTCGGGGATCGCCTTGTCGCCCGTGGGGTTGTAGCCGTCGAGGCGGAAGGGCGCGCCCGAGAAGAGCGTGGATGGCGCGAGGCCCAGATCGTAGGCCAGCGAGTAGACGATGGGCTTCATGGTGCTGCCGGTCTGGCGCAGCGCGTGGACCCGGTCCACCTCGGAGCGGTCGTGGTCCCAGCCGCCGACCAGGGCCTTGACCTGGCCCGTGTCCGGGTCGAAGGCGACGAAGGCCCCCTCCACCTGCGGTGGTTGGAGCAGGGTGAGCCGGAGCTGCCCCTCCGGGGTCGGCACCCAGCCCTTGGGCTTGCGCGCGGGCTCCTCGAGGACCCTCGCCAGCACCACGTCGCCCGGCTTGAAGGTCGCCGCGGCGTCCGCGAGCTTGGGCTGCCAGGACACCGCCTTGGACTCGTCTCGCACCGTGACCGTCTGAAGGACGCCGCCCTTGCGCTGGCGCCGCTCCACCACCGGCAGCTCCGTGTAGGGCCCGGCCCAGCTCACCTCGCTGGGCGGGAGGAAGCCGCGCACCGACGGGGTGACCAGCACCTCGACGCCCGCCTTGCCGGCCGAGGCCACGATGACCGGGGTGATGTCGCCGGGGCCCGGCGCTCCCCTGAACCACGCCTCCACGCGCGCGAGGACCCCGTCGCGGGCCTTGGCGTCCGGGACCTTCGCGAGGGGGCCGCGCCACCCCTGCTTCCGGTCCACGGCGGTGAGCCCGGCGGCGAGCGCCTCCTCGGCGGCCAGGCCCAAGGGCACGCTCGCCGTGGTCGACACGGAGAGGCCGCGCCGGAGCCAGTCGTCGCCCGCGAGATCGCGCAGGCCGCGGCGCACCTCCTCCGTGAACCACGGCACCTTCGAGGCGAAGTCGTCCATCAACGGGTAGACCTCGAGGGGGGCGGCCGCCGCTGCGTCGGCCTCCTCCCGCGTGGCGAAGCCCGCCTCCACCATGCGGTCGAGGACCTCGCGCTGGCGTCTTCGCGACGCGGTCATGTTGACCGCCGGGTTCACGCGGGACGGCGACTGGGGGAGGCCGGCGATCATCGCCATCTCCCCGAGGGACAGCTCCCAGACGTTCTTCCTGAAGTAGTTCTGGGCGGCGGCCTGGACGCCGTAGCTGTTGTGCCCCAAGAAGATCTTGTTCAGGTAGAGCAGCAGGATCTGCTCCTTCGTGTAGCTGTCCTCCAGCCTTCGAGCGAAGATGGCCTCGCGCACCTTGCGGGCCAGTGTCTTGTCCCGGCCGAGGGTCTGCTTCGCGAGCTGCTGCGTGATGGTGCTCCCGCCCTCTACCACACCACCGGCTCTCAGGTTGGACAGGGCCGCTCGCAGCACGCCCCGCAGGTCGATGCCCTCGTGGGAGAAGAACCGCTTGTCCTCGACCGCCAGGAACGCGAGCAGCAGCCTGCGCGGGATCTTCTCGTAGGGGAGCAGGATTCGCCGCTCCTCGAACAGCTCCCCGATGACCTGCCCGTCGTCGGCGGTGAAGGTGGTCACCCCCTCGAAGGTGTGCTGCTCGAAGGGGAGGATCTCGGGCAGGCCGCGTGCGAAGGTCGCGTACAGCACGAACCCGGCTGCGCCGGCGCTCAGCGCGACCGCTACGCCGAGGAACACCAGCGCGCGGAGCGTCACGGCGAGCACGCTCCGGCTCCGCGGGTTCGCTATGACGATCACCTGGTCTACTCGGCGATTCCTCGGCTCCACGTGCTGCCACCTCCGGCGCGCCATGATACGCGCGCGCTCCCCCCCGTGGAAGTCGCCCCCCCGGCTCGGGGCCGTGCGCCGCGCCTGCACGCGGGCCCCGGTCCACAGGGGTGTGGCACGAATGTGCTACTTGACTATGTCTCTTTGCGCCATGTTGCCGAGGCTCAAGCCTCTGATTTCACTTGCAGTTCACGGCGGAAGGTGCGGCAATGCTTGCCTCTGGTCGGCGTTGACCGCGTGATTGGGGTCAAGTTGCTGGGGAAACCCTCCGATGTGGGCAGGCGTGTGGACCGCCCAAGGAGTGCGTCATGGCGTTCTGGAACCGTCGTGCCGAAGAGGATGCTACGTCGTCGCCTGCCCCGCCCGCCGCGTCCCTCGCGAGCCGGGACGTGCGGAACCTCATCGACGCGTGCTGCGCGCGCAAGGCAGCGGTGGTGGTCCTCTGCAGCGACGTGGGCATGACCTACAATGGTCGCTTCCAGGAGCTGCGCGACGACGTGATCCACATCGAGGTCCTCACGGCGGACCCGCCTGCGATCAAGCTGCTCTCGCTCTGCGTGGTGACGTTCAACCACGGCACCCGTGCGCGGGTCTTCCTCGCATCGGTGCTTGGGGCCGAGCTGGTCGGGAACACCAACCGCCTCATGGTCCAGCTCCCGACCGAAATGATCGGCGCCGAGGGGCGCTTCGCCTTCCGCGTGCCGGTCCTGGACGAGGCCGTCTTCCGTGTGCTCGTCAAGCACACGGGGGGGGAGCTGGAGGTCCAGCCCATCGACCTGAGCCTGACGGGCATCCAGATCGAGGTCCCCGAGGGGCGGGCGCTGGACGCCGCCATCGATGACCCCGTCGTTGTCAGCCTGGACCACCCGAAGCACAAGATCACGCTCGGCGCCGTGGTGCGACGGACTGCCGGCCGGCGCTACGGGCTCTTCTTCCCCGACACGGTCCAGGTCGGTGGCCGGGTCGATCCCCCCGAGACCCTCATGGCCCTCGTCCGTGAGGTCGAGCTGCTCTGGATTCGCGGGCGCCGCGACGCGGAGTGCTGACCCGCCCGCGCAGTCTCCCTGCCAGCAGCTCCCTTGCCCGCCATCGTCAGTCGCGCTACAACCGTCAGCTCACGGCGAGCCACGACGGGCCCGCCGCATGGAGGGGCCGCGGTGTCCATTCGCGCGGGGATCGCAGGGGTCACGGGGTACACCGGGGTGGAGCTGCTCCGGTTCGTCCAGGCGCACCCCTCCCTGGACTTGACCTGGGTCGGTGCTGGCCAGTCCTCCGGGCAGCCACTGGTCGGGTCATGGCCCGCCCTTTGGGGGCTCGTGGACGCTGCCGTGGAGCCCCTGGAGGCCGGGCGCATCGCCGACGCGTGCGACGTGGTCTTCCTCGCGCTCCCCCATGGCCACGCGGCCCGCATCGCGCCGGAGCTCCTGGGCGCCGGCGTCACGGTGGTCGATCTGGGCGCCGACTTCCGGCTGCGGGATCCCGCAGTCTACCGCGAGGCCTACGGTCTCGAGCATCCGTCGCCCGCCCTGCTGGCCGAGGCGGTCTACGGTCTCCCGGAGCTGACTCGCCCGCGCCTGGCCGGCGCCCACCTCATCGCCTGTCCTGGGTGCTACCCGACGGCGGTGACCCTCGCGGCGTTGCCCCTCGTCGAGGCGGGGCTCGCCGGAGACCTGCTCGTCGCCGACTGCCTCTCCGGCGTCTCCGGCGCGGGGCGCGCGCCGGGGCCCCGCAACGTCTACTGCGAGGTCAACGAGGCGGCGCGCCCTTACGGCATGGCCGGCACCCACCGGCACACCCCCGAGATCGAGCAGACCCTGGGGCTGGCCGTGGCCTTCACCCCGCACCTGGCCCCCATGTCCCGCGGCATGCTCGCCACGGTCCACGCCCGGCCCGGACGGCCCGTGTCGACTGGCGAGGCCCGCGCCCTCTTTGCGGCGCGGTATGCCGATGAGCCCCTGGTGGTGCTGTGCGACGAGCCGCCCTCGACCGCTGACGTCCGCGGCTGCAACCGCGCGCACATCTACGTGGTCGCGGATGAGAGACGGGGTGTGGTGACCGCGGTCTCTGCCATCGACAACCTGGTGAAGGGCGCGGCGGGGCAGGCCGTGCAGGCCATGAACGTGGCGCTTGGGTTGCCAGAACTCGACGGGATTCCTCTGTTTCCCCTCCTTCCCTGAGACATGGGAGCCTCTGCATCCATGAAGCACTCTCCACTCACTGCTCCCTCGCTCCCTCGCTGTTTCTCGCTCCCGGAGACCCCGGGTGGAACCTTCACGGACATCGCGGGCACGCAGGCGGGCGTCGCCCAGGGCGCCATCAAGCGGGCGGGCCGCGATGACGTGGTCGTGCTGGTCGCCCCCGGGAGCGCCGCGGCCGTGACCACGCGGTCGACGGCCGCGGCCGCCCCGTGCCTGTGGACGCGGGCGCTGGTGCCCGGGCGCGCTCACGCGGTCGTCGTCAACGCGGGCAACGCCAACGCATCGACCGGAGTCCAGGGGGAGCGGGACGTCCGGGTCACGGCAGCAGCGGCTGCCCAGGCGCTCGGGTGCGCCGCGTCGGAGGTGCTCATCTGCTCCACCGGGGTCATCGGCGTCCCCATGCCCATGGACAGGCTGGTCACGGCGGTCGTGGCGGCGGCCCAGGACCTGGGTCCCCACGGCCACCGGGCGGCGCGGGCCATCCTGACCACCGACCTGGTCCCGAAGGAGGCGCTGGTCCAGGTCGGCGACGTGCGGGTCGCCGGCATCGCCAAGGGCAGCGGCATGATCCACCCGGACATGGCGACCATGCTCGCCTTCCTGGCCACGGACGCCGCCGTGGAGCCGGCGCTGCTCCAGGAGGTGCTCGCCGCGGCCGTCCGGCGCACCTTCAACGCGGTCACGGTGGACGGGGACATGTCCACCAACGACACGGTGACGCTCCACGCCACCGGCCGCGGGGTCGAGGTGCGCCGCGGTGACCCTGCCGAGGGCGCGCTGCGGGACGCCGTCGAGTCTGTCTGCCTGCGCCTCGCGCGCGCCATCGCCCGAGACGGGGAGGGCGCCGACCACCTGCTCGAGGTGCTGGTGGAGGGGACGGCGGACGAGGCGACGGCCATGGCGGCCGCGCGCGCCGTGGCCCGGTCTCCGCTCGTCAAGACGGCCATCCACGGGCGGGATCCCAACTGGGGCCGCATCGTCGGCGCCCTCGGGGCGGCGGGTGTCCCCCTCGGGGGGCTCGATCTGGACCTGGCGGGTGTGCCGGTGCTGCGCGACGGGGCGCCGCTGCCCTTCGACGAGGCGGGCGCGTCGGCTGCGCTGGAGGCCCCGGACGTGCAGATCCACGCGCGGCTGCCCGGCCCCGGGCTCGGCTGGGCGTGGGGCTGCGACCTGAGCGAGCGCTACGTCCACATCAACGCCGACTACCGGAGCTGACGTCGGGGTGCCCTGGTGACGGCCACCCGCGAACCCTTCTGCGCAGGGGGTGGCTCCCTGCGCGCTGTTCGACACCCCGAGGAGGAGCCCACATGCCGAGCGCCGTGGCCAGAGCGTTGGTGGAGGCGCTGCCCTACGTGCAGCGCTGGGCAGGGGCGACCGTGGTCGTCAAGTACGGGGGCGCGGCCCAGACCAGCGCGGCGCTTGCGGACGCCTTCGTGCAGGACGTCGTGCTGCTGCGCGCGGTCGGCGTCGAGGTGGTCATCGTCCACGGGGGCGGCCCGGCGGTCTCGGCCATGGGGGAGCGGCTGGGGCTGGCGACGCGCTTCGTGGACGGGCTGCGGGTCACCGACGACGAGACCATGCGCGTCGCCCAGCTCGTCCAGGTGGGCGGCATCAATCGGGACATCCTCGCAGCCATCGGCCGCCGAGGGGGCAAGGCAGTCGGCGTGAGCGGCCACGACAGCGGCGGCTGGCTGCGCGCTCGGGTCCGGCGCCACACGTCGCGCGACACCGGCGAGGCGGTGGACCTCGGGCGCGTCGGGGACATCGTGGACGTGGACCCGACCCTGCTGCGGAGCCTGTCCCGCCTGGGGCAGATCCCGGTCATCGCGCCTGTGGCCGTCGACGCCGCCATGGAGCCCCTCAACGTCAACGCCGACAGCGTGGCCACCGCCGTCGCCGGGGCGCTCGGGGCCCGCAAGCTCCTGTTCCTGACCGACGTGGACGGCATCCGCGGTCCTGGCGGCGCCGTGGTCCCGGAGGTGAGCGCCTCGGAGCTGCGAGCCTGGATCGCTGCCGGCGTGGTGTCCGGCGGCATGATCCCCAAGGCCGAGGCCTGCCTGGCGGCGGTGGACGCCGGGGTCGAGCGCGTGACCATCGTCGATGGGCGGGTGGAGCACGCGGCCCTCATCGAGCTCCTGACGGACGCGGGCGTCGGGACCATGGTGGTCCGGGATGAAGCGGCCGGGGCGGCGCAAGCTCCGCCAGGGGAATGAGATGTCACCGGACGACCGCAGCACCGCGCTGGAGGAGGCATGGGAGAGCTGGCTCCGGCCAGTCCTCCTGATCCTGGCCCTCCTCGCGCTGGCCGGAGCCCACCTCCTCGGCTGGCTGGCCCCGCTGACCACGGCCACCATCGTGGCGGTGGCGTTCGTGCTCGTCGCGCTGGTGTGGAACACCGCCCACTCGGTCGCCCTGGCCCGGGGGCGTGGTCTGCGGGCGGGCCTCCTGGCCCTGGGCCTCGCGGCCACCGCCCTCGGCGTGTCCGAGCTCTGGATGGCCCTGTCTCCCGGGTCCCCCGACGCCAGCGCAGTGTTCGACGAGCCGGGCGACACCCTGACCCTCGCGGCGGTGCCTGGTGGCCGCCTGATCGTCGAGGCGGCGCCCCTCCCCGGGGTGGAGAGCGACGGCCGGCAGGTAGCCTTCACCCTGTCCCTGCGGGGCAGCGCCGGCCACCAGGCCAAGAGCGCACACCTCCGGCTTGGCAGCGATCAGCCGGCGGGGCCCCGCTCCCGAGGAGGTGGCGCGCGGGAGTTCATGGCCACGTCCTTCGTCCTCGCCCCCCTCGGGAAGGACGTCACGGTGAGCCTCGCCTCCATGGAGCCGCCCCGCGTCGTGAGCCTCGCGGTCCATGTCTACGCCCACCCGGTCCCCATCCTCCTGGTCGCGGGCCTCCTGGTCGCCATCGCCTTGGGGGTGGCCGCGCTGGAGTCGCGGCTGCCGTCCAGGCGGGGGACCTTCCTGACCATCGGAGTGGCGACCGCCGCGACCTTCGGCTTCGTGGCCCAGGCCGGCATCGCCCCCTCCAACGCACTGATGTCGCTCCTGGGACGGCTGCTGCTCTCCGGGGTCGTCGGCGGCGTCGCCGGCTCCATCCTGCCGTGGCTCCTGCGCAAGCTCGCGCGACCTCCGGCCTCCGCGCCTGTATAGTGACACCATGCCCTGGGCCCGCACCCTCTCCGCGCTGCTCGTCGACTGCGGAAACACGCTCATTCGCCCGAGAGGGGGCGTGGGAGGGCGATATGCGGCGGTCGCGGCGCGCCACGGCCTGCACGCGCCCGAGGACGGTGTGGCTGCCCGGTTTCACGACGTGTTCGGCCACGCGCGGACTCACGCCCGATCAACTGGCCGCCTTGCCTACGGCACCACCGAGCGTGACGCCCACGCCTTCTGGCGCCGCGTCGTCCACGCGACCTTCGAGCCGTGGTGCGACCGGGAGGGGCTGCGGGAGGTCGTGTTCACCGAGCTGTATGACCACTTCGCCGACGCGGACGCCTGGGAGATCTTCGACGACTCCCTCCCGCTCATCGACGCAGCTCGGGCAGCGGGCGTCGCCGTCGCCATCGTCAGCAACTGGGACGCGCGCCTCCCCGAGCTCGTCGCGTCGCTCGGCCTCGACAAGCGTGTGGACGCGGTCGTGGCCAGCTACGAGGTCGGCGCGGAGAAGCCGGACCCGCGCATCTTCTCCGCCGCCCTCGCCCGGCTCGGGTCCCCGCCCCCGGCTCGCGTGCTCCACGTAGGAGACAGCCTCTCCGAGGACTACGCCGGAGCCCGCGCTGCCGGGCTGCGGGCGCTCCACCTCGACCGGGCTGCCCACCACGCGGACTGCGGCGACCGGATTCGCTCCCTCGCGGAGATCCCCGCGTGGCTTGCCCCCTGAGCGCCGGATTCCTGGCCGCGCCTCGCGGGGCCCTGGCGGGATTTCGACTGGCGAGTCGGTGACTTCGGTTGCTTGACCCCCGCGGAAGCTCATTGACTGGGGCGTCGGACTCGCGCTAGGTTCCGCGTCCTGATTTCCCGGTGGATGGACCTCGGGGCATGGACAACCCGTGCGAGACGCCAAGTTGAGAACGCTGATCCTGGGTGCCGGAGGGTTCCTCGGCATCAACCTCGTCGATGCGCTCCTGAGCGAGGGCGTCGTCCCGGCCTGTGGGCGCCGCCGGCGCTCCAACGTGCTCGCGCTGCGCAGCCGCAAGGTCCCTCTGGTGCTCGCCGACCTGGACGCGCCGGAGACCCTCGACGAGGCGATGCGCGACGTGGACGTCGTGTTCCACCTGGCGGGGCACTACCCGAGGTACTCCACGAGCCCGGCGGCCGCCATGGAGCTCGGCCTGCGCCAGACGCGCGCCGTCCTCGACGCGGCGGCGCGGGCGGGCGTCCGGCGCCTGATCTACGCATCCACCACGGCGACCGTGGCCCCCGCGCCTTCGGGCCCGTCCGACGAGTCGCACGTATTCCCTGCCGTTCCGCGCCTCGGCACCTACCACGACCTCAAGTGGGCGATGGAGGACCTGTGCCTGCGTGAGGACCGCCTGGATGTGCGTGTCGCCTGCCCGAGCGGCTGCCTCGGCCCATACGACCTGCGGGTCGGGACGACGGCCTTGCTCGTGGCGCTGGCGTGTGGCAAGAACCCTCCCCACCCCGATGGGATCACGAACCTCGTGGACGTGCGCGACGTGGCGACGGGCCTGGTCCGCATGGCCCGACAGGACGATGCGCCTCGCCGCGTGATCCTGTCTGCGCTCAGCGCGCCGCTCCACGGGCTCCTGTGCGAGCTGGCTGCGCGCTACCGTGTGCCGCAGCCGTCCCCGCCCTTGCGGGCGGAGGTTGCGCAGCAGCTCGCCCTCGACGAGGAGCGGCGGGCGGAGCGGGACGGCGGCCGGCCGGCCCTGTCCCGCGAGATCGCCGACCTGGTCGTCTACGGCGTCCCCCTGGACACGCGCCTCGCCGAGCAGGCGCTCGGCATGCGCTGGACGCCGCTGTCCCAGACCCTCGACGCGCTGGACGGGTGGGCGCGCCGCATGGGCTTCATCCCAGACATCACACCCTCGGAGACCCCAGCATGACCAGCACCACCTCCGCCCTCGACGAGCGTGTCCTCCGCATCGTGTCGGAGCTGACCGCCGTCCCCCTCGCGGAGATCCGCCCCGAGCACGAGCTCCGCGCCGACCTCGGTATGGACTCGGTGAGCTCCATGGAGCTCCTCTCCATGTTCGCCGAGGAGCTCGACGTGGACGTCGAGCTCGAGGAGGCGATCCAGGTCCGCACCGTGGCCGCCCTCCTGGAGATGGCGCGCCAGAAGGCCAAGAATGTCCATTAGCCCCAACGTCCCCTCGCTGGCGCTGACGGGGCGCGACCCGGACGAGAGCGCGATTGTCGGCCCCCTGTGCCGCACCATCGACGTCTTCGCTCGCGACCTCATCGACTCGGGCAGGATCGACCGCGAGCACGCCATCCCGCCCCACGTGCTGGACGGCGCCCGCTCGCTCGGGCTCTTCGGGCTGCCCATCCCCGAGGAGTACGGTGGCGCTGGGCTCAGCCTCCAAGGGGTCTGCACGGCCATCGCGGCGCTGGCCCGGCACGACCGCTCCGTCGCGACCACCGTGGGCCTGCACACGGGCCTCGGCACGCGGGGCCTGGTCGCCTTCGGGTCCTCGGAGCTCCAGTCCCAGTGGCTCCCCGTCCTGGCGTCCGGCGAGCGCATCGCGGCCTTCGCTACCACGGAGGCCATGGCGGGCAGCGATCTGTCCGCAATTCGCACCAAGGCGGTCTCCGATGGGGACGACCTGCGGGTGGACGGCGGCAAGGTCTACGTGACCAACGGGAACCTCGCGGGCCTTTACACGATCACGGCCAGCACCCCGGGGCTGGGCGGGGCGCGGCGGGGTCACTCGCTCCTGCTGCTGGAGGCCGGGCAGCCCGGCCTGACGGTGGGTCCCGAGGAGAGCAAGCTGGGCTTGAGGGGGTCGTCCACGACCCCGCTCTTCCTCGAGGATGTCCGCCTGCCGCACGCCCGGGTCATCGGCGAGGTGGGCCAGGGCATGGCCCACCTGCAGCACGTGCTGGCGTGGGGACGGACGGTGATGGCGTCGGGGTGCACGGGGGCGTCCACTGCGGCGCTCCAGGCGACGCTGCGCCACGTGACGACCCGCAAGCAGTTCGGCCGGGCCATCGGCTCCTTCGACGTGGTGCGGCGCCAGGTCGCCGACATGGCAGCGCTGCACTTCATGGCCGTCGCGCTCGTGCGCCACACCTGCGCCGTCGCCGAGGAGCCGGAGGAGCTGCTGATGCGGTCGCTCGCGGCCAAGGTGATCTGCAGCGACGCCAACTGGGAGATCTGCGACACGGCGGTGCAGCTCCACGGCGGCGCCGGCTTCATCGAGGACACGGGGCTGCCGCTCCTGCTCCGCGACTCGCGCATCATGCGCATCTTCGAGGGCGCCAACGACGTGCTGACCGTGCACGCGGGCTCCGTCGAGATGAAGGCCCACCGCCAGCGCCGCTCCTTCGAGGGGCGCGTGGGCGGGCTGGCCGAGCCCCTTGCCCTGCGCGCCGACCGGCTCGACCACATGCTCGCCGCGCTGCGCGACGAGCTGCTGGCGGAGCACGGCGTGCGCCTGTTCGGAATGCAGACCCTGCTCCACCGCCTCGGGCGCCTCGCGGTGCTCTGCGAGGCGTCCGACGCGGCCGTGCTCCGCGCGGAGGCGGAGGGGGACGCGCGCTCGGCGGCGCTCGCCGCACACTGGCTTCACATGGCGGAGGAGCGCATGGGCCCTGCGCTGCGTCCAGGACCATCGACGGCCCATGTCTCCGCGTTGACCGCGGAGCTGTACGAGGAGGTACAGTAGATGAAGGTTCTCTTCGTATATCCGCGGTTCCAGCGGCACGCGGACTCCCACCCGGAGCTGCGTGCGGCGGTCCCGATGAACGAGTATCTCGGCTCGCCCTCGCTGGGCATGGCGGCGTTGGCCGCCATCACGCCCGACTGGGTGGAGCTGGAGTACCGAGACGACCGGCTGAGCGCGGCGGACATCCCGACGGACGCGGATCTGGTCGCGCTGTCCTTCTTCACGCCCGCCGCCACCCGCGGCATCGAGCTGGCGAAGTACTTCAAGGACCAGGGCAAGCTCGTCGTCGCCGGCGGAATCTTCCCGACCATGATGCCCGACGAGATCCAGCCCTACGTGGACGCGGTCGCCATCGGGGAGGGGGAGCTCCACTGGCACCAGATCCTGGCGGACGCGCGGAAAGGCAAGCTCCAGCCGCGGTATCGCTCGTGCGAGTCGCTGGATCTCTCCACCCTGCCGCTGCCGAAGCTCAGCATGTACTTCGAGCGGGAGGACGACGACTTCGCCCCCGACGACTACCCGGTGCAGTTGAGCCGCGGCTGCCCGCTGTCCTGCGAGGCGTGCGTGCTGCCCGTGTCCATGACGCGGAGCATGCGGGCGTTCAGCCTCGAGCACGTCATGGGGCAGCTCGACCAGCTCGCGGCGGCGGGCAAGCGGGCCAGCCTGACGGAGGACACGAGCTGGATGCCGGGCGTCGCGGCGCGCCGCACCCTGAGCGCGATCTTCGACCGCTTCATCGAGGAGGGCAGGACGGCGCAGATCACCTACGCGGGCATCTCGCCACCCCAGCTCCTGGCGGCGAGCGAGGACCTGCTCGTGCGCGGGCGCAAGGCGGGCATCGGCATGTTCTACCTGGTGACGGGCTTCGACCCGATCACCAAGCGGGCGTTCGCCGGCACCGACCCGAAGGCGCTGCGGCGCTGCGAGGAGTCCATCCAGCGATGCCACGACCTCGGCATCGAGCCCTACACGGGCTTCGTCATCGGCAACGACCAGGACGACCTGGGCACGGTGGACCGCATGCTGGAGTTTGCCGAGCGGACGAAGATCCGCAAGGCCGAGTTCTCCATCTTCACGCCGTACCCGGGCACCCCGTCCTTCCTGAAGTTCCAGGCGGAGGGGCGCATCATCGACCGCACCTGGGGCCACTACAACGACTGCCACGTCGTGTTCCGCCCCGCGCAGATGACCCCGGATCAGCTCCTGGACTGCTACCTGAGCCTCTGGCGCGAGTTCTACGCGGACAAGTTCCACCTGGCCGATCTGCCGCAGCTCGAGCGCACCATCCAGTTCTGATTCGGCGTCGCCGAGAGGGGGCGGGCGGCGCGGAGCCAGGGAACGATGAGCGCGGGCGGCAGCAAGACCAAGAGGACCATCCGGCAGCTCGCGCGGTCCCTCGACGTGGACGTGGGGCAGGTGTCGAGGGCCGCCCAGCAGCTCCTCAAGCTCCCGAGCGGGAGCGCCCGCGACGTCAACTACCTGCTCTCGCCGCACGAGTGCGCTCGGATCACTGAACACCTCCGTCCGGCCGCTCCCCCCACCATGGCACCGGAAGAAGAGGCGGCGGAGCCAGCGACGGTGGCCGAGCCGCCGCTCGTCATGCACGTCGACACGCCCGCGGGGTTGGATGACCTGACCTTCGGCAAGCTCAACCATGGGCTGTGGGTCCACCCGGAGGTGCCCGACGCGCTGCATGAGTTGCCGCTCCGCAAACGCCTGGGCATCGTGCTCCAGCACCTTGGGGCCCACGGCCGGACGTCGGTCGTCAAGGGGTGCAGCGACGAGCGGAACAAGGGGTGGCTGCGGTCGCCGCTCGGCGGCAACAACGGGATGCAGTACTACCTGTGGTGGGCTCCCCAGGGCGGCCGTCCCGTCGCGGCGCTCGACCTTCCGCAGGGAGACATCCTCGTGCGGGCCGTGCGGCACCACGACGACCACGACGCGCTCGGCGCGGGCACGCTCGGCGACTACCTGCCCTTCCACCAGCGCGAGATGGAGGACGAGAGCCTCGTCGGGCGGCCGTGGACCGACGATCAGCTCCAGTTCGTGGAGGCCAGTGACCCGGTCCGCGTCGTGCTCGGGCGCCCGGGCTCCGGCAAGACCACGGTGCTCTGGAGGGCTGTCGAGGCGCGCAGCGGTCACCGCGTGCTCTACCTCACGTGGTCGCGGGACCTGACCCGGTTCGCGCGCGAGCACTTCAGCGCGTTTGCGCCGGAGGGTGTCCACGTCGACGCGCGGGACTTCCTCTCCTTCCTCGGCGAGATCTGCCGGGCTGATCTCAGGCGCCAGACACTGCACGAGAGTCAGACTGCCTTTCTGCGACTGAACAAGCGGCTGATGGCGAGTGTCCTCGGTCCTTGGGCGGGCCGGGAGCAGGCCCTGTTCGCCGAGGCGCGGGCGTATCTCATCGGGCGCGCCGTGCCCGGCGAGGGAGGCTGCGAGCCGGGTGGAGCGCCGCGGCTCTCCGACTCTGCCTACCTCGACCAGCGAGGGCGCGGCACGGGGGTCGGGCGCGCCGCCGCCGAGGCGCTGCTGAAGGCGGTGGGCTCCCTGGAGAGCGGCGCCCTCGAGGCGGTCTTTCCCGAGCTCATCGGCGCCAGCAGAGCCATCGAGCGCCTGCGCCGTGACGATGTGCCAGCGGGGTTCCTGGACTTCGACCGTGTCGTCGTGGATGAGGTGCAGGACCTCACGCTGCTCGAGTCTGCGGTGGTCGTGGAGCTGTGCCGGGCCATCGCGCGCAACCGGGGGCACGCGCCCTGGCTCCTCGCCGCGGGGGACGACGGGCAGACCGTGCGGCCGTCCGGGTTCGACTGGGGGCCCTTCAACGATCTCATCGCCCGGCGCGTGGGGACCCCGCGGAAGTTCCAGCTCGAGGACAACCTCCGGTGTCCGGCCCGGATCGGCGCCGTCATCGAGCGCGCCTCGGCGCGGTACACGCACCTGGAGAAGGGCCGCAGACCCACGAAGCAGCGGCACCGATCCGGCGGCCAGCACGTCGAGGCGCACCTGATCCACGTGGACGTGCGGTCCGCCGCGGACGCCGTGGAGCTGCTCGCGGGCCTGGAGGACGTCGAGGGGGTCGTCGTGCTGTCGCCGCAGAGCGACGGCCCAGCGTGGGTGCCGCCAGACCTGCGAGACGCGGTCCTCACGCCCGCCGACGCGAAGGGCCTCGAGTATCAGTCGGTGGTGCTCCTCGACCCGGGCAAGCTCCTGGCTCGGATCGAACCCGGCGCCGTGGACGCGGGGGCGACGGAGCTCGAGGAGCATGCGCGGCGCACGACCATCGATCAGCTTCGGGTCGCGCTCAGCCGCGCCACCGAGACGCTCGCCTTCGTCGACGTGGAGGCGAGTGAGACCGAGCGGAGCCTGAGCTGGGCCCTGCTCGACGCCCCCGCTCCGTTCGATCCCGAAGACCTGGCCGAGCACTTCACGGAGCTCGACGCGACGCCCGAGGAGCGCGTCCTGGCGAGGACCCGCGACGCGCGCGCGCTGATCGACGAGCGACCCGGCCGCGCGTGGCGCCGCGCCTATCAGGCGATGCGCCTGCTCGGCGACCCGTCGCTCCCGAACGGCGTCGCCACGGAGGCGGTGCGGGTCGAGGCCCTCCGCACGCTGCTCGCGACGGCGGCCCGCCTCCTGGTCGAGGGCACGCCGGAGGGCGTCAGCCGGCGAGACCTGCTCAGCGCCGCGAAGGAGGCCATCGGGGCGCTCGATGTGCCGGACGAGGCGCACGCGCTCAAGCAGCTCGACCTCTGGTCCACGAGCGCCGCGACCGCTCCGTTCACCCTGCTGGACGCGACCTTGGGCCTGGGGGAGCGCGGGGAGTGGGTCCGGTCCGCCCTCGCCGGCGTGGCGCAGTCGGTCCGTCGAACCATCGAGGAGTGCGCCGGCAAGCGGCCGGATGCGAAGGCCTTTGCCGGCGACGTCGGGGCGTGGCTCGCGCTGACCGGGTTCGCCGGGGACCCTGCGGCACACGCTCGGGGGCTGCGCTGCACGGCCGCTGACACTCTCTTGGGCGCCTTGGACCTGGACGCGGCCGAGGCGGTGCTGGCACGGGTCGAGCCGCCGGACCGGGCCCTGATGGGACGGCTGCGGGAGGCTCAGGGTCGCCACGAGGAGGCCGCCGAGACGTTCGAGTCCGCCGGGCAGGCGAAGGATGCGCTCCGAAACTGGCGCCTGGCGGGACGGTGGGAGCGCGCCATGCCGCTGGCGGATGAGGAGACGCGCGCCGACTTGGCGTGGCTCCAGGAGGTCGACGGGATCATGGGGAGGCGACCCGCGGGGCACGAGGGGCGCATGACGCCGCGCGAGGGCCAGCGCCTGCGGGACCTGCTGGCTGGCGCCGGCGGCCAATCGCCAAGCCCGGCGCGGCCGTCGGGTCGGCGGCGGAGGTAGGCTCCAGGGCCTGCCCGCGCGCCGACGACGCTCTGATCTGGAATCGCCGCAAGGCATGGGGTAAGACACCGCGGTCCGGGCCGTCCCCTGATGCCGGGGTCGGGCCCGGGTCGCGAGGTATGGCTTGGCGTTGTTCCCTGTCCAGCGCGGCGCGGCGCTCCTGACGCTCGCCCTCGGTGCGTCCGCCGTCGCCGCGCCGCGCCCGCCAGCGACCGAGGAGCCGGCGACCGCCCGGGTGATGGCGGACGACGTCCCCGACCAGTCCTGGGGCCCCGCGAGCGCCGTCCCGGGCCTGGACGTGACGCTGACGGACGGCCTCGACCCGAACCGCATCGAGTTCGCGCTGCTCCCCGGCGTCTCCGCCAACTCGGACACGGGAGTCGGCTTCGGCGTGCTGGGCACCCTGGCCGGCTTCGAGCCGGACTTCGACCCCTTCCGGTGGCGCCTGGAGCTGTTCCTCTTCCTCACGCTGAAGGAGGCGCCGGACGGCTCCATCGAGGACCCGTTCCACTACTACTATCTGAAGTACGACTTCCCGGACGTGGCGGGGGACTGGCTGCGGTTGAGCGGCGAGGTGAGCTTCAAGCGCTTCTCGACGACGGGCTACTACGGCATGGGCAACGCGACGCGTGAGCTCGACGAGGGGGCGCGGCTCGCCGACGACGCACCCGAGGGGGCGGACCCGGGCCGGTACTACCAGTACGACCGCATCTTCCCGAAGGCCGAGCTCAACGCGCGCCTGCGGGTGATGGAGGGCCTGGAGGTGTTCACCGGCGGCTCCTTCACGTGGAACTGGTTCAACTGGTACCCGGGGAGCAAGATCACCGAGGACCTGGACGGACGCAGCGGCGAGGGCGTGCGCTCCCTGCTCATCGGCGCGACCACCCACGGCGCTGTGCAGGGCATCGTCGGGCTCCTCTTCGACAGCCGCGACCACGAGTACACTCCCCAGAGCGGCATGCTGCACGAGGTGTCGGTCCTCTCGGGGACTGGCATCGGCGCCGACTTCACCTACGGCCGGGCAAACGCGACCGCGCGCTTCTACCAGGCCATCTACGGCGAGTATCTGGTCTTTGCGGCGCGCCTGATGGGCGACGTGCTCTTCGGCGAGGTGCCCTTCTACGAGCTGGCGCGCTTCGGGGGCCTCAACCCGCGCGACGCCCCAGGGGGCAGCGAGGCGGTGCGCGGCGTGCCCGCCCAGCGCTACCACGGCAAGCTCAAGGTGCTCGCCAACCTGGAGCTGCGCTCCAAGCTCTGGTCCTTCGAGGTCTTCGACCAGCGCATGAACCTGGGCGTCGTGGCGTTCGGCGACACCGGCCGCGTCTGGACGGACTGGGAGGAGCACCCGGACCTGGACGGCACGGACGTGGGTCTCAAGGTGGGCACGGGTGGCGGCGTGCGCTTCCAGTGGGGTGAGACCTTCATCGCCCGCATCGACGGGGCGTGGTCCCCGGACGGGGTGGGCTTCTACGTGGAGGCCTATCACATCTTCTGAGGAGAGGCTCGCCAATGGGCAGGCGCCTCCTCGGCGGTCTGCTCGCCGGCCTCCCAGACTTGCCGGACGGGTCAGCTCGCCGGGTGCCGCGGCAGCCGCGGGGCGTAGTCCTGGTGGGCGAGGGCGTAGTCGATGAGGTTCTTCACGTCGTAGCAGATCTGGCGGATGTCGTGGCCCATGGTGACCTCGACGTGGCTGTTGCCGCGGACCGGGCGCCAGACCAGGTAGTCGCTCTGGACCGCGTCGTAGAGGGCGCGGGTGCTCTCGATGCCGCTGAAGATGTCCTGGTCGCCGAAGACGATGGTCAGCGGCAGGCGGATGCGCTTGAAGCCCGCCTTGATGTCGTAGCCCGTACGGTAGCACTTGAGCTCGCGGCGGCGGATCCACTTCGCAAACGTGCGAATCACCGCGACGGGCTCCTTCTCGCAGCCCTGGGCGAGGAGCCACTGGATGTCGTCCGTGGCCACGTGCTCAGGGTTGAACAGGCGTACCGCGCGGGGGGTGACACGGGGAGTCCACTCGCGGGCGAACACGAGGGAGCGGTAGACGGTGCCGAGCAGCGTGTCCAGCGGGGCGACGCGGGGGTTGAGCAGCCGGGGCTTCGCGTCGCCGTCGCCGAGCAGCGGCACGCCGGTGCGCGCTGCCACGCGCAGGCGCTCCTTCTGGTTCCACAGGTGGGTGAGCCCTTGCAGGAGCGGCACGACCCGGTCGGTCTGCGCGACCAGGCGCAGGAGCGCCGACTGGGCCCCGAGATCGGCTGGCGCGCCGATGGTCGCCATGCACAGCAGGTCGCTGCGCTGGCTGGCCAGGCCGTAGCCGATGATGCCGCCCATGCTGTGGCCGCAGTAGGCGATGCGGGACCAGCCAGTGATGCGCTTGACCGTCTCGATGGCCGCCGGCACGTCCGAGAGCAGGTAGTCGCCGAAGTCCCACTCATAGCTCAGGTCGAGGGGCAGGGGACGGAGCAGCTCCTCCGCCTTCCGGCGCTGGAGCGCGACGCTGCTCTTGCCGTGGCCCCGCAGCTCCAGGATGTGGCAGTCGATGCCGAAGTAGAGCAGGTTCTTGACGAACTCCCCGGCGGTCCAGGCGTGGCGGTTCTGGCTCAGGCCGTGGACCAGCAGGAGCGGCACCCCGAGCAGCGGCTGGTGCCAGGTCTGCGCGACGGGGCGGTAGCGGGTGATCACCAGGGTCCACCCGTCGGCCGTCAAGACCTCATGCTCCTCCTTCGCGTAGAGGGAGCGGAAGTCCACGTCGTCCACCTGGGGGCCGCGGGGGAGGGAGTGGGACACTCGGGGGAACCGCGGTTGCGCTTCGCTCATGCACCCTCCTCGCCGCGTGGTGGCATGCTTCACATCGTAACTGACGCGCGTGGTGCGGCCAAGGTTACGCAACGAGTGGAGCCGAGGGGGGGGGCAGCGGGTGAGGCCTCGCGCGCCTCGGGAGCGCGCCACGAGCCAGGGAGCGACGGTTACAGGAGGCCCCAGGGCATGAGCGCCAGCGCTGTATCCTGCTGGAGTGCGTCCCAGGCTCCGGGAAGCTCGGCGAGCGCCGCGGCGGGGTGAGGCGGCACCAGCGGGCCTCGGCCCCCGTGGACCACGTGGACGTCGGCCTCCCGGTCCGCAGGCAACCCGGCCAGCTCCTTGGCCTTCTCGATGGCCGCGTCGAGCCCGCCCAGGCCATCGACGAGGCCACGCTCCAAGGCCTGGCGGCCGGTCCAGACGCGGCCCCGGGCGACCTCCTCCACCGTGTCCAGATCCATGCGGCGCCCCTCGGCGACGTGCCACTTGAAGCGGTCGTAGGTGCGGCGGAGCATGGCGCGCACCTGCTCCCGCTCCTCGTCGTCGAAGGGGTGGTCCGTCGTGAACAGTCCTGCCATGCGCCCGCGTGAGACCGCCTCCAGGTGGACGCCCAGGCGCTCACGGAGCCCGGCGAGGACCGTCTTGGCCGCGATGACGCCGATGGACCCCGTCAGGGTCGACGGCTGCGCCATGATGGACCGCGCCGCGGCCGCCGCGTAGTAGCCGCCCGAGGCGGCCACGTCGCCCATCCAGGCGACCACGGGGAGGTGGCGGCCGACCCGGGTCACCTCGCGCCAGATCTGCTCGGAGGCGAGGGCCGAGCCCCCCGGCGAGTCGATGAGGAGGACGATGGCGCCGACCGTGCGATCACGCGCGGCGGCCCGCAGCGCCTTGACCACGGTCTCTGCGCCCGCCTGCGTGCCCATGAGGGGGAGGGGCACCGGCAGGCGGCGGCTCTGGCCGGGGATGATCGTGCCGACCAGGGGGACGAGGGCGATGGCGCGGTCCGCCCGGCGGCGCAGCGGGCGCGTCAGGAGGCCCCGTGCCCGGTCCCAGGGAACCAGGCGCACCGGGTCTCCGCCCCCGAGCCACGCGGGGAGCTCGTCCTCGTAGAGCACTCCGTCGATGAGGCCGTGATCCATGGCGTGCCGCGCGGGCATGGGCGCCTGGTCGATCAGGGCGCGGACCGTGGGCTCGGTGAGCCGCCGCCCATCAGCGATGGCGCCGACCAGGTCGCCCCAGAGGGAGTCCACGAGGGCCTCGAGCATCTCGCGCTGAGGGGCCGACATGCGGCTGTGGCGCAGGTGATCCGCGGCGCTCTTGTACTCGCCCATGGTCTCCACGTCGAAGGCGACGCCGCAGCGGTCGAGCAGGTCCTTGAGGAAGGACACCTCCAGGCGCAGGCCGCGCACCTCCAGCTCTGCCCCCTCGGGGGCCGCGATGCGGTCCGCTGCGGTGGCGACCAGGTAGCTCTGGGCGTCCAGGTGGTCGAGCCACACGACGACCTGCTTGCCCTCGCGCTGCAGGCGCGTGAGCAGCGCTCGGAGGCTCCATGCCTTGGTGGTCGACAGGTGCAGCCCCGCGAAGCGGAGCACGACGCCCTTCAGGCGCGGGTCGGCGCCGGCGCGGTGGAGGTGGTCGGCGAGGGCCGCGAGGGAGAGATCCGGGCGCGCCATGCGGAGCACGCGCTGCGTGAGGGGGAGGGGCTCGTCCCGCTCGGGGAGGTGGCCGTTCACCTCCAGGAGCACCCACTCCGCGGGTGGCGCGAGGCTCAGCGCTGCATTGAGAGCACTGCGCCCGGCGTTGGCGCAGGCGTCCGCCAGAGTGCGGCCGGCGCTCACAGCGAGGCTCCAGAGCGCTCCACCACCGCGAGGAAGCTGCGCAGCAGCGCCACGGTGGTCGTCCGCAGCCGCTCATCGACGCCAGCGACGTCCAGCCCCCGGTTCTGCGCGAAGCCTGCGCGCGCCTCCGGGTGGAACTGCACCGTCAAGATGGGCAACGACTCGTGCTCCAACGCGTCGTGGAGCACCCCATCTCTGTGTCCCACCGTCTGGAACCCGGGCGGCCGGCGCTTGACCTCCTCCCGGTGGCTGATCAGGGTGCGGACGGCGAGATCGCCAACCAGACGGCTCCCGCTGATGCGGCTCTCCACGATGCCGACGTCCTTCTCGTGGTCCGGCCGCAGGAAGCCGACCGCGTCCGCAGCCTGATCGAGCGCCTCGTGAGCCACGAGCTGGTGCCCGAAGCAGATGCCCAGGAGCGGCGTGGGGAGCGCGCCGGTGACCAGGGGGTGGACCCAGCTCCGAAGGCGCTGGAGCCAGGGCCAGTCGTCATGGACGGAGGCGGCCGACCCGAGGACGACCACGCCGTCCCAGTCGTGGGGCGTGTCGGGGCCCGGCCCGTTGCCGCGAAGCGCTGGGTGAAGCACGGTGACCTCCCCGCCGAAGGCCCCGGCGAGCGTCGCGACACCCTCGTCCTCGGGAGTGTGCATGGACGGGTCGACGATGAGCAGGCGTGGCTTCACGGGGACGGCACCAACGAGGCAGAGGGGGGAGCGCCCTGGGGGCGTCAGTTGGACAGACACCCGAAGTAGGACTTCTGGCACGCGCCGGTCGCGGCCTTCTCGTAGCAGGCCGGGTCCCCGTTGGGTCCGCACGCGGCGAGCAGGCAGTCGCTCAGCTCGATGTACATGGACTGCGCCTCGGGGGTGCTGTCGTAGAAGCACTGGTAGGCGCAGTCATCCGTCGGACAGTCGCTCATGCACACCAGCATGGCGTAGCAGCCCATCGGCGGCTTGCCGGAGCAGGTGCCAGCGCTGGAGCAGGACTGCCCGGCCGGGCACGTACCGCAGGAGCCCCCGCAGCCGTTGGGGCCGCAGGTCTTGCCGGCGCACTGGGGAGTGCAGGTGCCGCCCTTGCACAGCGCGACCTGCTGCGCGCAGGGGCCGGCCATGGCCTGGGCGGCGCAGTCCGAGGTGATCCCGAACCCGCAGTACTGGGCGACGCAGCCCACCACCGCCTGGAACTGGGACTGGGCCTGCTGGGTGCCCGTCTGGCCGCACTTGGTCAGACAGGCCGTGTCGCTGGGGGCGCAGGACGACAGGGCGCACTCGAGGACCTGGGAGCAGCTCGCGGTGCCCGTCACGGCGATGCACTTGCCCTGGGTGCACTGCTGGAGCGGTCCGCACTGGCCGCAGGAGCCCCCGCAGCCGTCGCCGCCGCACTGCTTGCCGGCGCAGCTCGGGATGCAGCTCCCGATGCAAGCGCCGTCGAGGCACTTTTCGGAAGGCGCGCACTGCTGGATGGGGAGCCACTGGCCTCCGATGCACCACGCGACCGCGTTGTTCGCGCAGCCGATCTCGCCATCGGCGCACTGGCCGACGGGCGCGCACTTGCCGCTCTGGCATTGGGTCCCTGGCGGACAGGTCTCCACCTTCATCCAGTTGCCGTTGACGCACAGGAGGATCGTCGAGCCCTCGCAGATCTGGGCGCCCTCGACGCAGTTGGGCGTGGCGATGCACTGGCCGCCGGAGCACGCCGTCCCTGGCTGGCACGTGCCGCAGGAGCCGCCGCAGCCGTCGCCTCCGCACACCTTGTTGCCGCACTGGGGCACGCAGCCCTGCTGGGTCTGGCAGACCTTCGCGATGTCGGCGCACGGGCCCTGCATGGCCGTCAGGGAGCAGGGGGCCTGCGGGTGGATGGGGGTGCCCTGCCCGCACACGCTGCCCACGCACTCGAGGAGCTTGGAGTAGAGTCCTTGCGCCTCCTGGCCGCCCAGGGACACGCACTTCTGGACGCACGCCTTGTCGTTGAGCCCGCACCCGGCCCCGCAGGTCACGATGTCGCTACAGGTGCCGGTCGAGATCTGCGTGCACTGGCCCGCGCTGCACGTCAGCCCGTCGGGGCAGGTGCCGCAGGAGCCGCCGCAGCCGTTGCTGCCGCACTGCTTGCCGGCGCAGCTCGGCACACAGCCTCCCTGACACTTGCCGGCGACGCAGGGGGTGTCAGCGGGGCACTGCTGGACGGGGGTCCAGGCTCCGCTGGCGCTGCACCCGAGCACCGTGTTGCCCTGGCAGATGGTCTGGCCCGGCGTGCACTGGGTGGTCGGGATGCACTGGCCGTTGCTGCAGCTCGTGCCCTGCTTGCACTCTCCGCAGATGCCGCCACAGCCGTCGGCGCCGCACTGTTTGCCGGCGCAGCTCGGGACGCAGCCCCCCATGCACGCGTCGAACTGCTTGGCGCACTGGTTGGTGATGACCTGCTGGAAGCACATGGGGTTCGTGGCGTCGCACCAGTTGAGCACGCAGCTCACGAGCACGTTGAAGGACTGCGCCGCCGCGTCCGTGGCGCCCTCCTGGCACATCATGATGCACTCGAGGGACCCCGACGAGCAGGCGAAGGCGCACTCGACGATGTCCGCGCAGCTCTTGCCCGCGCCGACGCACTGGCCATTCTGGCACATCGTGTTCGCCGGGCACTTCTGGATCGGCACCCAGGTGCCGTCCGCCCCGCAGGCGAGCACCGTGGATCCGTCGCAGATCGACTGGCCGGGGATGCACCCGGGCTGGACGCAGAGGCCATTCGAGCACGCGGCGCCCTGTGGGCACGTCCCGCACGACCCGCCGCAGCCGTCGCCACCGCACTGTTTGCCGGCGCACTTGGGAGTGCAGCCGCCCTGGCAGGCGCCGTCCTTGCAGCTCTGACCCGACGGACAGGGCTTCGGGGCGCTCCAGGCGCCCTGTACGCAGGTCGACACGCCGCCGTTCGTGCACTGCGTCGCGCCAGGCTGGCAGCCGCCCTGGCAGACGCCGTCCTTGCAGCTCTGGCCGGTCGGACAAGGCTTCGGGGCGCTCCAGGTGCCTTGGATGCACTGGGAGACCCCGCCCCCCACGCACTGCGTCGCGCCAGTCTGGCAGCCGCCCTGGCAGGCGCCCTGGACGCAGGTGCCGTTGGGTCCGCAAGACCCGCAGGAGCCGCCGCAGCCGTCCGGGCCGCACTGCTTGCCGTCGCAGAACGGTGTGCAGGTGCCCACGCAGCCCTCGTAGGGGACGGCGCAAGTGTCGGCGAGGGCCTTCTGGACGCACTCGGGCTCCAGGCCGTTGCACACCTGCTGGAGGCAGCTCACCAGCTTGATGAAGGCGTTCTGCGCGTTGGGGGAGCCGCCCTCGGCACAGCTCTTGGCGCAGCCCGGCTCGGTCTGGGGGCAGTTGAGGGCGCACAGCAGCAGGTCCTCGCAGGACGCGAAGCCGGGTGGCTTGCAGGTGCCGTCGTTGCAGAAGGAGCCCTCGAGGCACTCGCCGCAGGAGCCGCCGCAGCCGTCCTCGCCGCACTCCTTGCCGTTGCACGACGGCGCGCAGGTGGCCTCGCAGGCGGCCGCGAGCTCGCCGCAGGGGCCGTGGGGCTGGGTGACTGCGTGCTCGCACCCGGGGGCGGAGTCGCCGGAGCAGGCGTCGGCGATGCACTCCACGAGGGCTTGCGCCGCGTCGGCCACGACCTCGGTGGCGGGCTTCAGGCAGGCGTCGATGCAGTTCGTGTCGCCGTAGCAGCCGAGCAGGCACGCGACCGCGTCGGTGCAGGAGACGGAGCCGCAGGCTCCGCAGTCCGCCGGGCAGCTCGTGCAGGACTCGTCGCTCGCGCAGGCGCCGTCGCCGCAGGGGAGGGGGCCGCCCGGGTCGACGCAGACGCCGTCCTTGCAGGTCCAGCCTTCGAAGCACGATCCGCACGAGCCGCCGCAGCCGTCGGCGCCGCACTGCTTGCCGGCGCAGCTCGGGGTGCAGCCCTCCTTCTTGCACTGGCCGTCCACGCACTTGCCCTCGGCGCACCCGCCGCAGGAGCCGCCGCAGCCGTCGCCGCCGCAGGCCTTGCCGGCGCAGTCGGGAACGCACGAGGCGTCGGGTTGGCCGGGGGTGACCCCGTCGACCGGGTCGATGCCGGTCACGTCGCCGACGGCGTCGCCGGAGCTGCCCTCCTCGGATGGCGGGGAGTCGGGACAGCCGGAGAGCAGCAGGGCGAGGAGTGACGCCAGCGCGACGGCTGAGGACAGACGGGTTCTCATGGGGTGCCTCTCGGTGCCGCCCGGGGGCGGTCTCTGTGGGAGCGCTCGACGGTCGGGGAGAATACCACAACCGCTGGGGCCATGGTATGGGGGCAGCGGACATGAGCAGGCGCGTCCTGCGGGGCGCCGCGGGGGTCGGCCGCCGCACGGCGGTGGCGCCTGGGGGGCGCCAGTGGAAGCGCGCAGGTGGCGGTGCTACGGTGGCCGCCGGAGGCACGGATGCGCGAGGTCACGGAGCAGACGCGGGAGCGGTGGGCGCAGGACTTCGCGGAGCGAGCCGCCGCGTGGTGGACGCCGGAGCGGACGCGCGCCCAGCTCGGCACGAAGCGCCTCGTCTTGCCGCCGGCCACGTCGGGGCCGCTGTTGCGGGCCCTCGGGCTCCTGAACCGGGACGCGAGCATGCCGCCCGACCGGGTGCGCAAGTACCTCCAGATCAGCCATATGATCGCGCTCCTCGAGCCGGTCTTCGTCGACCTGGCTCGCCACCCGGTGGTGCGCGTGCTGGACGCGGGCTGTGGGGCCTCGTACCTGACCCTGCTGCTCGGCTGGTGCTTCGCGCATCGCTGGCGTCATCCGGCGCAGATCGTCGGTGTGGACCGCAACCCGGAGGTCATCGAGCGGTGCCGCCGCAGCGCCAGCATGGCGCTCCTGGACGGCGTGGTCCGCTTCGAGGTCGGGTCGCTGGAGGGCCTCGAAGTCCCGAGCATCTGGGAACGCGCGTTCGGTGACGCGACTGGCGGTCTCCACGCCCTGGTGGCGCTCCACGCCTGCGACACGGCCAGCGATGACGCTCTCGCGCTGGGCGTCGCCGAGGGGGCGGACTTCATCGGCGTCGCTCCGTGCTGCCAGGCGGAGCTCGCCCGGCGCTGGGCGGAGCTCTCCGAGAGGGGGATGCCGGGGCCCCTCGCGCCTCTCTGGGCGTCGTCCCACCTGCGCAGGGAGGCAGGGGCAACCCTGACCAACGCGCTGCGCGCCCTGCTGCTGCGGGCACGCGGCTACGACGTCACCGCCATGGAGTTCGTACCTACGGCCCACACCCCCAAGAACACCCTGCTGCGGGCGGTCCTGGGAGGGACGGGCGGCCTCGAGGAATACCTGGCGCTGCGGGACGCCCTCGGCGGGGTCTCGCTGCACCTGGAGCGCGCCCTCAGAGCCCGTCATTGCTACGTGCCCGGCCTGTAGCTGGCGCCCCGTCGCGGCCCCCCGCGCCGATTTGCCCTGGCACAATTTGCGAATTCCACCTACCATGCCGATGCACCCCAAGGTCGCTACACGAGGTTCATACGCTCCCGCGGCGCGCTCTGCGTCTCGGGGGGGGATCTCCACCAGGTAGGAGGCTCATTTCATGGAGAGGCGATGGAGACGTGTTCGGTCGAGCCTTGGGGCGTCGGCCCCTCTCGTGCTGGCCGTTCTGGTCACGATGGTACCCAGCGTGTCCGCGGCCCAGCAGGGCTCCTGCTCCGCGGGAGTCAAGATCTCAGACGACTGTGCCGGCGCCACCTGGGAGGGGTGCTGCTCCCCGGAGGGGCTGACCTTCTGCGAGCAGGACGGCAGCGCGCTCTGCTTCCTCGACTGCGCAGGGGGGACCTGCGGCTGGAGCCCCGCGGCCGCCTTCTATGTCTGCGGCGCGCTGGGCCCCGACCCAAGCGGGCAGCACCCATACGAGTGCGCCACCTGCGATCCCCCCTGCGGGGCCGGCTTCGGCTGCGCGGGAACGACCTGCGTCGCGTGCGGCTGCGGCGACAAGGACTGCGGTGCTGACGCCTGCGGCCAGCCATGCGGCACGTGTGCCTCGGGAGATGGATGCACGCCCGAGGGGACGTGCGTGACCCTGCCCGGTGGGTGCGCGAAGAGTCCGACGAAGGGCTGTGGGGGGTGCGCGTGTGAGTCCTGCGTCTGCGCCATGGACTCGTTCTGCTGCGCGACGGCCTGGGACGGCATCTGCGTAAATGAGTGCAGCGTCGACTGCGGCGCGAGCTGTCCGCAGGTGTGCATACCGACCTGCAACGGCGCCACCTGCGGCTCGGACGGATGCGGCGGGACGTGCGGATCCTGCGAGGCCGACGAGCACTGTGCCCCGGGGCCGCTCGGAGCGCCCAGCGCATGTGCTCCATGCACCTGCGACGGCAAGCAGTGCGGCGAGGACGGCTGCGGCAACTCCTGCGGGACCTGCGGGGAGGGCGAGACGTGCATCGCGGCAGGCCAGTGCGTCACCTCGGGCTGCACCGGGAGCTGCGGTGGACAGGGAACCGGCGGCTGCTGGTGCGACGCCTCCTGCTTCAGCGTCGGCGACTGCTGCGACGACGTCTGCGACCAGTGCGGCGACATGTACTGGTTCGACTGCGGCGGTGAGTGCCCCGCGAGCTGCGACGGCAAGGAGTGCGGCGACGACGGCTGCGGGGGTTCTTGCGGAGAGTGCTCCGAGGGGAGCCAGTGCGGGGGCAGCGCGTGTATCGTGTGCGGCTGCGGTGACCGCGAGTGCGGCGCAGATGGCTGCGGCAATCCCTGCGGAACCTGTACGGGCGGCCAGGGTTGCACGGCGGCCGGGCAGTGCGAGGACCCGGTCCTGACACCGGGGTGCACGACGAACCCGACCAAGGGTTGTGGCGGCTGCGGGTGCGAGTCCTGCGTCTGCGCCCAGGACCCGTACTGCTGCGCCACGGCCTGGGACGGCCTCTGCGTGGCGCAGTGCGGCGACGACTGCGGCGGGGGGTGCGTCTCTCTGTGCATCCCGAGCTGCGGCAGCGCGACCTGCGGCCCCGACGGCTGCGGCGGGACGTGCGGCGTCTGCGGGCCGGGGACTTGGTGCAAGCCCGGCGACCCGTTTGACGGCTCGAACGCGAGCTGCGCCCCGTGCACGTGCAACGGCAAGCAGTGCGGCGACGACGGCTGCGGCAACTCCTGCGGCACGTGCGCGGACGGCAAGACGTGCAGCCCGGATGCTCAGTGCGTCGAGTCGGGCTGCGCGGGTCTGTGCGGCTCGCAGGGCATCGGAGGCTGCTGGTGCGACTCCGCGTGCTTCGGCTGGGGCGACTGCTGCTCGGACGTGTGCGACCAGTGTGGCGGACAGTTCTGGAGCGACTGCAAGCTCCCGTGCCCGGCGAGCTGCGAGGGCAAGGAGTGCGGCGGTGACGGCTGCGGCGGCTCCTGCGGTGACTGCGGCGCCGGTTTGTTCTGCTCAACCCAGGGCGTCTGCGTCGACGTCTCCCAGGCGACCTGCCAGGGTCTCTGCGGCAGCTACAGCCCCGATCAGCTCTGCCAGTGCGACGGGGCCTGCTTCACCTACGGAGACTGCTGCGAGGACGTGTGTACGGCCTGCGAAGCGAACTACCCGACCCAGTGTGGCCCATGCGTCCCGAGCTGCGCGGGCAAGACCTGCGGCTCCGACGGGTGCGGTGGCTCGTGCGGGTCGTGTGGCGAGGGCGGCATCTGCGGCGGAGACGGCAAGTGCTTTGCGGGCCTGGCTGGGACGTGCGCCGGAATCTGTGGCACATACGACGGGGCGGCGGCCTGCCAGTGCGACGGCGCTTGCTTCGACTACGGTGACTGCTGCCAGGACGTGTGCGTTGCCTGCCAGATGGACTACGCCGCACAGTGCGGCCCGGCCTGCGCTCCGAGCTGTGCCGGAAAGTCGTGCGGCGACGACGGGTGCGGGGGCTCCTGCGGCTCCTGCGCCGCCGGCGAGACCTGCACGGCCGGGGTGTGCGCCAAGCCCTGCGTGCCGAAGTGCGGCACCGCGACGTGCGGCGACGACGGGTGCGGCGGTTCCTGCGGGACCTGCGCCGCTGGCGAGACCTGCACGGCCGGCGCCTGCGTCGCGGAGTGCGCACCAGATTGCGCCGGGAAGGAGTGTGGCGCAGATGGGTGCGGCGGCTCCTGCGGAGACTGCGGTGCCGGCGAGACCTGCACGGCCGGCACCTGCACTGCGGACTGCACTCCGGACTGCGCCGGCTTGGAGTGTGGCGACGACGGCTGCGGCGGCTCCTGCGGATCGTGCAGTGCGGGCGAAACGTGCGACGCGGGCCAGTGCACGGGCGGCTGCGCCCCGAGCTGCGGTGGCAAGGAGTGCGGCGACGACGGGTGCGGCGGCTCCTGCGGAGACTGCGGCGCCGGGGAGACCTGCACCGCGGGGCAGTGCACGGGCGGCTGCGCCCCGAGCTGCGGTGGCAAGGAGTGCGGGGACGACGGGTGCGGTGGCTCCTGCGGTGACTGCGGCAAGGGGGAGACGTGCGACGCGGGCCAGTGTACGGGAGCCTGCGCTCCGGACTGTGGTGGCAAGGAGTGCGGCGACGACGGGTGCGGCGGCTCCTGCGGCGACTGCGCCGGCGGCACCTGCCAGGCCGGACAGTGCGTCGCCGCACCGGGCGGAGACACGGGCCCGGGCGTCGCCGACAGCGGCTCGGGCAGCGCCGACGTTCAGGGCGCCGACAGCGGCCCTGCGGGCGAGGAGGACACCGGGTCTGCGACTCCCCCATCGGACGACGACGATGACGGCTGCTCCACGGGCGGAGACAGGGCGCCGGCCGCGTGGCTGCTCCTCGCGCTGCTCCTGGCTGTGACGCGGCAGCGCCGTCAGTTTGGTGTCTCACGCCCGCGCTGAGAGAGTGGTGACCGACAGAGCGCAGACTCCAGGGCGGGCCACAAGCCCCCCAGGACAGGGACTGTGCGCCACCATCCCTTCTTCCCCGCCCTACGGCACGCGCCCGGGTCCGTTGCGGTCCAGCACCCCCTGCAGGATCCCGTCCAGCACGACCCTCGGCACCCAGGCCGCCCACCCCACCGCGACAGTCGGATCGCCGGCACGCGGTGTCCCTGGCACGTCTCCGGGCACGACGAGAACCGACTTCAGCTCCCCCCACAGGGACTCCGCGTACTCGAAGCGATAGAGCACGGCCTCGCTGAATCCGCTCCGCACATAGGCGCCGTCGTGGGATTGCTTCACCTCGCCGACCACGTACCGGCGAGGCGAATCCGGCACCGACACCTCGATGGTCCAGTCGGGGCGGAGGCGCCCCGACGAGCGGAAGTAGTGCTCAGTCCCTCTATCTCGTGGCCCCCGCGGAAGGACCGACTCGTTGTAGTGGAGGACCAGACGGGCGCCGTCGTCCCTGCGGAGCGTGGCGAGGTCGGCGCGCCCCGCATGGATGAGGCCGTGGTCGTGTGTCCAGCGGCCCGGCTCCGCCTCCTCGACGGTGCGTCGGAGCGCTGTCAGGAGGCGAAGCACCACGGCGAGCTCGAAGCGGACGTCTGGCGACGCGGGTGCGAGCGCACCGCGCGCGATGACCCGGGCCGTGGCCTCCGCGCTCGGGTCGTCAAACGCCTCGCGCATGCGCTGATGCCACTCCGCCGCCGCGCGGTGGGCACTCTCGCGCGCCGAGCGGGCGGCGCTCAGGTCCCCCGGCTCCACTGGCCGGTCCTCGATCTGGCGCAGAACGGTCCCTTCGAGAAGCTGCGCGATGCGGCGCTCCAGACCATCCAGGGGGCGGGCCCACGTTGCCGCTGCGAGGCCGGCGCTCTGGAGCCTCCTCAGCTCCAGGCCCATGCGCCGCAGGACGTGCTTGAGGAGAACGGTCTCCGGCAGGTCGTAGCTCTTGCGCCGTGCCCGTGTGACGAAGGTGCTCGGGCTCCCCGCGAGCCGCTCCGCAAGGGTCGCTCGGACGTCGAGGCGCCCATGGTAACCGCCCTCCCAGCGCCGGATGTGCGCCTCGGTCCGCGAGGGTAGGGCATCGAGCAGCCGCGGCACCTGCTCCAAGACCAGAGCGCGCACGGCCTCGGCACACGGAGGCGGCGAGAGCAGCGCGGCAGCCTGAAGCACCCGCAGGTGGTCGGGACGGCCAAGCCGCGCCAGGAAGCGAGCGGCGACGGCCGGGGCGACCGCCTTGTGCATGGAGGCGGGGAGCAGAAAGCCGGGAAACTGCTCCCCGAGCCACACCTCCCAGTCGGCCCTCTCAGTCATGGAGCGCCGCAAGGTCCGGGAAGAGTTCGTCGAAGCGCTCCTCGAGGGATGCACGTGCAGCCTGGCTGAAGCCGAGCCCGGCGGTACAGAGGTTCTTCGCGGCCTTGGCCTGTGCGGCGCCAAGGCCCTGGAGCTGCGGGAGCACGAACATCTCCAGGGCCTCCGCCACCCCGTCGGCCTCCGCGCCCCGCCGCCGCAGGTAGCGCAGGACGTCGAGGGCCACCGCCGGCCCGATGGCGCGCAGGGACAGCAGCCCCTCCTGGGAGTGCGAGAAGAGGCGATGCATGGTGGCGAGGTGCGCGTCGGCCAGTGGCGGCAGAAGATCGCCTGCGACGGCCGCAGTGCTCAGGATGCGTGCGTAGATGGCGTCGCCGGGCAGCCCGACGGTGATCAGGGCGAAGCGCCGCTGGAGAGCGTAGCTCAGACGAAACAAGGAGGCCTTGTCCCAGACGTTCATTGTCGCAAGCACGCGGAAGCTCGGCAGCACCCGAAATGTGTGGCCCTCCTCGGTTCCGATTGTCACGGGGCGCCCGTCCCGGAGCTCGTAGTGCGTGTCCGTCCCCTGGCCTGCGAGGACCGTCATCAGCTCGCCGAAGGCCCGGTCCACGTCCGCGCGGTTGATCTCGTCGATGAGGAGCCACCTCTGCTCCTGCAGCGCCCGGAGGAACGCGCCCGGGCGGAACTCGATGGTCTGGTCCTTCCGCATGGCGTAGCCGCCGATGACGTCGAAGGTCGTCCAGTCTGCCGACGCTGTGGCCGTGAACAGCTCCTGGCAGTACCCCTCCGCGGTGGCGGCGCGCGCCAGGGCGAGGGCCAGCTCGGTCTTGCCGGTCCCAGGCGGGCCGACGAACAGGACGTGCTTGCCCGCGCTGACCGCGGCCGCGAGCTGCTCCAGGAGGCGCGGCTCCACCTGAAGCGTGCCCAGGTGGCTCGCGATGGTCCGGGCATCGAGGACGAGGTGCTCCCCGGTGCGTGCAGAGGCAGCCGCAGCCTCTGCGGCGTCCGGGGTCTGGTCCGCGTCGTCCCCGAGCCCCGCGACGCTGGGGTCTCGCTCGGATGCCCTGGCCGTCGCAAGTGCCTGCCGGATGAGGTCGCGCGCGGTGGCGGCCTCGGTCGAGTAGCGCGTAAGCGCCGCCCGGCCCTCGTCGGTGGTCGTGTCGCCGCGTGGGGTTCGCTCCGTGAGCCCAAGGGACAGGAGCCAGTTACGTCGGAACATGACCTGGTTGTCCGACTCCCATTCCACTTCGAGGACGGCGCAGATCACCGGACGGATGCGCGGCATCGGGAGCTCCGGCGCCACCTCGGCCAGGACCAGGAACTCGATCATGCCCATGAACAGGGAGTGGAGTCTGCCGAAGAGGGCGGCTGGAGGCTGACCCAGCCACAGGCGCCCATCGTCCGTGACGCTGGCCGCGCCCTCCGTCACCTCGACGAAGCCGATCTGCCGCAGGAGCCTCATGTACCCGGCCAGCGCGGCCTTGCCCGTCACCTGGTAGCGCTCCCGGATGTGGCGCTCCAGCTCGGTGACAGGGATGGAGCCCTGCCCCTCGATATACTCCAACAGGGCCCGCAGCGTGTCGGCGTAGGACCGCACACCTCCGGGCAGCGGCCAGACGCTCTGGAACTTCCGGTTCGGCGGCGCAATGGGCGCGAGACCGCCCCCACTCTGCACGTCTGCCCCCACGAACGGCACCTCCACGAAGGGCGTCCCCGTGAACCCCGCGCGGTCCCGGCGCTCGAACCACGCGTGTTTGATCGCACCGATGAGCAGGAGGCGCGCGAACACCTCCCGAGCGTCCGGGTTCAGCTCCCCGTCCGGCAGGGCAATCGAGCACAGGTGCGCTTGAGCTGGGGTGATCAGAGGGACTCCAGCGTCCTTGATGAATGCCCGGATCGCGGCGCTCTGCGCGGTGAAGCTCGCGGGGTCCTCGCCGGGGATCGGCTTGGGCAGGGAGACGCTCGCCCGGATCGGGACCGTCGAGCCGTCGCTTGCCTCGGCCAGCGCGGAGGGGAGGGTGACCCAGACGACCTCGCGGTTGGTCGCCGCGATCTTGACTCGGAGCGCAACCGCATGCCGCCACTCGTCGCTGCCCTTCCATATGTCGCACTCAGCGATGAGCCGCGCCGCGCCGCCCTCCCAGGAGACGTCCACGGCGACCGGGGTCGGCCACGGCCGGTCCACGTCCGGGTCGAGCCCGTTCAGGGCGCCGGGCCAGCTTGGTGCCGCCAGAGGCGTGCACCGGAACGACAGGGTCTTTCCGGCTACCTCGCCCGTGAAGTCGTGCGCCGCATCGAGGATTCTCCTCGCCGCTCGGAGCGCGATCTGGTTGGCGTCGGGACGGGCCACGTGCAACCTCCAGCCGAAGACGATGGGAAGGACAAGCGGGCCGGAGCGACACCATGCCCGAGCGTCGGACCCTACAGCGTGAACACCAGGTAGTTCAGCACGACGAGCATCTGGTCCGTGGCCTGCGCGTCGTTGTGGAAGCTGGTCACCACGACGCGGCCTGCGCCGGGCTTCGGGACGAAGCTCGCGACCAGCGGCAGGGTCTTGCCGAACTGCTCCACCCAGGCGTCCACGTGGACGGTCGTGGTCTGCGGCTGAGGGTCGGGGGAGAGGGCGACGAGGGGGCCCAGGTCGTACTTGACGGCGATCCAGAAGGTCCCGAGGTAGCTCGCCAGGGCCTCGTCCTGCACGTGGCCGGGGACGCCCTGGTTTCCCGCCATCTGGATGGGCCCGCCCGACTCGTACATGCTCCCCTTGGTGTCGTCTCCCATGAAGTCGATGGCGTCGGGCCAGCCCGCCTCCGCGTAGACGAACGCGAAGTCGCTCACGTAGAGGGACCCGCCGCCCTCTACCCAGCTCCGCAGGTTCCAGACCACCGCCGGGTTCGACGAGACCAGGTCGTCGTGGGCGGCGCCGCAGTTGATCAGGAGCAGGTCGTAGGTCGCCAGCAGGGACGGGTTGGTCAGGAGGCCGATGGCCTGGCCGCCGCTCCAGTCGTCCCCCGACCAGCCGCCGCCGTAGAGCTCGTAGGTGTCGTGCTGGAGGCCAAGCTGGTCCAGCAGGTGGCCGATCTCGTCCCAGTCGCCCGTGATCACGGCGATCTTGGCCGCCGTCGCCTTGAAGCACTGCTTGTGGCCGGCGGCGGTCACGTCGGCCTGACCGCCGACGGGCACGGGCACCTTGAAGCTGTGGCTGAACGAGCCCTTCTGCACCTGGACCGTCTGGTAGCCGCAGGGCACCCCGCTCAACTCATACTGGCCCTTGGAGTCGCTGATCACCTCGATGTGCACGGGCTGGCCGTCGCAGCCTGTCGCGTCCACCCAGACCAGCGCGCCGTTGACGAAGACCTGCTCGTTTGGGGCGCAGACCAGGCCGACGATGGACCCGGTCCCGCACCCGCCACCGCAGGAGTTCGTTGGGTCCGGGTTGATCGCGACGTCGGGGGCGCCCGCATCGGGCGCGGCGCCGGTGTCGGGGTCCGCGACGCTGCCCGCGTCATCGCCAGCGTCCATGGACGCCGCGTCGGCAGGTGAGCCGGAGTCCGCGGTGGTGTCTGCCACGGTCGGGGTGTCCGTCCCACCGCCTGTGTCGGCTACGGCGGCGTCCTGACTCCCGATGGCGTCTCCACCGGCGTCCGAACACCCGGCCGCCAGCGCGCACGCCAACACGGCCACCCCCAGCCGAGCGCCCCAGGTCTCGCCGCCCATGGGCACCTCCTCGCGCGCGCTACGCCAGCTCGTCCAGGCACTCCCCGAAGATCCGCAAGCCCTCGTCCACGTCGTGCTCGCTGAGCACCAGCGGGGGGGCGACGCGGATCACCGACTTTCCGCAGCCGAGGAGGAGCAGCCCCCGCGTGAACGCGAGCTGCTCCAGGGCGTGGGCGAGGTCGCCGTCGGGCTCCTTGGTCGCCGGGTCCTTGACGAGCTCCACCCCGATCATGAGCCCACGCCCCCGCACGTCGCCGATGCGGGGGTGTCTGCCCTGAAGCTGCCGCAGCCCTGCCATCAGGCGCTCCCCCATGTGCGCCGCGTTGGCCATCAGGCCCTCGTCGAGCAGGTCCAGCGTCGCCAGCGCCGCCGCGCAGCCCAGCGGGTTGCCGCCGAAGGTGGTGCCGTGGGAGCCCCGAGGCCAGGTCATGACGGGCTCCCGGGCGATGATCGCGCCGATGGGCAGCCCGGAGCCGAGCCCCTTCGCCGTCAGTAGGATGTCCGGCGCCACCCCGTCGTGCTCGCACGCCCAGAGTCTGCCCGTGCGCCCCATCCCGCTCTGGATCTCGTCGAAGATCAGCAGGATGCCGTGTCGGTCGCAGATCTCCCGCCACCGCCGCAGGAAGTCCGCGCTCGGCAGCACGTAGCCGCCCTCGCCCTGGATGGGCTCCATGATGACGGCGGCCACGTCGGCCGGGTCCACCAGCGCTCCGAAGAGGTCGTCGACCCGCGACCAGTCCATGGGCTTGCGGTAGGGGTTGTCGAAGGGCAGGTGGACCACCGACGGCAGCAAGGGCGAGAAGCCGGCCCGGTACTTCACCTTGCTCGCCGACAGGGACATGGCGGCGTAGGAGCGCCCGTGGAAGGCGCCCTCGAAGGCGATGACGTAGGGGCGCTTCGTGTGGTAGCGGGCGAGCTTGACAGCCCCCTCCACCGCCTCGGTGCCCGAGTTGGTCAGGAAGACGCGCTTGCCGTCCGGTCCGGGCATGGAACGTCCGAGCCGCTCGCAGAGCGCCGCCATACCCTCGTAGTAGAAGTCCGTGCCACAGACGTGCAGGAAGCGCCCTGCCTGCTGCTGCACGGCCTCCACGACCTTTGGGTGGTTGTAGCCGGTGGTCGAGACAGCAATGCCGGCCATCCAGTCGATGTACCGGTTGCCGTCCACGTCCTCCACCATGGCGCCCCGCCCGGACGCGATGACGAGCGGGTACTCCTTGATGTAGGACGTCGACGTCCACTCCTTGTCTCGCGCGATGACCGCACGGGCCTTCGGCCCCGGTGGAGGCGTCACGATCCGCGGGTAGGTGTCCTTGGTGTCGATGGTCTTGGTCACGTTCACTCCATGATGGTGCGGCTCTGCTCGCGCATGAACTGCTGGACGTACCAGGGGCCGCAGCCGCCCTTGCCCGTCGTGCCGCTGCCCTTCCAGCCGCAGAAGGCCTGGACGCCGGGCCACGCGCCCGTCGTCGCGCCCGACCGCCGGTTGGCGTAGCACACGCCGGCCTCCACCTCGTCGAAGAAGCGGTCGATCTCTTCCCGGTGTGCCGAGAAGATGCCCGCCGTCAGGCCGTACTCGACCTTGTTGGCCTCGCGGATGGCCTCGTCCAGGCCCGACACGACGCCCACCGACAGGATGGGCACGAACAGCTCCCGGAAGAACAGCTCGTGGGACAGGGGCAGCCGGACGATGGTCGGCTCCACGAAGTGACCTCGGTCGAAGGGCGGCTCCATCATGCGATTGCCACCGAGCAGCACCTCGCCGCCGTCCCGGGCGCTGGCCACCCCGTCGACGAAGGTGCGCACCGCCTTGCCGTTGATCACGGGGCCGAAATAGACATCCGCCCGGGTGGGGTCGCCCACCACGATGGCGCGGGAGCGCTCGACGAGCTTCGCGATGAAGGCGTCCGCCACGGTCCGGTCCACGTAGACCCGGGAGCACGCGGAGCACTTCTGGCCCTGGAGGCCGAAGGCGCTCTTCATGACGCCCTCGGCCGCCATGTCCAGATCCGCCGAGGCCGTCACGATGGCCGGGTTCTTGCCGCCGAGCTCCATCAGGGTCGGCTTGATCCAGTCCGTGCTGAACTCCCGCACGATGCGCAGGCCCACCTCCTTCGAGCCCGTGAACACCACCCCGTCCACCTCCGGGTGCTGCCACAGCGCGTCGCCCATGCTGGCGCCGGTGCCCGAGAGGTAGTTGAAGGCGCCGTCCGGGACCCCGCCCTCCGCGTAGCACTCCCGCAGGAGCATGCCCGTCCAGGGCGTGTCGCGGGCGGGCTTGTAGACCACGGTGTTGCCGCTCATCAGCGCTGCCGACGACATGCCCGTCGACAGCGCCATGGGGAAGTTGTAGGGGGCGATGCACGCGAACACGCCGTAGGGGCGCAGCACGGAGCGGGTGTTCTCGTTGGGGGAGAGCTTGCCGAGCGGGCGGACGAAGCCGTCGGCGTCCTCCACCTGCTGGCAGTAGTAGTCGATGAGATCCGCCGATTCCTCGGCGTCTCCCATGGACTCCATGCGGCTCTTGCCCACCTCCAGGCTCATGACTGCCCCGATCTCCCACTTTCGCCGCCGGATGGCCTCCGCCGACCGGCGCAGCACCGCCACGCGCTCCTGCCACGGCCGTGCCGCCCACCCCCTCTGGGCGCGTCTGGCGGCCGTGACCGCCAGGTCCACGTGGTCGGCGGACGCGCTGGCGAAGGTGCCGAGGACCACCGACGTGTCGATGGGCGACGTATCGACCAAGGGCTCGGTGTCGGGCGTGACGGGCTTGCCGTCGATCCACAGGTCGTGGTTCGTGCCCAGGGACGCCCGGACCCTCGCAAGCCCCTCGTCGAAGAGGCGGTGGAGCTCCGTCATGTCGATGGAGGCGGATGTGTAGGTGACCTTGAACTGGGACGCGGTGCTCATGGGGCCTCTCCTTCCCTCGGAGCGGGTGCCGGGGGCGTCGGTGCGCGTGGGCCGTCGCGGGCCGAGCTGGCCCGCCCTGCGCGTCGCCACTCTACTTCGGGCCGAAAGTGGCTGCAATCGGGACGCACGCGGTGCAGTTGCCGCGGTGACGTGGCTCTCCCTCGGGGCTCCCCGCGCACGTCGCCCGCCACCCGCGTCGCGCCTCCCTCCCGAAAGGGGACCCGCGGAGTGGGCGATTGACCTCCGCGTGGCGCTCCGAAGGGTTCCCCGCTCCGGTCTCGCTGCGGTACGATGAGCACCATGAGGACGCCGTGACCGACTCCGCGCTCCTGACACTGACCACGGCTGCCGCTGCGGGCGTGGGGCTCGTGGTGCTCGCCCAGCGCCTCGCCGTCCCCTCCGCGGCGCTGGGACTTCTCGCCGGCGTCGCGCTGGGGCCGGAGGCGCTCGGGTGGGTGCAGCCGGTGGCCCTCGGTGCGGGCTTCCAGGCGCTCCTCGGGCTGGCTGTCGCAGCGATCCTCTTCGAGGGTGCGCTGACGCTGGACCCGGGCTCCATCCGCCACGCGCCGGACGTGCTGGGTCGCTTGGTGTCTGCGGGGTTCCTGATCCCGTTCGTCGGCGTGGCGGTTGCGCTGTGGTTCGTCCTGGACCTCCCCCTCCCCGTGGCGCTCCTCGGCGCTGGCCTGACCACGGCAGGTGGGCCGACCCTGGTGGCCCCACTCGTGCGCCGCATCGGCGTCCCAGACCGCGTCCACCACGCCCTGACCTGGGAGTCGGCGCTCGTCGACGCCTTGGCGGTGCTCGTCGTGGCTGCGTGCGCCCTGTGGCTGGCGTCCGATCCCCTGATCGGCCTCCTCGGGGTCGCTGCCGGCGGTTCTGCTGCGCTGCTCCTCGCCATGGCGCTTCGGGCTGGAGTTGTACCTCGGGATCTCGCTGGCATCGCTGCGCTCTCCGTCGCGCTTCTCCTGTACGCCGTGTGCGACGCCTCGGGAGCCCCCGGCCTGCCCGCCGTCATCGCGGCGGGCCTGACCCTCGGCGCCGCGTGGCCGGCACGTCTGCCTCGCCCGCGCCTGCATGCGCTGGCCGAGCCCGCGGCGTGCGCCCTCCTCGTGGTCCTCGTCGCGCGCCTGGATGCTCCCCGCTTCGTCGCGCCGGGGTGGGACCTGCCCTTGCTCCTCCTCGTCGCGCTGGTGCTCCGCCCGCTCAGCGCCCTCGCCTCCACCGCTGGGCGGCACTTTCGCCCGGGTGAGCGCGCGTTTCTCGCGTGGGTGGCGCCGCGGGGCCTCCTCACGGCCTCCCTCGCGACCTGGTTCGTCCTCGACCTGGCCACTCCGGCGACCCGCGCCCTCGAGACCTTCGCCTATGCCCTGGTCGGGGTCACCGTCCTGCAGGCGACGACGGCGCCGTGGCTCGCGCGCCTCCTGGGTGTAGAGAAGCCGCCCCGGTCCGCGTGGCTGTTCGCAGGGGACGCCGCCGTCGGGGTGGCCCTCGGGCGGGCCCTTGGGCGCGCGGGGGTGGACACCCTGGTGGTGGACCCGGCGGCATCCGACGGCGCACCGGACCCCCACCTGAGGCTGATCCAGGGGGACCCCGCGTCGCGGGAGCTCGTCAGGGACCCGCGCCTCACGCACGTCTCGGCGGTGCTGGCCGTCTCGGCGGACCCCGCCGCCTCCCGCGCCATCTGCTCCACGTGGGGCGACCTGGTCGGGCAGTGCTACCGCCTCGCGCGCGACGAGGAGCCCGGTGGGGCTCCCGCCGTCTGGCGAGACCTGCAAGACGTCGAAGAGCTGTCGACCGCGTCCGACCTGGATCTGCTGGTGGTGGACGACGTGGGCCCCGAGGACCGGGGGCGCTTCCACGGCGGCTTCGCGCCGCTGTTCACCATCAAGGGCCACCGGGCGGCCCTCATCCCGTCGCCCACCACCCACACCCCCGCCCCTGGCGACACGGTGGTGGTGCTGCGGCGCCGCGTGCCAGGCCTCCAGGGCCTGTTCCAGGACGCGATCGTCGTGGACGAGCCCGGCTCGGACCTCTACCGCGTCGTCCGGCAGCTCCTGGAGGCCGCCGGCGAGGAGGACCCCGAGCTGCCCATCGAGGACGTCCTCGCCGGGATCCTGGAGCGGGAGCGGAGCATGTCCACCGCCATGGGGCTCGGCGTGATGATCCCCCACACGTACCACCCGGGGGTGGATCGAGCGCGTTGCCTCGTCGCCAATGTCACCGCCGGCCTCCGCGCCGACCCTCCGGCGGACGAGCCCATCCGGCTGGTGTTCCTCGTCCTGTCGCCCTACGGCCAGGCGGAGCCCCACCTGCAGGCCCTCGCCGCCATCGCCCGGTTGGTGATCGATCCCGACTTTCGCGCCCTGCTCGGCCGCCAGCGGGACCCGAGGCGGCTGCTCGCCCTGATCCGCGAGCGGGAGTGACTCCTGGCGCATGGTGCCGGAGTGTGGAATCCTCGCGCCCGGGCGGCTCCCGGAGGGGAGGCAACAGCGGAGGCAGCGATGGCTGAGTCAGGAGGGGGGCGCAAGGGCCGCTCCCGCACGGGGCGGACGACTACGATGCAGCGGACCGCCAAGGGTGGCGCAAGGCGAACCAGAGAGGCGGCGCAGGCGCCAGCGCGGGGGCCCGTGTGGTGGGGCGAGAGCCCCATCGGCGACCACGACCGCTACCTGTTCAACGAGGGCACTCACGTCCGGCTGTGGGAGAAGCTGGGCTCTCATCCGGCCGTGGTCGACGGCGTCGCGGGGGTCCACTTTGCCGTGTGGGCGCCGAACGCCGCCGAGGTCTCGGTCATCGGCCCCTTCAACGGGTGGAGCAAGGGCGCCCACCCGCTGAGGGCGCTCGGCGAGTCGGGGATCTGGCAGGGGTTCCTGCCGGGGCTCGCCAAGGGGGATCACTACAAGTACCACATCGCGTCCCGCTACCGCGGCTACGCCGCAGACAAGGCCGACCCGCTCGCCGTCATGCAGGACACCCCCCCCCACACCCACTCGGTGGTGTGGGATCTCGACTACACCTGGGGAGACGGCGACTGGATGGCGTCGCGCGCTCGCACAAACGCCAACGACGGCCCCATCTCCATCTACGAGGTGCACCTCGGATCCTGGATGCGCGTCCCGGAGGACGGCTACCGCTCGCTGTCCTATGGCGAGCTGGCGCCCCGCCTCGCGGACTGGGTCGTCGAGCGGGGCTACACCCACGTGGAGCTCCTGCCGGTCATGGAGCACCCGTTCTTCGGGTCGTGGGGCTACCAGTGCACGGGCTACTTCGCCCCATCGAGCCGCTACGGGTCGGCGCAGGACCTCATGGGCCTCATCGACCACCTGCACCAGCGCGGCATCGGGGTGATCCTCGACTGGGTCCCCTCCCACTTCCCCACCGATGAGCACGGCCTCGGCTACTTCGACGGCACGCACCTCTACGAGCACGAGGACCCGCGGCTCGGCTTCCACCCCGACTGGAACAGCGCGATCTTCAACTACTCCCGCGCCGAGGTGCAGTCCTTCCTGATCTCCAGCGCGCTGTACTGGGTGGAGGTGTTCCACGCGGACGGCCTCCGGGTGGACGCGGTCGCCTCCATGCTCTACCTGGACTACTCGCGCAAAGAGGGCGAGTGGATCCCCAACGAGCACGGCGGGCGCGAGAACCTGGCGGCCATCGCGTTCCTCCGGCGCCTGAACGAGGTCATTGCCGAGCACGCCCCGGACGCTCGGATGATCGCCGAGGAGTCCACGTCCTGGCCCATGGTGTCACGGCCCACCTATGTCGGGGGCCTCGGCTTCGGCCTGAAGTGGGACATGGGGTGGATGCACGACACGCTGGCCTACTTCGCCCAGGACCCGGTGTATCGGAAGTTCCACCACAACAAGCTGACGTTCCGAGCACTCTACGCGTGGACGGAGAGCTTCGTCCTGCCTCTGAGCCACGACGAGGTCGTGCACGGAAAGGGCTCCCTCATCAGCCGTATGCCCGGCGACGACTGGCAGCGGTTCGCCAACCTGCGCCTGCTGCTCGCGTCCATGTGGGCCCAGCCGGGGAAGAAGCTCCTGTTCATGGGGGGGGACGTCGGGCAGTGGACCGAGTGGGCCCACGACCGCAGCATCGACTGGCAGCTCATGGACTACCCGCGTCACCGTGGCATCGCGCGGCTCGTGTCGGATCTGAACCGCCTCTACCGGACGGTGCCCGCGCTCCACGAGCTGGACCTGGAGCCCGCCGGGTTCCAGTGGATCGACGCCAACGACAGCCTCCAGAGCGTGCTCTCCTACCTCCGGTTGGGGCGCGACCCGAGCGACGTCGTCGCGGTGGTGATCAACCTGACGCCGGTGCCCCGCCATGGGTACCGCATCGGTGTGCCCGCCCCCGGGTATTGGGAGGAGCTGCTCAACACGGACGCGGCCGCCTACGAGGGGAGCGGGGTCGGCAACCTGGGGGGCGTGACTGCCACTGGGGTGCCCGCCCACGGGCGGGACCACTCGCTGGAGCTGACGCTGCCGCCTCTCGGGGCCGTTCTGATGCGCCCCTCAGGAAGTTGAACTTCGGATCGTGGTGTGCGAAAACTTGCCGTCTTGCTTCGCGCCCGTGTCCCGCTGTCCCACTCCACTCTCCCGGCGCGTGCGATCCGATGGAAGCAACCGTACCGCTTGGGAGACGTGCCATGGCAACTCGCGTACTGCATGTAGAGGACGAGCCGCTCCACCGGGACCTGGTGGCAGATGCCCTGCGGCGCGAGGGCGGCGACTTCGTGCTGGTGGTGGCGGAGGGGAGACGGCAGCTCGTCGAGCGCCTGACCTTCGGGTCCTACGACGTCGTGCTCACCGACTTCAGGCTCCCGGACCTGGACGGGTTCGAGGTCCTCGATCTGGTGCGGCAGGCGCTGGGAGACGTGCCCGTGATCATGGTGTCGAGTACGGGCTCCGAAGAGACCGTCGTCGAGGCGCTTCGCCGGGGCATCGACGACTATGTGGTCAAGTCCCCTGTTCAACTGAGGCGCCTGCCCGCCATCATCCGGGCAGTCCTGGAGCGGCGCGCCGAGGCAGTGTCCCGGCGACGGGCGGAGCGCGCCCTGGCGGAGAGTGAGCGGATCTTTCGCGTGGCCATCGACCAGTTCCCCGGCGCCTTCGTGATCTACGATGCCGAGCTGCGGTATCGCATGGTGAACGGCTACAGCCGCCGCGGCATGGGGCGCGAGCTGTCGCAGATCCTCGGCACGACGGACCGCGACCACCTTCCCCCGGAGGTCGTGGAGCAGGTCCTGCCGGCGCTCGAGCGCGCGAGAGACACAGGCGAGCCCCAGAGCTGCGAGATCCACGTCCATCTCCCCGAGGGCGAGTTCTTCTTCGAGGCGAGCTATCGGCCCATCCGCGACGGCGAGGGGCGCGTCGAGATGATCCTGTGCACCACCCACGACGTGACGGATCGGCGACACGCGGCGGCGCGTCTGGCCCAGTCCGCCAAGGACATGCAGAGCCTCATCGAGGCGTCCCCGGTGGGGATCATCGCCCTGGACCCCTCCGGTCGGGTCACGGTCTGGAACGACGCGGCGCGGTCCATCTTCGGGTGGTCTCGCGAGGAGGTGCTGGGACGGCAGCCGCCTTGTGTGCCCAGCCCGCTGCAATGCGCCACCGAGGACGAGTGCTGCGTCTTCGCCGGTCCTGCGGGCGCCGAGCACCGGTGGCAGCGCAAAGGTGGCTTCGGCGTGGACGTCGCCGTCCACACGGCGCCGCTTCGATCCGAGAGCGGCGCGCGGACCGGCTGCCTGCTCATGGTCCAGGACGTCACCGCGAAGAAGGCGGCAGTTCAGGAGTGCAGGCTCCTGGCCACCGCAGTGGCGCAGGTGGACGAGGGCATCGTGATCAGCGACGTGGACGGGACCATCCGCTACGCCAACCCGGCGTTCGAGCAGATGAGCGGGTGGAGCCGCGAGGAGCTCGCGGGACAGACGCCTCGGCTGCTGCGAAGCGGGCGCCATGACGCAGCCTTCTATGCGGACATGTGGGCGAGCATCCTGGGCGGGCACACGTGGAAGGGGCGCCTGACCAACCGGCGAAAGGACGGCACGCTGTTCCACGACGCGACCACCATCTCGCCCGTGCGCGGAGAGGGGGGGGAGATCACCGCGTTCGTCGGAGTCAAGCGCGACATCACCGCGGAGCTCGCGGCTCAGGAGCGCCTGGAGCAGGCGTCCCGCATGGAGTCCATCGGCCTCCTGGCCGGGGGAGTGGCCCACGACTTCAACAACCTGCTGACGGCCATCATGAGCTACGCGGAGCTGTTGGACGGCACCCTGGACCGGGATGACGAGCGCGTCGAGGACGTGGCGGAGATCCGGCGTGCGGCGACCCGCGCCGCGGGGCTGACGAAGCAGCTCCTCGCCCTGGCGCGCCGGCAGGTCATCGAGCCGGTGGCGCTGGACCTGAACGCGTCCGTCGGCGACATGAAGATCATCCTCCAGCGGCTCATGGGCGAGAGCATCGAGGTATGTCTACGACTTGAGGCGGAGAACGCCGTCATATGGGCGGATCCGGCGCAGATCGAGCAGGTGATCCTGAATCCGGCGATGAATGCGCGCGACGCAATGCCCGACGGCGGCGTCTTCGACGTGGCGACCCGATCAGCCCGCGTCGATCCGGTCGACGCCGCGCACCTGGGCGTGAGGCCCGGACCCTACGTCGTGCTCACCGTTGCCGACTCCGGCGCAGGCATGGACGAGGCGACCCGCATGCGCTGCTTCGAGCCGTTCTTCACGACGAAGCCCCGCGGCCACGGCACCGGGCTCGGGCTCCCCACCGTGTACGGCGTGGTGGCCCAGGCCGGCGGCCGCGTGGACTGCGCCAGCGCCCCCGGCGTGGGCACCACCTTCTCCATCTACCTCCCCGAGCACGCGGGGGCCGCGGCGGCCAGGGCGCCGAGCACCGTCGCTCGCCTGACCGGCGGCCGGGGGGAGACGGTCCTCGTGGTGGACGACAGCGACTCGGTGCGAGCCGTCGTGCGCCGCACCTTGCTCGCCGCCGGGTTCAGGGTGTTGGACGCGGCCGCGCCGGACGTGGCCTTTCAGATGGTCATCGAGCGGACGGAGCCCATCCACCTGCTGATCTGCGACGTCGTGCTCCCCACCATGAATGGCCGCGAGCTGTCCCGCCGTATCTTGGAGGTGCGGCCTGGCTTGCCCGTCCTGTTCATCTCGGGCTACGCAGAGTCCGTCATCGCCCGCCACGGCGTCCTCGATCCTGGGGTCGCGCTCCTCTCCAAGCCGTTCACGCCGGCGACCCTCGTCGAGCGGGCCTGCGGCATGCTGGGCTGAACACCGGCGCTGCTCACCTCCGCTCATGGCCCGCTTCTTGCTCGGGGCGCGGCGGAGCCACGGGAGGTGAGCCATGCTGGGGTTCGGTAGAGAAGAGCGGCTGCCCACGTACATCGGGTCAGTGGTCGGGTTGATCTCGTTCCTGATGGTCGGCCTCGTCCCCGGGGTCATGTACGGCGGTCACATGGGGCTCGTGATGGTGGAGGCCCTGCTCGGGATGCACGCAGAGCCAAGCCTCTTCACGAAGGTCGTGACCGGCGGGGGCATCCTCCTCGGCCTGGTGACCACACTCTTCTTCTTTCTGGTCGTGGGCGCGCTGGTCGGGACCTTCGCCGGGCTGCTCCTGCGGCCCTTCCTGCGCGCCGGGAACCACCCCCACAAGCCAGGGGCGTAGGGAATCTCCGACATGACGCGAACAGCCACGAGAGCAGCATTGACCGAGCGAGAGGGCGGCGTGTCGCCAAAGCCAGACATGGTGTGTAGGGAACTCCCTACGGGCTGTGCATCGAGCTCGCCGCGAAGAGGGCGACATGCAGAACCGCGAGGCACGGGAGACGGACATGCGTGAGTCGAGCGCGTTGCTCTTCATTGGGGTCCTTGGGGTGCTCGTCCTGTGGGCGACCCCCGCGACGGCCGGGGACGACGATCCGAAGTGGTGCAGGGCCTGCCACACGGAGACCGTGTTCTCTGCCGAGTCCTTCGGCCGGTCGGCCCACGGGGATCTCTCCTGTCGGGACTGCCACGAGGGCTTCCACTTCAACCCCCACGAGGAGGTGACGGTCCCCGACGAGTCGGAGCTCAAGCCCTTCGTGGCTCGCGCCCGAAAGAGCCCCGGGGCCCTGGCCGCGTGCACCACCTGCCACGACGAGGTGACCGACACCCCGGGCATGGTCCCCCACGCCATGGCGCCGGAGGCCCAGCACGCCGAGGTGGGAGAGGACGGCCCCAAGGTGGACACGTCGCTGCCCTACTGCCTCGACTGCCACGGGGACGCCCACGCCATCCCGAAGCCCAAGACCCAGAGCGACCGGGAGAAGCGCCTCGCCTTCAACGAGCGCTGCATCGGGTGCCACGGAAACGAGGAGCGCATGTCCTCGAAGGACTACGCGGTCCTCCCGGTGGAGACCTACGAGCTGACCGTGCACGGCCGCAAGCTGGGCCTCGGCAGCGTGAAGGCGCCCGGCTGCATCGACTGCCACGGGAGCCACAAGCGGCGGAACCTGCGCGACGAGGAGGTGGTGGTGGAGACCTGCGGCAAGTGCCACTCGGGGGTCACCACCGCGTTCGCGCACCTGGTCAGCCACCGGCCGGTGGACGCGAAGCAGCGCCCGACCGCCTACTACACGCAGAAGTTCTTCGCGTGGCTGACTTTCCTCACGATCCTGTTCCTGATGGTCCACGTGGCGCTGGACCTGAACGCGACGCTGCGGTCCCGGGGCCGCGGAGGCAAGGAGTGATGGCCATGGAGCAGCAAGCCCCCACGGCAACCCGACGCCCGGTGGTGGAGACGCTCAAGGACGGCACGAAGGTCGTCATGCGCTTCGACCCCCACCAGAGGCTCCAGCACGGCCTCATGGCCCTCTCCTTCATCCTGCTGGTGGTGACTGGCTGGCCCCTGTCCACCCACGGTGTGGGGGCATCCATGACGCTGGTCGACCTGATGGGCGGCATGGAGAAGGTCTCCTATGTCCACCGGGTAGCGGCGGTGGGGCTGATCCTCGCCGCGGTGTACCACCTGTTCTACCTGGGCGTGCTCCTCACGCAGCGGCGCCTGCCCCTCAGCATGGTCCCCACCCCGGAGGACGGCCGCCAGCTCGTCCAGAACTTCTCGTTCTTCTTCGGGATTCGCAAAGAGAAGCCGAAGTTTGCGCGCTACTCCTACTTCGAGAAGTTCGACTACTGGGCCGTCTTCTGGGGCGTCGTCATCATGGTGGGCTCGGGGCTCGTGCGGTGGTTTCCGAACATCTCCATGCAGCTCGCGCCGGAGTGGCTCTACGACGTCGCCTTCTACGCCCACGCGGACGAGGCGGTGCTCGCGTCTCTGGCCATCTTCATCTGGCACTTCTACAACGTGCACCTGCGCCCCGGCATCTTCCCCATGAGCTGGGTCTTCCTCAACGGGCGGCTCACGCTGGAGGAGCTGCGCCACGAGCACCGGGCGGAGTATGACGCGCTGGTCCGCCGCGAGGGCGGGGAGGACTGAGCCATGGCCGACACCCAGCAGTCGCCGGTGTGGCCGGTGCTCGGGTTCCTGACGCTGGTGGTGCTCTTCATCTCCGTGCTGCTGGTGGTCCAGGAGCTCATCGGGGATCCGCTGGAGCGTCACAACGCGGAGCTCGCCCAGGTGCCCGAGGTGCCCACGCGCCCGTCGGCCGGGACCGCGACCGAGGCGAAGATCGAGCACCTGGCGTGCTTCCGCTGCCACAGCCTGGTGGAGTTCCACAAAGGGGACCCGGACCAGGCCGGGTCCGACGACGAGGGCAACGTGAACCCCAAGGCGTTCTCCCACGACCTGCACGCCAAGGAGGGGCTCGTCCACTGCCACCGGTGCCACGCCTTCGAGGGGCACTTCCAGGTCACCACCCGGATGAAGACCTGTGAGGAGTGCCACTGACGGGACCGGCAGGGGGCGCACGCGGGGCCCGGGGCTCGGGGTCTTCGCCCGCCTGTGGGGGCAGGCCGGGCTCCAGGTGCGGTTCATCGTAGCGGTCAGCGCCGCCCTGCTCGTCATCCTCACCGCTCAGAACATCGTCAGGCTGTCGTCGGAGCTCGCCGACCGGGAGGCCCGGGTCGCCGCCCGCGGAGCGGCCCTCGTGCGGGCAGCGGCCGCCGCTGCCGGGCGCGCCATGGCGGAGGAGGACCAGGAGGGCTTCCAGCGCCTGATCACGCGGGTGAGTGAGGCGGTGGAGGTGGTGGACCTGGTGGTGGTCGACCGCGGCGGGCGCATCGTCGCGCACAGCGAGCCGGGGCGGGTAGGGCAGACGCTGCCGGGTGGGGTGTTGGCCGACGGTGGGGACGGGCACGTGGAGCTGAACCTCGCGGCGCTCCTGGCGGGCTCCACCGAGCACACGGTGGTGGCGCCCGTCCGGTGGGGGGAGGCGGAGGTGGGGACCTTGGGGCTCCGGTTCCGCACGCGGGAGATCACGAGCCACGTGCGCGGCATGCTGCTCTCGTCCATGGGCATGGGCATCCTGTGGCTCGCGCTCGGCGCTGCGGCCGCGAGCGTCGTGGTCCGACGCATCACGCGGCCGCTGGGGGAGCTGACCCGCGTCGCGGCGGCGGTCTCGGCGGGGCGGCTCGAGGAGGCGTCGGTGGCCCCGGCCTCTGGGGGGGACGAGGTGGCGACCCTCCAGGGGGCGTTCCGAGATCTGGTGATGGCGCTGCGGGCGGAGCGGGCGCGGACCGCCGAGCTCATGGGGGAGCTGGAGCGGGTCAATGCCGGGCTCCGGGAGCGCGTGGACGCCGTCACGGCGGATCTTCGGGAGACGGGGGCTTACCTGGAGTCGGTGATCCGGTGTATGGAGGAGGGGGTGATCACCTGCGACCGGGAGGGGCGCATCGTGCGGGTCAATGCGGGGGCGGCGAGGCAGCTCGCGGGGGTCGGAGAGGCGGTGCCGGGGGCGCATGTCGGCGAGGTGCTGCCAGGCGGTGGTCCCCTCGTGGCAGCGGTGACGCGGGCCGTGGAGGGGGGCGCGGCGGAGGACCTGGATCTGGAGCGCTGGGATGACCGTGGAGCGCTGCGATCCGTCGCGGTCCGGGTCAACCCGCTGGAGGGAGCGGACGGGAGCGCCATGGGAGCAGTCGTGACGCTGATGGACGAGACCGACAAGCGCAAAGTGGAGGCCCAGCTCCGGCGCCACGACCGGTTGATCTCGCTGGGGACGCTGGCCGCGGGCCTCGCCCACGAGCTGGGCAACTCCATGCACGCCATCAACGGCTACAGCGGCCTGCTGCTGCGGTCGATCCCCGCGGGGGATGCGCGGCGCGCGGACGTGGAGACCATCCACCAGGAGAACGGGCGCGCGGTGGAGCTGCTCGACCGCTTCCTGGAGTTCGCGCGCCCGTCGGAGGTGCACCACCGCCCGGAGCCCATCGACGCGCTGGTGCGCGAGGCGCTGGACGTGTCGGGGCTGAGGCTCCGGCGCCTGCGAGTGACGGTGCGGGACGAGCTGGGCGCCGAGGGGGTGCTCGTGCGCTGCGACCCGCGGCTGCTCTCGCAGGTGCTGGTCAACCTGCTGCTCAACGCCATGGACGCCATGGAGGGGCAGGCGGACCCGACGCTGACGGTGGGCTCTGCGGTGGTGGGGGACCGCGTCCAGGTGTGGGTGCGCGACACGGGGCATGGGATCGACCCCGCGCACCTGGACCGCATCTGGGACCCGTTCTACACCACCAAGGAGGAGACCGGGACCGGGCTCGGGCTCTCCATCGCCCACCAGATCGTGGACCGGCACGGCGGGAGCATCGCAGTGGAGAGCGCGCCCGGGGCGGGGGCATGCTTCCGGGTGGAGCTGCCGCTCGAGGGGGGCTCATGAGCAGGCCGAGGATCCTCTTCGTGGACGACCAGCGGGCGGCGCGAGAGCTCTTCGCGCGGCTGATTGATCCGGCCCGCTTCGAGTCCCTGCTCGCCGACTCGGTGGAGGCGGCGGAGGCGGTGGTGCGCGACGAGCGCCCCGACGTGGTGGTGACGGACCTGAGGATGCCGAAGGTGGACGGCCTGGAGGGGCTCGACCGCTTCCACGCCATCGACCCCGACCTCCCGGTCATCCTCGTCACCGCCTTCGGCTCGGTGGAGACGGCCGTCGAGGCCATGAAGCGCGGCGCCTTCGACTACATCCGCAAGCCCTTCGAGCCCAGCGAGGTGGAGATCCTCATCGAGCGGGCGGTGGGGCACAGGAACCTCCTGCGGGAGAACGCGCGGCTCCGGCTGGAGGTGGAGCGGGCCCGGGGCTCAGGGGGCATCGTGTGCAGATCAGCCTCCATGACCGCGGCCCTGGCGCTCCTCGACCGGGTGGCGCCGTCGGACCTGTCGGTGCTCATCCTCGGGGAGAGCGGCACGGGCAAGGACCTCATCGCGCGCCGCATCCACGAGCGCTCGGGCAGGGCAGGACGGCCCTTCGTGTCCATCAATTGCAGCGCGATCCCCGAGCACCTGCTGGAGAGCGAGCTGTTCGGGTGGGAGAAGGGGGCCTTCAGCGGGGCGGTCGGCAGCAAGGCGGGGTTCTTCGCCGAGGCGGACGGAGGGACCCTGTTCCTCGACGAGATCGGGGACATGAGCCTCGCGCTCCAGCCCAAGCTCCTGCGGGTGCTGGAGGACGGGAGCTACTACCCCGTGGGGGGGCGCAAGGCACGGCGCGCCGACGTGCGGCTCGTGTCGGCGTCCAACCAGCACATCGCGGAGAGGGCACGGGACGGCCGCTTCCGCCAGGACCTGTACTTCCGAATCAACACGGTGCAGATCGCCCTGCCGCCGCTGCGGGAGCGGCCGGAGGACGTGGCGCTCCTCGCGGAGCACTTCCGGGGGCGGCTCGGGGCGACGGGGATGCGCGTGCCCGCGCGCATCGGTGCGTCGGCCATGCGCGCGCTCTTGGAGTATGCGTGGCCGGGCAACGTGCGCGAGCTCAGCCACGCCATCGAGCGGGCGGCGCTGGTCTGCGACGGCGACGCGATGGAGGCCGGCGACCTCCCGCCGGAGCTGCGGCAGGGGGCGGCGGTGCCGACGGCTGTCTCGCCGGGTGAGCTGCTCCCCTTCAAGGACGCCCGCGCCGCCTTCGAGCGGGACTACCTCACGAGGCTGCTGGCAGCGGCGGGCGGCAGCGTCCAGCGGGCGGCGGCGCTGGCGGGCCTCCACCGCACCACGCTCTACGAGAAGCTGGAGAAGCTGGGGATTCCGCACGGGGAGGGGTAGGGCGTGCCGTGAGTCGACGTCCTCCATTGTCGTGCACCCGCGCTTCTGGTCTGAAGGCTCGGTGGCAGAGTCGAGGGTCAGCGGAGGCGGGCAAGGCGCCGTAGTCTGGACGCTCTCAAAGTTGCTGGTTGACACCGGCAGGGTGTTCACCGACTGTCCCCGGGCAGCCCCTTGGACGCTGACCCAGGTCGCGGGACGCTGTGGCTCGATTCGCCTGATGGGAGGTGCGTGGGAATGGGCGACTTCCACAACCCCTACAACTTCGTCCCTGCTCCCCCTCGCGAGGGGCCTGGATATTCGCCCGACCATCTCGGCGACTCCGCCCCGGCTCCACACGGGTGGCTGGGGTCGGACCTCTGGACGGGGCGCATTCGCGTATCCATGGAGGTTGTATCGCCGTTGCTCCTTCTGGATACTTCCAGGGTCACGGAGCGCGACGGCCACAAGACCTTCGACGTGCTGGTCGGCGGCGATCACAAGCCCCGGGTCCCGGAGACCACCATCAAGGGTATGCTCCGGGCGGCGTTCGAGGCGGTGACCAACTCCCGCTTCGGGGTATTCTCCAAGACACACGCGAGACGCCTCGGGCTCCGCATGGAGGCGAAGGAGGGGCTCCGGCTCGTCCCGGCGCGGGTCGTGGGGGACGAGCTCGTGCTGATGCGAGGGGCGTCCCACGTCAACCCGACGCAGCGGCCGGACGGGCAATGGGAGATTCCCGCCGGCAGAGGGGGCGCTTGGCCCCCCGGACTCCTGCACGCGGCGTGGATGCCTGGCGAGAAGGTAGGTTACGGCATGCTGCACAACCCGATGCCCCCGGAGCCCCGGCATGGAACGCATGTCTGGGCCTACGTCCGGTGTCGTGATCAGGGTAGGTGCAGGATCTGGCTGGTCGACGACTGGGTGCCGTATGTCGGTGGCCGCCCGAAGCGGGTGCCCGAACCCGTCTCACGATACCTTGACGTCAGGAATCCTCCCCAGCCTCACGGGCAGTGGGTGGAGGGCTGGCTCTGCATTACCGAGAAGAACGTGAGGAACAAGCACTATGAGCGTCTGTTCTTCACCACCGAGGCACAGCCGCCGCGCTACTCCATTACGCCAGCTATCGAGGCGTTGTGGGGAGATGTCATTACGAACTACCGGCAACAGCACGACGAGGACAGCGTCTGGTGGCGCAAGCGACCCAACGCTACGACCCAATACGCCCACCCTGAGGACGTCCTCGGGGACGAGCCGGGCAAGACCGCCTGGTCACGGCACATCTTCCGGGACGGGAAGCCCCGGCGCCAGCCTGGGGGGGTACGCCAGCCCGACGACCTCGACCTGCGAGCTGCGCAGCTCGTCTATGTGGCGCTGGACCCCAAGGACACGATCATCGGGATCTACCCCGTGATGATCGCACGGAAGCTCTACGCGCTCCCCCCAGACGCGCTGCTCCCGAAGTCGCTCCAGCCCGCGACCGCACCGTCAGATCTGTCGCCCGCCGACCGCGTCTTCGGGTGGGTCCACCCAGGCGGGCACGGAGCCCACCGCGGGCAGCTCCGGGTGCGTCGGGTGGAGTGCGTGACTGAGGCCTCCAGGGCCATCCGGCGCTTCAGTGATGCCGGTCTTCCGCTGGCGATCCTGGGGCGGCCGAAGCCCCAGCAGGGGCGCTTCTACGTGGCCGCCGATGAGAGCGGGAAAGCGCAGGCGCAGAGGCTGGATCGGACTCAGGCTGGATACTCGCAGAAGAAGGGCCTCCGTGGCCGAAAGGTCTACCCGCACCAGCGCGTTCCCAGTGGGCACTGGGACGACGCGGACCAGGAGCGGGGCACTCAGAGCTTGAGCGGGTGGTTCCAGGAGTACCGTCGCCGGGGAGGTACAAGGGATACCCAGAACCGCTCCGTGACGGCGTGGGTCCAGCCAGACACCTGCTTCACGTTCGACCTGGACGTGGTCAACCTGAGCCGCGTGGAGCTGGGCGCCCTCTTGTGGCTCCTCGACCCGGCGAGCTGTCTCCACCACAAGCTCGGTGGCGGGAAGCCCCTGGGATTCGGGTCCGTCAGGCTGTCGTGGGACCGCAAGGCGTCCGACCTGCGCACGGGGATCGGCTGGCAGCGGACCTACGAGAGCCTCTGGGAGACGCCGCCCGACTCGATGGATGCCACCAGTGACGCCGAGGAGTGTATCAAGGACTTTCGAACTGCCGTCGAGGCGACCAGCACGGGGACGCGGTTCGAGCATGTCCCGTTCATCGCCGCGTTCAAGAAGGCGGCCGCGGGCCACCAGGGTCGTCCCACCCATTACCCGAGAGTCGGCGCTTGCGGGCAACGGGGGCAGGCCTACCCGGCTACCGTCAAGGGCGAGGCCTTCAAGTGGTTCGTCGCCAACGACAGGGGTGGACGACACGCGCTCTCCGATCTTGGGACGGACCAGGGGCTCCCGCGTCTGTACGAGGACCCGCCGAGGCACAACGGAGGGTGACTCATGTCAAGACTTGGGGCGCTCCAGAGATCCCCCTGACGCGCGGCACGAGACGTCCCAGACACCGAAGACACACCCCGACAGGAGGGAACGACGATGCCGGCACCGATATTGACCATCACCGAGCAGAAGAGCGGAGTGCGAGTCCTCCGCATCAGCATCCCGGGGGATATCACCACGCCCGGCGAGTTCGCGGCCGCGGTCGAGTCCGTCGCGGAGTCTCTCCCGGGCAGCTCACCCGTCTTCCTCAATGGGAAGGGGCCCGTCTGGGGCTTCGCGATGCTCCTGCACGAGGCGCACGCGACCCCCGCGGTCGCGGTCTTCGACCCGCGGTTCAACGGGTACGTGGTGGTCGCCACCCACGACGTGGGGTATGTCGTGGGACAGGTGATCCCCGCCGCCGATGTCCATGATTGAGGAGCGCTGAACGATGGCTCCGTCTCGAGACCGCCAGGGTGCGGTCATCAGCATCGGGGGACCTCCTCATTCGGGGAAGTCCGTCTTCGCTCATGCGTTGAACAAGGCTCTCGCATCCAAGATGGGCGACGAGGTGTTCCTGGAGAGGTGCAACCCGGACGGGGAGGGGAACTGGGCCTACGAGTCGCCGCCCGAGCTCGTGCAAGCGATCCGAGTCAAGAACCCGTTTTCGGATGACTTTGTGCGAGCCAAGCTCGCCGGTATCGCCGGCCTGCGACAGTCGAAGCGTGTTGTCTTGCTGGACCTGGGCGGGAAGATCGCTCCCGATATTCACCAGTTCCTGAGCGCATCGACCCACGCTCTCCTCGTGAGCGGTGACGACGGCGCGCTCGAGAAGTGGAAGGCAGCCGTCGCGAGCGCCAATGGGTGTCAGCTCCTTGGAGCGCTGCGTTCGACGCTCGTCCGCACGACGGACGGGACCCTCGATGCCGCGGCGCGGTCGACGGTGTGCCTCATCGGACCGGCGTGGACAGGGGGCCTCGTCAACCTGGACCGAGAGGGGCCCAACGAACCGTACAGCGCCGCCGTCAGCGCCATTGCGGAGCACATCGCGGTGATTGCCTGAGGAGAGCTCTGCCACCCCATGAATCATTGGAGGCGCCCTTGCACGTCCTGCTCCTCGAGACATCCGGCAACCAGGCGTACATCTTCGGAACGAACCGCCTCCGCGAGAACGTCGGCGCCTCGCAGCTCACCTACGTCGCCGGCACCACCTGGGTCGAGGACGGGCTCAAGAGCGTGCTCGGGAGCGTACCGATCCATGGGATCGAGGCCCAGACGGGGGACCGGGGGGCGGAGGTGGTCGTCTCGACGTCTGGCAAGGCCGTCGTCCTCTTCGACCAGGAGGAGGACGCCCGCGCCGTCATCACGGCCGTCACGCGGAGGGCCCTGCACGAGGCGCCGGGCCTGGACATCGCGGGGACGGTCAGCGGTGCGTTCGACTGGAGCGAGGCAGGGGCACTCCACGGGGCCCTCGCGGAGGTCCACCGGACCTTCGAGCAGGTCAAGGCGGAGGTGCCGTCTCCCCTCACGCGCTTCCAGCGCCTCCCGCTGATCGCTGACTGCTCATCCAGCGGACGCCCTGCCGCGCACGTCATCGGCCCATGGATCAACGATGAGCCGGACGAGGACGACCGCCAGCCGTTCTCCGCGGAGAGCTTCGCGAAGCGCCTCGCCGCGGGGGATGGCTATGCGAGGCTCCGGCAGGCGGTCGAGGCGGCGGCAGGCGTGCGGCTGCCCCGGAACCTGCGCGACCTCGAGCGGGCCCTCGAGGGTCGCACCACGACCGGCGACAGCGAGCTGCGCGTGATCGACTGGCTCGGCGTCGTCCACGTCGACGGCAATGGCCTCGGTCAGGTCTTCCTGGGGCTCGACGGCTACGCGCACAAGGACAACCGGACCTATGCGGACACCCTGGGTGGACTCTCTCGCAGGCTCGACGACGCCTGCCGCCGCGCCTTCCAGGAGGCCGCGGCGGCCATGTGGGATCGCACCCGGGTCAGGAGACGCCGAAAGGATGGGACCGACGAGCCGCTCGCGTTGATCCCGCTCGTGCTCGGCGGCGATGACATGACGGCCCTCTGTGATGGGGCGGAGGCCATCCGGTTTGCGAGAGACTACATCGAGGCGTTCGAGAGGCTCGCCCGGGAGGAGGTCTCAGGGCTGCCCTGGCGGGACACTCCCCCCGGAATCACGGCCGCGGGAGGCGTCGCGATCATCAAGCCCCACTTTCCCTTCTCCGTTGGCTACGAGCTGAGCGAGTCGCTGGTCCGATCCGCCAAGTCGGTCAAGCGGCTGGGTGAAGGGCCCGGCGCGCCGGTCTCTTCGCTGGACTTCCACGTCGTCTACGACGCGTCCGTCGCGGGGCTCGACGCGATTCGTGAGCGCCTCACCCTGGTCGAGGGAGGCGCACGTTACTGCCTGTACCACCGCCCGTACCTGCTCGGAGCGGCCCGCGAGGCGGTCTCGAAGGCCCATGGCCTTCCGCGGCTCGATGGTCTGGAGAGGCGCATCGCTGCCACCGTGGCTGTGGACCCGGAAGGTAGGAGGCGCTACCCCTCGACTCAGCTCCATGGCCTCCGTGCCGCACTCTTCCAGGGGGCGGCCGATGCCGAGGCTGCGCTCCGGCTGATCGTCCATCGGTACCCCGGGCTCGACAGCCATGTGGGCTGGAGCGTCGACGGGATGCCGGCTCCCGCGGGTGCAACGATCTTTGACGCACCGGCGGGGAAGGACAGCGAACGCCACACGTTGCTGCTCGACGTCATGGAGCACCTGGCGTTTCTGGCGCCGCTCGATGCGCCGGCCGAGGAAGGAGGTGCCCAATGAAGGCGCTCGATTTTCGGCTGACGTTCTCGACCGAGTGGGGCATCGGCACCGGGGGGGGGCGCCACGGCGAGGTGGACCGGACCATCCGGCGCGACGCCGCGGGGCTGCCCTTCGTTCCGGGGAAGTCGCTCCTCGCGGCGCTCCGCGACGCGGCAGAGCGCCTTGCCTGGGGCCTCGACGGCGGCAGGCGGGGGCCCTGGCACGGCTGGCTCGACCTGATCTTCGGGACCCAGCCGGGGCGCACGGATGCCGGTGCGCCCGTCGTCTACGGGGCCCCTGTCCCGGCCAGGCTCATCGTAGGCGATGCGCGCATCGAGGGGGCGCGGGAGCTGGACGGTGGCGCGCCCCCGGGAGGCGAGCGACCGGGATGGACCACCCTGAAGCCGGGCGTCGCGCTCGACCCGAAGACCGGGACCGCCCGGGACCGCACGCTGCGAGTCGAGGAGGTTGCACGTCGCGGGGTGACGCTGACGGCGAGTGGAGCGTGGCTCGATGGGCTAGACGGCGAGAGCCTCCTCGTCGCCACCGCATTCCTGGCGGCAGCGTGTGGGCTCGTGGAGCGCATTGGAGGCAGGCGCCGCCGGGGTCACGGGCGCTGCAAGGTCACCCTGGAGGGCGTGGCGCCGGACCAGATTCGCGACGTCCTCTCGGCGAAGAGCGCACCTGCGGTGCCACCACCACCGACGCCGGATCTGTCTCGACCTGTCCTCGGACCCATCGAGTCCGCGCCTCTACCCGACCGCCACGGTGGACGCGAGAAGACAGACCAACCGGTAGTGGCGTGGAGTCGCCAGCAGTTCACGCTGAGGGCGCTCACGCCGCTGATCATCCCCCGCGCTGTCTTGGGCAACGTCGTGACCTCCGAGGACCGGATCCCGGGCACCTACCTGCTTGGGTGGCTGGGTCGAGCGCTGTCGGCGGCAGGGTGGAGTGAACGTCTCGCCGAGGAGATCGCTGCGGAGCGGATCGTGGTGACTCACGCCACGCCCGAGGTCGCGGGGACCCGTGGTCTCTCAGCTCCCATGGCATGGTTCAAGCCCAAGGAGGGCACGGGACTCCCCGTGGAGGGCCAGATCTGGGTGGGCTGCGACGTGGTGAACCGGCTCGTCGCTGATGCTCCCGGAAATCAGCTCAAGGGCTACCGGCGCGGCTGGGTTTCGGACGCGGCCCCTGGGCAGTGGCCTTGGTACCGGGACCTCGCCGATGAGCTCATCCAGACGACCCACAACACCATCGACGACCGCGTTCAGCGCCCGACCCAGGATGTTGGCGGTGTGTATTCCTACGGAGCCATACCGGCTGGGACGGTCTTCCGATTCGAGGTCCGCTGGGCGGGGGACCTCCCCGGGGCGTGGTGGGCGCAGTGCCCGGGCTCCATACGGCTGGGCCGCGCGAAGAGGGGCGAGTATGGCCAGGCATCCGTCGGGGTGCTTCCAACGGGTGGCACGGAGCCTCCACACGTTCCAGTCGTCGGGCCCAAGGATTCGGTTCTGACGGTGTGGCTCCTCTCAGAGGTCCTGCTTCGGGGACCGGGACTGCGACCGGTCTCCGCTGCCGAGACCCTCCGCTCCGAGATCGAGCAGTCGCTGAAGAAGATCTCGGAGACCATTCGTCTGGAGCCCGACGAGCGCGAGGGCCAGCTCCACTCCCTGCTTCGTCCTGCCCGCGTCGACTCGTGGAGCGCGAGGTGGCAGCTCCCCCGGCCCTCGCTCGTGGGGCTCGCGGCGGGGGGAGTGGTCCGGTACCGCGTCGTGGGAGTGCCAGAAGGCAACCAGGAGGCGTTCAACGACTGTCTCGCGGGCATCGAGGCGGCGGGCGTCGGTGAGCGCCGTGCCGAGGGCTACGGCCAGGTCCGGTTCAACGACATACGTCTCGACGCCCGGGAGCTGGAAGCTCCGGCCAGCTCCCGCAATCCGGCAGATCCAGGAGCTCCGACCGGCTCCGACTCCCCCGACTCCGAGCGCCGGACACACGCCCTGGAGCCGCCTCCGGTCGCCATGCTGGAGGCACGGATTGCGGCGGCGGTCGCGCGGGGGATGCGCGATGAGGCATGGCCGATGCTCGGAGGGGGGGACCGCAGTACCTGGCCCAGCGCAAGTCAGCTCGGAGGTCTCCGCTCGGCGATCACGCGGCTGGAGCGAGTCGGCACCTATGAGGGCAACCCGCTCACAGCCTGGTTGGATGCCTTAGAGAAGACCCACCGCTGGCGGGACCTCTGGCCGGAGACGGTCTTGGAGAGGCTGAGGTCTCTCGCAAGGGTGCCGGCGGAGGTAGAGAACCTGCTGGCGAGCCCGGAGTTGACCGAGGAGACTGCGGCCATGACCCTGCGCGCGTTCATCGGTGGGCTGTTGCGGCACATCCGTCGTGAGAGCGAGAAAGCCCCGCAGCGCGCGAGCGGTGAGACCTTGCTGAAGGAGGGCTGAGCAGTGGCACGCACCACCACACACCGTTGGCGCCTCCAAGGGGAGCTGGTGGCCCTGGATCCACTGCATGTCGGTGGCATGGGATCCCACCCTTTGAGAGACCTGCCAGTGGCCCGGGACGGGGCAGGCGCTGTCCACATACCAGGGACGAGCCTCGCGGGCACCCTGCGGTCGCTCTGCGGGCGGGAGCTGCCTGGCATCGACGTGAGTGTCCTCTTCGGGTACCAGCGCGGCGACCGAGGGCACGCGAGCTTCATCGTGGTCGAGGACGCGCCGCTGCTCACGACGGAGTGCGTGGAGCTTCGCCAGGGCGTAGGGATTGATCGCAAGACGGGTGCTGCGTCCACGCGCGTGAAGTACGACGCAGAGGTGGTGCCGCGAGGGTCGCGGTTCAAGCTGGACCTCGTGATCGAGGGACCCGCCCCGGGCTCGGATGCAGCGCGAGCGGCCACGGGGGCTGAGCCGCACGGGGTCGATGTCGACACGCTCCGTGGACTGGTGGTTGCGCTGAAGGAGCGTCTCGAGGAGGCCAAGAACCCGGACCGTCCATTCACGCTGGGAGCAGGCAAGACGCGTGGACTCGGGCGCCTCGAGCTCCAGGACGCGTCCCTGACCGAGTGGAGGCTCGATGACCCGGGTGACATCCTGGACCTGGCGCTTGGGGGCAGCGGTCGCAGCGTCCCTTCTCCGGCGCGCTGCCTCCAGTTCACGCCGCAGAAGCGCTGGGCCATCGAGGTCCACTGGGAGCAGCGCTCCCCGGTCTATATGAAGTCGGACGCCGATGGGTTCATCGTCGACACACTGCCGCAGGTCGCACGTCAAGAGCCCAATGACCAAGGACTGGTCACGCTGGTCCTCTCGGGTGCCGCCATCAAGGGGGCGCTTCGGAGCCACGCGGAGCGTATCGTGCGAACCGTGCGCGGCATGGACGTATCCGGTGGGGACTTTCTCGACCAGGTCCGTGTCCCCCTCGTGGAGGATCTCTTCGGCCGTGCTGGCCAGAAGGGCGGAGGGTGCCGCGGCGTACTCAGTGTGAAGGACTGCCTGGCGAAGGTGTCTCTGAGCGCAGACGCCTGGACGCAGTTGACGCTTGCCGGGGAAGGCGACAAGCAGTCGCCGTTCGCCCGGTTCAACGAGGGCCTCGGGGACGCTGGTCTGGGACAGGCGCGAATCGGGCACCACGTCGCCATCGACCGCTGGACGGGTGGCGCCGCCGACGCGCTCCTGTTCTCGGTGCTGGAGACTCATGGAATCTCCTGGAACTCAATGAAGATCCTCGTAGACGTGGACGCCCTCGATCAGACACTCCACGGGCCAGCGCTCGCGCTGCTCTGCTTGGTGCTCCAGGATCTGGGTGACGGGCGCATCCCGCTGGGCTTTGGCGGCAACCGGGGATTGGGTGATATCGATGTCTCCGCCATCACGCTTCAATTGGATGAGCGCTACGAGGTCAAGGCAGGAGGCTCGAACACTGCGTTTCGCCGCGTCGATGTCATCGGTGCGCTCAAGTCGCGAGGCGTCGACCTGGGCAAGCAGTGGAGTGTCTGGGTAACAGGAGGGACCACCGCGCCGCACGGGGCGGTAGCCCATGCGGGCCTCCAGGCGCCAAAGGCGAAGACCGCCGGCTCGGCAGGCCGAACTCCCAGTTCCGAGAGTTTCGCGGCCCAACCTTCACTCCCCAGGCTCGTGGCTGTGGGTCAAGCGCTCACCCGGCGCGCGAGGGCCAGCGTTACATTGCTCGACGCGCTGGCCCCCATCGCCGGGCCGCGAGCGGCCGGTGTCTTCTACACACCTGGCGCCTTCATCACGGCACGCTGGACCGACGCCGGGTGGAAGATGGCGGTCGTGGACGAGCACGTCCACATCACTGAGCTCCCCCTCGCGGCTGGGGAGGTCTACGAAGCGCGAGCGTGGGACGGCGAGCGGGAGGTCCGCTGGTTCTCTGACGCCTCCGGGACTCGGGCGGTCTTGCTGGCAGAGGCTGTCACGCCCCCACCGACGGCGGAGCGGTTGGCGTCTGGCGTCGTCGAGCAGCCCGCGTCTCCGTCGGAAGAACCGGGCCCCTGCGGCAGTGACTGGGCGCCGATTGGAGACGTGCCGGTCACCCACATGATCGACCGGACGCAGGTCATTTGGGGAACCGTGGTTGCCGCGGAGTCCGACTGGTCAGTGCTCCACGAGGATCGCATCGGTCCCCTGGCCGTACCCCTGGTCGGACCGGTCGGCCAGCGTGTGGCGCTCCGCACGCGAGAGTATGTGTCTGTGCTGAGCACCGGTGCCCCACGGGGCAACTCCACCATCGCCGACGAACGGATTGTGGGCTTCGTACTCCTCGAGCGGTGACGTCATGGTGGGACGTCTGCCTTCGGGGTCGCGCGCCTGGGTCTTGGCTTTCATCCGTCGCGGGTCCCAGAGCCCTGTGCCCGGCAGGGCGGTGCCCGTTCCAGGCGCAACCCGCCTTTGTGCCTCACTCCAACGCGAGCACGGCGTCGAGCTGGCGCTCCATGCGGTACGAGCGGCAGAGGGCGCGGAGGTGCTCGCGGTCCAGCTCGGGGTTCCGGTCGAGCAGCTCCAGGATGTCGAGCGCGGACTTCCTCCCGCCTGCGTAAAGCTTGAACACGATCAGGTGCGGGAGGTCCGCGACGCGCAGCGTCGTATCGCTCGCGACCGGTTCAGAGGTGGCCTCCGCGTCTGCGACGAGCCGCGGAAACCCTTGCGCTGGCGGGTTGTGGAAGTTGACGACCTGCACCAGGTCGGCTCCCTTGGCCCGTACGTCGATGACCCCACTGAGCGGGTCCGCGGCGTCCGGTGGGTGGAC
>BTVJ01000043.1:0-66481 GCA_045863395.1 Myxococcales bacterium
CGTGCGCCGCCCGGTGTGGGTGGGGGGTATTCCGTGCACATTTCAAATTTGGGGGGGTGCAATATTTTGTTTTTTGTGCTGGCTTCACCCCCCTCAAGAGCCTCAGGCCGGAGTCCTCCGCGACCAGCTCCAGACGCCACCCCTCGCCCCCCATCGGGACGACCACGTCGGTCAGCACGTAGTCCGCCGCTCCAATACACGCCTCCACGTAGCGACCAGGGCTGTTGGGCATGAGGAGGGAGGCCGCCTCCAGCTCGGGCCGCAGGTGGACGGGCATCAGCGGGTGGCTGAACGGGGCGATCACCGCGCCCCCCGAGCGTAGGCGGTGCAGCCAGACGTCGTGGATGGCCAGGGACCCGTGGATGGGGGAGCGCGGGTCGAAGGCGTACTGGACGACCCCGAGGAGCGTCGCATCGCGGGGGACCAGCCGAAGCAGGCGCTCGGCGGGGCGCTCCCGGCTGCCGGCGCTGAGCAGCTCCGCGAGGAACAGCGAGTGCCAGGCGGCGGCAAGGGCGAGCGGGGCCACGGCGAGCCACCGGGCGCGCCCCCTAATGGCGATGAGGCCTGGCAGGACGAGCGACAGCGGCAGGAGCAGGCGGTCGGCGAGGCCCGAGATGGTGGGGCGCAGGGCGTGGTCCGGGAGCGCCAGCCAGGCGATGAGGAGCGCGATGATCGCGGCCAGCGGCGGCCTCCTTGCCCCGCGAGACAGGACCGCACCCGCCGAGATGAGCCCCAACGCCAGGCCCGTGACCGTGCCGTCGATGCCAGAGATCAGCACATTGCCGAGACGCGCCGGCATCTCAAGGACGCGCTGGAGGGGGCCCGTCACGTAGAGGAGCTCCTCTGCACGCGGCGCCGCCAGAGCACCGCCCAACGTGAGCGCGAGGGCTGGCGAGGCGGCCAGGGCGACCGCGCCGAGGCGGCGTGTTGCCGATGGCGCGCCGGGCTCCCTCCGGGGGACGAGGGCAGCGGCGCCCCCCGCGAGGCAGGCCGCCAGCGCCCCGAAGGCGTGGAACCCATAGGCCACGAGGAGCCACGAAGCGGCGCCGACGACCCGCGCCCTGCCAGGGGCCTCCGCGAGCCGGTGCAGGCTCGCGAGCGCGACGACCCCGAGGGGCACCGACGCCACGAAGGGGACGTAGCCCATCACCACCGCCGGAGTCAGCAAAAGCGGCGCGCAGAAGGCGGCGCCGGCCACCGGGAGCCCCGCCGCGTGGAGCAACCTGGCCACGCTGGCCGGCATGGCGACCAGCGCCGCGGCGAGGAGGGCCCGGGTCGCCAGCTCCGCGCCCATGAGCATCGAGAGCATCCACGCCAGCAGCTCGTACAGCCAGCCGTGGACGGGCCAGGGGGTGGCGACGAGCACGGGGTCGCGCCCACCCAGCGCGTCACCGACCGCGCCGCTCAGGGCCGCGCGGACCAGCAGGTCCTGGAAGGGGAGGCGCGCCGGGAGGAGGATCGCGGCCGCCGCGATCAGGGCCACCGCCGTCGTGGCGGCGAGCACCAGCCGGTCGAAGCGCGACACCCCACCCAGCACCCCTCCACCAGCGGGCCCGCGCGGCTGCGCCCCCACGCGCCGTCAGTCCCCCGCGCAGCCCGCCAGCTCGCCGAGCCAGGTGGCGGCGTCCGCGGTGCGGCTGAGGCGGTCGGAGAGGCGCGCGCCTGGGGCCCACCCGCCGTCGGGAGCCTGGGCCTCGACGAGCCACGCGGCCATGCGGCCCGCCATGGCGAGGGCCGCCGCGTCGCCGGTGTCCTGGGCCCACAGCGCCGCGCCCCACGCCACCTTGCAGGCGGTCGGGTCACGCAGCAGGGACTGCTCCGAGCGCACCAGCGACATGAGCCGCCCCGCGGGCTCGAGGAGCCCCCGGTCCCCCGTCGCGCGGGCGAGCTGCACCAGGAACCCGATGGCGTGGCCGACCACCAGCCATGGCTGCCGGGGCTGGCCCACCCGCGCCACGTGCAGGAAGCTGCTGCCCGGCTCGAAGTCCCGGATGATGACCTCGCCGCGCCTCCGCAGGTAGAGCTCCCCGTCGGCATCCTGTGCGGTGACCAGGTCCGCCACCCATGTGCCCGCGGCCAGTGCCCGCTCCGTGCGTCCCGCGGCGAGGAGTGTCAGGCCGACGCTCACCGTGGCGCGGAGATCCGTGACCGCGACGCCCCCCTCGTCCACGCAGAAGCCGCCGCCGTCCGACGCGCGCAGCAGGGATCGCAGGACGGGGCCCACCAGCTCGTAGCGGCCCACCCGCTGGGCGGCGAGGGCGAACCAGGCGTTGGACAGCGCCCACAGCTCGTCGTACCCGGCGGCCGCCCGCAGGCACCCCTCGCTGCCGAGCCAGGTGCGGGCGACGTGATCGAGGACCCGCTGCGCCCCCTCCGCCCAGCCAGCGGCGGCGAGGGCCGCGGGGGCGCGGTAGTGGGCACCGAGGTCGGGTGCGTCGGGTCCGAAGGAGCCGTCGGGGCGCAGGTGCGCGGCCAGGAAGCCCACGGCGCGGGCGCGGGCGTCGGCGAGGCGCTGGCGGTCCGGGCGCTCGCCGCCGCGGGCCTCGCCGCGCACCCACCCGACGTAGGGGGCCAGCGACGCGCCCACGTCGACGGGCAGGACCAGGATCTCGGGCAGATCGTAGGGGTGGAGGTCCACGATGCGGGCCTTGGCCGCGGCGACCGCCTCCTCCGCCACCTTGATGAGCAGGGTGACCTCCGGGTCGCGGCAGATGGCGCCCTCCCAGCGGTAGGTGCTGGAGATCGCCAGCGCGTTGACGCACGCCGCGAGGCGCCGGTCCACGAGGTCCGACGCGATGCGCTCGGCGGCGTCGGGCGGGCAGTTGGTCAGGAGGATGCGCACGGGCTGCCCTCCATCAAGGGACAGGGGCGCGGTACACGACGGCGTGCTGGGCTCCGTCCGACCACTCGCGGCCGACCACCCACAAGGTCCCGTCGTGGACCCACACCCCCGTCAAGGCGTTGTTGCCGTGGACGTCCTCGCCCACCTGGCAGGGGGGACACTCGTGGGTGGACAGCACCGCCAGGTGGTCCGGGCTGAGGGCGCCACCACTCGCAGGCGCGGCCATCAGCACCAGCTCCGCGCGGTCCAGCGAGCCCATGTAGGTGTGGCGCGTGCCGACGACCCACGCGCGCCCATGCGCCACGTGGACCGACTCGAGATCGTATGCGACCGCGAATCCACCGAGCTGCGGACCAGACTCCCACCCGGCGGCGTCTCGACGCGCCCAGAGCCCCTGGGTACCCACCGCCCACACGCTGTCGAGGTCCGCGCCATCGACCGCCAGGAGCTTGTCACCGGGGGTGGAATCCAGCGTGCTCGCGAGCGCCCACTGCGGCATGAGCCCCGCGGACTCGAAGATCAGGTTGTCCGAGTCGCCGGGGAGCTTGTTGCCGACCAGGACGTGCTTGACCACCGTCGCCGGGGTGCAGCCCTCGCAGGGCGCCGGCAGGCCCCAGAGGCCGGCTGGCCCCACGCCCGCGACGGGGAGCGCAGACAGGTCCTCGCAGTACCACTTGAAGCCGCCCGCGGGGTTGGCCTCCCGGGCGCAGCGCGCCAGGAAGGGGGACGTACCGTTGATGTTGAGGCCCCCGACGAGCCACTGCTCCGTGGGGGTGGCGAGCCCCGGGGGGGCCGCCAGGGTGGTGCCCCACACGTCGGTCAGGTCGCCCATGCCAGGGACGGTCTTGAGGGCGGCCCACAGGCCGGGCGCCCCGTCCCAGGTGGTCCCGGTCTGGAAGCCGACGCGCCCCGCCGTGCCGACCACGGCGCGGTGGCGGATCGCCCGGTACACCGAGTCCGTCCGCTCGCTGCCGGTCATGACGGAGGGAGCCTTGTCGGCTGACAGAGCCACCACGAACGAGGTGGTCGTCCCGAAGCCGTCCACCCGCCAGCCCGCCGCCACAGGCAGCCCCTGCGACGCGGTGACGTCGACCAGCGCCGTCGCCGCCGTCTTGGGGGTGGTCACGGGGGTCCACAGCGTCCGTGTGAACCCGACGCACGCGCCGCTCAGGCAGACGTCGGGACCCGTGGCGTCGTCCCCGTCGTCACAGGGGGCGAGATCGGCCTGACCGGCGCAGTCGCCGCACAGATCGAAGGGGCCGGGCGAGCAAGCCCCGTCTGTGCAGGCGTCTCCGCCGGTGCAAGGGTCGCCGTCGTCGCAGGGCGTGCCCGTGCCTGCGGTGAACTTGCAGCCCCCGTCCGGGAGGCACGTGTCGAGGGTGCACGGCTCCCCGTCGTCGCAGCTCGTGACGGTCGCCGGCACGCAGGCGCCGCCGGAGCAGGCCTCGTCGAGGGTGCACGGATCCCCGTCGTCGCACGCCCCGCCCGCGGGCGTATGGACGCACCCGGTCATGGGGTCGCAGGAGTCGGCGGTGCAGGGGTTGGCGTCGTCGCAGGGCGTGGCGCCAGCGGGCAGGCAGACGCCGTCCTTGCAGGTGTCGCCGGTGGTGCAGGCGTCGCCGTCATCGCAGGGCTGCGCCCAGGTGGGCACGTGGACGCACTTGCCGATGGCGCAGCCGTCGTCCGTGCAGACCGTCCCGTCGTCGCAGTCCTTCTTGGGACCGGGCTTGCAGGCGCCGCCTGCGCAGGCGTCGTCCTCCGTGCACAGGTCGCCGTCATCGCAGGGGCCCTCCACGGGCGGGTGCGTGCAGAGCCCGGCGGGCGTACACACGTCGCCCGTGCAGGGGTCGCCGCCGTCGCAGGGGATGGTCGTGGCGGGGACGCACGCGCCGCCCAGGCACGTCTCCCCCTGGGTGCAGGTGTTCCCGTCATCGCACGCGGCGCCGTCGGGGAGCACGTCCGCTACGCACCCGATGCCCGGCGCGCAGGAGCCGACGCCGCACGGCCCGACCTCGCCCGCGCAGTCCGGGATGGTCGCCGCGTCCGGCTCGCACAGACCATCCACGCACACGAGGGCGCCGGTGCAGGGGTCCGTGTCCTCGTAGGCCGCACAGTCCGCGTCCACCGCGCAGACACAGCCGTTGCCCACGCCGACGCAGGCGCCGCCGTCGCAGGTGTCCACCGTCGTGCAGGGGTTGCCGTCATCGCAGGGGTCGCTGTTGTCGACGGTCGCGCACTTCCCCCCGTCACAGAGGTCCGCCGTACAGGGGTTGCCGTCGTCACAGTCGAGGGGCGCGCCGCCACATGCCCCTGCGGCACACTGGTCGCCGACCGTGCACGGGTCGCCGTCGTCGCAGAGATCGCCGTCATCGGCCGGACCGGCCACGCAGGCGCCGTTCAGGCACCGCGCGGCCTCACAGGTCCCAACCACGACGTGGTCGCAGTCGGCGTCCACCCCACAGGTGGCCCCGTCGTTGGCATCGAGTGCGTCCGTGGCGTCCGAGCCGCCGTCCCCGGGACCCGCATCGGTGTCCGCCGCGCCCGCGTCGGGTGCCGCGTCGGGCGCAGTGTCTCCCCCCGCATCCAGCGTGTCGACGCCGACGACGTCGGCCGGGACGTAGCCCCCACCCCCTGGGTCAAAGGTGACCCCCGGTGTCGCATCGTCCGCGGGACAGGCCACCAGACCCAGCAGGGTCAGATGGAGGGCGAGCTGAAGGAAGGGACGTGATCGCATGGGGCGGGCTCCGAGCATGGCGTGGTCCACCATATCACGGCGCCGCTACCATGCAAATCCTTGGCGTGTCGCGGAGTTTGGGGCGCCGGGCGCGCGCTGACCCAGGTGGGTCCGCGGTGACCCGGGCAGGAGAGCGGGGGTGGAGCGGCGCTCGGCTCAGGGGGCGAACAGGCCGAGCAGCATCCACCAGCAGCCAAGCGCGAGGATCATCAAGCTCTTGAGGAACGTGAGCCCGAAGTGTCTCCATGTCGTAAGCATCGCGGAGCTCCCGGCGGGGGGGCAAGTGACCCCGCCTCCCGGGTGTAGGTTGCAGAGCGCGTGCCAGCAAGCAAGCCGAACCGCTCCGACACGGTAACAGCGGTGGCTGGGTCACTCCTGCAGGAAGGCCCCCACGGCGCTGAAGGTGAGGGCCGCCGACAGCTCGGCGCACTCCCCGTCGGCTCCCCGCACCAGGTCCCCTGCGCCGTTGAGCAGCATCTCGACGGCAGCGAGCACGCCGAAGTCCGCCGAGTCCGCCACCGTCGCGATGGCCATGAGGTCCGCGATGGGGACGCCGCCGCCGAGGAGGCCGTCCTCCAGGCCGCCGTCCCAGGTGACCCGGGCCCGCAGGACGGCGTTGCGCACCGTCAGCTCGTAGTGCACCCCGAAGACCACGATGGGAAGGCGGGTCTCGAAGGGGCCGGCGTGCAGCACACCCCCGGTGACGTGCGCGCCGGGGAGCGGGCTGTCGGGATAGGCCGGGTTCGGGCGGAAGGTCTGGCTGGCGAGCAGGAGCCCGTCCGTGCCGAGGAGCGGCTTGCCCTGCCCCACCCGCAAGGTCGCGGTCACCGAGTCGTCCTCCGTGATGTCGTCCAGCCCCTCGAGCTGGATCATCAGGAGCAGACCACCGTCCTCGATGGCCCCCTGGATGAGCCCCTCCACCGCACCGATGCCCACGAGATCGAAGAGCGGCACCAGGAGCGCGAGCTGGTTGTCGACGCCCGCAAGCCCGTCCGGGGACATGAGATCCCCGTGCCCACACGTGCTCTCGTCGCCCTTGGCGCTGACCTTGCCGTCCAGGTCGAAGCCCCGCGCGACCCCTGGGGACGCCTCACGCGTGAAGCCCATGGTGTCGATGGCGGCGACCCGGACGGCGGCGACGGGAGCCGGCGAGGCGGCGTCCCCTTCCGCCAAGGCCCCCCCCGGTGGGGGCCACCCCGCCGCGGAGACCGTACCGAGGTTCGGCGCCTCGGCAACCGCCGAGGGCTCCCCAGGGTCGGTCAGGCAGCCCGCGAGAAGCAGGATCCAGGCGAATCTCACGGTCATGCCTCGATCACCCCCAGCCCGTCCTTGGTGTGGCCCTCGGCGTCACCGATCTCGGCGAGGTCCAACCCGAGGGCGCGGCAGAGGGTGAGCAGCACCTTGCTCGCGTTCTCGCTGGACGCGGAGCGATAGTGCACGCCGGTCCGCAGGCGCCCGCCCGCCGAGCCCGCGAGCACGATGGGGAAGTCCTCCGGCGAGTGGGTCTTGCCCAGGCTGACGTCCGAGGTGCCGAGCAGGACGCAGTGGTCGAGCAGGGTGCCGTCTCCCTCTTTCACCTTGGCGAGAGCCGCGACCTGGGCGGCAAAGGCCTCCATGCACTGGAGCGTGATCTTGTGGACCTCGGGCTGCTCCCCCGGCTCGTCGTGGGTGAGCTGGTGGTGACCCGCCGTGGCGCCCTGGAAGAGCAGGTTGTTGACCGGGTGCGTGAACCAGTTGCTGAACACCCGGGTCTGGTCGCAGGCGAGGGCCATGGCGGCGATCTCGCTCATGATGGCGTTCTTCTCCGCGAGCTGGGGGCGCCCGTCGATGTCGGGGTACTCGCTCACCGGCACGGTCGGCAAGGCGCACGCGGCGAGGTTCGGCGGGTCCTCCTCCAGCTTGGCGAGGCGCTTCTCCAGGGTGCGCACGCCGTCCAGGTGGGCCTCCAGGCGCTGCTTGTCCTCCGCGCCCAGCGTCCCCTGCAGCCGCAGGAGGTCGTCGCCCACCGCGTCGAGGACGCTGCGCTTCAGGGCGAGGCGCGGGTCCACCTTGGGCTCGTCGCCGGGGAGGGTGAAGCTGCCGCCGAAGACCCGCTCGAAGAAGGCGATGGGCGAGGTCTCCGCCGGGTTTCGGCTGTTGGGGCCGTTGTGACTCATGCCGTCGCTGGACTTGGTGCCCAGCTCCAGCGAGGCGAAGCGGGTCTCCTGGCCGATGACGCCCGCGATGATCTGATCGATGCTGGGACCCGAGAAGGTGTAGTCGCCGCCGTTCTTGATGATGGGTCGCCCGGACAGGAAGCCCGCCGCGGTGGCGAAGTGGGGCTCCACGTTGGGGACGCCCACGCGCATGCCTGAGACGACCGTGACCGCGTCCTTGAAGGGCGCGAGGGGGGCGAGCTGCTCGGAGAGCTCCCAGGCGGTGCCCTGCGCAGTCGGGACCCAGCGGCTCGGGAGGATGCCGTTGCCCCAGAAGAACAGGCCGAAGCGGCGGGGGAAGCCGCCCGGGGAGGCGGCGCGTGCGGCCCGCTCGAAGAGCTCCAGCCACGGCAGGCCCACAGTGACGGCCGCGCCCCCCAGAATCCCCCTGAGCAGCGTGCGCCGGTTCATGGCGCCTCCCCGACGCGCCGGAAGGCCGGGCTGGTCGCGATGTCGAAGAGCAGGCGCTCGAAGCGACCCTCGGCGGCGAAGGACGTGGCGATGGCGTCGAGCTGGGCGCGCTCGCCCGGGGTCTCCTCCCGATTGACCGCGTAGCGCCAGGCCGTGCGCGCGATGCAGGGCATGAGGTCCGGGTGGGCGGCGACCGCCTCGACGAGGGTGCGGGCACCGTCGAACGGGACGCCGTCCAGCTCGCCGCTCGGGTCGATGGGGGCACCGTTGTCCAGAAGGCGGAAGCGGCCGAGCCCGTCGAACACCTCGAAGCCGTAGCCCGGGGGGTCCATCATGTCGTGGCAGGACGCGCAGGCCGGGTCCAGGCGGTGCGCCTCCAGGCGGTCCCGCAGGGTCAGCGCGTCGGGCGAGGGCTCGGGGATGGCCGTGTTCAGCTCGGACGGCGGCGACGGCATGGTCTGGCAGAGGATCCGCTGGCGCAGCGCGACCCCCCGCTTGGTGGCCGACGACGAGGTCGGGTGCGCGTGGGGCGCCAGGAACGAGACGTGCCCGAGGATGCCGGCGCGGGCCCCCTCGCTCGGGAGCTCCACGAGGCCGAAGCCGTCCGGGTCCGGCGCGGGGACATCGTAGATGGCGGCGAGGCGGGGCGTGACATAGGTCTCGCGGGTCGTGAACAGCTCCCGCACGTCCGTGCGGCGGTCGAAGATCACGCGCTCGACCAGGCGCAGGGTCTCTTCCCGGGCGGCCGGCCCGAGGTCCGCCGAGAACTGCTCGAAGACGGTCGGGTCCTTGCCGAGCTGGTCGAGCTCCGCGAGGCCGAGCCAGTCGGCGAAGAAGGCCCGCACCCCCTGGCGCGTGCGGGGGTCCTTCAGCATTCCCTCGACGACGGACGGCAGCGCGTCGGTGAGGTCACCGCGCGCCGCCGCCTCCAGGAGCGCGTCGTCGGGGACCGTGTTCCAGAGCAGCAGGGCGAGGCGCGCCGCCATCTCGTAGCCGGTGTAGCGGGGAGGCCCACCATCGGGGGAGGGCTCGCCCAGCTCCACGCGGTACAGGAAGTGGGGGGACGCGAGCAGGGTCGCGAGCACCAGCTCTACTCCCCCGTCGCCGCCGAGGGCGGACTGGGCCTGCTCGCCGATGGTCGCCAGCGTCGCGACCTCCTCGTCTGAGAGAGGGCGCCGCCACAGGCGCAGACCCCACGCCTTGACGATCGATGCGATGCAGCCGTCCGTCGCGGGGTCACACGTCCGCACGCGCGCTCGCACCGCGACGTTGGCGACCGCCTGGGAGGCCAGCGACAAGGCGGCGTCGAAGCTCTGCTCCACGCCACGCTTGGAGAGGGTGGCCACCGTGGCGCCGACGGCGACCAGGCCGCCCGAGGGCGTGTCCGGCTCCAGGCCCGCCGGGACGACCAGCTCGGGGCCCAGGGTGTCGCGGACGGCGTTGGTCACCTGGACGCGGCTCAGGCGCGCGAGGCGCGGCGGCGCGGGCGTGACCTGGATGCCGGTCACGACGTCCTGCGCCCCGCCGCCGAGGGGGACGCTGGCCTCGGGGGCGCAGGCGGCCAGGACCAGCAGCAGAGCGAGGCGCGACGTCATCGGGCGGCGGTTCTCCGGTGGTGGGGACCAGTGGAAGGTAGAGCAGGCTCGTGCTGGATTCAACGCCGAACGCGGGTCGAGTCGCGAGAGACGGCAACCGGGCGGGCGACGCGGCGCGCAGGCAGCGACAGTCACATTTGATATCAACAGCTTGGAAGAACTTGAGAGGAATCGTCGCCGCCCCTGTCAGATCCGCGGGGCCCGCCTCGAAGGGAGCGGGTGGGGAGAGTGGTGGCGACCCGACGCCATGACCCCCGACACCCCGCGAAGAGACGAACAGAGGGAGAACGACCGATGACGCTGGACCTGATCGCTGTGGTCGACCGGAGGAGGAACCAGACGCTGTGCAGCCGCGTCCGCGCGAGGCGGATCCGGCGGAGCCGCCGCGCGAGCGTGGTACAGGAGCGGTCCCGGCGCGACGTGCGCTGGGCTGAGGCCGGCGGGACCCTGGCGGGCGTGGAGAGGCTGGCCACGCTGGGGGCGCTCGCGGCGGACGTGGGGCACGAGCTGAACAACGTGGCCTGCGTGCTGCTCAACGCCATCGAGATGACGCGGGAGGCGGCTGCCGGCGGGCGGCCCGCCGACCCGCAGGACCTGGAGGCCCTGGACTACGCCTGCCGCCACGTGGTCGCGCACGGGCGCAACCTGCTGCGGCTGGGGTCTCCCGCCACGAGCACCGGGGTGACGGATCTGGCTGAGGCCGCGGAGGCGACCGTGAAGGCGCTCCAGATGACGGGGCGGCGCAGACACGCACAGGTGCGGGTGGAGGTGGAGGGCCCACTGCGAGTGGCGATGCCCCGGATGCACGTGGAGCAGGTCCTGATGAACCTGCTGCTCAACGCCCTCGACGCCCATGAGGAGTCCCGATCCCAGAGCCCCATGGTTCGAGTCGCGGCGGCGGCGCGGGACGGCCGGGTGACCTGCACGGTCGAGGACAACGGCCCTGGCATGTGCAACGAGGTCGCCGCGCGCGCCTTCGACGTCTACTTCACGACCAAGCGAGACGGCCGGGGGACGGGCCTGGGGCTGCCCCTGGTGCGCAAGATGGTCGAGGACGCTGGCGGCGCGGTGGCGCTCTGGACACGCGAGGGAGCCGGCACGCGGATCACGCTGGATCTGCCAGCCCTGGCCGAGCAACGGCGATGAGGGCCCGAAATGCACGTTCTTGCTGGCAGTTGGGGCTTGAAGTACAGTCGCGCGCTCGACGGAGCGAACTGCCCCATGACCGAAGCCCTCACGCCCGCGCTGTTCTCGAGAGCCGTGTTGGAGCGGGAGGAGCGGGCCATGGCGCGCGTCGTCGAGGCGCTGACCCCGGTCCTGCACGCGCGGGTGGCGTCCATCCTGCTCCGGTGTCGCCGCGCCATGGGGGGGCGGGTCGTGCGCCAGGAGGTGGAGGACCTCACCCAGGACGTCTTCGCGCTGCTCTTCTCGGATGGTGGGAAGCGCCTGCTGGCCTGGCGGCCGGAGCGCGGGACGCCTGGCGCCTGGTTCGGGCTGCTGGCGGAGCGCTTCGTCCTGGACACGCTGCGGAGCCGGCGCAGGAGCCCGTTCACCGACAGCCCGACCGACGACGTGGAGCTGGAGACGGAGCCGGAGCACCCGACGCAGGAGCGGCGGGTGGTGTCCCACAACCTGCTGGCGCTGCTCGCGGAGCGCCTGGAGGCCCAGCTCAACGAGCGGGATCGGCAGCTCTTTCGGCTCCTGTACGTGGAGGAGCTCTCGGACGACGAGGTGCAGGCGAGGCTCGGGCTCAGCCAGGACGCGCTCTACCAGGCGCGGCGGCGGCTGAAGCAGAGGGTGGCCGCGGTGGTGAGCACGATGCCCAAGACCGGCGAGAACCAGAGGGCGAGGGTGCCAGGAGCGACGCCATGAGCGAGATGACCGACGAGCAGTACCTGCGTGCGCTCGGGTCCGCCGTGCGAGGCGCGCGCCAGGAGGGCGATGAGGACGACCCGCGCTGGGAGCGCCTCGCGGCAGGCACCCTCAGCGCCGAGGAGGACGCGGCGCTGCGAGAGCTGGCGCAAGCCGACCCCGCCATCGCGGAGGCCCATGAGGCATTCCGGCCTTTGGGGCTGGACTTCCAGGCGGCGGTCATGGCGAGCTGGCGTGAGACCCCGCGGCGAGGGGCGCTGCGGGTCCTCATGCCTTGGAGGGAGCACCGGGTCCGGCAGGTCGCGCCGTGGCCGCTCGGGCGCCGCCGGGCCGCGTGGACCGGGGTGGCAGCCCTGGCCGCCGCCGTCGCGTGGCTCGTGCTGTCACCGGCGACGCTGCCCCCCCTGCCCTCCTACGGGATCGAGGTGCGAGGCGGCGAGGTCGCCGCCCGAGACGTCGCCGCAGCGAGCGGGGCTCTGGAGCTGGTGCCCGACTCCCTCGTGCACGTGACCGTGCGTCCCGCGACGGCGGTGGACGGGCCCGTGGGCGCTGTAGCGTTCGCCCTCGGGGACGGGGGGCCTCGCGCGGTGGCGCAGCCGACCGTCGGGGCTACCGGAGTCGTCACGCTGGAGGGGACCGCGGGGGAGGTGCTCGGGCTCCCGCCCGGCGCGTGGGAGCTGGTGGTGCTCGTGGGGCGACCCGGTGTTCTCCCCACCGACCCTGCCGCTGGCCAGCGGCTGCTCTCGGACCCGGGCGACGTCCAGGTGTTCAGGCAGCGGATCCTGATGGGACGATGACGCGACCTGTCCTCTTGCTGGTGTTGGGCTTGGCAGCCTGCCGGTCGACTCCGGCCGAGCCCCCCGCGCCCCTCCGGATCGAGGTGTCCGGGTGCGCCGACGTGCGACGATCGGGCGAGTGCCTGCTCCCGTCGTCGGGAGGGCGGCTCTGCCTGTGGGCAGACGTCCCCGCCGGGGAGGAGGTCCAGGTCGAGGGGGGCGCTCGGGTGGCTTGCGGCGCGAGCTGCTGCTTCGCGGTGTCCGGCGGCGCCTCGAGGCTGACCGTGACCGCCGCGGGTCCTCGCCCCCGGCAGGCGATCGTGGCGCTTGGTCCGGTAGCGCCGTGCCCCGCCGCGGACACGGCGCGCGCGCTCCGAGGCGAGGGACGCACGGAGGAGGCCTTGGCGGGGCTCGACGGGCCGATGGGCTCGGACGCGTGCGCGGCGGAGGTGGCGGGCCTGAGGGCGCGCCTGCTGCTCGACGAGGGGGAGACCGAGGAGGGGATCGGGGCCTTCCGGGCCGCCCTCGCCATGCGCAAGGAGGCCGGAAGCGTCGCCGGGTTCGTCAACGACTCCCTCGCCCTGGCCCACACCCTCACCTACCGCGTGCGTCGCAGCGCCGAGGCCCGGGAGGTCATCGCTGCGGCGGCCCAGGCGGCTGGGCCGTACCACGAGGGGATCGCGCGCGTCCCGTACTACGAGGGCCGGCTGCTGCTGGAGCTTGGCGATCTGCGCGGCGCCCTGGACCGCCTGCGCGAGGCCGACCTGCGGGCGGGTCGCCTCGGCCTTGCGACCTTGAGGGGCCACGCCCGGGAGGCGATGGCGGAGGCGCTCCAGGTGCTGGGCCGCCCCTCCGAGGCCGCGGCGCTCCTCGACACCCTCGCGACGGGCGACCGGCCCGACCGGGATCGCGCCATGGCCCTGAACAACATCGGGTGGCTACGGCTGCTCCAGGCGGAGGCCGAGGGACGGGGTGCGGACCCGCTGCCGCCGCTGCGGGAGGCGGCGCGGCTCGCGGCTGCCTGCGGCGACGCGGGGTTGCTCGCCAACGTGCTGCTCAACCAGGCGCTCGCGGCACTTCAGCGCGGCGACGTGGTCGGGGCTGCGGCGCTTGCTGCGAGAGCGCGGTCCACACAGCCGGCGCCCGACGACTACGTGGCCGAGTGGATGCTGGACGTCGATGGGCGGGTGGCGCTCCGCTCGGGGCGGGCCGAGGAGGCGCTCGGCCACTTCGAGGCCCTCGCGGGGCGGGCCGGCGGCTCCTCCAACGGGCGGTGGCGGGCGGAGCTTGGGCGAGGACGCTCGCTTCAGGCCCTCGGCCGAGCGGTGGAGGCCGCGGCCGCCTACGAACGCGCCGAGGGGCTCCTGGACGAGCTGGCGCTCCTCGTGCCCCTCGGGGAGGGCCGCACCACCTTCCTCGGCGGGCACGACCTTGGGGCCAGGCTGCTCGTGGACCTGCTCGTGGAGCTGGAGCAGCCGGAACAGGCCCTTCGCGCTGCGCGACGCTCGGCCTCCCGGCTGGTGGCGGCGGTGCAGCGCATCGACCGCCTCACGCACCTGGGGGCCGCAGGGCGGGCGGCCTTCGAGCGCGACCTGGATGTCTACCGGCGAGCCCGCGCCGAGCTGGACGCCCTGCGGCGGAGCGCCCGCGAGGCCACCCAGGAGGAGCTGGTCAGCCTGCGGGCCCGGGAGGCCACGCTGGAGGCCGAGGCGCGGAGCACCCTGGATCGCGCCTTCGCGACCGCTGGGGTGAGGGCGCGCGAGGAGAGGCCGCCGGCGGAGGGAGAAGTGCTCCTGGTGTTCCACCCTGCGGGCGATGGCCTCGTGGGTCTCGCCGCCGGCGCCGAGACGAAGGCGGTGCGCCTGAGCGTGATGCCGGGCGATGGGCCGGTGGCCCTGTCCCGCAAGCTCCTCGAGCCGCTTCGGGCCCAGATCGCCGGCGCGCGACGGCTCCGCATCATCGCCGCAGGCCCGCTGCGCGAGGTGGACTTCCACGCGCTGCCGTGGGACGGAGGCGTCCTCGGCGAGCACGTCCCCGTCGCCTACGCGGTCGACACGGGCGCCCCTGCCACGCGAGGGGGCTTCGGGGCCCTGGTCGTGGCGGACCCGAGCGGCAACCTGCGGAGCGCCCGCAAGGAGGGCGACACCGTCGCGACCGCGCTCCGCGCGCTGGGCCCGGTCCGCGTGCTGGCGGGGAGCGCCGCGACGCGGGGCGCGATGGTGGAGGGGCTCCCCGGGGCGGCGCTGCTCCACTACGCCGGCCACGCGGAGGCGGAGGGCCGGGACGGCTTCGGCAGCGCGCTGGTCCTGGCCGGCGAGGATCGCCTGACCGTCGGCGACGTGCTCGCCCTCCCCGCGGTGCCGCAGGTCGTGGTGCTCGCCGCGTGTCGGAGCGGCCGGGACGACGCTGCTGGCCGCATCCAGAGCCTGGGCCTCGCGCAGGCCTTCGTCGCCGCAGGCGCGGGGGCCGTGATCGCCGCCACTCGCCCCGTCGACGACGCGTGCGGCGCGCTGCTGACGGCGAGCCTGTATGAGCACCCCCTCACGCCCGGCAGCGCCCCGGACCGCCTCGCCGAGGCGCAGGCGGCGCTGCGAACCGCTGCACCCCACTGCGACGGCGCGAGCTTCCGCGCCCTCATGCCCTGACGGCACAAGGAGTCACGAATGTTCAGACCAGACCTCTCCAGCCGCGCCGCCCTGCTCGGAGCGCTGGCGCTGACCGCGCTGCTCGGGTCCTGCCGAGGCTGCGACCGCCCGGACCCGGCCCAGCCGCAGCCGCCGGTCAAGGGGACGGACGCGGGCACGTCGAAGGCTCCCCCCACCACCAAGGAGCGCGTCGGTTCCGCCCCGGACGAGCTGCCGGTGCGCCGCTGGGTGGCGAACCTGCCCGTGGAGGGAGGGCCACCGGCGTGCCCGCAGCCCACGAAGGGATCTTGGAAGGTGAGCGAGCTGATGCCCGCCGTGCCCGCCGACCTGGGCCTCACCCCGCCGGAGGGAGGGCGCCGCTTCTGCGCCTACGAGTGGGCGGGCAAGGGGGTGGACGCCAAGGAGGTCGCGGCGATGCTGCCGCCGGAGGCGCAGGCCGCACCGGACCCGCCAGTGATCACGGGGTTGGGGCTCGATGCGGCCAAGGAGCAGCTCCGCCTCGTGAGCCTCCACCAGAACCGGGGGGTCACTCTGGAGGGGGCGCAGGCGAGCCCGGTGGTGGTCGCGGTGGTGGACAGCGCACCCCGCAACGCGGCGCAGCCGGTGGGATCGCTCACGGTGGGCCGGAGCCACCACGGTACGACGGTGGGGCTCGCCATCCACCAGATGGTGTGCCCGAAGCTGCCGGTGGGCGACCAGGGCTGCCCGGTGAGGCTGTCGCCTCAGCTCGCCCTCGACTCCGTGATCGAGGGCGGCGAGGTGCGGGAGGAGGCCGGGGGCGGCAACGTGGGCACGCTGTCCAGCGTCGCTCGCGCGGTCGTCCAAGGTGTGCTCGACTGGGCCGCCTTCCGCAAGACGAGCCCCGAGGCGCGGCTGGTGGTGAACCTGTCCATCGGCTGGGACCCCGCCATGGTGTCCGACGAGGCGACCTCCGCGGGCATGGCGGCCGTCCTCACCGCGCTGCGCTTCGCCGAGCGGAACGGCGCCCTGATCGTGGCCGCCGCAGGGAACCGCTCGGGTGGCGCCGCTGAGTCTGCGGGGCCCATGTTCCCGGCCCGCTGGGAGGCGACCCAGAAGTCAACGGGCTGCGCTCCGGGAGCGCAGGGTGCCTGCCCTCCACTGCTCTACGCGGTCGCAGGCGTGGACGACGACGGCCACCCGCTGACCAACGTCAGGGCCGAGGGCATCCCCCGCCTCGCGGCCAACGGCCTCCAGGTGACCGTGAGCCCAACCCAGCTCGGAGGAGGGACGTCTCCGGCGCTGACGGGGTCGTCCATGGCGGCCGCCGCCGTCTCGGGGGCCGCTGCGGCCGTCCTCGCGGCCCGCTCCGGCATCACGCGCGAAGAGGTGATCGGGGTGCTCTACGAGAGCGGCAAGCCCACCGGGCTCACCGCCGACTTCTGCCCCGGCACCCTCAGCGGCTGCAAGACCTCGGTCCGGATGGTGGGACCAGGGGGAGCCGATCTCCCGCCGTCCGTACCCAAGGCCCCGCCGCGTAGTGCGGTCGCCGAGGAGCTGGCGACCGTGACGCCCGACGAGGTGGCCACGGTCACGGTTCAGGTGGCAGTGATCGACGCCCCTGCGTGCGGCGAGGGGTACCGGCTGGCGGCGGCGGATGGCGAGGAGGCCACGTGCGCCGAGGTCGCGGCCTTCCGCGCTCCGCGGGCGGTGCTGGTCCACCCGCAGCCGGGGTCTCCGGGGTGCGACGTCTGCACCCTCTTCCCAGAGGGCCAGACCACGCGACGTCTCTGGTACCAGGCGAACAAGGAGCTGACCGTCTCCAAGCTCGTGGTGTCGAGCCTCGTGCTGCACGACTCGGTCAAGCGCACCAGCACCGTGGTGCGCCTGGGTGACAAGTCCGTGGAGCCGGGGCGGCTGCTGGTCATCGAGGGCCTGCAGGTCGGGGCGATCCCCTTCGACCGGGCGGAGGTCGTCGCGACCTTCGAGCAGGCGGGGACCAAGGGCGTCATCGTGGACCAGCTCGCGTACTGACGGCGTGCTCCCCTCCGCGCGCCCCGTCAGAACAGGGAGCCCTGCCGCGGCCTGGGTGCCACGGCCAAGGGCTCGTCGAAGCGGGGGTTGCCCACCCGGGGGTCCACGTCGTGGGCCGCCATGAGCTTCGGGTCCAGCGGCACCAGCAGAGCCTCCGCGCCCCCTGGCGGGAGCTCCCCCGGCGCCAACCATGCGTCACGCTGCTCAGGGGGCAGGATCACGGGCATGCGGTCGTGGACCGGGCGCACCAGGTCGTTGGCCGCCGTGGTCAGGATGGTGCAGGACTCCACGACCGCGCCGTCGGGGCTGGTCCAGGTCTCCCACAGCCCGGCGAAGGTCAATACGCTGTCGTCCGCCAGGTGGAACCACACGGGCTGTTTGGAGGCGCCCTCCTTGCGCCACTCGAAGAAGCCGTCCGCGACGACGAGGCCCCGGCGACGCTTGAAGGCCGCCCGGAAGGCGGGCTTCTCCTGAGCGGTCTCCGCGCGGGCGTTGATCAGGCTCGCGGCGATCTTCCGGTCCTTGGCCCAGGATGGCACGAGGCCCCAGGTGAGCAGATCGAGGCGGCGCGCCTCCCCGACCAGCCGCACGAGCGGGACACCCTGGGTCGGGGCGATGTTGTACCGTGGCGTCAGGAGAGGGACCTCCGCGAGGCCCAGCTCCGCGGCGACCATCTCTGGGGTAGCGGTCAGGGTGAAGCGTCCGCACATGCTGCCTCCTCGGATCGTCGAGACTGGACCAGCACGGAGCGGCGTGCAAGGGAGCTCGGCTGCTGGCGTCGCTCGGGGGCGGGTCTACCGGACGCACCGGCGATCAGTAGCGTGCGGCGCAGGATCCCGCCCGGGGGTTCTGCTACCATGGCGCTCCCTCGTCGGCCGCGGAGGAGTTGCGCCATGACCGTCAGATACTTCGCCACCTGCCCGAAGGGCATCGAGCCCATGCTGCGGGACGAGTGCCGCGAGGCCGGACTGCGGCGCGTCAAGCAGGCGCGAGGCGGGGTCCACTTCGAGGGGACGGCCAGGGACGGGATGCGCGCCTGCCTGTGGCTCCGGACCGCCCACCGGGTCCTCTGGCCGCTCGGGTCCTTCGCCTGCCCCGACACCGAGGCGCTGTACGCGGGCATCGTCGCCCTGCCTTGGGAGCAGCACCTGACGCCCCGGCACACCCTGGCGATCACGGCGCTCGGCACCAACGAGGCGCTGCGACACACGGGCTTCATCGCCCAGCGGTCGAAGGACGCCATCGTGGACCGCCTGCGTGACCGGGCGGGCGGACGCCCCAGCGTGGAGCTGCACGAGCCGGACGTGCGCATCGTCGTCCACCTGGACCGGACCCTGGCGTCGGTCTCCTTGGACCTGAGCGGTGACGGACTCCACAGGCGCGGCTGGCGCGCTGCGAGCGTGGAGGCCCCGCTGCGTGAGACGCTCGCCGCCGCCATCGTGCGCGCGACCGGCTGGGACCGCGTCATGCCCCTGGTAGACCCACTGTGTGGCGGCGCGACCATCCCCATCGAGGCCGCGCTGCTCGCGCGGCGGCTGGCGCCGGGCCTGGACCGGGCCCACGGCTTCCTGCGCTGGCCGACCTTCGGGGACGTGGAGAAGGCGGCCTGGCGCGAACTGTGCGATGAAGCACGGGCCGCCGCCCTCCCCGCGGCCCCCGCCGTGATCATGGGGGTGGACCGGGATCCCGAAGCCATGGAGGCCGCTCGCAGGAACGTGCGGGCCGCGGGCGTGGAGGGCGACGTGGAGCTCTCGGTAGGAGACGGCGCCAACCTGATGCTCCCGCAGGCACCCGGCCTCATCGTCACGAACCCGCCCTACGGAGAGCGCCTGGGCCGCCCCGGCCGCCCCATGCAGGACTTCTTCCGCCGCCTGGGCACGGGCTTCGCGCGCTACAAGGGCTACACGGCCTGGATCCTCAGCGGCAACGAGGAGTTCCCCCGCCACTTCGGCCTCCGCTGGACAAACCGCCTCCCCCTCTGGAACGGCCCCCTCCCCTGCAACCTCTTCCGCTACGAGCTGTAGAGGGGGGGGGGTCAAGTATACTCAATTCTCATTTATTCGGGACGGCGAGGCCCCCGGAGCATGAGCGACACCCACGAGCCTTCGCGATGCACGCCCTGATCCCGCTGCCCATCGACGCGGCGCTGCCGGCCATCGCCGAGGCGCTCCACGGGCGCCCATCCCTCGTGCTGGAGGCTCCCCCGGGGGCTGGCAAGACGACGCGCGTGCCACCGCTCCTCATTGGCGGCGGCCGCGTCGTGGTGTTGGAGCCGCGGCGGGTGGCGGCGCGGGCGGCGGCCCGGCGCATCGCCGAAGAGCAGGGCTGGACCCTCGGCGAGCAGGTGGGGTGGCACATCCGGTTCGAGGCGCGCTACCGCCCTGCTACTCGCCTGGTCTTCGCGACGGAGGGCGTCCTGCTGCGCTGGCTCCAGCGGGATCCGCTCCTGGAGGGCGTGGGCGCGGTGGTGCTCGACGAGGTGCACGAGCGGAGCCTGCACACGGACCTGGCGCTCGCGCTGCTCCGGGAGGTTCAGGCGGCACGACCGGACCTGCGCCTCGTCGTGATGTCCGCCACCCTGGACGCCGAGCCGTTCCAGGCATTTCTGGGCGGCCCGGACCGCTGCGCGCTCCTGCGGGTGCCGGGCCGCTCCCACCCGGTCTCCGTCCACTACGATCCGCGCCCGGACCCCCGGCCCATGGACGTGAGGGTGGCATCCGCGGTCCGGCGCGCCCAGGGGAACGTGCTGGTCTTCCTCCCCGGCGCGGGGGAGATCGCGAGGGCCATCCGCGCCTGCGAGGGGATCGGGCCCATGGATCTCCTCCCCCTGCATGGGGGCCTCTCGGGCGACGAGCAGGACCGTGCCCTGGCCCCCTCCTCCCGTCGCAAGGCGGTCTTCGCCACCAACATCGCCGAGACCTCGCTCACCCTGGACGGCGTGACCACGGTCATCGACACGGGGCTGGAGCGCACGCTGCGGCACGACCCTGCGACCGGGGTGGACCGCCTCGTCCTCGGGCGCATCTCTGCGGTGTCCGCGACGCAGCGCGCAGGGCGGGCCGGACGCACCGGCCCCGGGGAGGCGCACCGCCTGTGGACCGAGGGCGAGCAGCAGACCCTGGTGCCCGCCCCGACGCCGGAGATCCGGCGCGTGGACCTGGCGCAGACCGTCTTGGAGCTGCGGGCTTGGGGAGTGCGCGACCCGCTGGCCTTCGGGTGGTTCGAGGCACCGCCGGCCGAGGCCATCGCCGCGGCGGACCGCCTGCTCCATCGGCTCGGCGCCCTCGCTGGCGCCTCCGTCACCCCACTCGGGGCGACGCTGCTGCGCCTGCCGCTCCACCCCCGCATCGGGCGACTCCTGATCTCGGCCCACGCCGCCGGTCGCGCGTCGGACGGCGCGGCCCTCGCGGCGCTCATCTCCGAGCCGGACCTCCTGCGCCGCGCCCCCGACACCTCCGCGCCCAGCGATCTCCTCCTGCGCCTGGACGCACTCGGCCAGGTGGAGGACGCCCGCTTCGACCCATCGGTGGCAGCGCGACTCGGCGTGGACGCGCGTGCGGCCCGCTCCGTGGCTCGGGTGCGCGACCAGCTCGCCGGGCTCGCTCGCGCTCTGGGTCCCGAGCCCGCAACGACCCCTGGCGACGAGCCCCTGCTCCGCGCGATGCTCGACGGCTGGGCGGATCGGGTGTGCCGCCGCCGCGCCCCCCGGTCGGAGCGGGCCCGCATGGTGGGCGGCCAGGGCGTCGCCCTCGACCGGGCGAGCGTCGTCCGGGACGCAGAGCTGTTCATCGCCGTGACGCTGGGCAGCGCCACCGGGACGCGGGCCGAGGCGACCGTCCGCCTCGCGAGCGCCGTGGAGCGGAGCTGGCTCTCGGAGGAGCTGCCCCACCTGGTCTTCGAGGAGACACGCCTGGCGTTCGACGAGGACCGCCTGGCCGTCGCCGCCGCGCGAGTCACCGGCTTCGACGATCTGGTGCTCGCGGAGCGCCCCACCCCAATCTCCCGCACAGACGCCCCCGAGGTGGAGCGGCTGCTGTCCGAGGCCGCCTCTCGGGACCTGGCGCGTGCGCTCCCCCTGGCCTCCGCCGATCAGCTCCTCGCGCGCATCGCCGCCGTCCGGACCTGGCGCCCGGCCCTGGACCTGCCCGCCCCGGACGACCTGGTCCGCCAGCACCTGCCGTCTCTCTGCGCTGGCCGCCGCAGCTTCGCCGAGCTGGCCGCCCTGGACCTGGTCTCCGCGCTCCTGGCCCTCCTGACGTGGGAGCAGCGCCAAGCCCTCGAGTCCCTCGCGCCCGAGCGCCTGGAGGTGCCGAGCGGCAGCCGCGTCCGTCTGGACTGGAGCGCCGGAGACGCCCCGGTCCTCGCCGTCCGCCTGCAGGAGATGTTCGGGTGCGCGCGCCACCCCACCGTGGGGGACGGAGTCCCCGTCGTCCTCCACCTGCTGTCCCCCGCGATGCGCCCGGTCCAGGTCACCAGCGACCTGCCGGGCTTCTGGAGGCGCACGTGGCCGGAGGTGCGCAAGGAGCTGCGTGGACGCTACCCGAAGCACGACTGGCCCGAGGACCCCCTGGCAGCCAGCCCACGCAGCCGCCCCGGTCGCCCCCGCTGAGGGTCCAGCGGGCTGTCAGGTGCCCGGCGTGCAGTCAGGGCAGGGGGCGCGGTCCTTCGGGTGCGCCGCCAGCTTCGCCGCCAGATCGCGCAGCGCCGTGCGCAGGCCCTCCTCGACGACGGGGTGGTAGAACGGGCGGGCGAGCATCTCGTCCACGGTCAGACCCGACTGGACCGACCACGCCAGCAGGTGGCCGATGTGCTCCGCCGCGGGCCCCGCCATCTCTGCACCGAGGAAGCGCCCGGTCGCGATCTCGCCGTAGACCCGCAGGTGGCCCTTGTTCTTGCGCATGACCCGCGATCGGCCCTGGTCGTCGAAGGAGACCTCGCCGATGACGTAGCAGTCGGGTCGCAGCGAGCGGAAGCTGGCGCCGGCCATGGCGATCTGGGGGTCGGTGAACACCACCCCGAGCCGCGCGCGCCGCTCGCCGTGCACCATCGTCTCCCCCAGCGCGAGCCGGGCGGCGTTGTCCCCGGCGATGCGCCCCTCATCGGCCGCCTCGTGCAGAAGGGGGATGTAGTTGGCCGCGTCGCCAGCGATGAACACCGGCGCAGCGCCACACTGGGTGGTGCGCGGGTCCGAGACCGGCACACCGGCGGTGCCGAGGACGACCCCGGCGGCCTCCAGCCCCAGCCCCTCGACGTTCGGCGTGCGGCCCGTCGCCGCGAGCAGCCAGTCGTAGGTCTCGGTGCGCTCCGCTCCATCGAGGTCCGTGAAGGTGACGCTCACCGCGTCGCCGACCCGCTTCAGGTCCCGGACCCGCGCGTCGGGATCCACGTAGAGCTCCTCCGAGATCGCCGCCAGGAAGCGGTCTCTCACCAGCGGATCGGTCAGCGGCCCGACGGCCCCCCCGCGCCCGAACACCCGCACCCGCACCCCGAGGCGCGCCAGGGCCTGCCCCAGCTCCAGGCCGATGACCCCGGGCCCGAACACCGCCACGGACTCGGGCAGGTCCTGCCACGAGAAGACGTCGTCGTTGATGATCAGGCGGTCTCCCACGGCCTCGAAGTGCCGTGGCCAGGTGGCGCGGGAGCCCGTGGCGATCACCACCGCCTTGGCACTCACCACGTCCTCCCCCACCGCCAGGGTGTGGGTGTCCACGAAGCGGGCGGTCCCGTAGAGCTTGTCCTCGGCAGGGATCTGGTCCACGCCTCTGCGCACGAAGCCGACGAACCGGTCCCGCTCGTCGCGGACCCGCTTCATGACGGCCTTGCCGTCCACCCGGACCGGCCCCCCGTGGACGCCGAAGCCCGGCGCCGCAGAGATTGCGTGGGCGGCCTCCGCGGCGGCGATCAGCAGCTTGGACGGCATGCAGCCGACCCGCGCGCAGGTCGTCCCTCCAACGCCCCCCTCGATGATGACCGCGCGGGCCCCCCGCTGCCTGGCGGCGCGGTAGGCGGCGAGACCGGCAGTGCCGGCCCCGATGACGGCGACGTCCGTGTGGTGGTGCAAGGTGCCTCCTGACTCGTGACGGGTGAATGTGGAGGACCGGAGAGTCCGCGGCGCGCAGACTCATCCGAGTCTCCGTAGACTCAGGAGTGTCGGGGGCAGACGCAGCCTCCTGCGCGCCCCCGAATCTCCATCATCGCCACAATCCGCAGCCTACTTCGCCCTCTTGGCCAGCCACGCAGCCAGCTCCTCGGAGCCGCCGATCCTCTGCCCGCCGACGAACACCTGGGGGGTGGTCCCGGCGCCCGCCACGGCGTTCAGGGTGCGCGACGTGATGCCCTTGCCGAGCTGAATCTCCTCGTAGTGCAGACCCGCCTCCCGCAGCATGGACTTGGCGCTGGCGCAGTAGGGGCAGCCCGCCTTGGAGAACATGGTGATCGCCGGGGGGGCCACCGCGTCGGGCGCGACGTAGCGGAGCATGGTGTCGGCGTCGGAGACCTCGAAGGGGTCGCCGTCCTTCTCGGGCTCGATGAACATCTTCTCGACGACGCCATCGCGCACCAGCATGGAGTAGCGCCAGGAGCGCATGCCGAAGCCCAGGTGGCGCTTGTCGACCAGCATGCCCATTCCCGCGGTGAACTCCCCGTTGCCGTCGGGCACGAGCGTGACGTTCTCCGCCTCCTGGTCCTTGCCCCACTCATTCATGACGAAGGCGTCGTTCACCGAGAGGCACAGCACCGAGTCGATGCCGTGGGCCTTGAAGGTGCCCGCCAGCTCGTTGAAGCGCGGCAGGTGGGTGGTCGAGCAGGTCGGCGTGTACGCGCCCGGCAGGGAGAACACGACGACGCTCTTGCCGGCGAACAGCTCCGCCGTGGTGACGTCGACCCACTTCCCGTCCTTGCGGGTCTTGAACGTGACGTTCGGGACGTGCTTCCCCTCGTTATTCGGCAACATGGCTACTCCTCCAGGTTCTCTGGCGCTTCGTGGCCCCGGCGCGACCGCTGCCGGGGATGAGGGGAGTATGTGCCGCCAGCGCGGGGTCGGCAATTCGATTGTTCCTCTCCGAGTGATAGTCTGACGCTATTGCAACCCTCCCGGAGCGCCGCCCCCGGCAGGGAAGTCCAGGCGCTGCACGGTCGCCGCCTCGACCGCAGCGGGGAGCAGCAGCGTCCCATAGGACCCGTGGGCCAGCCAGGTCGACATCTGGGTCATCCAGTGGGGACCGCCCGGGTCGCCGCCCTGGCCACCCGCGAGCACGTTGAACCCCCGGGTGGCGTCGCCGGCAAGCTCGACGCAGAAGCGGAAGATGGCCCCCGACGTGGCCGTCAGGGGGAACTTGCGCACCGACCCGTCGGCCTCCGTGCCCGAGTAGTCCGACACATTGACCGTGTTGGGGCCGCCATCCATCTCGTAGGGCCCCTCCGACAGGTCGTCGAACACGATGTGGTGCACCCGCAGCTCGTGGACCCGGCGCCAGGTCCAGGCGCTGATGGGCTCCTCCCCGAAGCGCTCCCGGAGCTGGGTGATCGCCTCCCCGAGGGCGGCCTCGGCGTGGTGGTCGAAGGTCTCCACCGCGTCGGTCTTGGGATCGTCCAGCCAATCCACGCTCGCCGCCGGCGCCCTCCCCTTCACCCAGGCGACCACGTCCCGCCCGCCGATCGCATGGAGGAACCCGCCGACCACGCCCATGACGAGGCTGTTGAGGCGCTGCTTGAGGATGCGGTGGATCACGTGGGTGAGCCAGGTGTTGAAGACGGTCGCCTCGGCGCTGTCCAGGGCCTGCTGCCCGTCCCAGCCGGCGAGCAGCGTCAGAGCCTCGCAGGCGTCCCCGGGCACCGCGCACACCGCTTCCTTCCGCTCGAGGAGCAGCGGCAGGAGCTCCACCGAGAACACGGAGAGGTTGTCGGCCTGCCAGGAGGAGGCGTCCTCCAGGGTCGGCGCCGCTCCCCCGTTCAGGCGGGCGTGGATGATCTCCGTCAGGCGCCACGCGCGGTTGCCCAGGTCGGCGAAGTGCTGCAGGTACCGGTCGTCGTTGAGCGGGTCGCCGTCCATGTTCTGGGCGGTCATCGCCCCGTTGGCGTCCACGTGGTAGCCCTTGGGCGGGCGCAGGTCGTCCAGGGCCTCGGACGGCGGCGCGACGCGGGTCCACTCGTAGGCGCCGCCGCCGTCCAGCGGGGCCCAGGGCGGCGCGTCCGTGAGCTTCCAGTCTCGCACGGGCCAGGGCCCAGCCACGGAGTAGCCGATGTCCCCCCCGCCGTCCGCCAGGGTCCAGTTCATGGGGCCGCCGTCGAACAGGTTGAGGGCGGCCCGCGCCTCGTCGATGGTGCGCGCCCCCCACAGCGCGGCGATGGCGGCGGCGTCGTTGGTGTTCGGCTCGAAGCCCGTCCAGCGGGCGGACAGCACGACGCCGCTCGCCGACAGGAGAAACGCCATGTCGTCGGGGAGGAGGCCGTTGACGATGGGCCCGTGGTGGGGGACCACGTCGATGGTCACGCTCACCGTCTCGGGGCTCTTCCAGTCGCCCCCCTCCGGCTTCACCTCGATGATCTCCTCGCGCCGCTGGAGCGGCACCCAGCCCTCCTTGAACCGCACGGCGTCGCCGGCCTCGTTCAGCTCCTCGGCATACAGGTCCGTGACGTCCCCGAAGCTGGTGGTGATGCCGAAGGCCATGGCGCCCGTGTGTCCGCCCAGCACGTAGGGCAGCCCCGGCACGGCGTAGCCGAAGAGCCCGACCGGGTCGTCGCCCACGGTCAGGTGGACGGCCATGAAGCGATTGGGGGCGACGATGGGCTGATGGAACTCGTTGCAGAGCAGCGCGTGGCCCGAGGCGGTGCGCGCCCCCTCGATGGCGTAGGAGTTCGAGCCCGCCGCCGCCCCGAGCACGCTGCCGCGCAGCCCCGCCAGGCGCCGCGCCAGCTCCACCAGGGCATCGCCCATGGCGGCGCGGCGCTCCAGGGGCAGGCCGGCGAAGCGCGCGGCGAAGCTCTGTGCGACGACAGGGGCCGCGTCCGCCTTGCCTGGCAGCTTGGGGAAGCGCGACTCGTCGCCCGGGGCCGGCTCGACGGCGTAGGTGGGCATCATGGGCTGGAACCGGAACAGGTCGCGGAAGGGCGCCTCCCCGAGCAGCAGGCTCGCCGCCACTCCGAGCACTTCTTGATCCGCGCCGAAGGAGTTGGCGAGCACCACGAGCTTGCCGACCGCCAGGGTGTCCTCGGGCGCCCACGGGGGCGGCCACCAGTCGGTCCCGATGCGGTCCAGCTCGGGGGGACGCGGGTGCTTGCCGGCGCGCGCCTCGTCGAGCCACGCGTTGATGCCCGCGGTGTAGGAAAGCAGGTCCGCGTGGACCGCAGGGTGCTGCGCCTCGATCCACGCCAGGTTGGCGACCGCCAGCCCCTTGAGGCCCAGCACCCGCTTCGACTTGTCGTCGTCGAGCCAGGCGGGCCCATAGACCGCCGCCTGGGTGCCGTAGGCCTGCCTCCGCATGGAGTCGAGCTGGAGCAGCCGCTGGTGGGCCGTCACCCACCCCTGCAGGTACATGGAGTCCGTGCGGGACGCCGCGCGGATGTGCGGCACGCCCTGCGCGTCGAAGCGGATCTCGGCCGGCGCCTTGAGGGTGAGGCTCGGCTCGATCGGGGTGGCGACGTCGGCGGCGGTCGCATCAACGGCGGCGGCATCGGTCGTCACGCGCGGCGCGTCCTCGTCGGGACACGCGCCGAGGACCAGGACCAGCGACACCACGGCGGGGCGCCAGGACCGCTGCGGGGCGCGGGGGACGTGTCGCCAGGGGCGATGGACTGTGTGCATGGGAGGCTCCTGCTGCGGGGAAGCCCCCTTATAGCCCAACCCCGACCTCGCGGCCACCCGGCAAGACCTCTACAGCGTGCGGATCGGCGACACGCCCCTCGGCTTGCGCGGCTGCCCCTTCGTCGCATCATGACGGGGCGCGAGGCCGCCCACCGTGTGGCACACCCCTTGCGAGCGGCCCCAGCCCGGAGGTGCGACCATGAAGGTTGTGGCGCTGAGCATCATGATGGGAGCGGTGGCGGTCTTGGCGGGCTGCGAGGCGACTGGAGGCGGCGCGGCGGACACGCTCCATGGGGCGGATGCGGGGCAAGACGTGGGCTCCCTGGATGCGGGCCCGACGCCGGATGCCGGCGGCGTGACACCTGACTTCTCCCCTCCTGCCAGCCGGCTGAGCCTGGAGCTGGCGGACTGGGGGCTGAGCTTCACCGGGACGATCTACGGCGCGCCCCCCGCCTCCTGGCACACGGAGGCCGGACGCGACGGCCAATGCCGCCTGCTCACCTACACACCGGAGTTCTGCGACCCGATCTGCGAGTACCCCGAGGTGTGCGCGGCCGGCAAGTGCGTGGGGCAGCCTCCCCTGGCCGACGCCGGCACCCTGACACTGACCGGCTTCGGGGACGCCATCACCATCGCCCCGTCTTTCCCGGGCTCCTACTTCTGGCAGACCGAGGCGCTGAAGCCGAAGGACGCGGGCCCGACCCTGACGCTCACGTCAGCCGGCGGCGACGTGCCCGCGTTCACGCTGTCCGTCGCGCCGGTGACCGCCCCCGTGCCCTCCGGCGACTGGTCCGCGCAGCTCGCCGCGCGCAAGAAGAGCGAGGACGTGACGCTCGCGTGGGCCGCCACCCCGGGCGCCCGCATCTCGCTGCGCATGACCACCGGCATCGGGACGCACGGCGGCATCTCCCCCACGGAGATCGAGTGCGAGGGGCCGGACGTGGGGTCGCTCCGCCTCCCCGGCGCCTGGCTCGACGCCCTGTACGCCGAGGGCTGGAGCTGCGGTGAGTGCGGCGGCAACGACCTGTGGCGCTATCGCGCGGCGGCGACGGAGGCCGACCCGCGGGTCCAGCTCCGCGTGCAGGCGCGCGCCAGCTTCCACCACCACCCGAACCTCCACTGAGAGGCTGCGTTCGCAGGGTCCGCAACCGATCTGCGGCGCCGCGACCCTGCCCAGCGGCTGCTCGGCCTTCCCCCGGTCGCGTCCCGGGGTGATGCGGGAGGCGCGGGTCACGAGGCGGGGGCTCGACGGCCTGTACCTGCTCACCGAGAAGGCGAGCGCGATGGCGGGCACCTTCCTGGGCGGCGACAAGGGCGCCAGGGCCCTGGTCGGGGTGGCCAGCGACAGGGACGACGGCTGGCGCGCGGTGGAGGACGCGCCCCGTCAGGCCCGGGACACGCTGGGAGAACGTGGAGCTCGCGTCGCGGCGCTCCAGGTGCGCGCCTGGCCCGAGGTGGCGGCGGTCCGCACGAGACAGCTCCACACGGTGGCAGGCGGGGCTCCACTCCACTTCGCTCCCTTCCGGCATCGGACCCTGGGCATCGCCAGGCGGCTGGGCATCCCGGCGCTCGACCCGAGCGCCCCCCTTCCAGTGCCCGGCCCCACCCACCGCGAGCCGGACCCCCTCTGGGCTGCGGTGGGGCTCGGGCTGGCCGCGGAGGCGGCGCGGCCCGTCGAGGCGGGCGCGCTCCTCGGCGGCGAGCCCGCCGAGGCTGGTCGATCCTCCGGCGCACGCGCGGTGTCACGGACTTCAGTTGAAGCAGAACTACTTCGCTTCAATTTTTTCGGGCGCATCCATACCCACAATGTAACCGAACGAGCCGACACGGGCGGCAGCGACCAGGCGCGCATCATGCAAACAAGTCTGGAGAACACGTAGTGTGGCGCAGGCGCGTGACCGTCGGCCCACCTGGATGGCCCTCCCTCCCCGCTCGAATGGCCTGGCACCCGGCACCGCACGACCACCGTTGCCTGGCCGAACGTTGTTGATCGCCCCTCCTACAACACCTACGGTTGTCCCATCGCAATGGTAGCCGCTCTGCCTCGAGGCCCGCGCCCGAGCCCTGGCGGCCTGCTGCCACGCCCCCAAGGCGCGGGCGTCCAACCCGGACGTCCCCCATGACGAGCGCGAAGACATCGAGGTGGATCGTGAGGCGAGTACTCCCCCCGTTGGCCGCAACCCTGCTCGTGGGGGCGCTCGCCGGCGCGCTCCATGGCGCCGAGCTGGACCGGACGCTCAACATCCAGGGCGCCGTCTACACCAGCGCCGGGATGCCCGCCCAGGGCACCTTCGGGATGACCTTCCGCCTCTTTGACGCCGCGTCCGGCGGCACCAAGCTCTGGGAGCAGGCGGTCCCCAACGTGGGAGTGGTCGGTGGCGTGTTCGACGCGCCCCTGGGGCCGCTGCCTGGTGGCGTCCTCGAGAGCGCGGGCGCCGTGTGGCTCGAGACCGACGTGGAGGGCACTGTCCTGCCGCGCCAGCCGCTCCGGTCGGTGCCCTACTCGCTGGTGTCCCAGACCGCCCTCGTGGCGCAGGACCTCCAGTGCAGCGGCTGCGTAGGGCCGACGGACCTCGCAGACGGGGCGATCACGCCGGCGAAGCTGAGCAGCGGCCTCTACGGCATCAACATCTCGGGCAACGCGGCCACCGCCACCACTGCTGCGAGCGCGGCCACGGCCGTAGCCTTCTCGGGGGCGCTGGCCGGCGACGTCACCGGCGGACAAGGCGCGACGACGGTGGGGAGAATCCGAGGCGTCACCGTGGCCCCGGTCGCGCCCAACGGCGGCCAGGTCCTCAAATACAACGCAACACAGCAGCGGTGGGAGCCCTCTGCGGACGACAACGGCGGCGGCAGCGTCACCAGCGTGGGCACGGGCGGGGGACTCACCGGCGGGCCGATCACCGGCGCCGGCACCATCGATCTCAAGCTGGCGTCCGCCGGGGGCCTCAGCAAGTCCCTGGGCGCAGGGAGCGACCTGGGCATCGCCGCCGCGGGGATCCAACCGGGCATGGTGGCGAGCGGCCTGTACGGCATCAGCATCTCGGGGAACGCCGCCACTGCGACGACGGCCACCGGCTTCGGCGGGGTGCTGGCCGGCGACGTGGCGGGGACCCAGGGGGCGACCTCCGTGCAGAAGATCCGCGGCGTCGCGGTCGCCGGGACCACCCCTGCCGCCAACCAGGTCCTCAAGTACAACGCCACGTCGAGCCAGTGGGAGCCTGGCGCGGACGCCACCGGGGGCACGGTCACGCAGGTGTCGACGGGGGCCGGCCTCCAAGGGGGGCCCATCACCACCAGCGGCACCGTGTCGCTGCGGCTCAACTCGGGGGGCGGCCTGTCGAGCGGCCTCGGGGCAGCCACCAACGAGCTGGGCATCGCGGCGGGTGGGGTCACGCCGGGGATGGTCTCGGCGGGCACCTACGGCGTGAACATCTCCGGCAACGCGGCGACGGCGACCATCGCCACCACTGCTGACAGCCTGTCGGGTCCCCTCGCGGGTGACGTCACCGGGGGCCAGGGGACCACGAAGGTCGTGAAGCTCCAGGGCGTGGACGTGGCGACCGCCGCCCCGACAGGAGGGCAGGTCCTCAAGTTCAACTCCACGTCGGGCAAGTGGGAGCCGGGCACCGACAACAACGGCCTCGGGGGCACGGTTTCGTCGGTGAACACGGGTGCGGGCCTGTCCGGTGGGCCCATCACGTCGTCGGGGACCATCGATCTGAAGCTCGCCTCGGCGGGCGGCCTCAGCAAGGCGCTGGGGTCCGGGGGCGACCTGGGCATCGCGGCGGGTGGGGTGGTGCCCACCATGGTGGCGAGCGGCACCTATGGCATCAATGTCTCTGGCAATGCGGCGACGGCCACGACGGCGACCAGCGCCTCTTCGGCCACGAACTTCACCGGGGCGCTCGGTGGAGACGTCACCGGCAACCAGGCCACCACCAAGGTGGCGAAGATCCAGGGCGTGGCGGTCTCGGCGACCGCCCCGACGGGCGGACAGATCCTCAAGTACAACTCCGCCAGCGGGCTCTGGGCGCCGGCGGCGGACAACGCGGGTGACGGGGGGACCGTCACCACCGTCAACACTGGGGCCGGGCTGAGCGGGGGTCCCATCACCACCGCGGGGACCATCGACCTGAAGCTGGCCAGCGCCGGGGGCCTCTCCAAGACGCTCAACACCAACGAGCTGGGCATCGCGGCGGGTGGGGTCGTGCCGGCCATGGTGGGGAGCGGCCTCTACGGCATCAACATCTCCGGGAACGCCGCGACTGCCACCTCCGCGACCAGCGCAACGAGCGCGACCACCGCGACGAGCGCGACCAGCTTCACGGGCGCCCTGGGCGGGGACGTGACGGGCAATCAGGGCAGCACCCTGGTGGGGAGGATCCAGGGAGTGACTGTCTCGGCGACGGCGCCCACCGCCAACCAGGTGCTCAAGTACAACGGCACCCAGTGGGCGCCGGCAACCGACGCGTCGAACTCCGGCACCGTGACCAGCGTCGGGACCGGGCAGGGCCTGACCGGAGGCACGATTACGACCGCTGGTACCATCAATCTGTCGCTCAACGCGAGCGGAGGCCTCTCCAAGACCCTGGGCACCGGCACCAACGAGCTGGGCATCGCCGCGGGGGGCGTCACCCCTGCCATGGTGTCGAGCGGCCTCTACGGCATCAACATCTCCGGCAACGCGGCGACGGCGACCACGGCGACCAGCGCCACCAGCGCGACCACCGCGACGACGGCGACCACCTTCACGGGGGCGCTGAACGGAGACGTGACCGGAAACCAGACCACCACCAAGGTGGCGAAGATCCAGGGCGTGACGGTGTCCACGACGGCGCCGACCACCAACCAGGTGCTCAAGTACAACGGCACGCAGTGGGCGCCGGCAACCGACTCCTCCAACTCGGGCACGGTCACCAGCGTCGGGACGGGGCAGGGGCTGACTGGGGGGACCATCACCTCGTCCGGCACGATCAACCTGTCACTCAACGCCGGCGGAGGCCTGTCCAAGACGCTGGGCACCGGGACCAACGAGCTGGGCATCGCGGCGGGCGGCATCGTGCCGGCCATGGTGTCGAGCGGGCTGTACGGGGTCAACATCTCCGGCAACGCGGCCACGGCCACATCGGCGACCAGCGCCACGAGCGCGACCTCTGCGGCGAACTTCACGGGCGCCCTGGGCGGCGACGTCACCGGCAACCAGACCGCGACGACGGTCACCAAGATTCAGGGGGTCGCGGTCGCGACGACCGCCCCCACCGCCAACCAGGTGATGAAGTTCAACGGCACCCAGTGGGCGCCGGCGGCGGACTTGTCCAACGCCGGCACCGTCACCAGCGTGGCGACGGGCCAAGGCCTGAGCGGCGGCACCATCACCACGTCCGGCACGGTCAACCTGCGGCTGAACGCGACCGGCGGGCTGTCCAAGACGTTGGGCACGGGGACCAACGAGCTGGGCATCGCGACCGGAGGCATCGTCCCGGCCATGGTGTCGAGTGGGCTCTACGGGATCAACGTCTCGGGCAACGCAGCGACGGCGACGAGCGCCACCAGCGCGACCACCGCGACCACGGCCACCAGCTTCTCGGGCGCCCTGGACGGGGACGTGACCGGCAACCAGACCACCACGACGGTCGCCAGGATCCAGGGGGTAGGGGTGGCCACCACGGCGCCTGCCGCCAACCAGGTGCTGAAGTACAACGGCACCCAGTGGGCGCCCGCAGCGGACGCGGGTGGGAACGGTACGGTGACCAGCGTCGCGACGGGACAGGGGCTGAGCGGGGGCACGATCACGACGACAGGGACCGTCAATCTGCGCCTCAACGCGACGGGGGGCCTGTCCAAGACCCTGGGCACAGGGACCAACGAGCTGGGCATCGCAGCGGGCGGCGTCGTTCCGACCATGGTGTCGAGCGGCCTCTACGGAATCAACATCTCGGGCAACGCGGCGACGGCGACCACCGCGACCAGCGCCACCAGCGCGACGACCGCCAGCACGGCCACCAACTTCTCAGGTGCCCTGGGCGGCGACGTCACGGGCAGCCAGACCACCACGACGGTCGCCAGGATCCAGGGTGTCGGCGTCGCGACGACGGCCCCCACGATCAACCAAGTGATGAAGTTCAACGGCACGCAGTGGGCGCCGGCCACCGACGCCTCCAACTCCGGCACGGTCACCAGCGTGGCGACCGGGCAGGGGCTGAGCGGAGGCACCATCACCACCACAGGGACCGTGAACCTGCGCCTGAACGCAACCGGCGGGCTGTCGAAGACGCTGGGCACCGGCACCAACGAGCTGGGCATCGCGGCCAATGGCATCGTCCCGACCATGGTGTCGAGCGGCCTCTATGGCATCAACATCTCAGGAAACGCGGCCACGGCGACCACCGCCACCAGCGCCACCTCGGCGACGACTGCGACGACCGCCACCAACTTCTCGGGCGCCCTGAACGGCGACGTCACCGGAAACCAGACCACCACGAAGGTCACGAAGATCCAGGGAGTCCCCGTCGTGACGACGGCCCCCACCATCAACCAGGTGATGAAGTTCAACGGCACCCAGTGGGCGCCGGCCGCAGACGCCTCAAACGCGGGAACGGTCACGAGCGTGGCGACTGGTCAGGGCCTGAGCGGCGGCACGATCACGACCACCGGTACCTTGACCGTGCGCCTCAACGCGACCGGCGGTCTGTCCAAGACCCTGGGCACGGGCACCAACGAGCTGGGCATCGCCGCGGCGGGCATCGTCCCGGCCATGGTGTCCAGCGGGCTCTACGGCATCAACATCTCGGGCAACGCCGCGACGGCGACGTCGGCGACCAGCGCGGCGAGCGCGACCACGGCGACCAACTTCTCGGGGACCCTCAACGGAGACGTCACGGGCAACCAGACGACGACGAAGGTCACGAAGATCCAGGGAGTCCCCGTCGTGACGACGGCCCCCACCATCAACCAGGTGATGAAGTTCAACGGCACCCAGTGGGCGCCGGCCGCAGACGCCTCAAACGCGGGAACGGTCACGAGCGTGGCGACTGGTCAGGGCCTGAGCGGCGGCACGATCACGACCACCGGTACCTTGACCGTGCGCCTCAACGCGACCGGCGGTCTGTCCAAGACCCTGGGCACGGGCACCAACGAGCTGGGCATCGCCGCGGCGGGCATCGTCCCGGCCATGGTGTCCAGCGGGCTCTACGGCATCAACATCTCGGGCAACGCCGCGACGGCGACGTCGGCGACCAGCGCGGCGAGCGCGACCACGGCGACCAACTTCTCGGGGACCCTCAACGGAGACGTCACGGGCAACCAGACGACGACGAAGGTGGCAAAGATCCAGGGAGTCGCCGTGGCGACCACCGCGCCGACCACCAACCAGGTGCTGAAGTACAACGGGACCCAGTGGGCGCCCGCCGCGGACGTAGGCGGCGCGGGCACGGTGACCAGCGTCGCCACCGGCCAGGGCCTCATTGGCGGCACGATCACCTCCACGGGCACCATCGACCTGCGCCTGAACACGGCCGGCGGGCTGTCGAAGACCTTGGGGGCGGGCACGAACGAGCTGGGCATCAAGGCCGGGGGGATCGTCCCCGGGATGGTGTCCAACGGCACCTACACCATGAGCATCTCGGGCAACGCGGCGACTGCCACGTCCGCCACCACCGCCACCAATGCCACCAACTTCACCGGCGCCCTCAACGGGGACGTGACGGGCAACCAGACCACGGCGAAGGTGGTGAAGATCCAGAACGTGCCGGTGGTGACCACCGTGCCGACCAGCGGGCAGGTGCTGAAGTACAACGGCACCCAGTGGGCGCCGGCGGCGGACGCGACGGGCTCCGGGGTCACGTCCGTGACGGCGAGCGCGCCCTTGGCGTCTTCGGGCGGGACGGCGCCCAACATCTCGCTGACGGGGACGGTCGCCATCGCCCGGGGAGGGACGGGCATCACGACTGGACCCACCGCCGCGGGACAGTTCATGCGCAGCACCGGTAACGGGGCGTGGGGCGTGTCCACCATCGCTGCGGGCGACATCCCGAGCGGCAGCAACAACTACATTCGAAACGGCACTGCGGCCCAGTCGGCGAGCTTCAACGTGACGGGCACGGGCACGGTGGCCACGCTCTCCGTCACGGGGACCGGGACGCTCGGCGCCCTCGCCGTGACGGGGGCCAGCACCATGAATGGCTCCCTGACGGCGCGGGGAGGGATCACCCACGACGGGGGGAACCTCAACCTCAACGCCAGCACCGGGATCGTCAACATCGGGAACTACCTCTACGCCAACTCGAAGCACGCCATCCAGGCTACGGACGCTTGGCTCCGCCTGAACCAGGGCGGGGCGTTCACGAGCGGCATCTACTCGCCGGGCTTCCTCCGCGTCGACGGCGGCTTCGCCTCCGGTGGCGTGGGCACCCTCGGGGCCGGCACCATCAACGCGACCAGCATGATCAAGATGGGGAACACGAGCGTGACGTGCAGCACCACCTACGCGGGCGCCGTGCGCTGGAACGGCACCGTGTTTCAGGGCTGTAATGGAACGACGTGGGTGACGTTCAGCACGACCGGGGGCACGTGCAACTGCCCGTCGGGATTCACAGTGAGCGGCTCAAACTGCGTGAGGACCTACGACATCACCCAGGGTCAGCTCCTCGACATGCCCAACGAGTGCTCGGGGACGGCGTCGCACTACTACAGCCCATGCACCACGGTCGCTCCGGGCTTCACGTGGTCCGACCTGGGCGGATCGGTGGGGGCGGTGCAGGCGGTCAGCATCAGCATGAACTCGGGGATCATCTGCGCATCAGGCTCCGGCACCGCCACGCTGAACGGCACCGGCATCGGGACCTACGCGCCTCCCTACGACTGCAATTGCACTCCAAGCCCGACAGTGGTGACATTCGCGAGCGTCTCGACGGGCGCCTACACGAAGGGCGGCAACAACACAGTCAGACTTCCCGCCATTGGCAACACCTGCGTGGGCCTGAGTCGCAATGCGTCCTGGGGCAGCAACTTCGCGAGAGTTTCGGTCACCTACGCTTGCCAGTGACCGGGTCAGCGCACATCCGGAGATCCCCATGAGCCGATCAGTGGCCGGCCCCCGCGGGCCGAATCAGCGCCCCGGGGGGCAGTGGCTCGTCCTGACCATCGCGCTCGCTGTGGGAGCGTGCGCCGACGTCAGCCCTCCCGGCTTCTCCGGCCTCCCGGCCAAGGACGCAGGCGCGGAGAGCGACTCGGTGGAAGACGTCGGTCCGGCGGACACCTCGGGTATCGACGCAGAGGACGCGGCCTGGATCGACAGCGCGGACCAGTATGGGGGAGACAAGGGAGACACGTCTGGAGACTCGGTTGATGGCGCGACGGACTCCGGCGGCTTCGAGGACACAGCAGACTCCGGGCCGGACGTCGGCGCGGACGCGGACTCAGGGCCACAGGACGTCCCTGACGCCTCTCTGGTGGAGTGCCTCGGCGACGGAGACTGCAACGACTTCGACCCCTGCACCACCGACGAGTGCGACGCGGGAGTGTGCTCACACACGCAGCTTCCCTGCGACGACGGAGACCCGTGTACGCTGAACCAGTGCGGTCCGGGTGGGTGCCTGCACCCCCCCAAGCCGTGCAGCGACGGCGACCCTTGCACGGACGACGGCTGCGAGGCCGGGACCTGCACCCACGCACCCGCGGACTGCGACGACGGAGATGCCTGCACCGACGACGGGTGTGGCCCCCAGGGGTGCACACACTCGCCCGCGACCTGCACCGACGGGGACCCATGTACGGTGGACGTTTGCGCTGCCGGGGCGTGCACCTCCACGCCGACAGACTGCGATGACGGCAACCCCTGCACCACCGACACCTGCGGAGTCAACGGCTGCCAGAACCTGGCGACCGCCTGCGATGACGGAGACCCGTGCACCGTCGACGGCTGCACGCCGGGCGGTGCGTGCAGTTGGTCGGCCGTGGCCTGTGACGACGACAACCCCTGCACCGCGGACGCGTGCGTGGGTGGGGCCTGCCTGAGCGAGCCCGCGCCGTGCGACGACGGCGACGCATGCACGCTGGACACGTGTGTGCCGGGCGCCGGGTGCCTGGGCTTCCCCGTGCTGTGCGACGACGGCGACGCGTGCACCGACGACCTGTGCGACCCGGCGACTGGCTGCACCACCGCCGCTTCGGTGTGCGACGACGGCGACCCCTGCACCGCCGACGGGTGCGACCCCGCGGTCGGCTGCGGCCACCTGCCCAAGACCTGCACCGGCAACGCCTGCCTGGAGAGCGCGTGCGACCCCGTGACCGGGGGCTGCGCGACGACCCCCGTGAGCTGCGACGACGGAGATCCGTGCACGAACGATGCGTGCGACCCGACGAGCGGGTGCGAGCACGGGGCGGTCGTCTGCCAGGGCACCGCCTGCACCAACGTGGCGTGCGACCCGGAGACCGGCGGGTGCCTCTCCGCCCCCGTGGACTGCGGCCCCAGCGGAGACTGCATCGTCTCGGCCTGCGACCCGGCGAGCGGGTGCGTCTCGGCGCTCGAGGAGTGTGGCGACGGAGACCCCTGCACGTGGGACGCCTGCACCCCCGGCGCCGGGTGCGTCCACGTCGCCATCCCCGACTGCGAGGGCTGCTCGGTGAGCTCGCAGTGCAGCGACGGCGACGCCTGCACCGACGAGACCTGCGCTGCAGGAGTGTGCGCGTCGGCGGCGGTCTCCTGCGACGACGGCGACGGCTGCACGGTCGATGCGTGCAGCGCGGTGCTCGGGTGCTCGAACACCGCCATCCTGTGCGGCGACGGGGACCCCTGCACGACGGACGCCTGCGACCCGACGGCGGGGGCTTGCGTCTACACCGAGGTCTCCTGCGACGACGGAGACCCGTGCACGAGCAACGGCTGCAACGGCGTGAGCGGGCTCTGCGTCTCGGCCCCCGCGCTCTGTGACGACGGGGACCCCTGCACCGCGGACGCCTGCAACCCCGCTACCGGGGGCTGCGTGTCCTCGGCGAAGCCGTGCGACGACGGTGACGGATGCACCGTGGACACCTGCTCCCCGCTGACGGGCGCGTGCCAGTACAAGGCCATCGCCTGCAACGACGGAGATGTCTGTACGGCAGATTCGTGCGACCCGTCCTCGGGCACCTGCGCGAATGTTCCCACACTCTGCGATGACGGTGAGCCCTGCACCCTCGACGTCTGCAATGCCATCACCGGCGCCTGCCTGACGGCCCCCAACGACTGTGACGACGACGACGCCTGCACCAGCGACTCGTGCACCCCCGGGGTCGGTTGCGCCCATGCCACGAAGACCTGCGACGACGGAGACGCCTGCACGGCCAACGCCTGCGACCCGCTGACCGGACAGTGCTCCTTCGAGAGCGCGGCCTGCGACGACGGGGACGCCTGCACGACGGACTCCTGCTCTCCGACCAGTGGAGACTGCTCCCACGCTCCCATCGACTGCGAGGATGGCAACCCCTGCACCGACAACCCGTGCGCCAAGGAGACGGGCTGCGGGTCAGTCTCCGCGGCCTGCGACGACGACAACGCCTGCACGGTGGATGGCTGCGAAATCCCAGGCGGCTGCTTCCACGGGTCCGGTGACTGCGCGGACGGAGACCCCTGCACGACGGACACCTGCGACCCGAGCACCGGGTGCCTCCATGTGCCCGTCGACTGCGGCGACGGGGAGCCATGCACCGACGATCACTGTCACGCGACCACCGGCGTATGCGCCTCCGTGCCGACGGACTGCGATGACGGCAACCCTTGTACGGAGGAGACCTGCGTGCAGGGGGCGGGCTGCACATACTCGCCGAAGCCCTGCTCCGACGGGGACCTCTGCACCCTGGACGGGTGTGACCCGGTCACGGGGGCCTGCCAGTTCGCGCCCATTAGCTGCGACGACGGGACCTCCTGCACCACGGACGCCTGCGACGCGGGCACCTGCGTGAATGACCCGGTGGACTGCGAGGACGGCAACCCCTGCACCGACAACCCGTGCGACGCTTCCGCGGGCTGCGGGTCGGCGCCCGCCACCTGCGGCGACGGCAACGCCTGTACGGTGGACGACTGCGCCCTGCCTGGCGGCTGCTTCCATGGCGCCGGAGACTGTGACGACGGCGACCCGTGCACCGTAGACGTCTGCAACCCCCAGAGCGGCTGCGAGCACTCGCCCCTGACGTGTGACGACGGCGAGCCCTGCACCCTCGACGTGTGCCACGCGCCGGCCGGCGGGTGCATCGCCATCCCGGACCCGTGCGACGACGCCGACGCGTGTACGGCGGACTCCTGTACGCTCGGGGTGGGCTGCGTCCACGCCTCCAAGACCTGCGAGGACGGCGACCTCTGCACCCTGGACGGGTGCGACCCCGCGAGCGGGCTCTGCACCTTCGACACCAAGGGGTGCGACGACGGCAGCGCGTGCACGGTGGACACCTGCGACGCTGCCGACGGCGCATGTACCCACGCCGAGGTGGACTGCGAGGACGGCAACCCCTGCACCGACAACCCGTGCGCCCCGGTGACGGGCTGCGGGTCCGTCGCGGCGGCCTGCGACGACGGGAACGCCTGCACGGCGGACGGCTGCGCCCTGCCCGACGGCTGCTTCCACGGGCCCGGAGACTGCGACGACGGCGACCCGTGCACCGTCGATGTGTGCGACCCGCAGAGCGGCTGCCAGCACGCTCCGCTGGACTGCGACGACGGCGAGCCGTGCACGGTGAGCTTCTGCCACGCTCCGGCGGGCGGGTGCGTCACCCAGCCCAACGCCTGCGACGACGGCGACGCCTGCACGGCGGACTCGTGCGCTCCCGGGAGCGGCTGCGTCCACGCCTCCAAGACCTGCCAGGACGGCGACCTCTGCACGACGGACGGGTGCGACCCCGAGTCGGGCCAGTGCACGTTCGCCACGGTGAGCTGCGACGACGCCAGCCCTTGCACGACGGACGGCTGCGACCCGCTCGATGGTGCCTGCGCCCACGTCGCCATCGACTGCGAGGACGGCAACCCCTGCACCGACAACCCCTGCGCGCAGGCGACGGGCTGCTCGTCCGTCCCCGCGGCGTGCGACGACGGGAACCCGTGCACCGCGGACGGCTGCGCCCTGCCCGGCGGCTGCTTCCACGGCCCGGCGGACTGCGACGACTCGGACCCCTGCACCGTGGACCAGTGCACGGCGACCGGCTGCCAGCACCTGCCCCTCGCGTGCAACGACGGCGACGCCTGCACGGTCGACCTCTGCTCCACCGCGGCAGGCGGCTGCACGACCGCCCCCCTCGACTGCGACGACGGCGACGCCTGCACGGTGGACGGGTGCCAGGCGGCCACCGGGTGCACCCACGGAGCCAGGCCGTGCAGCGACGGAGACCCCTGTACCCTGGACTCCTGCGACCCGGCGTCGGGCATCTGCCTCTTCGACCAGGTGAGCTGCGACGACGGGAACACCTGCACGACGGACGCCTGCGACCCGGCCGACGGCGTCTGCCAGCACGGGGGCGTGGACTGCGAGGACGGCAACCCCTGCACCGACAACCCGTGCCACCCCATCAGCGGCTGTGGGTCCACACCTGCCGCCTGCGACGACGGCAACCCATGCACGGCCGACGGCTGCGCCCTGCCCGGGGGCTGCTTCCACGGGTCGAGCGGCTGCGACGACGGCAACCCGTGCACCGTCGACGTGTGCAACCTGGCGAGCGGCTGCCAGCACTCTCCGCTCGCCTGCGACGACGGGGACCCCTGCACGCTCGACGTCTGCCACGCGCCCTCCGGCGGGTGCGTGAGCCTCCCGGACCCCTGCGACGACGGCGACGCCTGCACGGCGGACTCCTGCACCGCGGGGGTCGGCTGCGCCCACGCGGCCAAGACCTGCGAGGACGGCGACCTCTGCACCCTGGACGGCTGCGACCCGGCGAGCGGGACCTGTATCTTCGACACGCTGGGCTGCGACGACGGCGACGCCTGCACCGCGGACGCCTGCGCCCCAGAGAGCGGAGCCTGCACCCACGCCGCCGTGGACTGCGAGGACGGCAACCCGTGCACGGACAACCCCTGCGCCCCCTTGACGGGGTGCGGCTCCGTGCCCGCGAGCTGCGACGACGGCAACGCCTGCACGACGGACGGCTGTGCCTTGCCCGGCGGCTGCTTCCACGGCTCCGCCGGCTGCGACGACGGCGACCCGTGTACGGTGGACGTGTGCAACCCCCAGAGCGGCTGCGAGCACGCCCCCCTCGACTGCGATGACGGCGAGCCTTGCACAGTGAACTTCTGTCATGCGGCAGCCGGCGGTTGCGTCGCACAGGCCAACCCATGCGACGACGGCGACGCCTGTACGACGGACTCCTGCACCCCCGGGAGCGGCTGTGCCCACGCCGCGAAGTCCTGCCAGGACGGCGACCCCTGCACGTTGGACGGCTGCGACGCGGCGAGCGGGCTCTGCACCTTCGACACGGTGAGCTGCGACGACGGCAGCGCCTGCACCACGGACGCCTGCGACCCGGCCGACGGCGCCTGCGCCTTTGCTCCCATCGACTGCGAGGACGGCAACCCGTGCACGGACAACCCGTGCGCGCCGCTCTCCGGCTGCTCGTCGGTCCCCGCGGCGTGCGACGACGGCAACGCCTGCACCACAGACGGCTGCGCCCTGCCCGGAGGGTGCTTCCACGGCCCGGCGACCTGCGACGACGGGAACCCGTGCACCGTGGACGTGTGCGACCCGCAGAGCGGCTGCCAGCACTCGCCGCTGCCCTGCGACGACGGCAACGCGTGTACGGTGGACTTCTGCAACGCGGCGGCGGGGGGCTGCGCGACCACGCCGCTCGACTGCGACGACGGCGACGCCTGCACGACGGACACGTGCCAGGCGGCCAGCGGCTGTACACATGCCGCCAAGCCCTGCAGCGACGGGGACCCCTGTACCCTGGACGCCTGCGACCCGGCGTCGGGGCTGTGCACCGTCGACACCGTGAGCTGTGAGGACGGCAACGCCTGCACCGTGGACGCCTGCGAGCCCTTGGACGGAGTGTGCAGCCACGCGCCGGTCGACTGCGAGGACGGCAACCCCTGCACGGACAACCCCTGCGCGCCGCTGTCCGGGTGCAGCTCCATGCCGGCGAGCTGCGACGACGGAAACGCCTGCACGACGGACGGCTGCGCTCTGCCCGGTGGGTGCTTCCATGGGTCCGCGGCATGCGACGACGGCAACCCGTGCACCGTGGACACGTGCAACCCGGCTATCGGGTGCTCCCACGCGCCCAAGCCCTGCTCCGACGGTGACCCCTGCACGGACGACGCGTGCAACGCCTCCACAGGCGTGTGTACGCACGTCGCAGCCTCCTGCGACGACGACGACGCCTGCACGGCGGACGCCTGCAACCCGGCGACGGGGTGCACGCACGTCGCCACCTCCTGCGCGGACGGGGACCCGTGCACCGTCGACACCTGCTTCCCGGGCACCGGCGAGTGCCTGCACTCGGAGGACGCCTGCGACGACTCCAACCCGTGCACCATCGATCTGTGCGACCCGGTGAGCGGGGCGTGCTCGTCCGCGGGGTCGCCCTGCGACGACGGCAACGCCTGCACCGTCAATGGCTGCCACCCGGTGACCGGGTGCTCCACGACGCCCACGAGCTGCGACGACGGCAACGCCTGCACCGCCGATGCGTGCAACCCGGCGACGGGCTGTCAGCACACGCCAACCGTGTGCAATGACGGCGACGGCTGCACGGTGGACTCATGCTCCCCCGCCACGGGCTGCGTCTTCGCTCCGAAGAGCTGCGACGACGGCAACGCCTGCACCGACGACGCCTGCACCGCGGGTGCCTGCACCCACACGCCCAGCGACTGCAACGACCAGGACACCTGCACCCAGGACTCCTGCAACCCGGCCTCGGGCTGCATCCACACGGCGACGGTCTGCCCCGGCGCGGGCTGCGCCCAGGGCGTGTGCATCTCGGGCCTCGGGTGCCAGGCGCCGGTCCTGCCGTGCGACGATGGGGACGCCTGCACCGCGGACGCGTGCGTGGGCTCGCAGTGCCAGCACACCCTGAAGGACTGCGCGGACGGCGACGTGTGCACCACCGATCTGTGCGACAAGGCCACGGGCGCTTGCGTGTACGACATCGAGATCTGCCCGGACGCGGGTTGCATGGTGGGCCTGTGCATCGGGCCCACCCAGGGGTGCACCCTCGTGCCGAAGGTCTGCCCCGGCGGGCCCTGCGCCATCGGCTCGTGTCAGGCTGGACAGTGTGTGCAGACCCCGGTCACCTGCAACGATGGGAACCCGTGCACCGCCGACGCGTGCGTCCCCGGCGCGGGCTGCGTGTTCACGCCCATCGCGGGGTGCTCGTCGTGCACGTCGGTGGCCGACTGCCCCGTCTGGGGCAATTGCATCGCGGCGGCGTGCTTGCCCGCCCCCATCGGGTGCAGCTACACGGTGCTTCCGTGCGATTCGGGCGACCCGTGCGTCGCGGGGCTGTGCGGTGCGGGCGGCAACTGCGAGTACGAGAGCATCGACTGCGACGACGGCGACCCGTGCACCGACGACGCCTGCGACGCCGGCGGGCAGTGCGTCTCCGCCCCGAAGAGCTGCGACGACGGAGACCCCTGCTCCAAGGACCAGTGCTCCGGCGGGACCTGCGTCCACATCGGAGGCGCGTACTGCCACGCCTGCACGACGGCGGCCCAGTGCGACGACGAGGACGCCTGCACCGACAACCTGTGTGTGGGAGGCCAGTGCGCCTACGCGCCGGTGTCGTGCGACGACGGCGACCCGTGCACCACGGACCAGTGCAGCGGCGGGCAGTGCCTCCATGGGCCATCGCCGTGGTGTACGCCCTGCAGCGTGTCCAGCCAGTGCGAGGATCAGAACCCCTGCACCGACAACCTGTGCGTGGGCGGCACGTGCACGTTCCCGCCCAAGAGCTGCGACGATGGGGACCCGTGCACGGTGGACTCGTGCGCCTTCGGGACCTGCGTGCATGTGCCCGCCTCGCAGTGCGCGCCATGCACCACCGCGGCGCAGTGCACCCTCGCCCAGCCATGCACCATCGCGGCATGTGAAGGCGGCTTCTGCGCGTATCACCCAAAGGACTGCGACGACGGCAACCCCTGCACCACCGATCTCTGCGGCCCCGGCGGGGTCTGCTCGAACACGCCCGTCCCCGGCTGCACCCCGTGCGCGACGGCAGCTCAGTGCAACGACGGCAGCGGATGCACCGTGGACGTGTGCGCCAACGGGGTGTGCTCCAACGTGGTGAGCTGCGACGACGGTGACCCCTGCACGGCGGACAACTGCAGCCCGGTGACGGGACAGTGCGTCCACCCGGCCGTGCCAGGGTGCATCCCTTGCGCGACGGCGGCCCAGTGCAACGACGGCAACCCGTGCACGGAGGGCGTGTGCACCGGCGGTCAGTGCGCGTTCGTGCCGACCAACTGCGGCGGGGACGTGTGCCACACGACGTATTGCGACCCGGCGCTCGGGTGCCAGAGCGTCCCGCGCGACTGCGGCGACGGTGACCCCTGTACGACGGATGGCTGCAACCCCACCACCGGGGCTTGCACCCACGCCGCGGTGCCCGGCTGCACGGGCTGCTCGAGCGCGGCCAACTGCAAGGACGCCGACCCATGCACGGTGGATGGCTGCACCGCCGGCCAGTGCACCTACACGGCAGTGACGTGCGAGGCGGACGGTGACCCCTGCTCCGTGTCCGCGTGCGTCGCCGGTCAGGGGTGCCAGAAGGGTCCGAAGTGCGACGACGGGGACGCCTGCACCGAGGACCAGTGCGCCCTGCCCTCTGGAGCGTGCTCCCACCAGGCCGTGGTGTGCGGCGACGACCCGCTGTGCGTCCTGGCGTCGTGCTCCCCCGCGCTCGGCTGTCTGCTCACGCCCCTGTGCGACGACGCCGACCCATGCACGGTGGACCTGTGCGACTCGGGGACTGGCCAGTGCTTCAACGTGGTGAAGCCAGGGTGCCCGTGACCTGCCTCGGGGCGACGGTGGGGGTGGACCAGAGGTGTTCTGCGTAGCGGAGGCTGCCCCGCAAGCTACGCGGGAACGACGGCGGGGATGGACCAGAGGCGCTCCACGTAGGCCCCGGGGCTCCCCGCCTTCTCTGCCCACGCGAGGGAGGCGGCCTCCCACGCCGCCACATCACCGACCACGTCCGGTATCTGCGACGAGTAGGACGCCAGAGCCTCCTTCACCGGGGACAGCTCCGCCGGCTGCCACGCGCGTACCTCGGCGCTGGCCACCTGCAGTCCGTCACGGACCGCCGCCTGGAGCTGGTTTCCGTAGCGTGCCATGGCGGCGACCCGGTTGATGTTGCCGTGCAGGTAGGACTTCACGTAGCGGGCGCGGAACAGGGAGAAGAAGAACGCGGCGGTGAGCTCCCGGAGGCCCGCGGGGGCGAGGTCGGGCGCGTCGCCACGCAGGCCCAGAGCGGCCAGGCGCAGGCGCGTCGCGTGGGTCACCAGCGAGTACGGGCGGTCTTCATAGAAGCAGACGTGGGCCGCGCGAAAGTCGGCGGAGGCCACCCGGCACGCCTCGTGGGCCAGCCGGTGGTCGATGTGCTCGCCAACTCCCAGGGGAGCGACCACCGTCGTGGCGCCGGTGAGCCGGACGAGGCGGCCGATGAGCTCCGAGGCACGCCCCAGCACCCCGAGGTCCGCCGGGTCGCGGCCAAACACGATGGTGTTGAAGCTGCGGTAGGTGGAGGGCGCCCTCCCCGGAGCATCGGGGAGCCCCGCGAGCACCCCGTCGGCCCCGAAGCCATCCAGAGCGCGGGCCTCCTCGGTCCACCGGTCGCGGCACGCAGTGGAGGCCTGCTCCTGGTCTGCGCTGTCGCTGGTGAACAGGGTCAGCACCAGGGCGCGGCGCCCGGCCTTGCGGTCCGCGAGCACCGACGCCGGGCACGAGAGCGCCACGTCGTCCAGGTGGGGCGACACGTACAGGGTGTCGTAGGGGCCGGGGTCGCTCGGTACGGTCAGGTGCAGCACAGCATCCATCCCTGCCCCGGCGTGTCGCGGGGCTCCCCCGTTATCTCGCCGCGGGGCCCGCCCGTCAACCGGAGGAGACGCCGACGTAGAGGTGGACCGCCCCAAACGAGAGGCGCTCGGCACGCACATCGGCCAGGGAGGCGTCCCGCATGAGCTGCATGAACGCGTCGGGCGGCGGAAAGGCGGCGATGGACTCCTGGAGGTAGCGGTACTCGCGCGAGCCCGAGAGCAGCGCCCCGAGCCGTGGGACGACGTGGCGGACGTGCAGGCGCGCGAGGGAGGAGAGGGCCCCGCCGCCCGGCTCACCGAGCTCCAGCACCGCGACGCGGCCGCCCGGGCGGGTCACCCGCGCCATCTCTCGCAGCGCGGCGAGACGGTCAGGCACGTTGCGGATGCCAAAGGCGATGCACGCCGCGTCGAACGTGGAATCGGCAAAGGGGAGCGCCTGGGCGTCGCCCACGACGAGCGTGATGGCGTCCTCGCGACCCGCCCGCCGCACCTTGTCGGCGCCCACCGCGAGCATGGCGGCGCTCGGGTCGAGCCCCGTGACCCGCGCGCTGGCGTGCAGCGCGATGATGCGGAGCGCCACGTCGGCGGTCCCCGACGCGACGTCCAGGACGCGGGCGTCGGGTGGCAGGTCCAGGGCCCGCACGAGGCGCGTCCTCCAGCGCCGGTCGAGGCCCAGGCTCATCACGCGGTTCAGGAGGTCGTACCGGGCGGCGATGCGGTCGAACATGGCCCCGCTGCCTCCGCGGGGCACCAGGCCGCCTTGGTGCGCGTCGTCTCTGGGGGGCGTCGGGTGGGTCATGGCCACACCCCGGCGCCGGTCACGTCGCGCCCGATGGCCGCCAGCTCGTCCGGGCTCAGGGCCTGGGGCCCATCGCTCCGGGCCTCGGCGGCGCGGGGGTGGACCTCGACGAGGACCCCAGCGGCGCCGGCGGCCAGCGCGGCCCGCGCCAGGGGGCGGATCAGATCGCGGCGGCCCACCGCGTGGGAGGGGTCGACCACCACGGTCTGGCGGTGTACGTGGGCGAGGAGCGCGACCGCGCCCAGGTCGAGGAGGTTGCGGGTCGAGGGGTCTCCTCCGTGCACGCCGCGCTCGCAGAAGATGACGGCGCGGGCGCCCGCCTCGAGCAGGTGCTCCCCGGCGAGCAGCCACTCCTCGACGGTGGCCGCCATGCCGCGCTTGAGCAGGACGGGGCGCCCGGTGCGCCCCACCGCCCGCAGGAGCGCGTAGCTCTGCATGTTGCGGGACCCAATCTGGATCAGGTCCGCCACCTCGGCGACGGCGGCGGCGTCGGCCTCGGACAGGGCCTCCGTGACGACGCCGAGCCGATGGGCGTCCGCCGCGGACCGGAGCCACCGCAGCGCCTCGCGCCCGTGGCCGCGGAAGGAGTAAGGGGAGGTCCGCGGCTTGAACGCACCACCCCGCAGGAGGCGGGCGCCGGACGCGGCCACCAGCGCCGCCACCTCGTGGATGCCCTCCTCGGACTCCACCGCGCACGGCCCCGCCGCGAGGATCGGGGCACCGCCGAGGGTCACGGGGCCCACCTGGACCTCGCGCGCCTGGGCATCCACCAGCGGGTGGGCGCTCGGCGACGCGAGGACGTCGGCGACCCCGGGCAGGTCTCGGAGGCGCTCGGCTGGCACGGCGGCGGAGCACGGGAGCACCGCGAGTGCCGATGTGATGCCGTCCACCCCTTGGAGGGCCTGGGTCCAGAGCCCGAGCCCCTGCAGGGCGGCGGCCACGGGGGCAGGGTCGGCACCAGCTCTCAGTGTCACGATCATGCTGTCACCTCACGCGGCTCGTCGCCGCCTCCAGCACCAGCTCCAGCGCCTGGCGGGGGCGCCCCGCCGGCAGCGCGTCCAGGCGAGCGCGGGCCTGCGCCGCGTGCCCGGCCGCGAAGGCGCGGGAGTCGGCGATGGCCCCGGTCGCCCTCACCCGCGCGGCGAGCTGCCCGGCCCCCACTGACGGGGGCTCCTCCACCAGCGCCCGAAGCGCGACGAGGAGCTCCGGGTCACGCTCGCACGCCAGGATGACCGGCCAGGTCAGCTTGCCCTCGCGCAGGTCGGCGAAGGGCTCCTTGCCCGTCTCCAGCGGGTCGCCCTCCAGGTCGAGCACGTCGTCGATGACCTGGAAGGCCACGCCAAGAGACAGGCCGGCCGCCCCGAGCGCGGCGAGCGCCTGCGGGGAGAGCCCTCCGAGGGTGCCCCCCGCGTGCAGGCACCACCGGAACAGGGCCGCCGTCTTGCCCCGGATCACCTCCAGATAGGCGCGCCGATCCGGGACGAAGCGGCCCCGGCGCTCGAGCTGCTGGGCCTCCGCGGCGACCATCTCGGAGATGGCGTCGAGGAGCGCGCCCATCAGCGCCGGGCGCCCCACACCATGCACCCGCCGCAGCGCCTCCAGCAGCAGGTGGTCCCCCGCGAGGATGCTCACCTGGTTGCCGAAGACGACCCGCGCCGCGGGAACACCCCGCCGCTCCGTGCCCTCGTCGATGACGTCGTCGTGGAGCAGCGTGGCCGCGTGGACCAGCTCGGCGGCGGTGGCCAGGGCGACCACCTCGTCGTCGAGCTCGCGGCCTCCGATGCGGGCGCCAATCACCACGCACAGGGGCCGCAGGCGCTTGCCCGGGACGGCCAGCATGTGGCCGGCGGCCCTCCAGGCCAGGTCGTCCCCGTCCATGGTGAGGGCCTGATCCAGCTCCCGCAGGTCCTCACGGAGCCACCGCTTGAGCCGCAGGAGCCGCGCCTCCAGGGGCACGAGGCTCCGGCGACGGGAGACCTGCGCCAGCTCGGTGAGCACCAGGTCGTCGTTGGACAGGGCCAGAGTTGCGCTGCTATCGTGCTGCATCACACCCCTCCGGGAGGTCTGCATGGCGTGGGAGGTCGAGCTGACGGCCCGGTTCTACGAGGTGGACCGGGCGGGGATCGTGTTCTTCGGGCGCATCTTCGAGTACTGCCACGTCGCCTACGAGGAGCTGTGGACCGCGGCGCTCGGGCGCTTCGAGGCGGCCTTCGAGGCGGCCGAGTGGGCCACGCCGCTCGTCCACGCGGAGGCCGACTTCAAGCGACCCATCCGCATGGGCGACCGCTTCACGGTCAGCCTGGAGCTGGTGGAGCGGGGTGAGCGCTCCCTGACCTTCGGCTATCGGCTCGTGGGGACCGACGGCACCTTGCGCGCTACGGCGCGGCTCGTACACGCCATCGTCGACCCCCGGTCCTTCCGCCCCATCGCCGCCCCGGCGAGCCTCCTCGACGCCCTCCGTCGCGTAGAGCTGATCCCGTAGCAGGCGCCGCAGGGGCTTGCCCAGCGGCGTGCGGGGGATGAGCTCGACCGAGATCAGGCGGTCCGGGGTCGGCACCGGACCCAGGCGCTCGCGGACCCACTCCAGGACCCCGCGGAGGGGCCCCCGGGGGACCACGAAGGCGACGGGGCGCTCGCCCCAACGAGCGGAGTGGGTGGCAACCACCGCTGCGTCGGCAATGGCGGGGTGGGTGCACAGGGTCTCCTCGATGGGCTCCGGGAGGATCTTCTCTCCACCGGACAGGATGGCGTCGTCGGAGCGCCCCACCACCACCACGTTGCCCGCGTCCACCCACCCCACGTCGGTGGTGGTGGTGGGTGTAGCCACCAGCGGACCATCCACCACCAGGCGCCCGGCGACGGCGGCGACGCGGGCGAAGGGGAGCGGAGGGCCGCTGTGGGGGGCGTCGCTCAGGTCACCGGGGAAGCGCGTCGCCACCTGGGAGGCCGCCTCCGTCATTCCCCACGAGAGGGCGACGGGGGCGCCGACGTGACGGCACCGAGCGAGGAGCTCGGGGGGGCACGGGGCGCCGCCGAGGAGGATGGCGCGGAGCGTGGGGGCAAACGGGCGATCCGCGCGGGCGTCCAGCACCCGCGCCAGCATCTGGGGGACCAGCGACACCAGGGTCACGGAGTCCAGCGCCGCGGCGACCCGGCCGGGGTCGAAGCCCGGGTGCAGGACGACGGTGGTGCCGTACCACGCGCTGCGCAGCAGGACCTGGAGCCCCCCCACGTGGTGGAGCGGCAGGCAGGCGAGCCAGCGGTCCGCGGGAGAGAGCCCGAGGCGGGTGGCCGACGCAAACGCGGACAGCAGGAGCTGGCCGGTGCTCAGGGTGACCCTGCGCGGCGTGCCCGTCGTGCCGGAGGTGTGCAGGGCGACCCGCGGCTCGTCCAGTGGCCACGGGCGCTCCGGCGCGGGCGCCAGATCGAGCCGAAGGGCGGCGTCATCCAAGCGCCCGCCGTCCAGGGTGGACCCACCGCGGGGCTGCCCCGGCGGCAGCGGCACCGCCACCGCCCCCACCCACCCGAGAGCGTGCAGCGCGACGACGGTCTCCACGGTGGGGCGCGCGGGGAGGCCCACCTCGGCGCCAGGCCCCACCCCCGCGTGGTGGAGGCCCGCCGCGAGCCGCCGGACCCGGTCGAGCCCCTCTCCCCAGGTCAGGGTGACCTCCCCCTCCACCATGGGGTGGTGGGGGCGAACGGCGGCGCTGGCGATGGGGTTGGGGATCAGCATGGTCCCTCCGGGACGGCCAGGCGCCCGGCCTGCGCGACGGGGAAGGGGGCGAGATCCTGCGACAGTGGCGCCTCCAGGCCGTGGTCCTCGTCGCCGGGCAGGGTGGCGGCGAGGCGCAGGGCCCCAAGGCGCCCCACCGCGGACTCGAGGGCGCAGGTGACCACCACCCGGAGCCCCGCCTCCAGGGCGCGGTGGGCGATGCGCGCACCTTCCAGGGGGCCACCCGCGAACATGGGCTTCACCACCACCGCGTCGGCGGCCCCCGCCGCGATGACGGCCTCCAGATCTGCCAGGGTCGCCACCGACTCGTCGGCCGCCACCGCGACGCCGAGGCGACGCACGGCGGCGAGCCCCTCCAGGGTGGGTGTGGGCTGCTCGATCCACTCGATGCCGTGGCGGGCGAGGCGCTCGGTGGCCCGCAACGCCTGCTCCGTGGTCCAGGCGCCGTTGGCGTCCAGGCGCAGGCGGGCGTCGCTGGCGGCGCGGACGGCGGCCACCCGGGCGTCGTCGGCGGCGAGGTCCCCTCCGACCTTGATCTTGAGGGTCCGGCGGGTGGGGTCCGGCGCGCCCGTCACCAGGGAGTGGACCCCGACCGTGGGCTGTCGCACGAGCCCCGGCGACTCGCCGGCGAGCTCCATCAGCGCCTGCTGCACCGCGTGGGCGGCCTCGGGCGGGAGGTCGAGGGAGGGGACGTCCGCCGGGCGCAGCCCGAGCAGGCGCTGAGGGTCGAGGGCGCGCAGGGCCTCCGCCGGGCAGCGCCCGTCGCCGAAGCCGGGCCACGGCGCCGCGTCGCCCCGCCCGACGCGACCGCTGTTCGCCAGCGTCAGGATCCACCCGCGGCGCGACGTGAAGACCCCAGTGGCCGTGTGGACCGGCTCCCGGAAGGGCAGCTCGTAGGGCGTCAGCGTCACGTCCACGACCGCCCCCAGAGCGCGACGCCCAGCGACAGGAGCGCCCCGAAGGCCACCCCGACCCGCGCGGTGGAGCCCAGGTGGGGGTTGAGGGCCGCGCCGTCCTTGCGTCGGACCTCGCGCACCTCTCGCACTGCGAGCGGCAGGCTCACCAGGGGAAGGAGCCACCCCGGACCCCCGAGGACCGCAGCCGCGGCGACCATCGCATGGGGGGCGAGCAGCGTGACGGCGTGCTCCGCGCGCCCGAAGCGCTCCCCGAAGCGCACGACCAGGGTGCGCTTGCCGGCCCGGGCGTCCGTCTCCCGGTCACGGAGGTTGTTGACGACGAGGATCGCCGTCGCCATGAGGCCCGTGGCGACCGACGCCCACGCCGCGCCGCCTGTCACGGCGCGCGCCTGGACGTAGTAGGTCCCGCAGACGGCCGCTCCGCCGAAGAACAGGAGCACGAACAGGTCCCCGAGGCCCACGTAGGCCAGGGGGAACGGGCCGGCGGTGTAGGCCACCGCGCAGGCCAGCGACGCGACCCCGATGAGCGCGATGGGCCAGCCGCCGGCGGCGACGAGCGCGATCCCCACGACCACGGCGCCAGCGAGGGCGGCGGCGGCGCCGGCCGCGACCTCCCGCTCGGTGAGCCACCCCCGCTGGACGGCACGGGGCGGCCCGAGGCGCTCGGCGGTGTCGGCGCCCCGGCGGAAGTCACCCAGATCATTGACCAGGTTGGTGCCCACCTGGATGAGCACGGCCCCGAGCAGCGCGGCGCCCGCGAGCGCGGGCCGCGCGACGCCATCCGCGACGGCGAGGGCGGTCCCGACGACCACGGGGACGACCCCCGCGGTCAGGGTCGCCGGGCGCGCCGCCGCGAGCCACGCCCGCAGCCGGCCGGGGTGGCCGGCGATGCCCCTGGGCCGTGCGGCCGTGCTCACGGCAGCCTCGGGAAGCGCGAGAAGTCGGGGGACCGCTTCTCCAGGTACGCGGCCTTGCCCTCCTGCCCCTCCTCCGTCATGTAGAACAGCAGCGTCGCGTTGCCCGCCAGCTCCTGGATGCCCGCCTGCCCGTCCAGCTCCGCGTTGAACGACGCCTTGAGCAGCCGCAGCGCCATGGGCGAGTGCTGGAGCATCTCGCGGCACCACCGGATGGTCTCCGCCTCCAGCTCCTCCAGGGGCACCACCGCGTTGACGAGGCCCATCTGCAGGGCCTCGCGGGCGTCGTACTGGCGGCAGAGGAACCAGATCTCCCGTGCCTTCTTCTGGCCGACGCTGCGAGCCAGGTAGCTCGCACCGAAGCCCCCGTCGAAGCTGCCGACCCGGGGGCCCGTCTGCCCGAACACGGCGTTGTCGGCGGCGATGGTCAGGTCGCACACCACGTGCAGCACGTGGCCCCCACCGATGGCGTACCCGGCGACGGCGGCCACCACCGGCTTCGGCAGGGAGCGGATCTGCTTCTGCAGGTCGAGCACGTTGAGGCGAGGCACCCCGTCGTCCCCCACGTAGCCCCGGTCGCCGCGCACCCGCTGGTCCCCACCGGAGCAGAAGGCGAGCGGCCCCTTGCCGGTCAGGATCACCACCCCAACGCTCGCGTCCTCGCGGGCGTCCGCGAAGGCGTGGGAGAGCTCGGTCAGGGTCTGCGGCCGGAAGGCGTTGCGCACCTCCGGGCGGTTGATGGTCACCCGGGCCATGCCCGCCCACTTCTCGTAGAGGATGTCGTCGTACCGCCCCGCCTGGGTCCAGTCTGGGTGCATCTCGCTCTCCTACAAGCGCGCCCGGCGCGCGTTGGCTGTCTCTCGATCCACCACCGCGTGGATCACGGTCACCCCGTCGCGGGCGAGCGCCTCGGACAGGGACCGCCGCAGGGCTTGGAGATCATCCACCCGCACGGCGTATGCCCCGAGCCCCGCCGCCGCGGCGGCCAGATCCCCGGGCTGGGGCGTCAGGAACAGGCGCTCGAAGGCGCCCTCGTGGCGCGCGATGGGGAGGGTCCCGAAGATCCCCCCTCCCCCGTTGTCGGCGACCACCACCACGAGGCGTGCGCCGAGCGCCCTCGCCGCGTGGAGCGCCGCGTGGTCATGCAGGAAGGCCAGGTCCCCCACCAGCGCCACCACCGGCCCCCGCCACCCGAGCGATGCGCCGAGCGCGGTGGCGATGGTCCCGTCGATGCCGTTGGCGCCCCGGTTGGAGGTCACGGCGAAGGGCGCAGGGGGCGCGAACGCGTCCAGGTCCCGCACGGGCATGCTGCTCGCGACGTGGAGCAGCCCCGACGGGGGCAAGGCGGCCGCCACCTCCCGCGCCACCGCACCCTCCCACAAGGTGTCACACAGCGAGGCGGCCCGGGCGCGCGCGTCGGCGTCCGCAGCCTCCCAGGCCGCCAGCCACGCCGGGTCCGCGGGCCTGACCCGCGGCACGAGGGCCTCGCAGAGGGACGCGGGCTCCACCGCCGCCAGCAGGGTCGTCGTGTGGGACGGGTCGAGCCAGTCGCCGTCCGGGTCGACCAGCACCGTCTCCGCCCCCACCAGGCGCTCCGCCACCCGCCGGCGGGTGGGGGGCTGGCCGAGGCGGAGGACCACCTCCGGCGGCTCCATGCCGAGGACCGCCCCGGTGGAGTGGCCTCGGAGCTGGGACAGGGGCTCGGCGACCACCGGCCACCCCAGCGCCGCACCGAGCCGGGCGACCGCTGCGCCCACCGCGCGGTCCCCCGGGGGCGCCGCGCGAGGCCCGGCGTAGATGACGCCGCGCCCCACCAGACGCTCGGCCACGGCGGCGGCGGTGGAGGCGTCGGCGGTGGGGGGCGGGCGCAGGATGCGCGCAGGCTCGACCGCGACGGGCTTCGCGCCCGGCTCCCACAGCGGCTCGCGGAACGCGACGTTGGCGTGGACCGGGCCGCGGGCGGCGTCCAGGAGACGCGCTGCCACCGTGCGAAGCCAGCGAGGGTCCACCCCGGCGCTCGCGGGGCCCACGTCGACGCGCAGCAGCGCGTAGGGCGCAAACAGCTCCGCCTGCGGGACGGTCTGGGGCGCGCCGCAGCCGTGCAGCTCCGGGGGGCGGTCCGCCGTCAGCAGGATCAGGGGCACCCGGGAGTGGCGCGCCTCGATGACGGCGGGGAGCCAGTGGGCGCCCGCGCTCCCGGAGGTGCAGACCAGCGCGACGGGCCCCGCCACCCGCGCGAGGCCCAGCGCCACGAAGGCCGCCACGCGCTCGTCGAGGACCACGTGCGTCCGGGCGTCCGCGTCCGCAAACGCGAGCACCAACGGGGTGCTCCTCGAACCGGGAGACATGACCACGTGCCGCACGCCGCCGGCCACCAGGGACCGGGCGAGGACCGCGGCGGCCTCGGCGTTTGCGCGCGCCGTCTCGGGTGCGCCCTCAGCGACGCCGCTCACGGCCGGCTCCGCCGGGCGCAGAGCGCCTCCCGGATGACGCCCAGCTTCAGGTGGGTCTCCCGCCACTCGGCCTCCGGGTCCGACCCGCGCACGACGCCCGCGCCGGCCCACGCCAGCGCCTCGTCGGGCCGCACCAGCGCGGCGCGGATCCCCAGCGCAAAGGTGGCCTCCCCCGGGGCCGCCCACCCGACGGGTCCGGCGAAGAGCCCACGGGCCACGGGCTCCTCCCGCCGCAGCCAGGCGAGGGCCTCCTCGCGGGGCCACCCGCCCACCGCGGGGGTGGGGTGCATCCGCGCGAGCAGGTCGAGGAGGGGTGCCTGGCTCCGGCCAGTGATGCGGGTCTCCAGGTGCAGCATGGTGGGGAGGTGCGCGACCCCAGGGGGCGCGACGCGCAGGTCCTCGCAGAGCGGCGCCAGGGCCGCGGCCAGCGCGTCGACCACCATGCGGTGCTCCCGGCGCTCCTTGGCGCTCTCCAGGAGCGCGCGGGCCAGCTCGCCGTCCCGCTCCGGGTCCGAGCCTCGGGCGGCCGTGCCCGCGAGGGGGCGGCTCTCCACCCGGTCCCCGTCCCGGCGCAGCAGGAGCTCGGGGGAGGCCCCGAGGAACCACCCACCGGGGCCGCCCACCCCGAAGCACAGCGCGCCCGGGTTGCGCCGGCGGAGCGCGTCCAACGTAGCCGACGGGTCGAAGCGGAACCCGAGGGGCGGGAGCAGCCGCACGGCGCGGGCGGGCACCACCTTGCGAAGCGCGCCCGCGGAGATCGCGTGGAGCGCCCTCTCGACGCGAGCGCACCACTCCTCCCGGGGCTCCGAGGACCGCGCGAGGAGGCCCGGGCACGCGGCCCCCACCTCGCGCGCCCACGAGGCGCCGGCGGTCCGCCGGGAGAGCCGCTCCAGGCCCGCAGCCGCACGCGCGGCCACGTCTGCGGGCCGCTCTCCCGGACGCACCCACACCTGGGCGACGAGGCCGCGCTCCTCCCCCCGCCTCCACGCCACCGTGGACGGCACCCGCGCGACGGGCGCCCAGCCCTCCCACTCCCCCGCCAGAGACGTGGCGTCGAAGGGCAGCGCGACCGCGGCGGCGGGCGCGCCTGCCGCTTCCGACCCCACCTCCACCACTTGTTCACGTCTCTGTGAACATGACCCGAGCACGCCGTCGAGGTGACCGGCCGCCTCCTCCCCAAAGCCGACGAAGCACAGCCCGCTCCACGGATCGTCCATGGCCACGCCGACATCCGCTCCGAGCAAGGCCCAGGGGTCGTCGACGGCGAGGAGGCCGTGGACCCGGAGCAGCGCTCCCCCTTCCCGGCTGGCCACCGCGACCGCGGCGCGGGCGCCGTCGAGCACCTGCGCCTCGACGGCGGTCAGACTGGCCTCGTGAGCGCCCGTGGCTGGTAGAGCTTGCATTGGAACACTCCCACCGATCTTGTTCACGATGCCTTGAACAACGTGATCACCACTCTTAGTCCGGCCCGCGAGCCGACGCAAGCAGGAGCTGAATCGCTCTGTTGTTCCATGGACTTGCCGGACCACGCTGCATCAGATCCCCCCTCGACGCCGCCGGACGGCGGGTGTAGGATGCTTCACGCCATGATGAAGAAGCGGGACGAATCCGAGCACGCGCCCCCAGCCGACCCGCTGGACAGGCGCGTCATCGAGGTGTGCGACGCCGCGGGCTCGTTCATCGAGTACTGGGGCTTCAAGGCGGTGCAGGGGCGCATCTGGACGCTCCTCGCGCTGCACGCTGAGCCCCTGTCACAGACGGAGGTCGCCGAGCTGCTCGGCATCAGCCGCTCCCTGGTCAGCGGCACGGTGGCGGAGCTGGTCGCCCTGGGGCTGCTCCGTCAGGTGGGCGACCACAGGAACGACCCCTACGAGGCGGTCGTGGACGTGTGGCCCACCATCGCGGACGTGCTCCGCAGCCGGGAGTGGATGCTCATCAAGAAGGCGCGCCTCGCCCTGGAGGCCGCCATCGAGGAGGCGGAGCTCGCAGGCCCCCAGGGGCACTCCTGGTCCGTGTCCCGCATGCGCCTCCTGCTCACCATGACGGAGATGGCCCAGTCCCTGCTGCGCATGCTCATCGCCATCCGGGTCCCCCGGTCCCTGGACAGCTTCGCCGACTGGATCCGCAAGGCCGGCGCCTTCCTCGGAGCGTTCAGGCCCGGCTGACGGGACCCCAAGGAGCCACGACACCGCTCCCGGGGGTGTGCCGGTCGGTGCGCCCCCGCGCCCGCCTATCCACCCACCCACCGCCGGGCCCCCGCCACGTCGAGCAGCGCGCGGGCGATGACCTCGCGCTCCACCCACGGAGGCATCAGCGGCTGGAACTTGCTGAGGCGGTAGCTCGGCAGCCCCTCCGCCACCTCCGCCCAGAGCTTCGCGTCCTCCCACAGGGCCGGGTCTGCGAGGCGCGCCCGCGCCTCCCCCACCGCCCGCGCGTCCACGTGGTCTCCCCGCACCCGCACCGCGTGGTTGTCGGGGGTGACCTTCCAGCCCGTCCCGAGCGCCTCCAGCGCGTAGCGCAGCGTCGCGTTGATGCGCCCCCCGGCGAAGGTCCACCAGCGGACCTCGCCGCCGGTCCCGCTGCTCCCGCCGCCCGCGTCCAGCTCCTCGATGCCCCCTCGCGGGTCGTCGAGCAGGCCCGCCATGGCCTCGCGCCTCTCGCTGAGCACCGCCCAGGCCGCGTCGTCCAGGTACGCCGGCCGCCCCTCGCCCCGCAACGCCTCCCGGGCCGCCTGGCACACCTCGAAGCCCAGGAACTGCGGCAGGATGCCGCCCCACGTCGGCTGCCTGCCCCGGGGGGCCGGCTCCACGACCACCCGGCGGTCGTCGTGGCGCACCGCGACCACCGCCCACGCGCGCCCGCCGAGGAGGAAGCTGCTGACGCCGTCCACGAGGCGGTCCACGAAGGCCTGGGTCAGCGTGCCGAGGGGCTGCGCCCCCAGCGTCTCGACCGAGTAGGTCTGCGGGCTCGAGAAGACCGCGTAGAGCTCCATGAAGCTCTTCCGCCCGTAGCGCCGCTCCGCCTTCGGGCCGAGGACGAGGCGGCCCCCGGCGAGCCGCAGGGCCCCGTCCTTCAGCATCCACCCGACGAGCCGCTCCCCCTCGTCGCGCGAGATGCCCGCAAAGTCCGACACCGTCGCGAGGTGCTGCCAGGCGTCGTCGAACGTGACCCCGTCGTCCGCAAGCGCCATCGCCAGGAGCTGGTGGAGCAGCACGGGCCAGCAGCGCCCGTCCAGCGCCACGCTCTCGACCCACCCCGCCCGCGCCAGCTCGATGAGCGCCACCGCCTGCACCACGCCCTCGGCCGTCTCGCAGAAGAAGGTGGTGTTCGCCGCCTGCCCCGGCCGCCGCCCCGTGCGGCCCATGCGCTGCAGGAACGAGCCCACCGTGTCCGGCGCCTCGGCCTGCATCACCCGGTCCAGGTCGCCCACGTCGATGCCCAGCTCCAGGGTGGACGTGCACACCACGCACGCGTCGCTCCCGTGGTGGAAGCGCTCCTCCGCGAGGAGCCGCTCCTCCCTCGACACGGCGCTGTGGTGGACGAACACCGCCGTCCCCGCCCGCCGGAGCTGCTCCGCCACCGCCTCCGTCGTCGCCCGCGACTGGCAGAAGAACAGGCTCTTCGCCCCCCGCGCCAGCCGCGCCGCGTCCCGCGCCACCACCCCCAGGTGCGGCCGGTGCGCCACCAGGAGCTGCCGCCGCGCCGGCTCCCGCGGCGGGTCCACCACCACCCCGCTCCGCCGCGACGTGCCCGCCAGCCACCCGAGGATCGCAGCCGGGTTGCCCACCGTCGCCGACAGCCCCACCCGCTGCACGTCGTGCCGCGACAGGCGCGCCACCCGCTCGAGGACGCTCATCAGGTGTGCCCCCCGGTCCGTCCCCGCCAGCGCGTGGATCTCGTCGACGATCACCGCCCGCAGGTCTGAGAACAGCCGCCCCGCATCCACCTTGCGCGACGCCAGCATCACCTCCAGCGACTCGGGCGTCGTCATCAGGAGCGCCGCCGGCTCGCGCAGGAAGCGCGCCCGCTCCGCCGCGGGCGTGTCCCCGTGCCACACGAAGCGCGAGAGCCCGACCATCTCCGTGTACAGCCCGAGCCGGTCCGCCTGGTTGTTGAGCAGCGCCTTGATCGGCGCCACGTAGAGGGCCCCCACGCCGCCGGGCGCGTCCTCCACGAGCCCGGACAGCACGGGGAACACCGCCGCCTCGGTCTTGCCCCCCGCCGTCGGCGCCAGGATGACGGCGTTGCTCCCCCCGAGGAGCGCGGCGCCCGCCTGCTCCTGCACCGGCCGCAGGCTCGTCCACCCGAGGCGCGCCGCGATGGCCTGCTGGAGCCGCGGCGCCAGCCGGGCGAACACGCTCACCAGGCGTCCTCCGCCGGCACGAGGCCGTCGTCCTCCACCGGCGGGCCCCCGTGCAGCGCGTGCTTCTCCGCGTCGGTCAGCTCCGCCGCGGTGAAGCCGTACTCCGTCGCCGGGTCGTAGTCCTCGTGCTCGTCCACGAGGTCGAGCTGCGTGACCAGCTCCCGCAGGAACTGCCGCGGCACCACCCCCACGTCCCCCTTGAACCCCGCCGTCACCTCCGCCACCAGCCGCTCGATGAAGGCCCCGCTCACCCGCCGCTCGACGCGGGCCCGGTCCGCCGCCGGGTAGAGCTCCCGCAGGCGCAGCGCCACGGACCGCAGCCGCTCCGCGTCGAAGGGCAGCAGCTCGAGCTGCGCCTGCCGCAGGCTCGCGAACCGCCCCTGCTTCAGGAACCGGATGCGGTCGTGCAGCGGCGCGAGCCCCGCCACCCCGGCCCGCGTGTCGAAGAACTCCGGCGTCCCGGTGAACACCCACAGGAGGCCCGGGTACGACCCCGCCGCGTCCGCGATCTGGCGGATCCCATTGAGCGACTTGTGCCGCGAGTCCGACCGCATGCGCAGGATGGTCTCCGCCTCGTCGATGACGACCACCAGCCCCGCGTACCCCGCCGCCTTGACTACCTCCACCACCCCGCGCAGGTGGTCGAGGGCGTCGCGGCTGCCGATGTCGCCCTTGATGCCCGCCACCCGCTTCGCCGCCGCCCCCACGCTGCCGCTGCCGCCGAGCCACGACAGCAGCGCCCCGGCCTCCGCCACCTCGCCCCGCTGCTTGAGCTCGAAGATCGCCTGCACCACCCGCACGAAGTCCTGGGGCGCCCGCCCCCCCGTCATGGCCGCCAGGTCCTCGTCGAGGCGCCGCCGCACCGTCGCGTCGAAGTCCGGTGCCCCCTCGTCCTCGCCCGCCGCGACCAGGGCCTCCTCGACCCGCCCGATCCAGCGGTCGAGGATGTCGCCCAGCGCCCCCCGCGGGCACGACGCCGTCCCGAGCTCCGTCAGCACCTTGCGGTACACGTCGTCGAAGCGGTGGAAGCGCAGGTCGTTGTCCGAGACGACCACGAAGCTCGTCGCGAAGCCCCGGGCCCGCGCGTCCAGCAGGGCGAGCCGCGCCACGAAGGTCTTGCCGCAGCCGTAGCCGCCGCGCAGGAACTTGACCGTCCCCTCCCCGCTCGCCGCGAGGTCGAGCTGCCGGGAGAGCTCCGCCCGCTGCTTGTCGATGCCCACCGCGAACGCGTCGATGCCGCGCTCGGGCACGAGGCCCTTGCGCAGCGCCTCGAAGACGTGGCTCACGTCCTTGCGGGTCAAGGTGCCCATGTGCCTCCCTCGCGCACGTAGCGCTTCACGCCTGCCACCACGTCGATGCGCACCCCGAACGGGGCCCGCCGCCCGTGCTCCTCCAGCCGCACGGCGAAGCGCCGCAGCGCCCGGGGGCCGCCGGCCAGCGCCGCGGCCTCGTCCTCCGTCACCGCGCCGTGGGCCGCCAGGTGCCCGAAGATCGCCCGCGCCGCGGGGTCGTCGAGGGCAGAGAGCCACCGGTCGCCCTCCGGCTCCCGTCCCCCCGCGCCAGCCCGCGTCGCCTCCACCGCGAACCGGCCCTCCGGCGCGCACGGCGCGACCTGCACCGCCGCGCTCGGGTGGTGGAGCTCCACCCGCACCCGCCGGTCGCTCCCCCCCTCGAGGCGGAAGAACAGCTCGAAGGGCTCCCCCACCGTCGCCACCACCAGGCCCCGGGCGAGCCGCGCCCGCCCCCGGGTCTGGCACAGCTCGACCTGGACGTCCGGCGCGTCGGGCACCCGCAGCGCCAGCTCCACCTCGCGGGCCCCGCCGAAGTCCAGCGACGCCTGGGCCGCCACGTCCACCCGCGCCTCGATGCAGTGCATGCCGGCCACGCCCTCGCGCGCCGCGGCCCGCAGCGCATACTCCTGGGCGCTCCCCCCCGCGGCCGCCCGGTGTACGACCGTCAGCACGGGGATCACGCGCTCCTGCAGGCTGCTGCCCCCGTGCACGAAGGTCGCGGGCCTGTGCCCCGTGTCGAAGACCGCCGTCGTCTCGGGGAACATCAGGTGCCCGGTCGCCCCCTCGTAGCCCAGGTCCGCGAGCGCCACCCGGACCTCCCCCGGGTGGTCGGCGCCCACCGGCGAGAGGACGTGCCGCCGCTTCGGGTCCACGCGCCGCCCGTGGGCCTGGGTGCCCCCCGCCGTGTCGTCGAGCAGCAGGAAGCCGTGGTCCGCCGTGAACACGAAGCGCCGCACGCCGGCGTCCCGCAGGAGCCGCCACGCCGCCCGCAGCTTCTGCATCACCAGGTCGAAGGCCCCGGGCCCGGCGCCGCTCTCGCCCGCCGCGTCGATCTCCAGGCTGTGCACCACCACGAGGCGCGCCTGGGCCACCGCCTTCCGCAGCGAGGGCACGTCCCGGCCCGTGACCTCGTCCAGCGACAGCCACGGGCAGGTGCCGCCACCCACCCGGTCGTGCATGGCGCGCCGCCGGCTCTCGGGGTCGCTCACCCGGAACTCCCCCGCCTGGAAGCCGGTGATCCCCCCCGGGCCGATCACCGGCACGAGCCGCCCCTGGCACACGGGGGCGAGCACGTTCATGCCGACCGCCGTCACCGACGGCAGCTCGCACAGCCGCGCGTCGAGGCGCACCGTCGTCGCGGCGGTCCCGTCGAGCTGCCGGGCCAGCTCCTCCCCCATCTCGTAGCGCAGGGCGTCCACGACGAACAGCGCGGTGACCCCCGGCTCCCGGGTCAGCGGCCGCACCACGTCGTCGAAGAGGGTCCGCTGCTGGAGCTCCGCCGGGGGCAGGAAGCCGTCGGCCCGGCACAGGGCGCTGAAGTCCCGCGCCCAGGCATCCGCCCACGCCCGCCACGCCCGCCGCAACCCGTCGAGGCGGGCGCGCAGGGCGTCGGCCTCCGGGAGCTGGGGCAGGAGCAGCGCGACCCGCCGCTGCTCCAGGTGCCGGTGTGCCTGGTCCACCGCGGCGCCCCGCTCCACGTAGCGCGCGACGGCCCCGGCGAGGCCCTCGGACCGCCCCGCGCTCGGCCCCCCGACGAGCCGCTCCCCCGCCCGCGCCAGCGCCTGCCCGAGCCGCGCGCCCGCCCGCACGAGCTCCCACGCCGACCGGCGCGCCGGGTCCTGCCGCAGCCAGAAGGAGCCGGCCCCCGGCCCGTCGAGCCGGGCGTCCGCCCACCCGGCGCAGAGGGCCCAGTCTCCCCGGCCGAGGGCGTCCAGGGCCGCCGCCAGCACCTTGTCCTCCTCGAAGCGGAAGGTGTCCACCTTGCCCAGGTCCTCGGCGCGGGCGGCCTCCACCTCGTCGCCGAGCAGGGCCTCCGTCTCGTCGGCGGTGCGCCCGTAGAAGCCGGGGTGGCGCTCCCGCAGGTGCGCGGCCAGCGCGCGGCAGGCGTCGATGACGGGGCGCGGCAGCGCGCGCGCAGGCCCGAGGTGGCCGCTGACCGGCGGGCGCGCCAGGTCGTCCACGTACTCCACGCAGAGCGCCCAGCTCGCCGCCACGAAGGCCACGTCCTCGGCGCGCACTCCCCCGGGCGGCAGCGTCGCGTCGCGCCACGCACCGGGAAGCCCGGTCCACGCGGCGAGGCGCTCCCACAGCGCCGCCGCGTCCGCCCCCCCGCCCGCGATCCGTCCCGCCACGAAGCCGCCGCCGAGCAGGTCGTCGAGGACCGCCGCCGGCGCCATGGCCCGGAGCTGAGCCCCGAGGCCCCCCGCGTCCTCGGCCAGCAGGCCCGCGAGCCACGCGTCGGCCACCTCCAGCGTCAGGCCCGGGCCCGCGAGGCGCTCCGCGATGCGCTCGGGCCGCACCCGCCCCGCGGCGGCCTCGGTGACCAGCGTGTCGAGGGCCTTGCGGTAGCGCACCCCGGCCGCGTAGAGCGCCAGCACCGGCGTCGCCCGCACCGCCTCCTCGTTGAACCCGGGCAGGTGCACGACGAGCGGCGCCCGCTCCACCCCCGCCGCCGCCCCCTCCAGCGCCAGCATCAGCGCGAGGTGGCTCCCCCGGAACGCCGCCACCTCGTAGGGCAGCTCCCCCGCCGCCCGCCGCTCCCGCAGCCGGTCCACGAACCCCGTGTAGTGGCCGTCGAGGTCGAGCCACACCACGACGCCGTGGCGCCGCACCCAGGTGCGCAGGTCGGCCTCCAGGGCGGCGGAGACGGGGCCGCTCGAAGTCGTGGCGGTCATGCGTCCTCCTCCTCGGGCGACAGCTCGGCCTCGATGGCGTCGATGGTCGGCAGGACCGACGCAAGCTCGCCGGGCAGCGCCCGCGTCAGCTCGTACTCGGACACGCCGATGGGCTTGTCCAGCCCGCGCAACGCGTACTCCGCCAGGACGCGCTTGTTCTCCTGGCACAGGATGAGCCCGATGGAGGGACCATCGGTCGGGTGCCGCAGCGTATCGTCCACGAGGTTCAGGTAGAGGTTCATCTTGCCGGCGTACTCCGCGATGAACGGGCCCACCTTGAGCTCCACCACCACGAAGCAGCGCAGCTTCAGGTGGTAGAAGAGCAGATCGACGAAGAACTCGTCGTCCTCCAGGGCGAGCCGTACCTGCCTGCCCACGAACGCGAAGCCGACACCCAGCTCCAGCAGGAAGCGCTCGAGGTGTGCCAGGAGCCCCGCTTCGAGCTCGCGCTCACGAAAGCCCGCCTCGAGGCTCAGGAAGTCGAAGACGTACGGGTCCTTCAGCGCCTGCTGAGCGAGGTCCGAGTGCGGCGACGGGAGGCTCCGCGCGAAGTTGGTGACCGCCGCCCCCTGGCGGCGATGCGCCCCGGTCTCCAGCATCGAGGCGAGGACGTGGCGGCTCCAGCCCTCGACGGCGCAGCGCTGCATGTACCAGAGGCGCACCGCGGCGTCAGAGGCCCGTTGAAGGAGCAGGATGTTGTGACCCCAGGGCAGGTCGAGGGCGAGCCGAGCACAGGCGGCGCGTGGGTCGGCTTCCGGTTGGGCCACGGTCTGTGGCCCGATTCGGGCCGGGGGCGTTTGGGCCACAGTCTGTGGCCCGATTGGGGCGTCGCCTGGTGGGCCCCCGGCTGCCGCTCCCGCCAGGGAGGGGTATGCGTCGAAGAACTGCACCATCCGCTTGAGGTTGCGCTCGGAGAACCCCTTTGCATCGGGGACCTCTCGTGCCAGGTCTGCGGCGAGCCGCGGGATGACGGCGGCGCCCCAGCCCTCGCGTCGTTGGCGCTCGTCGATGAGCTGCCCGATGTCCCAGTAGAGCCGCAAGAGCTCACGGTTCGCGGCCAGCGCGGCCCGGACGCGTGCGTTCGCGATCCGGTCCTTCACCGCGACGAGCAGAGCGGCGTACTCGGCCGCGGCGCCGGTCATGCGTCCTCCTCGGCGATGTCGCCGTCCATCGGGTCCGCTTCGTCCTCCGGGGCGTCGTCCTCCGCGAAGAGGTCCGGGGGGGTGAGGGTCGCGAGGAGGGAGGCGCGGTGGGCGGCGGCTGTCGGGTTCGCCGCGAGCCACGCCGCGCGGGCGGTGGGCTCGTCCGGGGACGTGACGCGGAGGTCCGCGCCCTGCCTCTGGGCGAGGCGGAGCTCCAGGTCCCAGAGCTCGCCCGGGTGCGCGCTCCAGAGGCCCGGCTCCAGCAGGGGGAGCGCGGCGACGACGCGGCGGGACGTGCCGCGGCCCATGCGGCGGGTGGCCTCCTTCTCGACGGCCGCGAGCGCCTCGGCCGGGCGGTCGCGGAGGAAGGCGGCGCGGTGAACGGCGCTGCCCGGGTCGCCCAGGTCGCGGCCGCCCGGGCGGTAGGGGGGCTCCTCGATGCGGTGGTCCGGGGCGAGCTCGTCCTGCAGGCGCAGCTCCCAGGCCCAGGCCCGCTCCGGGTGGTAGCGCCAGAAGCAGCCGTGGGCCACCCCCAGGGACGGGTCCTTCCGGCACTTCGCGTCCACGCGGGCCGGCCAGTACCGGAGCGCCAGGTGGGACCAGTCGCAGTCCTTCCGGCCCTCCGCCGCGGCGAGCTCCCTCCACCACCTCTTCGGGTCCTTCCACTGGGGGTCGAGGAGCGGCCAGAGCGCGGCGCCGTTGATCATCACGCCGTCGTCCAGGTCGGGGGCGTAGCGGGCGTCCTGCTCCCGAGAGGGCGTCGCGGCGTCCGGCGGGGGAGCGCCCCGGTCCGCGCACTGCTCCACGGCGGCGGCGAAGGCGGCGAGCTCGTCGCGGGCCCGCAGCGCGCGGTCGTAGCCCCTCTCGGCAGCGGCGGCGGCCTTCGGGTCGGGGCCGTCCTTCGCGGCCCGCAGGTCGGCGAGCTCCCCGTCGAGGCGCGCGAGGGTCGGCGCGAGGTGGTCCGCCAGCAGCACCGTCAGCGTCCGCTCCGTCAGGCGGTGGATGGTCACCCAGGCGACGAAGGTGCGCGACGCCGAGGACAGCGGCCAGTGGATCGGCCGGGACTCGTACATCGGCTTGTGGACGGCCGCGAAGAAGTCGAGGGCCAGCCAGTCGCGCAGGGAGGAACGCTTCGTGGCGAGGGCCGGGGAGTGCGCGGCCCAGGCGGCGTGCAGCGGGGCGGCGGCGGGGTGGCCGAGGCCGTCCCGGTGGTCCGCGCCGTCGAGGGTCCGGTCGAGGAAGAGCAGCCCGTCCGGGAGGGCGTGCGAGAGATCGGCCGTGGCCGGGTCGAGGAAGCCGGCGCCCGCCGGGGAGAAGCGCCCGAGGGAGACTCCGAGGGCGTAGGAGAGGTGGTCCGTCGGCGGCTCCGGGTCGAGAGTCTCGGTGTAAGGCGGGAGCGGGGCGCCTTCCGGGCGGTCCACCGCGGTCTGCGCCCACTCCTGGGCGTGGCGCCAGGGGGACGGGCCGGGGTGGCGGAACTCGACGGAGGGTTCGCGGTGGGACTCGTGGACACCGAAGGCGGACTCGACGCGGGCGAAGATCGCGGCGGAGTCCGCGATGGGGAAGAGGGGGAGGCGGTTGACGTCGCCGACTTGGAAGCTGATCGACGGGTTGAGCGACTGGAGGATCTCGCGAGCCCGGGTGGAGTTCATGGCGCAGACGGCGCCGGCCAGGTCGTCCGGGAAGACCGATCGGCCCTTGTCGCCGAAGATGCTCGGGACGCGGTGGACACGGGCGGCAAAGTTGGCCCCGATCATGGAGAAAGCGACGCCTCGGCGGAAGAAGTAGCGCTCGTTGGCGTAGACGTAGACCTCTGAGGACGTCCGCGTGGACATGTAGGTCTTCGGTTCGAAGCCATACGGGTGCCACCGAGCGACCTGCCGCAGCGGTTCCATCCAGTCCGCGCCGTCGGCTCCGTTCGAGAATGGCCGCCATGACGTCGAGCCGCGTTCGTGGCGAGGCAGGGACGGGGCGACCTCCGAGACACGCCTCGTGAACCGGGTGTTGTTGTATAATCCTTGCGTGGCCTTCGCCGGCGCCACCTCCCCGATCAAAGGCGCGCTCCGATACGCCCGCAGCATCGCGTCGTCCCACCAGTACACCACCGGCCACTCGGGCA
>BTVJ01000044.1:0-65645 GCA_045863395.1 Myxococcales bacterium
CCATCCCAGAAGACCGTCCGGAGACAATCGGATGGATGGGGGTTGACAAGCGCAGGTAGTCGCGCTCGCAGCCCGCGAGCTTCGCGAGCAGGCGGGCATGTCAGCGATGCAGTACCTGTACCCGGCAGTCGTGCACCTGTGCGCGCAGCGCGGCTACGACCTGTTTCCTGCTGCCGACGAGGTCGAGTTCCACAACCACCTCGGGCAGGTGAAGGGCAAGACGCTGCAGCAGACGATCGCGATGGCGAACCGAGGCTGGCTTCGCGCCACGCGCTCCTTCGCGCAGGCCATCTTCAGCGAGCTGACCGACCGCTACTACTCACTGCAAGCGCTCGCCCTCGCCACTATCGAGGAGGACCCGGACACCGCCGACATCGTCTTCGATGATTTTCCGAGCGTCGGCCTCGACGCCGATGCCCAGAGAGTGCTGTTCCGCGCCTGGCTGCGACAGCACTTGGAGCGTCGCTCGTTCCGCCCCGACGGCGCGGAGACGCGCGAGCTCGGCGAAGGCTGGGCCCACCCGCAGGGCATCAACGCGGCGCGCATCGAGCACGTGCTGCCCAACCGCTTTGACCAGTACCTGGCCCACGTCCTCGGTGGCGACACGGCCAGGGTCGACGAGGTGAACAAGTGGTTCCAGCACGTCGTGCGCGACAAGGGCCTCCTGCACTTCGAGAGCGACCTCTACTACCTCCAACTTCAAGGCCTGAGCCTGCACCTACGGCTCGACGCCAACTGGCTGCGCTGCCAGGACTGCGCGCGCATCCACCCCGAGGCACTGGCCAATGCGTGCCCCGCGTGCCTGGGCGCCGTCGTCGAGGTCGATCCCGACTACCTCGACGCGCGCACCGGCTTCTACCGGCAGCAAGTGCGGCGCGCCTTCGATGAGCGCGCGCTCGAACCGTTCGGCCTTTCGGCGGCCGAGCACTCAGCGCAGCTCACCGGCCAGCCCGACGAGAGCGCCTTCAACAAGGTTGAGGAGTACGAGCTGCGCTTCCAAGACGTGCCGCTCGACAACCTCCCGCTGATCGACGTGCTGAGCTGCACGACGACGATGGAGGTCGGCATCGACATCGGCGCGTTGTCCGGCGTCGCGCTGCGCAACGTGCCTCCTCACGTCGCGAACTACCAGCAGCGGGCAGGTCGGGCGGGCCGCCGTGGGCGCTCGATCGCGTCGGTCATCACCTACGCGCACGGCACCTCTCACGACGCTCACTTCTTCGACCACCCCGAGCAGATCATCTCGGGCGACGTGCGAGCGCCGGTCGTCTACGTCGAGAACCAGCAGGTGCTCACGCGGCACATTCACGCCTATCTCGTGCAGCGCTTCTTCCACGAGCGCGTGCCGCCGGACCCGACCAGCTACGACCTCTTCGGCTCGCTCGGCTCCGTCGAGCAGTTCCTCTCCGAGGCGCACCCGTGCTCGTTGCTCAAGCTCGAGGCGTGGCTCGACGAAAACGCCGACGTCCTGCAGCGTGAGCTCGCCGGCTGGGTGCCTGCGTTCAGCTTCGGCCTCAACGAGCCCGTCGCCGAGGTCCAGGACACGATTCGCGAGGCCATCGGCAACACCAAGCGGCGCATTCGGGACGTGCTCCCGGTCGCGGAGTACGCGTCCCGTGAGACGCTCGCGGATCTCGAGCGCGGGTCGCTGGAGCGTCGTCTGGAGGAGCCGCTGCTCGAGACGCTCATCGGTCAGGCGGTTTTCCCCCGCTATGCGTTCCCGACCGACGTGGTGACGTTCTGGGTCTCTAAGCCCCGGCAGCAAGGCGACGCTCCCAACAAGCGGACCTTCGACTACGAACCGCAGCGCGACCTTCAGCTCGCGCTCTCGGAGTACGCTCCTGGCCGAAGCCTCACCATCGACAAGTGGCGCTTCGAGTCGGCGGCGCTCTACTCGCCCTATGAGCCGAGCGCGGCGCACATGATTCAGCGGCAGCGCCCGTACACGTCGTGCAGCGACTGCTCGTGGGCGACGATGGACGGCGCGATGGCCCAGGCGACCCTGTGTCCCGTCTGCGGAAGCGACCAGCTCACGCGCACCGCGTTCATCACGCCCGCTGGCTTCGCGCCCGACCTCAACGCCAAGCGTGAGGTCGATCGTGGCCAGGCCATCAGCTATGCGGGCATGACCGACCGCGCGCGGCTCGAACCGCAGGACCCGCCTTCGGCGTGGACGGAGGAGGCGGGCTGCGACGGCCGCCTGCTCCGGTGGACCGGCCCGCGCTTCCTCGTGATGGTGAACAAGGGCGTCGGCCAGCGCGGCTTCCGCGTGTGCCCCGACTGCGGCCGCTCGGAGCCGGAGTACGGCCCTGGCTTCACCACGACGAAGCTCATGAAGAAGGGCGCGCCGACCTCGCACGACCACCCGTTAGAGCGGGGGAAGGTCTGCGCGGGCGTCGCCGACGGCCCGTTCTATCTCGGGCACGAGTTCCCCACCGATGCACTGCTCCTGCGCTTGCGCGTGACCGCGCCGGTGCAGCTCGGCGCGGCGACCACGACGGGGCTCATCACGCGCGCCTCGCGCATGGCGCTGTCGTCGCTGGTCGAAGCCCTCGGCCTCGCAGCGTCGCGCACGCTGCAGATCGACGAGGGCGAGCTGTCCGGCTGGTGGACGCCCGTGATGGGTGGACGCCCCGACGAGGCGCAGCTTTACCTGTACGACCTCTTGCCCGGTGGCGCGGGCTACGCGCGGGCTGTCGGCAACGATCTGCCCGAGGTACTTGATGCTGCCGAGGCACTCCTCGGCGGGTGTGACTGTCCGTCGTCCTGCTACCGGTGCATCCGCCACTACGGCAACAACTGGATTCACGCCTCGCTCGACCGCCACCTCGCGCTCGCGCTCCTTCGCCACCTGCGCACGGGCGAGCTTCCGAGCCTGACCGACCCGGACAAGGACCGCGCGCTCGTGGCGCTGCGGCAGCTCCTCGCGCTGCGAGGCATCGCGTGTGAGGAGAACGTGAACCTCGGCGGCACGCGCGTCCCGCTCATCATCCAACTCTCCAACTCGCGGGTATGCGTGGATGTTCATCATCCGCTGATCGATCCGCTTGCGCACGACTCTCCGGTCATCGCAGCGGCGCGCTCGCAGTTCCTCGAGGCCGTGTCGCTGGATGCGTTCGACCTTCTTCACGATCTGCCTGCCGCCGTGGCGCGCCTGAAGCTGCCGAACGGAGCGGTGGGATGAGCTTCTATGAGCTGCAAGCGCCCACGGCGTGGGCGGACCCGCCGTCCACGTGGAGCAGCACGAGCCTCGACGACGTCGAGGCGTGCCCGCGCCGCTGGCAGCTCCTGCGTTCGCGCTGGGGCGACTTCGAGCGCTTCCCGGTACGTCCGCACCCGGCGGCCATCGAGGGGCAGATCGTTCACGAGGCGCTCGACCGGCTCACGCGCGCCTGCGGTCAGCGAGGCAACCCGGCGTTCGGCAGCGCGGAGTTCTCGGCCGCCCTGACCGACGCGGACTTCTTCCCGGGCTTCGCGCGGGCTGTCGCAGAGTGGCAGCAGCGCCTCACGGCGCACCCAAGACCTGGCCCCGCGTTCCGGCTCCGCGCGAGCGGCGAGGAGCTGGCGAACCGCGCAGTGCGCATGTTCCGCGAGCAGTACAAGGCCGACGGGCACGTCACCTCGCAAGCCGCTGAGCGCGCGACGGACACGCCCGCCGATGTGAAGGCGCTCCTCAAGCAGAAGCGCGCCCTCTCCGAGGTGAGGCTGACCCATCCCCAGCTTCCGTTCCTCGGAATCCTCGACCGCGTGCAGGACGCAGGGGAGGGAGTCGAGGTCGTCGACTTCAAGACGGGCAAGCCGAGTGACAAGCATCGCAAGCAGCTCCTGCGCTACGCGCTCCTCTGGTGGCGCAAGACGGGCGACGCCCCGGTGCGTGTCAGCGCTCAGTACCTCGATGGCGTCGAGTCGTGGCCCGTTACGCAGGGCGCGCTCGAGGACGTCGAAGCGGACCTCGTGAAGAAGCTCCCGCTGCTGACCGATGTGCTCGGCGCTCACCCCGCGGCGGCGAAGCCCGGCACCGGCTGCCACACGTGCGCTGTCCGAGCGCGCTGCGCGGCAGGCTGGGCCGTGGGCGAAGAAGCAGCACTCGCCGATGGACGCGGCGACGCGGAGCTGGTCGTGCAGGCGAAGGCCGGCGACCATGGCTTCCTCGCCCGCTCACGCACTGGCGCCGAGATTGCCGTCGTCTACGAAGCCCCCGTCGCGAAGCTCCTCCCCGAGCACGTCGAAGGCCAGGTGCTTCGGGTCCTCGACGGGGTGTGGAAGGAGAAGCGCACGCAGCTCGAACTCAAGGCGTGGACCGAGGTCTTCGTCGTGAAGCAGGGGCCGTGAGAGCCCGACCGCGCCCACGCCCCGCTACCGCGCTCGGCGCGCCACGCGCCAACGTGGGCGCCCGTTCCGCCCTCGCGCGGGACAGCGCCCCGATGATCAACAGTCCCACCCGGCGCGGGACAGTTGATCGCCCGGTCACGGTCCCGGAAACCGAGGGTCGGCTGTTAACCGCGTCTCGGCTTCTCTCTCCCCACGGGACCGAGAAGAGAGCGCAAACGCTGTCCCGCGCGCGGTCGACGCGCTCGTCTTCACGCGCGCGTCGCTCTCTTTTGCGAACGCCATCCCGGCGCGCGCGACGCTCGCCCAGGCGCAAACCCTCGGGGAATCAGGGGAGAAAAGACAACGGCCCCGGAGATCGCTCTCAGGGGCCGCTGTTAAAAAGTGCGGGGTCGCGTTTCCGCGACCCCGCATGAATGGCTCCGGCTGTAGGACTCGAACCTACGACCCGGCGGTTAACAGCCGCCTGCTCTACCAACTGAGCTAAGCCGGAATCCTGCTGCCCGCCCCCGACATCGCCCGGGACGGGCCGCTGCGGGGACGGACCTTAGGGGATGCTCGCTGCCTCGTCAAGCGAAAAATGGGGCGTGCCCTCGCCGTGCTCGCTGTGCTAGGGTGCCGCGGCCTCGCACCGCTGGGGCTCGGAGGTCTGGATGGTTCGGTTGGTGGCGCTCGGTGGCCTTGGAGAGATCGGCCTCAACCTGATGGTGCTGTCCGTGGGGGAGGACAGCTTCATCATCGACTGCGGGGTGCAGTTCCCCGACGCCTCCATGCCGGGGGCCGACCTGGTGCTGCCCGATCTGCGGTACCTGGAGGGCATCTCCGGGCGTATCCGGGCGCTGATCCTGACGCACGGCCACGAGGACCACATCGGGGCCGTCCCGCACGTGCTCAAGCTCTGTCCCGTGCCCGTGTACGGGACGCCGTTCACCCTCGGGCTCGTGCATGAGAAGCTGCTGGAGCATGGCCTCGCTGGCACCGTCCACACCATCCCGATCACGCCCGCCACGACGCTCCCGCTCGGGGACGTGACCTTCGAGTTCGTGCGGGTGACGCACTCCATCCCCGACTGTGTGTCGCTGGTGGCTCGGACGCCGGCGGGGACCATCATCCATACCGGGGACTGGAAGATCGACAAGGACCCGGTGGACGGGCAGCACTTCGACCGGGCGCGCTTCGAGGCGCTTGGCGACGAGGGGGTGCACCTGCTGCTGTCCGACTCGACCAATGCCGAGGTGCCTGGGTGGAACCGCGGGGAGCGGGAGGTCGCCGCCGCCATCGAGTCGCGGGTCGCCGCCTGGGAGGGGAGGGTGCTCGTGACCCTGTTCTCCTCCAATGTGCACCGCGTCGGGCAGGTGTTCGACATCGCGAAGCGCTGCGGGCGCAAGGTGTGCCTCGTCGGGCGCTCGCTGCAGAAGTACGTGGCCGTGGCGCGCTCCGTTGGCATCTTCACCCACTCCCTCGGGGACGTCGTCGACTCGCGGAAGCTCGACACGATGGCCGGGCGCGACGTGCTCGTGATCCTCACTGGTAGCCAGGGGGAGGGGCGCTCGGCGCTGGCGCAGGCCGCCCTCGGGGAGCACCGCGATCTGGTCATCGGGCCCGAGGACCTGCTGATCTTCTCCAGCCGCAAGATTCCCGGGAACGAGCGGGCCATCGCGCGCATGATCAACGCCATCGCGCGCCAGGGGGCCCACGTGGTGCACGGCTATGGCACCGGGGTGCACACCTCGGGGCACGCGGCGCGGGACGAGCTGGCCGAGATGCTCGTCCTGACGCGGCCGCGCCACTTCGTCCCCGTGCACGGGGAGTACGCGTTCCTGCAGCGGCACGCGGAGCTCGCGCGAGAGCTGGGCGTGCAGAACACGCTGGTCGCCGAGAACGGCCACATCCTGGACGTCACGCCCGAGAGCGTCTCGATCAGCGGGCGGGTGCGCCTGTCGAACTACTACGTGGACGCGGACATCACCGCCGACGCCGATGCGCTGGAGCTGCACGAGCGCGTGCGCCTCGCCTGGAACGGGGTCGTCAGCGTGTGGCTGCGCGTCGAGCGTACCCGTGAGGGCATCCGCGTCGTGCCGCGCCTGTCCTCGCACGGTCTCTACACGGACGAGGAGCGCCTCATCGGGGCGTGCGCGACCTACCTGGCCGACGAGATGGCGCTCCTGCCCGCCTTCGCTCCGGCCCGCGACATCAGCGACAGCGCCGAGCTGCTGGTGCGCCGCTACTTCAAGCGCGCCACCGGCAAGAAGCCCGTCGTGCTCGTGGCCCTCGAGGAGGTCGCCGAGGTCGCCGCGGTCTCCCAGAGAAGCCAGGTCCCCGAGGCCCACGCATGACCCGCGTCCCCTCCTGCGGCCGCGTCGACTACGTGAAGGGCGGCACGGCCCCGGACCACTACCCGGACGCCGACCTGCCCGAGGTCGCCTTCGTCGGGCGCTCCAACGTCGGCAAGTCGACGCTCATCAACGTCCTGACGAACCGCCGGGGCCTCGCTCGCACCTCGAACACGCCCGGCCGCACCCAGCAGCTCAACTGGTTCCGCGTCGACGACCGGCTGCTCCTCGCGGACCTGCCGGGCTACGGCTACGCAAAGGTCCCCGTCTCGGTCAAGCGCGCCTGGCGCCCGATGATCGACACCTACCTCACGAAGAGGCAGAACCTGCGCCTGGTCATCGTCATCCTCGACATCCGCCGCGAGCCCGGTGCCGAGGAGCACGAGCTCATCGAGTGGCTCCAGGAGCGGCAGCGGCCAACCCTGCTCGCGGTCACCAAGATCGACAAGTTCGCGAAGAACCAACGCTACGCCCGCTACAAGGCCATCGCCGAGGACCTGGGGCTCTCCCGCGACCACCTGTTCCCGTTCTCCGGCCTGTCGGGCGAGGGGCGGGAGGCGCTCTGGGAGGCAATCGTTGATGTGACGGAGCGCGATTGAGCGAGCTTCGAATCGAACCCATGCGCTCGGAGGATCTCTCGGCCGTTTCCTCTCTCGAATCGTCCGCATATGCCCATCCCTGGCCCGAAGCTACCTTTCGCGACGAGCTCGCCAACCCCTGGTCTACGTGCGTCGTGCTCCGCGACGGCGACCGCATCGTCGCGCACCTGGTCACGTGGTCCGTCGCCGACGAGCTGACCATCATGAACGTCGCCGTGGACCCGACCCGGCGGCGCCAGGGCCTCGCGGAGCGGCTCCTCCTCGATGCCCTCGCGACCGCTCGCGGCGCGGGTCTGCGCGTCGCGCTCCTCGAGGTGCGCGCCTCGAACGTGGCCGCCCGCGCCCTCTACGAGAAGCTCGGCTTCCGGGTCTCCGGGGTCCGGCGGCGCTACTACGAGAGCAACGGCGAGGACGCCGTGCTCATGGAGCTGGTCCTCGCCCCCTGACCCCCTCGAATCCCCACCTTCCCGTGCCACCTCCGCCGCTTGCGCTCCGGCGTCCACACCCTGTGGACATCTTTTTTTTCACGACCGCGCACTGCGCCCTTGTCCGTCCCCAAGGTGGGCTCGTACCATCGGCCCGTCATCGCAGACGGGGAGACCATGCCACGATCCAGTGTGTTCGATCCTGAGTTCGAGCTTGACCGGGCGCTCGCCGCATTGCCCTTCGACGAGCTCGTCCACCGGCGCTTGGAGCCGGTCGTCCGCCAGCTCTCCGGCGCGACCGACCTCTACCGCACCGTCGTCGCCCAGGTGGAGCGCCCGCTCATCGTGCTCGCCCTCCAGCGGACGGGGGGCAATCAGATCCAGGCGGCCCAGCTCCTGGGCATCAACCGGAACACCCTGCACAAGAAGTGCGTCGAGCACGGCATCGACCCGGCCGCTCCGGCGTGGGAGCGACCCTCCCGGCTCGGCCACACCGTGGACGGACCCCATGCCGAAGCCTGAGATCCCGCGCGGCCTCTGCGCCATCCTGGACGGGGACCTGGTCCCCGCCGCGCGCCTGCCTGCCGTCGCGGCGGCCATGGCGGAGGCCGGCGCCCAGTGGATCCAGCTCCGGTGGAAGGGCGCCACCGGCCATGATCTCCACGAGGCCGCCCTGGCCGTCCGCCAGGCCCTCCCGAACGTCCTCTTCCTCATCAATGACCGCCCCGACATCGCGCGGCTCGTGGGCGCCGACGGCGTTCACCTGGGCCAGGAGGACATGCCTCCCTCCGCGGCACGCAAGGTGCTGGGGGACGACGCGATCATCGGGCTGTCCACCCACAACGTGGACGACGTCTGGGCCGCCCGCGACGAGCCCGTCGACTACATCGGCTTCGGCCCCGTGTTTCCCACCGCCAGCAAGCACGACACCGCCCCCGTGGTCGGCATCGACGGCCTCCGCGAGGCGGCGAGCGAGGCCTCCGTGCCCGTCGTCGCCATCGGGGGCATCGACGCGGCCCGCGCCCCCGCGGCCCTCGGGGCCGGCGCGCGGGCGGTCGCCATGATCGGCGCCGTCTGCGGCAACAGGGGCGGCGCCGACGCCGCAAGCCGCGTCGCGGAGGTGCTCCACGCCATCGGGCTCGGGGCGCGCCAGTGACGGAGGGGCCCTGGACCGTCCTGCGCGCCCTGACCTGGACCCGAGACTTCTTCCAGCAGCAGGGAGTCCCCCGGCCCCGCCTCGACGCCGAGGTGCTGCTCGCGCATGTGCTGTCGACCGAGCGCATCCAGCTCTACGCCTGGCATGACCGCCCGCTGGCCCCGGAGGAGCGGTCCGCCTTCCGCGCCCTGGTGCTGCGCCGCGCCCAGGGGGAGCCGGTCGCCTACCTGACCGGCCACCGGGAGTTCTGGTCGCTGGACTTCGAGGTCACCCGCGACACGCTGATTCCCCGCCCCGACACGGAGGTCCTCGTCGAGGAGGCCGTCGCCCGCCTGCGCGCCCCGGGCGCCCCGTGGGGAGGCTCCGCACGCATCGTCGACGTGGGCACGGGGACCGGCTGCATAGCCATCGCCCTGGCACGGGAGCTTCCGGGCGCCTCCATCCTCGCAACCGACGTCTCTGGCCCGGCCCTGGCCGTCGCGGCGCGCAACGCAGCGACCCATGGCGTCGCCGACCGCGTCCTCTTCGCGCAAGGCCACCTGCTGCGTCCCGCGGAGCCGCCGCTGGACGCCGTGGTCTCCAACCCGCCCTACATCCCCTCGGCGCAGATCCTGGAGCTCATGCGCGACGTGCAGCACTTCGAGCCCCGCCGCGCCCTGGACGGGGGGGCCGACGGGGACGCCGCCTACCGGGAGCTGGTGCCCGCGGCCGCCGCCCTCCTGCGCCCTGGTGGGCTCCTGATCCTCGAGATTGGGGACGCGGCCCAGGCCGAGCGGGTCCTCGCCCTCCTCACCGCCTCCTTCCGGGACCCCTGGCGACGGGCCGACTACGCAGGCCAGGTGCGGGTGGTGGGCGCCGTGCGCGCGGGCTGATCTCACGCCGACTCCCGGTATCGACGAATGGGCCGGGCCGGGGTATCATCCCCCGGTCAACGCCAGAGAACGGGAAACGAGGGCACATAGCGAAGCTGATCATTCTGTCCGACACGGGCGTACCGCGCGAGGTGCTGCTTGGTCCGGTCACGCGCATCGGGCGCCACCCTTCGCAGGACGCGCAGATCCTCGACCGCCTGGTCTCCAAGGAGCACGCGACCATCGAGGAGCGTCCCGACGGGTTCTACATCCTGGACCTGGGCAGCCGCAACGGCACCTTCGTCAACAACCGGCTCATCGACAAGGAGGCCAAGCTCCGCAACGGCGACCAGGTGACGCTGGGATCGACGAAGGTGCTGTTCAGCGAGCACGGGAGCGAGGGCACGGGCATGCACCGGGTCACCATCGGGCCCGACGCCATCAGCCCGCGCATCCACTCGAAGATCAGCGCCAGCGACTCCAGCGACTACCTCCCCGAGAACAGCGTGCGCGACATCGAGGCGCTGCGCCGTGACTACGAGCGCCTGCGCCGCGCCTTCCGCCTGCACCAGGAGATCGCCCTCGAGCTCAACCTGGACGCCTTGCTGGAGAAGCTCCTCGACCACCTCTTCGCCAACCTGACCGTCGACCGGGGCGTGATCCTGCTCTACAACGACCGCACGGGCGACATGGAGCCGCGCAAGGTCAAGACCCGAGACGGCACGGAGACGGCGGACGAGATCGCCATCAGCAAGACCATCCTGAACCAGGTGGCCAGTGAGCGCACCGCCGTGCTCAGCTTCGATGCGTCCGTGGACAGCCGCTTCTCCGGTGCGCAGAGCATCATCCTCCAGCACATCCGGTCCACCATGTGCGTGCCCTTGCTGGCTCGCGACAAGCTGCTGGGCGCCATCCACGTGGACACCCGCGTCGAGACGGGCGCCTTCACTGACCGGGACCTGGGCGTCCTCCAGGGGCTCGCCTCCCTGGCGGCGCTGTGGGTGGAGAACACGTTCCTGGTCAAGCGCAGCGAGGAGGAGGCCGTCACCCGGCAGCAGTTCGAGCGCCTGCTCTCGCCGAACCTGGTCGAGAAGATCGTCAGCGGCGAGATCGAGATCCGCAAGGGCGGCGAGCAACGGAGCTGCACGGTCCTCTTCGCGGACATCCGGGGCTTCACGCGCATGAGCGAGGACCAGCCGGCCCACGAGATCGTCCACATGCTCAACGAGTACTTCGAGACGATGGTCGACGTGGTGTTCCGCTACGAGGGCACCCTCGACAAGTTCATCGGCGACGAGATCATGGCCATCTGGGGCGCCCCGGTGGGTCATGAGAACGACCCGGAGATGGCGATTCGAGCCGCCGTCCAGATGCAGGCGTCGCTCGTGGAGTTCAACGAGATCCGGCGCATGGAGGGGCAGCGCCCCATCCAGATTGGCATCGGCATGGCGAGCGGCACCATCGTCGCCGGGTACATGGGCTCGACCCGCACCATGAGCTACACGGTCATCGGGTCCTCGGTGAACCTGGCGGCGCGCCTCTGCTCGGCGGCGGGGGCCGGGCAGGTGCTCGTCACGGAGGAGCTGCTGGACTCGGTGCGCGGTGTCGTCGCCTTCGAGGAGCGCCCGGCGCTCCAGCTCAAGGGGATCAGCCGCCCGGTCGTGCCCTACAACATCACGGGGATGCTCCCGGGCCACGAGAGCAACACGGCCCGACGCTCCAGCCTCACGGCGACTCGGGTCAAGCCGGCGTAGGCTCCGGCCGGAGCACCCGCCCACGCAGCACCGCGTCCAGGATGTCTCCCACCCCGTGGCGGTACTTGAAGCCCAGCACTTCGCGCGCGAGGGCGCCGTCAGCCATGCAGATGTACTTGAGATAGTCCAGCTCAGGTGCTGGAAATGACGTCAGTTTGTATCTCCACATGAGGCGCATGGCCGCCGCGAACAGCGGGGCGGGGACGGCGACCGTCGGCTTGCCCGCCGCTCGGATCAGCGCCGACAGGGGCACGGGCTTCGGGCCCGTCACGTTGAACACGCCGCGGATGCCCGGGCGCAGCGCCTTGACGATGGCGGTGACCACGTCCTCCTCGTGGATGATCTGGACCATGGGGTCGAAGCCCAGCATCGTCGGGACGGTCTTGAGGCGCAGATAGTTGGACGCGGCGTTGCGCACGGTGCCCAGGATGTGCACGGGGCGCAGCAGGACGGTCTCGATCTCGGGGTGCTTCCAGAAGAAGCCCTGCGTGAACATGTCGAGCTCGATGAGGTCGCGGATCTCGCTGAAGCCCTGGCCCGCCAGCAGGGCGGAATCCTCGCGCAGGAACTGGGCGTTCTCGGGGCGGGGCCCATACGTCGTCGCCGATGACAGGACCACGGCCTTTGGCACGTCCCAGCGGTGGCACCACTCCAAGATGCGCTGGGTGCCGAGCACGTTGAAGGTGTGGTGGTCGCCGACGCTCTTGCGCGGGTCGTGCATCACGTTGAGGTGGCAGACCGCCTTGATGCGGTGCCGCCGGAAGACGTCCTCGGTCTGGTTGCGCCGGATGTCCAGGCGGTACATCGGGATGTCCTTGGGCCTGCCCTCGAAGGGCCGCCTGTCCACGCCGATGACCTGGTGGGTCCGGTGCAGCCGCCGCGCGACCAGGCGCCCGAGGCGCCCGCTGATGCCGGTGATCAGGATGGACTCGCGGTCGCTCATGTGGCTGCCTACCAGAAGATGTGGGGGCGGCTTCGCAGCCCCTCGTTGATCATGGCCTGGAGCCGCGTCTTGACGCGCTTGACCTTGCGCCCGATGACCGCGTCGTCGTCCTGCGGGTCCCCCTCGAAGTGCATGGGCTCGCCGAAGATCAGGCGGTATCGCGTCGGGTAGGGCAGGGCGCCGATGGGGAGCAGCCAGGGGAACGTCGGGGTGATGGGGAAGGCCGGCGCCGCGATCAGGCGGGCGATGGACTCGGCGTTCCAGAGGGCCGGGGCCTGCTCCTCGGCCCCGATGACCGCCACTGGCACGATGGGCGTGTTCGTCTGGAGCGCGAGGCGCATGAACCCGTAGCCGAACTTCTGGAGCTGGTAGCGCTTGTCCCAGGTCTTGCTGATGCCCTTCGAGCCCTCCGGGAACACGAGGATCGCCTCCTCGTTCTCGAGGAGGTGACGGCAGTTGTCGGGGATCCCGACGATCTGGCCGCAGCGCGCCATGAACTCCGACACGAAGGGCAGGGTGGGCACCCACTTCTCGATCATGGCGCGCACGATGCGCGGGGGGTCGGCGTCGAAGATCTGGCTGCCGGCGAGCGCCATGGCGTCGAAGGGGAGCTGCCCCGAGTGGTTGGCGATGATCAGGACCCGCCCCGCCGGGACGTTTCGGATGCCGAAGGTCTCGACGCGGAACCACACCCGGTAGAAGAAGCGCACCACGGGCAGCACGCGGCGGATGTAGTCCGGGCTGAAGCCGAAGGAGTCGTAGCCGAACTCGTTGAGGTTGCGGGTGTTTGCGAGGCGGCCCCAGCGTTCGGCGAGGTCCTCGCCGTTCAGGCGATCCCAGGCGTTGCCCAGCGCACGCGCCGCCTCTGAGAGCATCCCCGAGCGTCCGGACCGCGCATCGTCCATCGTCGCCTCCATGCGCCCCCCGGCGACTCGTAGCACTGTTCGGGGGGCGGATCAACGGCGCAACCACGGGCGTGAGAAGGCGGCCGGGGCCCTTTGACATCCCACCCGCCCCGAGTATGCTCGCCCGCATGTCGAAGGCCGCCAAGAAGAAGTTCCCAAGCGACGACGCCGAGAAGGTAGTGTGCCGCAACAAGCGCGCCACGTTCGACTTCGCCATCGAGGATCGCTACGAGGCCGGCATGTCGCTGCTGGGCAGCGAGGTGAAGAGCCTCCGTGGCGGCAAGGCCAGCATCAACGAGGCCTACGCGAAGGTGGAGGACGGCCAGGTGTGGCTGGAGGGGGCACACATCAACGAGTACCCGTGGGCGTACCAGGGGGGCCATGCGCCGACGCGGAGACGCCGCCTGCTGCTCCACCGGGAAGAGATCGAGAAGCTCGAGGTGAAGGTCAACGAGAAGGGCTACACGCTGGTGCCCATCGTCATCTACTTCCGCGGCGGCAAGGCGAAGTGCGAGCTGGGGGTCGGCAAGGGCAAGAAGCTCTACGACAAGCGGGAGTCCATCAAGGCCCGCGACGTGGACCGGGAGACCGAGCGCTACCGATAGACCCTGGAGGGCGCGATGCAGGTAGGGGTCCCGAAGGAGATACGGCCGTTCGAGGGGCGCGTTGGTCTCGGGCCGGCGGGTGTGCAGGCCCTGGTGTCGGACGGCCACGACGTGCTGGTCGAGACGGGCGCAGGCGTCACGTCCGGCTTCAAAGACGACGACTACCGCGCGGTGGGTGCCCGCATCTGCTTCCAGAGCCCCGAGGTGTGGCAGCGCTCGGAGCTGGTCGTCAAGGTCGGCCCCGTCATGCTGGATGAGGTCAAGCGCATCCGGGCAGGGCAGCTCATCGCCGGCTTCCACTTCACGCAGGCAACGCAGCGCCCCATCCTGGACGCCTTCGCGGAGCACAAGGCGTGCCTGCTCGGCTATGAGCAGCTCACCGACGACAAGGGGGAGCGCCGGGTCCAGAACCGTATGAGCGAGATCGCGGGGCGGCTGGCGGTGATCGTCGCCGCGCAGCTCCTGCAGAACAGCCGCGGCGGGACCGGCGTGCTCATGGGTGGCCTCCCCGGGGTGGGGCCCGCGGAGGTCGTGATCCTCGGCGGCGGCGTCATGGGCGAGAACGCGTGCCGCGCGGCCCTGGGGCTCGGGGCGCGGGTCACGGTGCTCGACCCCGACGTGCAGCGGCTCTCCTACCTGGAGCGGACCATCTCAGGCTCCGGGCGCCCCGTGCTGCTGGCGATGACCCCGCGCAACCTGGAGCGGTCCATCGCCTACGCCAACGTGATCATCACGGCGGTGCGTGCGGCAGATGGGCCTCTTCCACGCCTCATTACTCGGGCAGACCTGCGTCGAATGCGGCCTGGCGCCATATTGATTGACGGTTGCATCGACCGGGGCGGGGTGGCGGAGACCAGCCGCCCCACCACCCTCGGAGACCCCACGTACATGGTCGAGGGCGTGCAGCACTACTGCGTGGCGAACATGCCGGCGGACGTGGCGCGCACGGCGACACACGCCCTCACCCACGCGGCGCTGCCGCTGCTCAGGGCCATTGCGCGGGATGGCATCGACGTGGGCGTCCGCAACCACGCCTATGCGCGGAGCGGCATCCAGATGTGGAAGGGAGATCTGGTGGTCCCGGCCTACACGGCCGACGACCTGCCGGTCAAGCCCCTGGCAGAGGTGCTCGGGCCATGAGGCACTGGACGGAGTCATTCAGGGCGGGGGTCTCGGCGGACGAGGCGCTGCTCGCCGTGCGCAGCGGACACCGGGTGCTCGTGGGCTCCGGCTGCGCCGTGCCGCAGGAGCTGGTGGAGGCGCTCTGTCGCCGCGCCAAGGAGCTGGAGGACGTAGAGGTCTGCCACCTGCTCACGGTGGGCGAGGCGCCGTACACGTCGCCGGAGCTTCGGGGGCACCTGCGGCACAACGCGTTCTTCATCGGCGCCAACACGCGCAAGCTGGTCCAGAGCGGCGAGGCGGACTTCACGCCGGTCTTCCTGAGCGAGATTCCCGCGCTGCTGACGGACGGGCCGCTGCCCGTGGACGTCGCCCTGATCACCGTCAGTCCGCCGGATGAGCACGGCTTCTGCAGCTACGGCGTCAGCGTGGACGTGGTCAAGCCGGGTGCCGAGGCCGCCAGGATCATCATCGCCGAGGTGAACCCGCGCATGCCGCGCACACACGGGGATGCGTTCATCCACATCGACCGCATCCACGCCGTCGTCAACGTGGACCGCCCCATCCCGGAGCTCCCGGCGGCCGCCCCGACGGCGGTCGAGGAGGGCATCGCGGACCACGTGGCGGCGCTGGTCGAGGACGGCGCGACGCTCCAGATGGGCATCGGGGGCATCCCCAACGCCGTGCTCATGCGGCTGGGCGACAAGCGGCACCTGGGTATCCACACGGAGATGTTCTCGGACGGCGTCCTCAATCTCATCCGCAAGGGCGTGATCACGGGGGACAAGAAGTCCATCCACAAGGGCAAGATCGTGACGAGCTTCCTCATGGGGAGCCGCCAGCTCTATGACTTCGTCGACAACAACCCCATGATCGAGATGCACCCCTCCCAGTACACCAACGACCCGTGGGTCATTGCCCAGAACGAGAAGATGACCGCCATCAACTCGGCGCTGGAGGTGGACCTCACGGGCCAGGTGTGCGCGTGCAGCATGGGGCCGCTGCTCTACAGCGGTGTGGGCGGGCAGGTGGACTTCATCCGTGGAGCGTCCCGCAGCCGCGGCGGAAAGCCGATCATCGCGCTCCCGGCGACCGCCAAGTCGGGCACACGGTCCCGCATCGTCCCCATGCTCCAGACGGGGGCGGGCGTCACGACGAGCCGCTACGACGTCCGCTGGGTCGCGACGGAGTACGGCGCGGCCAACCTGCACGGCCTGACGGTCCGGGAGCGGGCGAAGGCCCTCATCGGGCTGGCGGCCCCCCAGTTCCGCGACGAGCTGGCCCACGCGGCGCGGGAGCGCCACCTGATCTGACAGGGCGCTGGGGTGCGTGAGATCCACGTCTTGACACCGGGGGCTCGATCCCTATGCTACCCGGGCTCGCGACGCCGCCCGGCAGGGCGCTCTCCTCACGGACCCTGCCAAAGAACGACGCCGCGCTGGTCTTTGACATGGGGGCGAAACGGCTTCGACGGGGAGAGGAAGTCGTGGGCTGCATGCCGGGGACCCTGGTACCTCGATAACAAAACAGGGACACTGAAAAGCTGCCAACACTGACAGCTACGCCCTCGCCGCCTAAAGTGCGGTGAGCGGTCGACCGCGCAGGCTTGCGAGCGCGGATCCGACCGTCGACACAGCAAGCTAGCAATCCGGGGCGCCGCCTGAGCGCCGGAACGCGAAACTCAATCGGGCGCATCTCGACCCCGAAGCCTGTCGGTGGGCGTCGGAGATGGGATAAGCAAACCACCGACTAAGCGTGTAGATGCTCACGTGGAATCTTTTCGGACCCGGGTTCGACTCCCGGCGCCTCCACCTTGAAAAGCCCTTGAGAAATCAACGGCTTTTCCGTTTCTGCAACCCCTCCTGTACCACTTTTGTACCACGAAGGCGCCGGGATTGTGGTCGCCAACCGGGCGGCAGCGTGCCTTGGAGTCGTGGGGTCTTCTTGGGCTTCTGGCGGCGCAGGAGCGTCGCGGCGGGCGATCACGGGCGGGAGTCGGCGTTCACGCTCCACCAGTCGGGGACGGCGATCATCGGCTTGACGATCATGCTGCCGCCGTCGAGCACGTCGATGAACTTCTGGGCGGCGGACGGGGCGAGGTGGGCGTATCGCTCCGTGATCTTCGTCTCCGAGTGGCCGAGGTACTGCGAGACCGCCTTGAGGGGTACACCCGCCATCACGAGCTGCGAGGCGAACGAGTGCCTCATGTCGTGGTGACGGATGCGGGGAAGCCCGGCCGCCTTCGCGACGCGCTCGAAGGCGTGCTTGATGTTGTTGCGGTTGAGCCGCCTCCCGTCCCGATGGCAGAAGACCCACTGGCCCTTCAGGTGCTTGCTTCCCCGCAGCACGTCATGGAGGCTCTGCACCATCGGCACGAAGCGGGCCTCGTTGTCCTTCGGCGGCTTCAACTTCGACCGGCTGAACGCCTGCACGACGTGGATCTGCCGCTTGAGGAAGTCGATGTGCCCCCACTCCAGAGCGAACAGCTCGCCGAGCCGGAGGCCGGTACGGAAGCCCGTGACGAACAGGGGGTACAGCTCCGGCTCCAGGCGCTTCGCCGTCTCCAAGAATGCCCGCGTCTGCTCGGCGTCGTAGGCCGCGAGCTTGGGGGGCGGCACCTTGAGCCGCTTGACCTTGCGGGCGGGGTTCTCCAACAGGTAGCCCCAGTCCACGCCCGACTTGAACATCGAGGAGATGACGCAGAGGTGCTCGTTCACGCTCTTCGGCCCGAGGGGCTTCCCCGTGTTCGGGACGAGCGCCTTCAGGCTCTCGGCCTTGAACTTCTCGATGTCCAGCGCACGGATCGACGCGATCTCGCGGTCGCCGAAGTAGGGAACCGCATGCACCCTCAAGATGCCCTCGTACCGCTCCTGAGTCGCAGGTGAGCAGTTCACCTTGACGTGGAGGTCGAGCCACATCTTGGCGAAGCCGCTGAAGGCCGCAGGGGGGAGCGACGCAGCCGACGTGGCCCCGCCGGTGGCCTCCACCTTCACGGCTGCATGCGCCTCAGCCTTCAGGCGTTCCTCTTCCTTCGCGGCCTGCCTCTTTGATGTGACGCCCTCCCCAAGCGACCGGCGGAACCGCTCGCGCCTCCCGTTCGGGTGATCGATAAAGAAGTCCACCACCCACGTCGTCCCGCGCAGTCGTACCGCCATCGGCCTGCACTCCCTTCATCATCTCGGACTTGATCCAGGCTTCGAGGAGGCCGCGCTCGAACCGAACGCAGCCCCCGAGCCGCAGGTGGGGCACGGCCTTGGCTTCGACGAGGCGGTAGACCTGCCGCCTGCTCACGCCGAGCACGTTGGCGGCGTCGTCCACGGTGATCACCTCGATGCTCCTCTTCTTGTCGTCGTCCACGGCCGTCCCCTCGCGGGGGTCGGCGTCCACCACCTACTCGTCGGGCTCTTCCCCTGAGCGGCGGCGGTGAGGCGAACCACCCGCACCGCTGGCACCGTACCCACGAGATCCGGCGTCCCTCGCAGCGGCGGGCACGATTACGCGTTGCGTGACGCAGCGGGCACGGCGAGGCCGTGGTGGGTCAGGCGACGGTTGCCGATCTCGGCGGCAAAATGCGCGTGGGTTCGACTGCGCCGGAATCGGCGTCCCGGAGACTTCCAATCGGGTAACCGAGCGGTTCCCCGATTCCGTGTTCGGCTTCTCGGGCCGAAACGTCACCTGCTCAGGTTTTCGGCCCGGCGAGTAGGTCAAGCACGACGAGGAGGTGCTCGATGGGCTCGACGAAGACGACGCGGGCCGCGCTCTATGCGCGGGTCAGCACGACCGACCAGAACGCCGCCATGCAGGTTGCCGAACTTCGTCGGGCGGCCGAGCAGCGCGGGTGGAGCGTCGTCGGCGAGTTCGTAGACGACGGCGTCTCCGGTGTCGCCGAGTCGCGTCCCGCACTCGACCGCATGATGGCGGCGGCGAAGGCCGGGAAGCTCGATGTGGTGGCGGTGTGGAAGCTCGACCGGCTTGGCCGCTCCCTCCAGCACCTCGTCAGGCTGCTCGACGACCTCCAGCGGTACGGCGTCGGGTTCGTCAGCCTGCACGACGCGGGCATTGACACTACGAGCCAAGGCCGCCTGCTCCTCCACGTCCTCGCGAGCTTCGCCGCCTACGAGCGGGATCTCATCGTGGAGCGCGTCCGTGCAGGCGTCGCGAGGGCTCGGGCCGAGGGCAGGCACGTCGGACGCCCTCGCGTCGATCTTGATCTACGTGCAGCGAGGGCCCTCCTCACGCAGGGCCACTCCGTCCGTGATGTGGCGTCGATGCTCGACCTTCCGCGCACGACCTTGCGGCGTCGCCTCTCCGAGGGCGGGCGCTCCGCGCCCGCCGGCGGATCGGCCGGGCCAGAAGTCGCACCCGCCGACCCCATGTAGATCGGAGTGAGGACGAGGGCCGCAACCTCCGGGCCAAGCCGGGCCGATGGCTAGAGGTTGCGGCCCGCCCGCGTAGTCGTGGAGTGGCCTACTCGTGCAGGCGGGAGAGCGCGAGCCGCTCGTCACGCAGGAGGCACTCGGCAGCCTCGCACATGGGGACGACCTCATCGACCTGCGCCATCGTGAAGCGGGAGCGGAGCGCCTTGATCTGGCCGAGCACGTTCTTGAGCGCATCGAGCGCCTGGTCGAACGCCTCCACCGCCGCCTCGGCGTCGTCGGCGCTCGCGGCGACCTCACCGGCATCGCTGTCGGTGCCGGGAGCGACCGACTCGACGATCGTGGATTCCGTGATCGTCCGCGTCTGGTCGGCGCTCTCGATGGACGGCACTTCATCCTTCACGTCGTCGTCGGGGCGATCCGCGCCGACGGGCGCGGTGTCCTTCTTCTTCGCGGCGGCCTGCTTCGGGGCGGAGTAGTCGTAGGTGCGGCCGTCAAGCCCCTTGCGCTTGTCAGTGCCCCCGATCTTGCCGTCCTCCTCCAGACGCCGCCGGTGAGCCCCCACGGTCTTGTGATCCACCTGCACCTTGTCGGCGATCTGGCGGTCGCTCCACGTCCCCCACTCGGTGTCGAGCAGGAGCATCTCGATGGCGCGCTGCACGTCGGCCCGCGTCCGGCGCTTGCCATGAGTGGCGTTCTCCCCGACGGCGGCGAGGATCGCCTCGCGCTTGCCGCCGGGCTGCACGGTCGCCTCGACCGTGGTCAGCCCGGCCCGCGTCGCGGCCTGCACCCGGTGGAACCCGCTGAACAGCCAGTACATGCCGTCGCCGTCGAGGCACACCTTGACGGGCGGCAGGCGGACGCCGCGCTCCATCTCCGCCCGGTAGTCCTCGACGTACCCCTCGTCGGTGCCCTCGGCCCGGATCTGAACGTCGTTGTCCACCCGGATCTCGTCGAGCCGGAGGACGACGACGCCCTCCTTGCCGACGTGCTCGACCGACACGGGCTCGTCGTCCGAGGCCGGAGTGTCCGGGGCGTCACTCCGAGGCGGGTCTTCGACTGGGGAGTTTCCCCAGTCGCTCTCGGAGTTCCCGGACTGGACGGCCGAGGACTCGACCGGGGAATCTCCCCACCCGAACACCTCGTCGATCCCGCCGCCGGAGGCGACCGCCATCGTCTCCGCCACGCCCTCACCCGTCTTGCGCTTGCGGGCCTCCGACACCCACCACCAGACCGTGCTGCCGCTGATGCCGAGCTGACGGCCCGCCTCAGACTGGCCCACATCCTCGGCGAGCGCCACGGCCTCGGCCCGCTGCTGCTCGCTGTAACGCTTGGTCATGAAGAACCTCCACGTCTACATCGACCAAGGACGCAGCCCGGCGGGGGCATCCCGACGGGCCGTCCCGGTGGGCGACGTGGGGCTCGGAGACCGACGCTCACCTCGTCACCTGGAGGCTCTACTCGATCCGTCCAGGAGATGAGGCCCCCCTGGTGACCATTTTTTCGAGGCTACGGCCCTGCCACCGAGTCGGCTTCTGGGCGCCAACGTAACCCCTCTGATCGCGGCTCGGACAGGCACGGGAAACTCGGCGCCAACCCCTCGGCAACCGGGGTTGGCAACGGGGAGATGAGCGACCACGAGCGGCGGACACGGCTGCACTTTCTGGTCGCTTCCGGCGGTTCGCCCCGTTCCTTGCGGCGGCCGGGACTTCCGCATGGGTTCAATCCGGTCGCGGCTACTGACGCACGCCACGAGCCCGTCAGGGTGCGTGGGTATGGTCGCGGTAGGGCTTCGATACGGCTCCATGGAGCAGGAGGTGCAACGATGTCAGCCAACGACCTTCGACCGGAAGAGAACCTGCTGACGCCTTCGGAGGCGGCGGCGAGGTTCCGGGTGAGTCCGCGCACGCTCGCGAGGTGGCGCGTGCTCGGTCTGGTCGCCCACACGAGGACGCCGGGCGGCTCCTACCGCTACCGGGAGGGCGACGTGCAGGGCGTCATCGAGGCCCGACGCCGGGATCGCAAGGCAGCGTGAAGCAGAGACGACGAACCCCGCACTCAGCACCGACCAAGAACGGCCGAGGCGGGGTCGCCGACGAACGAGGAGGTTCGCAATGCAATCGTACCGCAACGGCGGCGGCTCGCCGACGCCGGAGGGCACCGAGTCGATCCCGCCGACGGACTCGCCGCCGGAGGCGCTCGATGCCCGGATGGTTCGGGTCGCGTACCGACTGCTGGTTGGCACCGGCAAGGACGAGGGCACCGTCACGGAGATCCGGGTGCTCGGCGCACGCGAGCGCACCGGCTCCTCGTACAGCGCCGACTACTTCGGGTACTTCGACAACAGCGCGGACATCGTCCATGCGCTGAGCCGGTTCAGCGCATGGAGCGGCGTCTACTTCGTCCCAAACGAGGTCGAACCCAGCCTGATCGCGAGATCGAAGAACAAGCTCCGGCGGGCGGAGAAAGGGCTCGGCACGACGGACGGGCAGATCATCCGCCGCCGGTGGCTCCTGCTGGACATCGACTGGCAACGTCCGGCAGGGATCTCCACGACCGACGACGAGCATAAGGCCGCGCTCGCCCTGACGAACGACATCGCGGTGCGGATGACGGTGGAGTACGACTGGCCGATGCCGATCCGAGCCGACTCGGGGAACGGCGCCCATGCGCTCTGGCGAATCGATCTGCCCGCCGACAGCGACCAGGTCGGCAAGGTGCTCGCGGCGTTGGAGCGCAAGTTCGGCACCGGCAAGCTCAAGGTCGATCAGACCGTCAAGAACGCGGCCCGGATCTGGAAGCTGTACGGGACGTTGGCGTGCAAGGGCGATCACACGAGCGAGCGCCCTCACCGCATGTCGAAGATCGTCCGGGTGCCGAAGCAGGTGTCGATCCTCACTGAGGACACGATCCACCGCTTCCTCGACGATGACGGCCCGGAGTCCGGGCCGGAGCCCCGAGTGGGGAAACTCCCCACTGACCCTGAGCCGAGCAGGACGCCTTCGATCACGTTCGACGCAAAGGCGCTGATGGAGTCGAAGGGGATCGAGTTCGATGACGCCAAGCGGGCCAGCGGCTACACGGTGCATCCGATGGCGGCGTGCCCGTGCGATCGGAAGGAGAAGGGGGCCGCGCTCACCATTGCCGACTCGGGTGCCGTCGGTCTCAAGTGCCTGCACGCGAGCTGCGAGTACGGCGGCGGCCAGAAGCCGGGCGACGCTTGGCGGAAGTGGCGGCGGGCCAACGACCCCACCTACGGGAGCACCGACCACGACGGTGCGTGGGCGGCGCCGGTGCCCTTCGGCACGCCCGGCGGCTTGCCGGTGTTCCCGTCGTCGTCGCTGCCGACGTGGCTGCGGGAGATGGTCGAGGCGGTTGCCGTCGCGACGCAGACGCCGGTCGATCTGCCTGCGATGGTCGGTCTTGGCGCACTTGCGCTGTCCGTCGCTCGAAAGGTCGAGGTTCGGGTGCGGGACGGGTACGTCGAGCCGGTCAACCTCTACTGCCTGACCGTTCTGCCTCCCGCCGAACGCAAGTCCGCCGTGCTTCAGACGATGGTGGCCCCGGTCGAGCAGCACGAGAAGGCGATGGTCGCGGCGGCACGGCCCCTCGTCGCAGCGGCCGAAGCACGACGCCGCATCGCAGAGGGTGCTCGGGACAAGGCGCAGGCCGTGGCCGCCAAAGCGACAGACGAGAAGGAGCGGACGAAGCTCACATTGGACGCGGCTGCGCTGGCGGCCGACGCGGCGAACGCGGAGGTGCCCCCGATCCCCCGGCTGATGACCGACGACGCCACGCCCGAGGCACTCGCTCGCCTCCTGGCGGAGCAGGGCGGACGCCTCGGAGTCGTCAGCGCGGAGGGCGGCGTCTTCGACCTCCTCAGCGGCAGGTACTCGCAGACCGGCGGCCCGAACCTCGACGCCTTTCTGAAGGGCCACTCGGGGGACGCTCTGCGCGTGGATCGGATCGGTCGTCCGCCTGAGTTCGTCACGAGGCCCGCGCTGACGGTCGTCTTGACGGTGCAGCCTGACGTGCTCCACTCGATCGCCTCGCGCCCCGGCTTCCGGGGTCGTGGACTCCTCGGCCGGTTCCTCTACTCGCTCCCCACCTCGCGGCTCGGCTCGCGGACGATCACTCCGCCATCCGTTCCGAGGGAGGTCGCACACCGGTACAGGGGCGCACTTCTGTCACTTCTGTCACTTCCGGCACCCGTCGAGCCCCACGCACTGCGGCTGAGCAAGGACGCGGAGGTGGCGTGGGTCGCCTACGCGACGGACATCGAGCCGCAGCTCGCGGAGGGCGGGGAACTCGCGGCGATCCGGGACTGGGCGGGGAAGCACTGCGGTGCGGTCGCCCGCATCGCCGGGCTTCTTCACCTCGCCGAGGGGGCCGGGGAAGCGGCACCGTGGGAGACGCCCGTGTCGGGAACCGCGATGGCGAACGCCATCAGGATCGGCCGCTACCTCGTCGAGCACGCGGTCGTCGCATTCGGTGCGATGGGCTCAGACCCCGCCGTCGAGGGAGCCAACGCCATCCTCGGGTGGATGCGCCGAACGAGGCCGTCGTCGGTGACGAAGCGCGACATCCACCGGGCGCTCCACACGCGGTTCGTTCGGTCGTCCGACATCGACGGGCCGCTCGCGCTGCTCGTCGATAGGGGCTTCTTGCGCCCTCGGGCTCAGGAGCCGACCGGCGGGCGTCCGGCGAGTCCGAGCTTCGCCGTGAACCCGCTCGGGCTGGCAGAGGCAGACGGATGCCCGGACAGCAGGGCGGACGTGATGGCGGAGGTGCTCGCGTCTACGGCCATGGCTGCGGGTGACAATAGCGACGTAAGTGACGAAAGCCCTTCAGTCGCCAGGGCGCTGGAGCCTTCTGTCACTTCCGTCACTTCTGTCACGGGTGGAGCGGCGAGCGCCGTCGCGCCGCTGGAGGCGGTCGCCGCCCCGTCGGATCTGCCCGCCTCGCCATCGAGCGTCGGCTCGATGATGCCCGCCGTCTCATTGATGGACGGGGCGGTGAAGCCCGAGAACCCTCCATGGCCTCCGCCCTCGTGGATCAACGGCGTGCCCCCGTGGGAGGTCGTCGGCTCGCCCGAGTGGAAGGAGAAGGAGGCGGAGTTGGAGCGGCTCGGCGAGAGGCTCTTCGGGTAGGTCGGCATCGACGTCTCGTCCGCCGGTCAGCGCGAACACCATCGTCCGTCGCGAGCGACTCGTTGGCGGGCTCGCGGGGCCCCGTGAGTGGGGAGATTCCCCACCTCGTCCTCGGCGGGCTCACGGACTCGACGGGCGTCGGGATGGTGGGGAAGTTCCCCAGTCGAGGTGGACGGCTCGCCCGGTCGCCGAGAAGAGGGCCGCCCCACTGCCAGCGCTCGTCGTGGCTCAGCCCGGTTCGCTCGCGAGTAAGTCTGCGACGACTCAACTCGCGAGGTGTCGATGTCCCCCAAGCCCTATCCCGACGATCCGACCTACCTGCACGACGAGGTGCAGTGGCTCACCCTCCGATGCACGCGGCTCGCGTTGCTCCGCAGCATTCGTGCGTCTCGCGAGGGCGTCGATGTTGTCGCCGACGACCCCGAGCGTGGCGCGAAGCCCGAGCAGAAGAAGCACTTGGCGGCGTTGCGCGAGGCCGAGGACACCCTCCGCAGGCGCATCGACGAGCGGCTCGCCATCAACCGGCAGGACGGCCCGGCGCTGCGGCTCGACACCCTCTGCAACCGCTTCGACCTCGATTGCGTCGAGCGTCAGGTGCTCCTGCTCGTGACGGTGCCCGCTCTCGGTGTCGAACTCGCGGAACCGCTCGGTGGCGTCGGCGGCTTCGGCTTCGCCATCAGCAGCATCACGCCCGAGATCGTCGGTGCCTTCCTGGAACTCGACTTGAACGGGCTGCTCGTCCTGCGCGACGTGCTCGGCGAGTCCGGCACGCTGGTGAAGCACGGGCTCGTCGAGGTGGAGCCCGTCGGCAGGAACAACCGCGTGCAGGACTTCGTGGCCTGGGGCCTCTTCGTGACCGAGATGGCGTTTGACATCATCACGGGCCGGGCTCCGTCCGACGACCGGCACTCGTGTCCGACTTGCGGGAGCCCGACGTGAACGACGCCGACAAGCAGGCCCTCGTCGGGCACCTCGACGAGGCGTTGGATGCCGTGCTCGCGGCTCGTGTCGTCGCTGGCGTGACCGAGGTTCCCGTGGCGTTCGTGGCCCTCGACCGGGCCCTGGCCCGAGATGACCTGTACGTCGCCAAGCGCAAGGAGTTCGGGGCGGCCACCCGCACGCTCCTCGCCCTCGTCCCCGAGCACAAGCAGACGGTGCTCAACGTCGAGGCTGCCGCGAACGCCCTCGTCGCCGCTGCGGCCGAAGTCGGGTGGCACACCCGAGACCGCCTCAGAACGAGGCCGTGAACTTCGAGAGGCTCGCGTCTTGGCCTCCGTTGCGCCGGTTCAGTCAGCCAACTCCTGCACGAGCCGCACTATGAGGTCTCGACGGCTCGCCGAGAGCTTCGCGAACCCGCGCAGCAGGGCCGCCTCGTCCGGCCCATGCTCCGGCTCTGGAAGGTCACGCTCCATGTCGAGCAGGTCGCCGAGCCCGACGCCAAGCGCCTCGGCGATGCGGGCCAAGGTCGAGATGCTCAGCGCCCGATCTCCCGTCTCCCAGCGGGACAGGGTCACCGGCTCGATCCCTACAACCTCGGCCAGCCGCTCTTGCGTGAAGCCCCGAACGGTGCGAGCGTTTGCGACGCGGTGGCCGATGTCACGCAGCAGGTCTTGGTCTCGCGTCCTCGGCATCGGCAACCTCCCCGTGAAGGTCGCCGGACGCAGGGTTGCACACCATGCACAGCAAGGTCAGGTCGTGAACTTGACCTTCCAGCCACGGCGCGAGATCTTCGAGCCCGATTGCGAGGGAGGTGGAACGTCGTGATCCAGCACCAACGAACAGCAGGCCTCGTCTTCGGTGTCCTCGCGTTGTGCGGGCTTGCAGGGTGCAAGGGCGGATCTTCGACGGAGCAGGCCTCGCCTGCTCAGACCACCGCCAACAAGGGCGCACGCGACGATCAAGCACCAGGCGCGGGGAACGAAGCGCGTGGGGAGAAGGTCGAACCCCGGCTGGACGACAAGCCGATTCGGAGCGCCAACGAGACCGACCGGGCGACCGGCGAGGCCGCCACCATGCAACCCCGTCCTGCCATCCCAGAGCCCAAGCCGGTGGCGGAGCCGGGGTGCGAGAAGGACTGCAAGGAGATCGGCTACTGCGTCCGCAGGGGCGGCAAGTGCGTCGTGGGCAGTCGCGAGCACTGCCGCCAGTCCGACATCTGCCGGATCGCGGGCGCGTGCTCCACCAAGGAGGAGCGGGACGATGACGGCTCGACGTTCCTCACATGCACGGCGACGACGGATACCGACTGCGCGAACGCCGAGACGTGCAAGGAGAAGGGGAACTGCAAGGCGATGGACGGCCAGTGCACGAACGCCGCCGACCCCGTGATGCAGAAGTACCGGGCCGACAAGGTGAAGAACGTCCGCGATCTCGCCTTCAAAGTGACCAGGGAGTGTGAGGCTACGAAGGCGAAGACCCTCCGCCTGTTCACGCAGGACGGCCTCCCCGATCCCGCCGCGTCGTGGGCGGAGATGGAGGGCCTGAACCGCGAGCTGATCGGTGTCGTCATCGACTTTCGGAGGGGGATGCTCGCGCAGTACGACCTGATCCTCAATCTCGTGGACACCGACAAGGATCTCCTCGGCGCGGGCTGCTACGACGCCCTGAAGGCGGGGGTGACCAAGGGCAAGGACGGCTGCCTGTTCAACGGGTCGAAGCTGGATACCAAGTGGCTCAAGGCGCTTGCCAAGACTGAGTGCGACCGATGATCGGCCGCACCCGGAGCGCGGTTCGGGGCGCTGCTGTAGGAGGTCGAGGGTGATGAGGCGTCCGCGAACGGTCGAGTGGCTGATGCTGATCTTGGGTGCCGTCGCGTTGCTTGGCGGATGCGCGGGGCTCTTTGGTGCCCAGCGGTCGGCGCTCGTCGGCGACCGTCCGTGCCCGCCGGGCACGCAGAAGGCCGGGGGCCCGCCCCCGGAGGGGAACATCGAGAGCTGCGTGCAGGGATGCCGCCAGGCACCGCCTCCGGCGAGTTCGCTGGCCGAGGTCGCGAAGATGGAGCGTCTCTACCAGAGGCGCCCGCAGACCGCCTGCCTCAACGGCCCGTACCGCTCGTGGACGCAGGCGGGGGCTCTCCGGGCCATAGGCGAGATGGGGGCGGCGTTCGGGCCGACCGGCGCCTGGACGTTCCTCGATGCCGATGGGAGTAAGGCTCTCACCTGCGACTTGGGCAAGAGCCCTGCCGCCTGCACCGAGTTCAAGGAGGGAGCGGCGGAGCAGACCGCTCCCGTCCCCCTCAAGTTCTACATCGGGGGCCTGACCGCCCTTGCCGATCACACCGACCGGATGGCCTTCGACGTGCTCGACTCGGGGGGAGGGCTTCGCGAACATCGGCTCTACTCCCCGAACGGCACCTTGATGGTGACGTGTCCGCCCTCCCACGTCGTGGGCTTCCACCAGTACACGCAGAACCGCCAGTCCACCGAAGAGCACGACTTCGAGGCGTACTGCATGCAGCAGCCGCCGAACCCATGCGACCGTGATTCCTGCGTCCGGTACACCGGGTTGCACTGCGAGAAGCAGGGCGGTGACTGGAAGTGCGTGCCCGATGCGCCGCTGATGGACGGGACGTATCGGTACTGGAGCCACGGAAGGAACCTGACCGAAGAAGGAACGTACCGCACCGGCATCAAGATGGGCGAATGGACGAAGTTCCTGGGGAACAACAAGGAGGTCACGACCTACGACGACCAGGGCCGCCGCGTTGCCGGGCGTCTCGTCACGCCCGAGGGCCAGCCCGCGTGGGAGGCCACCTACGACGGCGAGAAGTTCGTGAGCGTCGCCCGTGCCCTTCCCGAGGGGGGATGGCTTCATGTTCGAGCCACCGGCGGGGAACACCCCTTTTCGTGCGAGTTCCGGGATGCCAACGAGCAGGTCATCGGTGAGGGGCCGTGCTCGACGAACGACCCCATCACCGGCGAGGTGCTCAAGCAGGGCGCATGGAAGGAGTTCTCCGGCGGGAAGCGGAGCACCGTGCGCTACGTGGACGGCGTCTCCGAGCAGGAGCGACGGGAGGCCGAGCAGAGGGCCCGGGTCGAGGCGAAGGAGCGAGAACGTGAACGGCAAGCGGCTCTGGCTCGTGGCGAGTGCGAGTTCAACGGGTACGTGGACGTGGAATGCGAGCTTCGGCTCTGCGCGAGCATCGCCTCGAAGGTCAGGACGATGCAGCCCGACACGAGGTGCAACGCGGGCGAACCCCTCGACTCCTACCGCTCAGACTGGGGCCAGGCCCTGCGTGCCATCGACACCTACGCGGGCGTCCTACGGAGCCGGGGGGACATCGGGGGCTTCCAGCGGCTCATGGCACGGGTGAAGTTGTGCCAGACGCCGCAGTGGTTCCGAAGTTGCTCCAACTGAGGCCCCGCCGTGGCACTTTCTGCGCGAATCCGCACCGAGAGCGTCGGGCACCGCCTGCGCGATAGCGTGGGCCGGATCAACCGTGTCGTCGCGGTCGCCCTGGCGGCCTGCCTCGGGGCGGGCTGCGGGGTTCACACCACGGTCACCCGTCGGGAAGTCGAGACCGGAAGACGGGAGGAGGGTCGCACGACTTCCGCGACGGCTCTGCTGGCGACCTGGGCCGATGCCGACGCACTGATGCTACGAGTCGAGGCTGAGGATACGTGCGAGCGCCGGGAGGTCGTCGTCTACGACGTGACGCGAGTCGAAGAGCGCAAGGTCGGCGATGCGTTCGCCCTCAGTGTCGTGCTGGGCACGGTGCTCACCGGCGCTGGCGTGGGGTTGCTCGCCGCCGCACCCACCTTCCCTGAGGAGCAATCGGAACGGAGGTTCACGGGAGGAGCGGACGGGTACAGCGGGGGCGACGAGTTCACTCAGACCCACGGCTACATCGTGGGCGGAGTCCTGACCGCCATCGGCGCTCCGTGGCTCATCGCCGCGACCGTGGATGGTTTTCGGGCCATCGACACCGAAACTCCCGAGGGGGAGTTGCTGAAGCCCGGAGACTGGGCAGCGTCCCGCTGCAACGCGAGGCTCGTCCCTCACGCCGCCTTCAACCTGATGCACGTCAGCGAGTTCTCAGGAAGTGGCGACCGGCCAGCCCTCGTCGAGAGCCTCACCACGGATGGAAACGGTACGGCTCGCCTGCCGCTGGACAAGCTCACCGAGGTAGCCATCCAGGCGAGTCCAAGCGGGACACCGAAGTTGTGGATCGTCCGAGACGGCACCGGGGGCAACCACGGGGCGAAAGGGGTCAAGGCCGACATCGAGCTTCCGCCCGCGTTCCTTGCGGGACTCCAGGCTCGGCGTGAGCAGCACTGGGCGGACGTAATGAGCGGCCACCTCGGCCGTGCCCTCGCCGCAATCAAGAAGCGCGACTTCGCCACGGCGCGAGCCGAGACCAAGGCGTGCGAGCGAGCGGCACCGGCGTCCCCCGAGCCATGTCGCGACGCCAACGGGCTGACCGACTGCGAAGAGATGATCGCCAAGTTCCCGGCGGCGGGTCGTGACGAGGAGACCTGGCAAGAGGTCGTCAGTGCGTGGGAGGCGATGGAGCGGCGGCGTAGCGGCCTCGCGGACAAGACCGGCCCGAGAACCGAGGGGTGCTACAAGCAGGCCGCTGCCCGCTTCCGGGGCCGGTATCAGCAGGCGATGGCGTTCATCAAGAGCTGGGAAGCGGATCGGCCGAACCGGCTGCGGCGCGAATGGAGGGCGGCAATCGGCCAGTGCATGGAGTTCAAACGGTGGTGGATCAGCTACGTGCGGCCCAAGCAGGTCGAGATCCTCCGGCTCCAAGCACGAGGCGAGTATGACCGCGCCCGCGCCCTCACCGAGAGCGTGACGTTCCGCATCCAGGGAGAGGAGGGGCGGTTCAACCTCATCGCCGACAAGGTGCGGCGCATCATGGGCGAGATCCAGGACGAGGGGGCGTCCGAAGCCGAGATCCGCCGGATGGTTCGGGACGCTGAGCAGTGGTGCGTCCCCGCAAGCTGAGATCATGGGCGAGGTGGCGGTCGGCTCAGGCGGTCTACGTGTACCAAGAACGTACCACGCCCGGCGTCATTCGCTGGCGACGACGGCACACGCTTGCGCTACTGGCACACGCCAAGCCCTTGATTCGGAAGAACATCCACCTGCTGCTGGGTTTCGGCTCCGGCCCGCCACGATTTCGACTCCCGGCGCCTCCACCAAACCCCTTCAATTTCAAGCACTTGCAGCACCAAAATCGGCTTGGGAAACGAAATTTCGGGTTTCGTTTCCCAAGCGGTGGTGCGCCTTTGCGCCGTTTATCGTTTCCCGCCACCGTCGGCCCCGCCCGCCTCGGGCAGCAGGGCGGCAGGCAAGCAGCCGTCGTGGACGACCGCCCCGATGTAGTGGCGGCGGGCCGTGGTGCCGTTGTCGGCGTGCCCCATCAGGTCGCCGATCTGGCCGTCCGACATCCGGCCGTGCTCGGCCATGAACGAGGCCCAGGTGTCCCGCAGCCCGTGGGCGCACACCACCCGCACCGCCGCCAGCTTGCACACCTGCTTCACCCGCCGGTTCAGCCACTTCCGCTCGAACGCCTGGCCCGGGTTGCGGTTCGAGGGGAACACGAGCGCGGCGGCGGCCCGATCACGACAAAGCTCGACGAGGTCCTCCCGGACGGCGACGGGGAGATCCACGGTCCGGCGGCTGGCAGCCGTCTTCACGTCCCACTCGGCCTCGACCTCGTCCTCGTCGTCCTCGATCTCGCGAATCCAGATCCGCCCCATCGTGAAGTCCACGTCGGCCACCTGGAGGTGACGGACCTCGCCGGACCGGAGCCCGACGAGCAGCGGCAGCGACGTGGCGACCCGATCCTTGGGCTTGGGCAGCGCCAACGCGGCCCGGAGATACGCCGCCACCTCGTTGGCGTTGCGAAGCTGCGGCTTCCCCCGGCCCATCAGCTTCTTGGCCCGACGGTGCAGCCACGGCTTGAGCGCCGGGTCCACGAACTGGTCGGGGTGGTTCGGCAGGTGGCCCTTACGGACGCACCAGGCCAGGAACTCGTTGACGGCGGCGTAGCGGCTCGCCTGTGAGCGGAGCGCAAGGCCGGAGATCCGCTCAAGGTACGTCTGCATCCAGGCCGGGTTGATCAGCCGAACCGGGGCGTCCGCAGCGGGCGCGACGAAGTAGCGGAGGTCACCGCCGGTACGCTCTTCGGTCCGGCTGCTCCCCCAGGCTCCGCTCCCCTGCTTCTCCTTGATGAACCTCTCGACGGCACCGCCCGCCGTGACGACCGTCTCGACCGGGATGCCGAGGTCGATCATGCACGCCTTCACGAGGAGACGGGCTTCGGCCTCCGTCTCGGCGTAGTGCGGCGTTCTCGTACCGTCTTCAGCAACCTGGACAACTCGCCAGCGTCCTCGGCTTCCATCGTGGTAGGGGCCGAGGACACGGGCTCCGGCTCGTTTCCGGCCCATACGAACTCCCTCGCGGCGTCAGGTGCCGTGCCCCCATCAGTCCCGCCTCCGGTCAGAAGGCGAACCACGTCCGCCGCCACCCCGCCGTAGACGGCCGCTTGGGCCAAGCTCACGGCGAGCGGGCAGGCGTCGGTGAGGGGAACAACGGTGTGCTCGGGCTCGGCGCTGGCCGTGCCCTTCGACGTGTCTCTTTGCTTGGTGTAGGTGCGTCCCATGCCGCACCTACCCGACTGGGGAACTGGTGAACCCCCGGGCACAACGTCCAGCGCCAAGTTGTGGAGGTTGACCATGCCGCCACTACGGGCGGCCAGATGGGGTTGAGCCCCGGCGGGGACGGTTGGCGGAAGTTGTGTGGGGGCTGGACGAGCGGGCGACCGCCGGTTCTTGAGCGTTCAGGGGGACGGCAAGGGCTGCCGTCCCCACGCTCCAGCCTTACCGCCTGGAACTCGGCGTCGTCGGCGACCTACTTGCCGCCGTCCCATGTCCATCCGATGACGCCCCGCTGCTCGGCCACTCGCCGCAGGACCGCCGCAAGGATCATCTCCAAGGCGCCGTACTCGTCCTCGGGTCCGTCCATGTCGAGGTCCTGAGCCTCCATGAACTCCCGGAGCCCCATGAGCGAGTAGGTCCCCATCGTCCGCCGTGTGACCAGGTAGTCGATCACCCTGTCCGCCGTCATGCCGGCCCAGCCGGCAAAGGCCATCAGGGTTTCGATCTCGTCGATGCGCTGCCGTGTCTCCATCTCGGAGTACATCATCTGCTCTGCTCTCCTCCTCTCCCCAGCAGGGGAGATGCGTGAGCACCGCCGCCGTGATCATGTAGTGGGGCGCCGGTGCTGGTCGTTGTCGCCGCGCTGTCCCTCCGGCAAGAGGTGCCCCCCGGGGTTGCCGCCCCGGGAGGCCGACCAGCACGGTCGTGCCCGGTCTACGCAACTGGGGATTTGGTGAGGCCCCCGCCGGGCGAGCCGATGGTGACTTCGCGCTGGAGGATCGGCTTGAGCCCTGCCGAGGACGGTTGGGGAAAACTCGGTTGAAAAATGTGTACGGGTTGAGTTCGCCGATCACGGGTCCCGATCCGGGCCGATTCGGTTTTTCAATCGGTGCTGCCACCGTTCAGAAGAACCTGACCGCCTCCGATTCTTTCTCCAGCCCCTCGATCCGCCCGCCAGGAGAAAGTTCCGCGATTCTCCGGGCTCAGGCCGGCACGGCTCTCCGTAGTGACCTCGTCGAGGAGGTCACGCCGTGCCGTCGCCATCAGCCACCACGTCCACACCCAGCAACCCGAGGGTGGCGCTCTACGCCCGCGTCTCGACGAGCGGCCACGGCCAGGACGTGGGCCTCCAACTTGATGAGCTTCGCCAAGTGGCCCGGCAGCGCGGGTGGAAGGTCGTCGAGGAGTTCATCGACGAGGGGATCAGCGGCGCCGCTACATCGCGCCCCGCGCTCGACCGGATGCTGGAGCAGGCCCGCTGGGGACGCCTCGACCTCGTGGTCGTCTGGAAGCTCGACCGCCTCGGACGCAGCCTCCAGCACCTCCTGTCCATCCTCGACGAGCTACAGCACCTCGGCGTCGGGTTCGTGTCCGTGAGGGACAGCGGGATCGACACGACCTCTGCCACCGGCCGCCTGCTCCTGCATCTCCTGGCGGCGTTCGCCGAGTACGAGAAGGCCCTCATCCAGGAGAGGGTAGTCGCCGGTGTTCGCCGTGCTCAGTCCCAGGGCACGCACTGCGGCCGACCTGTGGTGGACCTCGACCTCCGTCCCGCCGTGTCGATGCTCAACTCCGGGTACGGCTTGAAGGCCATCAGCAAGTGCCTCGGCGTCAGCAGGGCGACGCTGCGACGGCGCCTTGAGGAAGCCGGAGAGTGGCCTCGGCAAGCAGCGTGAAGTCGGACTACAGGCCGGAGGAGGCCCGGATGAAGGCCGTGTAGTCGGGCCAACGCCACCTGTAGAACTCGGTCCGGGTCCCGGTCATCGTCGGCTGGTGGACGAAGGGGAAGAACCGCCGCCCGATGGTGCTGTGGTCGGAGTCCAGCATGACGCACGGCTTCGGCCCTCGTCTCTTCCAGCCGTCGCGCCATCCCCAGTAGTGCTTCATCTCCTGCGGGTGCTCAGGCTTGATGAGCGCCTTCAACACGGGCTCCCCGAGGCTGATGACCACGGCCTCGGGGAAGGCGTCCAATTCTCGACGAAGCAGCGGCAGCCAGGCGGGAGCCGTCTCCACGAGGACATCTCGGCCCGTTCGCTTCAGGATCGTCGTCGGCGGGTCCGAGAAGAACCCCTTCGCAAGGTTCGTGGCGTAGACGTTGGCGTCGAGGTCGATGCCGAGGTCGGAGCACACACGCTCGATGAACGTCCGCAGAGATCCCTTGCGGTCGAGGTTCAAGACGGTCCGAACGGAGGCTCGGCTGCTGGCACGCTGCACGGTCGGGTCCTGGCCGATGATCACGACGCGGACTGGACCGCCGCCCACGAAGGGTCGGGGAATCGTGGTCGTACCCTCGATGAGCCCCGCGAACCGGGTGTCGTCGAACAACTGCTGCTGCACCGAGGCTGCATCGGCGACGATCAGGTTGGTCAACTCCATCAAGGTCCTCGTCCTCCGAGCTTCGCCGAGGATGCGGGGCACCCGCTTCGACCGCAAGGTAAGGATGGGGTCCACAACCCACCGTCGCCGAGGGCCGCCGCTGACGGGTCCACAACCGGGGTTCACGGCTGTGGCGGGAACCATCTGGTTGTGGCCACGGTCACGAACGAGCACGATCACCATCCCGACCGTGATCCTGACGATGACCATTGTGCCGATGACCATCTCGGCGACCATCGGGACCTTGTCGAAGACGGTGTCGCCGACGGTGGTGACCATCCCGATCTTGATCCCGACGGCACGAACATCACCCCGATGATGGTCTCGGCGAACATGGGCACCGTCTCGAAGATGGTGTCGCCGAGGGTCCCGACCATCTCGACGATGGTGTCGCCCACGATCACCGTCTCGGCGATGGTGTCGATGACCTTGGCGTAGTTGTCGCCGACGATGCCGTTGGCCACAGTAAGGCAGTTGTCGCCGAAGGTGACGCCCTGCCGATCAGGTGTCGCCCGCCTGCCGAGCATCCAGAACCGCACGATCAGGATCGGGCGATGGTGAGGCGTCTACGAGATCACCCGTCGAGATGGTCCAGCAGCGCGAACACGTCATCGGTGTTCCCGTTCTCGTCAACACCTTCCCGGGCGCGGGCGCCGGCAACAGCCCCGGCCAGGCCAAGGAGGCGTTCGCGGGCGACCTGGCACTCGGTCGGGTCCTGCTCGATCCCGAAGAACCGCCGGCCGGTCGTGGCCGCCTCGACGCCGGTGCCCAGGACCCCGATCCCGGTCGTGCCCGAGCCGCAGTAGGGGTCGAGCACGATGCCATCGGAGGGGCACACGATGTCGGCCAACCACCGCATCAGGGCCTCCGGCTTCTGCGTCGGGTGTCCAGTGCTTCGGATGCTGCTGCGGGCGTCGGTGCTGCCGGTCCACACGTTGGAGATCGTGCCGGCGTAGCCGCCCCTGGAGTTCATCGGCCAGTGAAGCACCCTCCCGGGCTTCCGGGCGAAGACCGCGACCTCGACCCCGTTGGTGAAGTTCGCCCTCGGACAGTGGGGCGGCCCGGACTTGACCCAGTAGAGGGGCCGCAGCGGGCGGAGGCCCACATCCCGCAGGGCATCACGCACGGTGGTGATGGCGAAGGCGTCCACGAACGTGATGAGGGCGGCGCCTCGCTTCAGGACGCGGGCGGCCTCGGTGATCCAGTCGAGCGGCATCTGCTTGTCCCACTCGATGTCGAACTCCTCGATGCGCCGGCTACCCCGGATCGCGACCTTGCTGGCGTCGGCGGTGCGTAGGGACGGTCCGTCATCATCGCGTCGATGTAGGCGTCGGGGAGGCGCCGCATCACCTCGACGGCGTCACCGTTGACGACAACCCAGCCGCCAGGATCGCGGGGCAAGATGTTGGTGTCGTTTGGCATCGGGCACCTCCGGCGTGGGTTACCCAGCTACTACGCCCGCGTCCCGAGTTCTGAGCCCGAGGTCCGAAGAAATGGGCGATGACGGTTGCCGGTTTCAGCGGCCCGCCCCCAGGAAGGAATCGCTCTTTGCGTGTAGGTTCGACTTCTCGCGACGGTACTCGGTGTCGTTGACCGGCTCGTGGTCGAGTCATCGGTCGCCGAGGGGCTGCCAAACGGTCGAAACGGTGCACAACCCCCACCGTTCCTCCATGAACCCTACTCCGCCAGGAAGGCATCCAGGGCCGCCTGCATCTCGTCCACCTCCTCAGCCAGGGACTTCGTCCGCGACGACTGCGGGGGTGCCTTGGCGCTCGTCGGCGGCTCCACCGCCGGTGCCGGTGAAGCGGGGGCGGTCCCCGCCGCTTCCATCAGCACGAGTCGGGGTGTCGTCCGCCGCTCGACCGGGAACCCGTGCTCGTCCGACTCCATCACCGACAGCCCCCGCGCCTTGCAGGGCGGCCTCTGCCCCGACAGCCGGGCCTCGGCGCTGGCGATCATCTCGTCCAGCCAGCGGCTCGGCTGGTGCGCCTCCGTGAACTTGCCGGCCGCCCGCATCTGGTCCCGTAGCGCCTTGGCTTCCGCAATGGTGGCGTTCGACCAACGGGGGAGGATCTTCGCGAGCATCCAGTCTCCCGGCCGAGTATCGGGGTCGAGGACCCACCCGTCCCACCTGCTATCGCTGATCGCCTTGAGTTTGGCCTTGAGCTTCGACTTGTACTTCTCTGCTCCGGGCTGGTAGCCCACCAACCCCTTGCGCTCCAACAGGTAGTAGGGGGCCACGACGAAGTCCACCGTGGAAGTCCGGTCCATCTCGCCGGTCTTCGGGTTCTTGAGCTTGATCCCCATCGTGGCGTAGGGCACGTCTGTCCAGTGGGGCACCTTCCAGGTCACCAGGTGTTCGTGGATCACGGTCTCCACTGCCGAACGAACGATGCAACCGTCCGCCATGACGTGGTGGGCCGCATCGCGCCTCGTGAACTTCGTCACGTCCCGGCCGCCTTCGTCCTGTTCCAAGGCGGTGTCGAAGGTCCGGTGTGGCATGGGGTACGGGCTCTTCCGCTCCGGGGTCTTGGCCTTCTTGAGGTGGATGTTCGTCCAGCAGACCTGATAGTGGTTCGGGTGAGGTCCGGGCTGCGGGACGACCTGGACAACGCCCATCTCCTCCAAGTCGTCGAGCGATCGGGATACGGTGCTCTCGTGCACGCCTGCCTCGGTGGCGATGGTGCTTCTCGACGGGTGGCACGAGTCGGGGAACCTCCGATGGTAGTTCCAGATCACCGCCAGGACGGCCTTGGCGGCGCTCGGGATCTGCGCCCAGACGCCGGCCTCGACGAGTTCGGCCATCGGGAACGATGACGGGGAGTGCGGGATGTTGATGCGGGTCTCGTCGGTCAAGGGTCACCTCCTGACCGCCACCGTACCCACGAGGAGGGGCGCAGGATGCGCCCCTAAGAAAGCGACGTAACTAAGGGCGCATCCTGCTCCCGCTCCGTCGCCGCTCCAGGACCGTCTCGAAGGCCACCAGAACATCGCGAACTTGGCCCGAACGCTGCGGCCCCAACTCGTGGAGGAAGGCCCGAAGCTCGGCCACGTCCACCTGCACGCCTTCGGCGTCCGCGACCTCCTCCAGGAACTGGACCATCTCGGCCTCGGGGATCGGCGTGACCTCGATGGTGGCGCACCGCCCCTTGAACTGCGTGTCGAACTTGTCCAGGTCTGTCGTGGAGAACACCACCGGCATCTTCAGGTTCTCGATCCACGCCAGCAGACGCTGTTGCTGGATCAGTAGCCGGTCGGCCTCGTTGACGATCACGCCGTCCCACGGGAGAGCGAGGTCTTCAAGCACGTCTTCGGCGGCCTTCCTTGGGTCGCCTGTGGCGGCTGCGGACGCCTCCATGATGCCCCCCTCGAAGGCGTGGTGCGCGGTGCCCGCCGTGCGCTCGCAGGTGTCGCAGGTGTCGCACGCCTCGCTGCCGTCGGGGCGGTCGCCCCGGCAGAGCCAGGCCCGACAGTAGAGGCGGGCAAGGGTCGTCTTCCCAGTGCCCGACGGCCCATACAGCAGGACAGGCAACGGTGACCGGACACGGGCCAGCAGGCGTAGCTCCTCGACTGCGCGGTCCTGTCCCACGACTTCGTCGAACGACCTTGGCCGGTAGGCGTCCACCAGCGGTCCGTCCTGGTGGCGTTGCCGGCGCCGAGGTAGGGCCGCCAACGGTGGGGCTGATCGTGCGCCTGTTGACTTGGCGAGGGCGACACCGAGTTCGAGCCCGCGACGTTCGGCCTCGGCGACCAGGTCGGTGACCACCTGCGCGACCCGCACCGCCAGCGCCTTGAGAGCGCGATCTGGGACATCGGCGAGGCGGACCTGGTCCAGGGCCTTTGCCGCCTTCAGGGCCTGCTTCTGGGCCTGCTGGCGTGCTCCTGGTCCCCGCCCGGGGCCTCGTCGGCGACGAACTTCACGTTCCACCTCGCGGGCACTCCAGCCTGCGGCGGCGGCCTGAATGGCGACCTCGTGCTGGTCGGCCTTGGACAAGGAGAGGAGCTTCTGGCGTTGGGAGAAGTCGAGAGAGTGGGCCTCCTCGGGGAAGTCGAGGCTCTGGACGTACACCCGCACGTAGTCCGCGATGGTCCGTCGGCCGATGCCGAGGGCTGCAATCCGAGGGTCCTCCATCAACGCCCGCAACGACGGCGAGTTCGGTGATTTGGACACGAACGCCGACGGGTTCCCGGAGAAGCAGACATCGAGCACGGCACGCCCGACCGCAAGCACATCGTCAAGCTCGGTGATGCGCCTCGGACGGGGCTCCAGAGCCGAGATCACGTTCTCCAGCCCGCCACCGGACCTACTGGGTGAACGTCCGCCCACAAGTCACTCCGAAGAGGGCGAACGTCCGCCCAGGTGTTGCGGCTCGCCTGGGCAAGTGTCCGCCCTGTTCGGAAGTGCGCCGCCAGTCCGGTTGAGGCGGGGACTGGTGCGAGACGAAGGTGCTGGGCTCCCGGCACGCATGGTTCAATCGAAGCGAAAGCCGAAGAGGCCGCCGTTCTCGGTCGCATCCGACAGCCGGACCGGAAGAGCGTAGTCCTCTAGCCGGAAGCCGTCCGGAACTTCCGTCGGGACCGCGTCCGTGTTCATCGTCACGATGTACTGGAAGCCGTACTCCTCCGCCAACTGCGCCCCCAGCGCCAGCGCCTTGCCAACCTGGCGTTCATCGACCCCATCGAAGAGGTGGCTGTCGTGGATCAGGAAGCCCGGGCTTCGCCCGCTCTTGATGCTGAGGAGGGTGAGCATCATGTCGAAGCAGAAGACCTGCATGTTGCTTACGCCTCGGCTCTTCGCCCCTTGGATCTCGATGGAGAAGTCCGGGCCGTTCTCGGTCGGCGTGATCGTGAGGCTACCGGCGGCTTCGTCCTCGTAGAGGGCGGACGAGATCCTCTGGAACGTGATGATGGCATCGTCAACGACACCCACGCGCTCTGCGTAGTCCTCCCGAAGGCGCTCCTGTAGGCGAGCCCGTTCCATCTTCAGCTTAAGGGTCCCCGACTCCAGGGCCTCCGCCGTGTCGTACCTCTGACGCAGAAGTTCCACGTCCCCCTCCGCCCGCACCACCTCGCCTTGCAGCGCGGTGAAGTGTTCGAGGGCACCCGACGAAGACAGGATGGCCATGATCTCGGCCCGCCGGTCGTCCAACCGCCGTTGCTCGATTGCTCGCTCTGCCATCCGGTGCTGCGCCGCCAGCAGTTCGCCACGCAGATACGAGGCACGGTTCCGGATGACGGACTCGTGGAAGACCTTCACGTCCTCGAACCGCCGCTGAACAAGCTCGGGAAGGACGACACCCGCTTCGCGGTACAGCTTCTGGAGATCGGGTGGCGAGGGCGCGACCTCTTCGGAGCTTGCCTTCTCAAGCTCCGCCACGTATCGGCGGTCGAGAGTGTTCTCATCCGACAGGGCGGCGAGCTTCGCGGTTAGTTCAGACGCCTCCCGCTCAAGCTCGTGGTACTCGTCCACTACCTTGAACGAGGACACCCGCTGCCGAAGGCGAGCAACGCGATCCTGGGCCAACACGAGTTGCGTCTTGAGGGCGGATGCCCTGTCGATCACCTGGCCGAAGGTGCCCTCTTTCAGGCTCTTCCGTAGCTCGCCAAGGTTCCGCTCGCGTTCGCGTACCCGCTGCAACTCCTGCGGGATCGTCCAGTCGAGCCCGAGAAGGTAGGAGATGTTGACCTGCTGGTCGGCCAGTTGCTGGTCCTTGTTTTGCTTCACCGGGGTGTGGAAGCCTCCGTCTCGCTCGCGGCGGGCGAAGTACGAGAACAGAGACCGCACGGAGGGGGACCACTTCCCTTCCTGTTCCTCCGTGACGGTCAACCCGAACATCAGATGGCCGAGGACGGTCTTCCAGTCCGAGTTCTTGAGAGCCGGCCGCCCGCCGCGAGCCCGAGGTGTCACGGGCCAGGCCGCGAAGTCGCCCTCGACGAAGACGTTGCTGGGTTTCGCTCCCGTTCTTTCGACGGACGTGCCCGATCCAGCCAGATCGAAGTCCATCCCGAAGGTGTAGTCCTTCAGGGCGGCGGTGCGGAACAGCGAGTCGGTGCGTGCGCTCGAACCCAGCAGAAAGTGGACGACTTCGACCATGCTCGACTTGCCCGCCCGATTGCGCGTGTGGCGGGTGGTCGAATCCGGGCTCTTCTCAGCGAGGAGGACGTTGAGCCCCGCTGTGAAGGTCAACTCCTTGAAGGTTTCGAGGTCGCTGAAGATTCGATGGATCATCCTTCGACCTCCGATACGGGTTGTGCGCGGTGAAGTCGGCCCCCCACGAGTTCAACCAACCCAAGAAGGAAGAGCAGGTCCAGGGCCAACACGAACCAGTCGAAGCTCACCCCGGACGAACCGGCCTGCGCAGACCCGAAGTCCGCCCACAGCCGCGACACCGTCTTCGGTTCGTCAATGTGACCAAGCAGCTTGGCGCCTATCGCCAAGAGCGCCTGATCAGGCGCGATGCCCTTCGTCGGGAGGATCATCCCTGTCCTCCACCATCACGGTCGCGCTCGAAGATGTCGCACTCCTCGAAGAAGTAGGAGAGGGCGGCTAGGACCCCGCTCTGGCGGGCCGGGCTCGCCACGCCGTCGCCACCAGCACAACGCTGCAAGTCCGCGAATACATCGTCCGGCGACAAGCCTCGACGGCTGGCCGCCTCGTACCGGACGCGAAGGCTCTCCGCGATCTCGTCCCGCCGGGTCGGCTGCACCTTGAAGTAGGTGCGAACCAAGTCGGCTCGGCTCATGCCGGCCTTGAGGAGGACTGCAACGTGGTCCGACAGCATATTGCGTTCGATCTTGTCCGACGGAGGAGGCCGGAGGTCGGGCTCGGCCGGCGGGTTCATCGTTGCAATGTGGTCCAGGATCGGAGCCAACGTTTCCAGACCGAGGTCGAGCATGTCCCTTCTGCTGGGCGCCGCCCCAAGCAGCGACGCGAGGTCTGTCGCGTCCAGTTCAAAGGCGGCTCGCCGCAACTCCTCGAAGCCCCAGTGGGTCACCCGAACATCGCCACCGTCCAGTTCGAGGAGCTTCGCCGTCACTTCCGGGCCGAGCCCTTGCCTGGAGTTGTGGACGAAGATCCAGGTATCGAAGTGCTCTCGCCAGTGCGGCAGTGCGCCCGAGTAGTCCTCCTGGATCTTGTCGATGGCCTCTTTCGCCGTGAGTTCGTTGGGCGCGTAGACCTGGAACAGCATCCGTCGCGACGGCAGGATGCCATCGTTCTTCCGGTCGCCGACACGGCCCCACGGACGGACGCGGATGAAGTCACCCGGATACCGCTTCTCCATGATCGTGGCGAAGAAGTTCTGGAACTCGTCCCCCTTCTTGGTGAGGTACGAGTTCTCGAACTTCAGTTCGTAGAAGGCTCTGGTGATCTCGTCCATCGTGTGCCCTCTACCTCGCCGCCACGGGCTCTCGGCGGCGGCTGCTCCGCTGGTCCGTGGCACGCGCTTGCTGGATGCGGTCCAGGTGCTTGGAGGCGGGCTCGTCGTTCGGGACCTGCGGGACGAGTTCGCCTCGAAACGCCTTGGCGAGGATGGACTGTTGAAGGGTGGCCAAGTCTGCGTATCGCTCCCGTAGCCGCTGCTCCACACCGAGCGCAACATCAAGCAACCGCATCACCCTCTTCGCGATGACCTCCTGCTCCGACTTCGGTGGCAGTGGGAATGGTGTGCGCTTGAAGCGGTCCAGGGTCAGGTGAGCGATGTTCGTCGTAATCGAGGCACGACGGCGGAACACCCCAAGGTGGACCCAACCTCGAAACACCGCCTGTGCGAACTCGCTGCTTGGCCCTTCGTTGGGCAAGGGGCGGAATCGGTGCAACGTCTTCTGAAAGCACAGTCCGTCGATCCGGCCATCGTAGATGGCGCTCTGACCGACGCGGTCGAGGCTCTGGCCCTCGCTCACGAGGATGTCGCCCGTTTGAAGACGGTACTTCTTGAAGTGCTCCTCGTCGAAGTCCATCTCGGCAAGGTCGCCGAAGTCGATTCGGTCATCCTTGATGTTGGCTACGCGAAGGTACGGGCGGGAGTACCGACCTGTAAGGTACTGTGGTGCTCGCTGCCGTCCCAGAAGCACGTCTCCGACGGCATCAACACTGGTCCAACGCCACGTCGGGGGCAAGTCTGGCAGCCCTTCGCGGAGGCCGTCGTCGTCCTCTGCTTCGCTGTAACGCCGGCCCGGATTGGCCTTCTCCCACCTGCGGCGGCGTTCCTCACGGATGCGCTCCAAGAGCTTCGAGGCGGACTCCACATGGGGGTTGGCCTCCCTCCACTCCCTCGTGAGGTCCCCTCGGAATGCCGCCGCAAGGACCGACCGCCGGAACTTCTCCAGCAGCGGCGGGATGGCGTCCAGCGCCTCCTCGGCGGCCTCGGAGCGGGCTTGCAGCGCCTCAATCTTGGCCACGATGCGCTTCTGCTGCTTGGGTGGGGGTAGACAAACGCGAAGGGCCTTCACCTCCGGGAAGTAGATCGTGCTGTGGGTCGTGCCCTTGGAGAACCGGAGCAACGACTCCTTCTCCGCGATGAAGAGGAACTTCAAGAAGTCCGGGACCACGGTCTCCGAGCAGACCCAGTTCACGAAGTCTTGGCTGGTGGCCATGTCCCTTCCCATCACCACCACGTAGCCGACCGAGGCTGTCCTGCTGAGGCACACGGTTCCCGCCGGGAGGAGCCGCGCCGCAGAGTTCGCCAACCCCTCCTCGTTGGTGGTCTCGACCGTCTCGTAGATGGTCCTCCCGTGGTGCGGACGTGCATCCTTGATCCCGATCCACGGAATTGACCCGCCCCACCACTCCGGGTGCTTCCTGCTCGGCGTGTGCCCGCTCTCCAGCCGTGCCACGTCGGTGAGGAGGCGCCAACTCCATCCGGGTGGGCACGGCATGTTGGCGTCGCCGACCGCAATCGCGAACTGCCCGGGGATGACGTTCTCGGTCGCAGCCCTCCCGCTCATTGCGCCGCCTCGGCCGGTGCTGTGCCGTTGCTCCCGTTGGCGCCGGCCCCGTTTCCCGTGGAGGCGCTCCCGTTCGGGTCGAGCAACTCCATCAACGCCTGCATCTCCTCCGTCGCCGTCTGGAGGTGCATCAGGATCTGCGCCGCGATCTCGTCGGGCTCCGGCAAGTCCTCGGCGCGGTCCGTGTTCTCGTCCCGAAGCCAGGTGATGTCGAGGTTGTCGCCTCGGGCCTTGATCTGCTCCCGCGTGAACCGCCGGAACCGGCCTTCATCTCCCTCGTCCTTCCTCGGGGATGAACCCTTTGGGTCGTCCCCGTAGGCGTCCACGAAGGGCTGGAGAAAGGCCCGGGTGAACGGCGTTCGCTTGCCGAAGCTCGGCGTGTTCGTCCGGAGGTCGTAGACCCAGACCGCCTTCGTGTTCCCCGTGTCCTTGTTCGCCGCCCCTTTGGTGAAGAACAGCACGTTCGTCTTCACCCCCTGGGCGTAGAAGATCCCCGTGGGCAACCGGAGGATGGTGTGCAGGTCGCACTTGTCCATCAAGTCGCCCCGGATCTTCGCCCCCTGGCCGTCCTCGAACAGCACGTTGTCCGGGAGCACGACCGCTGCTCGACCACCCGGCCGCAGGTTCCGGTAGATGTGCTGGAGGAAGGCCAACTGCTTGTTCGACGTGGGGAAGGTGAAGTCGTCCCGGGTCGGTCCGCCGCCGCCCTTCTTGGTCCCGAACGGCGGGTTCGTGAGGATCACGTCCGACTTCGGGACGGTGGCGCCGGTGGGGGACAAGGTGTCGCCGAGGATGATCTCGCAGTCGATGTCGTGCAGCAGGGCGTTCATCAGCGCCAGCCGCCGCGTCTCCGGCACAAGCTCGATGGCGTAGTATGCCTCCCGCTTCTGGTAGACCTGCTTCGCCTCGGGAAGGTCGAAAAGCTCGTCCGTGCGGTCCTTGATGTACCTGTCGGCCCGGGTGATGAAGCCGAGGGTTCCAGCCGCTGGGTCCGAGATGATCTCGCCCGCCTGGGGCTTGATGATCTCCACCATCGCCTCGATGAGCGGGCGGGGCGTGAAGTATTGCCCGGCGCCGGACTTCGTCTCGTTGGCGTTCTTCTCCAGCAGGCCCTCGTAGAGGTCGCCGAGCCCCTCGGTGCGGGCGGAATACCAGTCGAGGGCGTCGATGCTGGTCACGAGCTTGGCGAGGTTCCTGGGGTGCCGGAGCGAGGTGTTCGCGTTGGCGTAGATCGCCTGCACCTTGCCGCCAGCCTCAGCACCGAGGTGGATCAGCATCTCCCGGTAGAAGGTCAATTGGTCGGTGCCGTCCTTCGCCACGAGGTCGGCCCACCGCCAGCCGGCCGGAATGGCGCCCTCGGTCCCGGTCTCCTCGGCCATCTTGAGGAACAGCAGGTACGTGAGTTCGGTGACGTACTGGTGGTACGTCACCCCGTCGTCCCGGAGCGTGTGGCACAGGTTCCAGAGCCGGGCCACGATGTCGTTGGTGGTCGTCATGCGGGGAGCGTTCCGTTGATACGTTGGAAAAGGGCCTCGAAGCGGTCCAGCGTGTCCTTCGAGAGCTTGCCGAGCACGGACTTCGTCTTCCGGAGGAGAACCTCTGCGGGTCGGCCGTGATCGAAGCGGTCTACTCCCTCGGCGCGAGCCAGCCGGCGGACGATGGGGTCATTGCCCTTGAGGTCTGAGGCTTTGTACGTCTTGCCGAACGCCTCGTTGAAGAGGGCCAGGTACTCTCCGACCGCGAACAGGTCCTCGATGTCGGCCTCGACTTGGCTGATGATCTCGCCGATGCCGATGACGCGGCTCTGCTTGAGAACGCCTTGCTTCGTGAGCCCGTCGAGGCGCTGGTTGCCCTGCTTGGTCGAGTCCATCAACACCGTCGCATCGACGTGACTCCCGAGCAACGCGGCGAAGGTGGCGATCTGCCCGGCACCTCCGACCGGCACGATGGTGCAGCGGTCGTCGAGGCCCGTTCGGCCCTCCTGCTTCAGGTGGTCGCTCAGGACCTGCAAGTACGTGAAGTCGGACGTGCCCTCTACGATGAGGTTGTACGGTCCGACGAACAGGTTTTGCGCCAGGTCGTAGCCGAGCGCCCCCTGCAACGGAAACAGGGTGTCCGCGTCGGTGGTCAACACATCGGCGCTCACCTTCGAGCCGGACTTCCTGCCTTTGTCCTCCACGAGGCGCACCCGCTCCATGTGCTTCGGCTGCACCATGAAGGGGCTATGCGTGGTGTAGATGACCTGGCACGCGGGGGCCAACTTCTCCTCCATGTACCGGAGGAAGTCACGCTGCGCCCTCGCGTGCAGGCCGAGAGCAGGCTCGTCGAGCAACAGGATGACCGGCTCTCCGGACAGTCGGTAGCGGGAGAAGGCGCAGAGGAACGAGAAGAACCACTGGAAGCCGCTGGACCGTTCACCGAAGGGCAACGAGATCATGTGCTCGCTGTCGTAGAGGCGGACGTGCAGATGCCGAACGACGGCTTGGTTGTTCTGGACCTCCTGGTTGAAGTCGATCTCGACGCGGATGTCGGTGTTCTGCGTCCAGTAGTCGAGGATCTCCAGTGTGAGGGCGTTCGCCGTATCGTTGAGTTCTCGGACCCGCCGCTCGTAGTCCGCCCCGGTCGCAAGCTGGACGTTTGCCGAACTCAAGTCGAGCAACGCTTTGGCGATCTGCTCGTCGTCGTTGAGTTGCTCGTACTTGTGGTTGGCGATTCGCTGGATGTCGATCTCGCCTCGCAGCGTGTGATAGCGGCCCACGAACAAGAACTTCGGAAGGCGCTTCTGGACCCACGCCGACACCAGTGCCGCCAGGTCGAAGGCCGGTCCGCACGCCTGCTGGAGGGCCGTTCGGGCCTGGGTCGCCTGCTGCCGGTTGTCGGGTTCACCCGCAGCCGGCGCCTGCTGGGCTATCGAATGAAGGGTCTCGGCCAGCATCTTGGCCGTGCTGCATCGGGCCAAATGCGGACCGAGCCCGCCACAAGTCTGGCTGACGAATCGCTGCACCCAGGCGGCTTCGTCGAAGCCACCATCGACGCTCAGTGTGTTCCCATACGTGCGGCTGACGGTGAGTGTCTTCATCCCCTTGGCGGCGTCTCCGAACTCCTCCTGGGCCTCGGCATACTCCTCGGGGTCAAGCTCGAAGACCGTCCGGATGGGCTGCTCGGCATCCAGCTTCTTTCGCTGAAGCTCATGCTGCTTCTTGAGCCACGCCGGGTAGTCCATCAGGCTCATCGGCTTCGGAACCGTTGGGTTCAGGGCATGAAGGGCTTGGAGGAAGGTCGTCTTCCCCGACTCGTTCTTGCCCACCAAGCAGGTGATGTCGTCCTGGATATCGACGTCCCCGCTGTCGAGGACGTTCCGGAACAGGACGACCTGCGCCTTCTTCAGCCTCATCCCTCACGCCCTCCGAACATCATCCCGCATCCCTCCACAGTTCCTCGTGGAGGGTGCCGAGCACCTGCTCCAGCTTCCCCTCGAACACCTTGTTCAGCCGGGCGAAGCCGCCCTGGGACCTGAACTGGCCCCGGTCCAGGGCGTCGCGGTCCACGATGATCTCGGCCTTCAACTGCTTGCCGATGCGCTCCAGCCACTGGCGCTGCGGCTGCGTCCACGGCTGCGAGGCCAGCACCCTCTGGAGCGCCCGATCCACCCGCTGGTCGTAGGGGACAAGGGCGGAGCCCAACGCCTGCTGCCGGATGAACCCGATGATGGAGGCGGCGATGTCCTGGTTGCTGACCTGCGCCCACGCTGTCCGCAGGGCGCTCTCCGGGTAGCCGGCCTCGTCGAGCTTGAGCCGCAAATCCCGAAGCTGCTGGCGCGTGAGGTCCCGTGGGCGCTGCGTGACCACCATCAGCGCGTCGAGCGCGTTCTTGTTTGCGTCGATGAACGCCTTGAACCCGGCCAGGTAGTCTTCCGGCTTGGTCGCCTTCCCGTAGCCGCGTTCCGTGTCGATGAACTCGTCCTCGTGATCGGACACGAGGATGTCCCGACCTTCTTGGGGCCTGAGCTTGTCGAGAAAGGGCGCGACGCCACGATGGGCCTCGAAGAACTCGACGGCCTTCGCCGTGTCGCCCGCCTTCAGGAGGTCCAGCACCTTCTCCGGGTCCTTGCCGGCCAAGGTGATGAAGGACTCCAGGTGCCGGCCCTTGATGCGGCGCTTCTTGACCTGGAGCTTCGCGACGAACTCCTCCAGCACGGCCTTCTTGTGGGCCTGATCGGCGACCGTAAGAAGCTCCTCGACAAGCTGCGTGAAGGTGATGTGCGGCCGGGTGACGACCGGCTTCATCGCCGTGTACGGCTCCAGGGCCGCGTACAGGTCCACGGCGTCGTAGATGCGGAAGAACTCCTTGCCGATGTCGGGGCATAGGCGGGTCGCCCGGCCGAGCATCTGCTCGTAGAGGATGCGGCTCTTCACGCGCCGGACGAACACCAGATTCGTGATCTCCGGCACGTCGATGCCGGTCGTGAGCAGATCCACCGTGACGGCCACCTTCGGGAGCCGTTCGTTTTTGAAGCGGCGGAGCTTGTCCAAGGGCTTGTCGGCGGCGCCGGTGATCTTCATCACGGCATCGTCCTCGACCTCCCCGTAGGCGTCCGCCAGCGCCTGCTTGAGCAGCGTCACCACCGTGTCGGCGTGGGAGTCCGTCGCGCAGAAGATCATCGTCTTGCCCGGCAACGACGGATCGATCTCCTTCGCGAGGAACCCGCAGACCGTGCGGTTGAAGTTCTCGGTGAGCACCTGGAGGTTGAACCCCTCGACCTCGATGTCAATCTCGTCGGGGGTGTTGAACAACTCGATCTGCCCGGTGCCGGTGTTGAAGGCGGAGACCTTCTCCCCCGACTTCCAGTGGATGCCGTTCTGGTTCAGCTTCGTGAGGATGCGGATCGGCGGTTCGTGATCGATCAGGTGCCCGTCGATGACCGCCTGGCGGTAGCCGTACTCGAAGATGGGCTTGCCGAAAATCTCGGTCGTGTGGAGCGCCGGAGTGGCCGTGAGGCCGATTCGCACGGCGTCGAAGTGGTCGAGCACCCGCCGGTACTTGGAGATGTAGTCCGCCTCGCTGCGGTACTGCACCTGCAAGTCCGTCATCTCCTGGTCGAGGGCGTACCCTCGGTGGCACTCGTCCACGACGACGCAGTCGTACCAGTCCACAGGAACGGGAACGTCCCCGTCGCTCGGGAACATCAGCCGCTTGACCATCCCCTGCACGGTGGCGACGTGGAGGCGGGTGTCGGGCTCGGGCTTCAGGTCCCCCAGGCCCTTCACGTCGTAGATGTCGGTGATGCTCTGGAGGCTCTCCAGACGAACGTCCTTGAAGGCGTTGTGGGCCTGGTCACCAAGCGCGGTGCGGTCCACCAGGAACAGCACCCGACGGAACCGACCGGCCTTCACCAGCCGGTAGATGAGGCACAGGGCCAGGCGCGTCTTGCCCGTGCCGGTCGCCATCGCGAGGAGCATGTCCTGCTGGCCCTCCGCGATGGCCGACTCGACGGCGGCGATGGCCTGGTGCTGGTAGTCGCGGAGGGGGAGGTAGTCGGACGGCTCCGCCTTGAGCCTGGCGTCCGCCTTCTCGGCGTCCTGCTTGAGGAGGTCTTGCAGGCCCTCGGGGGTGTACCAGCCTTCGAGCGGGCGCGGGTGGTTCGTGGGCCGGCGGGCGTCCAGGAACCAGATGCCGCTCTTGGTCTTCAACTGCCGAAGGAACGGGCGCCCGTTCGTGGCGAACAGGAAGGGGACGTTGTACTTGCCCCACGGTGCCCCGTCGGCCAGCGGCTCTCCGGTCGAGTAGTAGGCGCGGCTGTACCGCTTCGACTGCTCGATGGCACCCACCACGTCCTTGGCCTTGCGCTTCGCCTCGACGACGCCGATGGGCACGAGCCCGACGAACAGGACGTAGTCGGCCGGACCGGACGACGTGGGCCACTCGGCGATGGCGAGGTTCTTCCCCTTGGTCGGGCGGACCCCCGCCTTGTACGAGATGGCAACCGTGTCGGCCTCCCAGCCCGCCGCACGAAGCTGGGCGTCGATCAGGAGGCGCGTCTCCGACTCGTCCAGTTGTAGCTGGTTCGTGGCCTGCTGCGCCTGCTGGAGCGCCGCAGCCACAGTGGGCTTCGGGGATGCGGCGACGGTGGCCTGGAGCGTCTGGAGCTTCTCCTTGAACTCGGCCTCGACCTTCGCCGCCTTGGCCTCCGTTTCCCCGGCCAGGTCGAGGGCCACGGCCAAGTCCTCGTAGGCCATCTTGGCCTGCGCGGCGGCCTGGGCTCGAAGCTCTGCCTCCTGCTCTGCCGTCGCCCGCAGGTGGGCCGCCTCGGCCTCGTGCTCGGCGACCGCCTGGCGAAGCTGGGCAAGCTCGGCCCGGAGGGCGTACTCGGCCTCCCGTGGGTCTGGAGGGGGGACGAAGGGGCCGCTCTTGAAGCTGCGGTCCTTGAAGGCCCTCTGGAACCAGACGCCGAGCTTCCAGGCGATCCTCAGCCCGTGCAGGGCGTCCCGCTGAGTGCCCCTGTTGTCGTGGACGGCGAGGTTCCCGGCCTTGCGCAGGGTGTGGAACAGGTCAGCGACCTCGAAGTCGATGACCCCGGCGTCCTTGAGGCGCCGAAGGAGGTCCACCTGGGGCTCCTCAGCCGACGAGTACAGCCCGACGCTGGCGGCGGCCTCCTGAGCCAGTGCCTCACCGAACTGGCGGAGCTTGAACAGTGCGGTAACCGGGTCCTCGAAGACGAACCGCTCGGCCTTCACCCCGTGGAGGGCCAGCAAGGGGACAACCTTCGCCAGGTGTGCGAAGTTCGGCGACGCGAAGCCGGCCGAGTCGCGTGCCGGTGCATCAGTCGCGCCCATCGCCCTCGTCCCCTTTGGCCGGAATGCCGCCGGCCTCGATCCAGGCCATCAGCTTCGGCTTGTGCACGCGCCACTGGTTCCCGATGCGGACGGCCGGGATCTTCCCCTCACGGGCCAGGGTGTAGGCGGTCCGTTGCCCGATGCGGAGCAGTTCCGCCACCTCGGGGATGGTCATCATCTGGTCGTCCACGGATTGACCTCGGTGGCGTGCGGTTGCCTCCGTTTGCCAAGGAGCGAAGGTACACCGGGGCGGAGGGGCTTGACCAGCACACGGGTCGGGCTTCGTCCCACTTTTCGGGACGTGATCGTCACCGGGCTCAATCCGGCGAAGGCGCCCGTAGTGGGGGACGGACGATCACGAGGAGGTGTCCGATGTCCGTACCCGAGCCGTTCGGCTCCGATGCCGAGTACCTGGACGCCCTCTGGGCGCTCTTCTCCACCAGGGCGCGGCGCCTGGCCCTCGCCCGACAGCGGCGCCAGGCCGACGACGATGCCGCCTCCGAGTGGCCCCGCCGCCAGGGTCGCCGCCATCGTCCCGATGACGAGGACGACGATCTCGAACGCCTCGCGATGCTCACAGCCCGGGAGGAGCGCCAGGCCAGCGACATCGAGGGCCGCCTGCGGGCGCATCGTGCCGACCCGAAGGCCCGCCGCCTCGGCCTCGACCGTCTCGCGATGGCGCACGACCTGGGCGAGCAGGAACGCAACGTCCTGGCCTTGGCGACCTGCTTCGCTTTGAGCGAGGACCTGGCCGAGTTCGTGTGCGCCGATCTCGGCACCGGGTTCAGCGGCAATGGCAGCGTCGAGTTCTACTCCCGCTTCCTGGGCTGCGACTCGACGGAGGATCGAGTTCGCATCCGGAGGATCTTCTCTCCGAGCGCCCCGTTGGTGAAGGCCGGGCTCATCACGTTGGACCGGATGCGGAACGAGTCGTTGGAGCCGGAGGATCTTCTCTGGTGTCGCCCCCGCATCACGCAGTCGGCTTTCGACACCATCGTCGGCGCCGTTCCCGGCCTGGCCCTCGTGGAGGTGCAGGAATGAACAACGCCGACCAGGTGGACCGTCTCGACGTGGCCCTTGACGCCCTGCTGGCGGTGCGCGTGGCCCTCGGCGGCCTCCTCACCGACGCGATGCCCGACGAGGCCCTGGACGAAGCCCTGCGGCACCACGAGGGCTACCAGGCCGCCCGCCGGGCCTTCGTGGAGGCGCTGTATGGAGCGGGACGCGGGGGCGTGAACGACGAGCACATCTTCGCCATCGAGTCGGCGGCGCACACCCTGGCTGCGCGGGCCGCAGAGGTCGGGTGGCGACTGGGCGTCACGGCCCGTACCGGCACCCGCTGATGCCGGGTTACCGCCCCAGTTCCCGGACGAGGCGGATCACGAGGTCCCGCCGCGTCGTGGTCAGGGCGGCGAAGCCTCGCAGTAGCTCCAGTTCCTCGGCGGAGTGCTCCGGAGTGGGAAGCTCACGTCCCACGTCGAGAAGGTCCCCGAGCCCGACGCCGAGCACGTCCGCGATCCGGGCCAGCGTAGACAGCGAGAGGGCACGCTGGCCCGATTCCCAGCGGCTTACCGTCACCGGGTCCATCTCCGTCGCCTCGGCCAGGCGCTCTTGCGTCCAGCCGCGCTCGGACCGCGCCCGACCGACCCGTTGGCCGATGGCGCGTAGCAGTTCGTGATCTCGGCTCCGCATACGGCGACCTCCGGGCGAAGGTCGCTTCGGGCGTCCTTTTCGACCACAACCGGCTTGGTCAGGTTGTTGACTTGACCTTGTTGTTGCGTGAGGCGATCCTGTCCGCCCCTCAGCGACGGAGGTCACGCACGATGAGCATCACGTTGAGCAGGCTGGCGATGTCCTTCATCGGGGTGACATGCCTTCTCTGCGCTGCCGCCACCGGGTGCAAGAACCAGGAGTCCTCGGGCGAGGGCCTAGTAGTGGCAGCGCAAGGCCCAGAGAACTCCGCGAAGCCCGGCAAGATCGCCGAAGCAGAAGTGCTGTCCGCCCCGCCGACGAAGGAGGCAGCCTCTGCACCGGCCGTGGCGCCGCCTCCTTCACCGCCGAAGGGCCGCCCGTCGTACATGCCGTGCATCGTCACCGTGGGCTCCAGGGAGAACATCTCGGAGGTGTACAACCTGGGCTACGACGACGCCGGACGCCTCGTCCGAACAACCCGACAACTCACAGCGGGACAGTGCCCGACCCTAAACAAGAAGTGCCGGGACTTCCTCGACTCCTTCGCCTCGAAGGACATGGCGACGGACTACACCTACGACGACACCGGCCGCTTGTCGAAGGTGATCAGGTCGTTCGGCCAGGGCCGAAGGGGCGTTCTCAGCCTCACGTACAGCCCTGACGGGCACATGGCGAGCTACGAGTATAGGGAGACCCTGGAGAACGGCTCCGAGAACCACCACGCCGGGACGATCAACTACGGGGCCGACAGCCGGGTTGCGGGGGTCTCCGAACGAGGCCAAGTGTTCGCGGGCGGGATGCAGGACACCATCCGCACCTTCTCCGCCGTTGCCGGTCCAACCGACTCCCCGTATGCCGGGGCCGTCGTCGTATGGCCCTTCCAGATCGAAACGCCGTACCTTGGATGGACGGCGGCCAACGGTTCCTATCAGCTTGGCCGCATCAAGATCGACGTGACCGAGAACTACGAGTTCGGTCCCGACGCGCGGATCACCGCGATGACGCAGAGCGACAACGACGGCGGGAGCTTCAGGTATGGGTTCGCCTACGACGGGTGTCCAAGTGCGGCGCTCGTGGATGCCGAGACGCCCGACCAGACCGATCCCCGGAAGGTCGGCCTGAACGACCTGTTGTCCGCAAAGGGCGCCCTCCCGAACATCGTCTCCTCGGACACCACGGGGGTCTCGAACAAGCTCGCCGCTGCCATGAGCGGCACCGGGTCCGAGTTCGTCATGGGCCACGGGTCCGGCGGCATGGGCTTCAAAGGCATGGGCGGCGGCGACGGCGATGAAGGCTTCGGCCGCATCCATGGGCTGGGTCGCGACGACACCAGCGGCGGGCTCGGCAGGCAACCGGGGCACGACGAATTCACGCCGGACCAGGTTCGCGCCGCCAGCGTGGCAACGTTCCTCATCAACCTTCAACGCTACGCCTCGAACTGCGAGGAAATGAAGATGGCGACCGCCGCCTCGGTCGCCCACGACATGAAGACTTCCCGATCCGAGGCCAGCCGCTACTGGGCGATGTGGAAGTTCAACCAGGACACCTCCGGCTTGCCCGAGATCCCGCGTACCATCATCCAATACAAGAAGAAGTTCGCGGACTCTGCGCTCGCCGATCTTCGGCCTGTGGCTCAGGACAGCGGGATAGCCGAGGCGTGCAGGGACGCCTTGCTGGAAGCACTCAAGAGGGCCGCGACCGCGTGTGCCGACACGGGAGAGCCCCGCTCAACGGACTGGATCTTGAAGGTCGGCAACAAGTGCTACGTGAAGGGCGTTCCCGTCCACTGATCGACGGCCTACTCGACGCGCACGTAGACCACCTCCGCCCACCCGTCCCCGACGTAGACGAGGCCGTCGCCCTCGCACAGTGTGCAGGCGTCCCGGGCGTCCTCGTTTCCCGTTCCGTCTCCACACCACCAGCAGGCCCCCTCGCCCGAGGACGAGTAGGAGGCCAAGAAGCGCCAGCCGGGAGGCGGCTCCCGCAGCCCGAACATCACGTCGAGGATCGCCGTGCGGACCTCGTCGTCGTGGTCGAGGCCGAGTTCGTCCAAGGACACGTAGTCGGGCACGCCCTCGTACCAGTAGGCGATCCCCTCGGGGCCGTCCCACTCGTCGGGCCAGCGGTCGTCGGCCAGGTGCAGTTCACCGCCGCCGAGCCCGAACACGCACGCGATACGCTCGCGCTCCAGGTCGCCGTCGCCCATCACGCGGCCACCTTGAGCGCGGCGGCGGTGCCGCGCCCGGCGCGGGTGAGGAGGCAGTCGGCGGCCTCCTGGGCCATCCGGGAGGTGGTGAAGATGGCCCTCTTGTCGTCCTGGAGCACCTTCACCCACGACCCGATGTACTCGGCGTGCTGGAGGCGCCCGTCGATCCCGAGGTCCGCGCACAGGAAGGCGGCGGCCAACTCCGCCACCAACTCCTCGGCGGCGTAGCTCTCGCTCCCGAACCGGCCGGTGAGGTCGCGGTTCAGGCGGCTCTTGTGCCCCGTCCAGTGCGCCAACTCGTGGAGCACCGTGGCGTGGTAGCTGGCCGCGTCGTCGAACCTGCTCGGGGCCGGGACGACGATCCTGTCGGCGCCGGGCTGGTAGTAGGCCCGCACGCCCTGGTGCTGGATATCGGCGCCGGAGGCGGTCACGAGGGCGACCGCGCCGTCGTAGTTGTCGTCGTCGGCGACGTGATCGAGGGCACCATCGACCACGGCGTGCTTGGAGCCCTCGGGCCACTCGATCTGCTCGGCGTTGAACACCACGTAGTGGCGGAGCAGGGGGATCTTCTTGCTGCGGCCCACGGCCTCGTCGGTGTCGTCCGAGGCGTCACCGGCCTCCTTGGCATCCAGGAAGGTCCAGTAAATCACCTGGGAGCCGCGCTCGCCCTTGCGGACGCAGCCCCCCAGCGCCTTCGCCTGGTTGAAGGTGTACCACCTGGGCGACGAGAAGCCGGACATCCCGGTGAGGACGGTGTTGATCCCCTTGTAGACGTGCCCGGAGGCCCCGTTGCGCTGCGGGCCGGGCTCACCGGCCGTGCTCCAGGGCCGGACCCAGGGCGGCGTGCCCTTCTCCAGGGCGGCGACGATGCGGTCGGTGACCTCGGCGTATAGGTCGCGGCGTTCGGCGCGGACGTTGGGCTTGCTGGCCATCTCGGTGGTCCTCCTTGTCAAGGTCCACTACGGGCAAGCCCGTGGGCTTGAGCCCCTGCTATGACGGCGGTTCGGGGTGACGGTGGGTCACGAGGACGTTCTCGGCGGGGACGACGGGCTCGTCGAGGACGCCGGCCTCCATCCACGAGGCGAAGGTGAACTCGACGATGAGGCCGCCCCGGTCCAGGAACACGACGCGGCGCCGGAGGCGGATCACGTTGTCGTTCCGGCGGGCTGGCAGGTCGGCAGCGGCCTGCTGGTTCCGTGCGCGGCGATCCTGTCGGCGCCGCCGATCACGTCGCCGGCTCATCGGTGGTCCTCCAGGCGGTGTCGAAGGTGCACCTCCAGGAGGTCACTACGGGCAGGTTCCCCTGGTTGAGCCCTACTCGGGGTGCAGCGGCAGCGTCTTCGGCTCCTGGAGGGCTTCGAGGACTCGTTCAACGACGCCGCGCACAGCGTCGAGGACCTGGTGCCGACCCTCGGGGTGCTCGTGGAGCGCCGCCGTGACCGCCTCCACGAGCGCATCGCCGAGGATGACGACGGCCTCTTCGGGATCGCCGGCGGGCGCCACCGCGCAGGTGAGGTTGAGGCCGGCGGCAAGCCGGGCGACAGCCCAGATGCCCAGGATGTCGGCGTTCCCGTCGGCCTTGATCCGGGCGGCAAGCTCGTCGATGACGGCGGCGATGTCCTGGGGAGCGATGGCGTTCGTGCCGGGCATCGTGGTGACCTCCTACATCCTGGTCTCGATAGTCCAGCTACCGTCGTCGCTCCCCCAAACGTGGCAACCCCGAGCCGAGGGCGCCTGTGCAGCATCACTGGACAGCGCCCGGGCAGGGCGAGGTGCCCCGAAGAGCTTGAACTCAAAGACGTTCAGGTCTCGGCCCCGAAGTGGCCGCAAGGTCTGCGTCGCCACGAGTAGCAGGTGGTGGTACGTTGCCCGCCGTGGACCTTCACCTGAACGGCTTCTGGCTCGACCTGTCGTCCCCCCGCCTGCTCGTGCGGGCAAGGGCCGTTGAGCCGCAGACCCGAATGCGGGAGGTTCGGGACGAGATCGGCGACGATTGGTTTCTTCACCGCTGCGACGACACCGTCTACGGCATTCCCCGAAGCCCCGGCGCCCCTCGATTCGGCGACCCGATGGAGATCCAGTGCGGCGACCACCGCTTCTTGAGGATCTTGCGTGCTCGCACCGAAGACGTCCTTGGTGACCTGCTCCCGCAGTACCCCCCGCATTCCAGACGGCCCTTCTCCATCGTCGCCCAGAGGTACGAGTTCGTGTCGGCAGCGGCCGACAAGTTGAAACTGTCGCACCCGCTGCTGGAGACGTTCACGATCCGCCCTCGGCTCGTTCTTGAGCCGAAGACGTTGCGCATCGGCGATGCGGACCCGCACCTATGCCTCCTCATGGAGGTCCGAACGACGTGGAGAATCGACGCGGCCCTTGCCGACCTTGAAGCCGCAGGCGTTGACCTCACAGGTCTTGTGGTTGTCCACCGGGAACGGGATGGCGACCTGCGACGTGTGGTCGGACGCATTGCTCGCCTCGAAGGTGGGGACATCGTGCTCTCGGAGTCGTTCGACAACCGGGACCGAGCACCTGTAGAGGCTGTCCGGCTTGAGGGCAACTTCGAGTCCTTCGCTCGCTGCCTGCAATCCCTCTTCCCCGGGAGGTACGAGGCGTTGCGGGAGGCGTATCGAGCCGAGGAGGAGGCTTTCACCACTGGCGATGCGGTAGACCAGCACCTCTACGTAATGGGCGAAACGCTTCGGCGGAAGTCCCCGTGGCCCTTGGCCGAGGGGATGTACTGCGCCCTCGGTAAGCGCGTTCAGATCCGCAACACGTCCACCTACAAGAGCTACATCTGCTCCTCGCCCATCGAATACTGCTTCGACGCCGCGAAGGCGAAGCGCGAGAAGTACGCATGGGCGGGACTTGAGCGCCACGGCCCCTTCGACCGTGACGCCTTCCCCCGGAAGACCCCGCAGATCCTCGTGGTCTTTCCCGAGTCAAGCCTCGGACGGGTGGAGCAGTTCTGCCGCCAGTTCCGGGACGGGATCACGAAGATCCCGAATCCGCGATACTCGAAGGGGCTCGCCGGCACGTTCGGACTCGTGAACCCCCGGTTCGAGTTCTGCCCAGTGCCGGGTCTGACCGTCCGTGCCCAGAACCCGGGCGCCATGTACGGCCGAGCCGTGCAGGCGCACATCGAGTCGAAGGGGGCCGACTATGCCGTCGCTCTCGTCCTCCTGTTCGACGCTCACGCCAAGCTGCCCGACCGAGCAAGCCCGTACCTGATCTCGAAGGCTTCGCTCCTCATGGCTGGAGTCCCGGTTCAGGAAGCCCGGCTGTCCACGATCACCGGCGAGCCGTACTCGTTGCAGTTCAAGATGCAGAACCTCGCCGTGGCCGTGTACGCCAAGATGGGGGGTGTACCTTGGACCGTGGACCACGACCTGACGGTGAACGACGAGATCGTGATCGGGATCGGCACCTGCGAGATGTCCGGCAGCCGTTTTCGCACCCGTCAACGGCACGTCGGCATCACCACCGTGTTCCGGGGCGACGGGAACTACCTGCTCGCGAGCCTGTCGAAGGAATGCGCCTACGAGGACTATCCGGAGACGCTCCGGGCCTCGACGCTCCAGGTTCTCCGCGACATGCGCGACCGGAACGGATGGCGGGAGGGTGACACGGTCCGCCTGGTGTTCCACGCCCACCGCCCGCTGAAGGGCGTTCATGTGAGCGAGATCGTAGCCGACTGCGTGGCCGAGGCTGGCCACGGGCTCAACGTCCAGTTCGCCTTTCTGACCGTGTCCGAGGAGCACCCGTTCCGGCTCCTGGACAAGTCCTTTCGGGGCACCACGCACCCGAAGACCGGCGCGACGAAGGCCGTCTTCGTGCCGCCCCGAGGGGTGCTCGTGGAGGTTGACGACCACACCAGGCTCCTCAGCACGAACGGGCCGACGCTGATCAAGCGGGCCGGGCTGCCGCTTCCGACGCCGCTCCAGATACGCCTGCATCCGCAGTCCACCTACACGGACCTCACCTATCTCTCGGAGCAGGTGTTGAAGTTCACCTCGCTGTCGTGGCGTTCGGTGTTCCCGGCCGCATCGCCCGTCACCATCTACTACTCCGAGTTGATCGCCCGCTTGTTGGCGCGGTTCCGCAACCTGCCTGACTGGTCTCCCGCACCACTGGTGCGGCTTCGTTCGAGCAGGTGGTTTCTATGACGGATGCGGTGGCTGTCGCGCTGGCAACCCAACTCGGCGCCTTGAGGTCACGACTGGTCGAGGGCATCACCGCACCATCTCCCGAAGCAGAGTTCGCACGGTGGGCCTTCGAGTGCACCGGCTGTCCAGTTCCCTTCAACTCCCCGCCCATTCACCTGGAGCCGGAGCCACTTCGGCTTGGCCGAGCACCGCTGCTTGCGGCCGTCGGATACCGTCTCGGAGCGCACAGCGGACGCCAGGTCGTGCAGGACGCATGGCGGGACGGTTTCCAGAGGCTCATGGGGACGAACCCGTTCCCAGCGGACAGGATCTCGTTCGCCTACCGGGCTGCTGATCTGCTCGGGCTGGTCCTCGGGGTGAAGGCCCTCGACTGGGAGGAGGGCATGAGGTGGCTGCAAGGTGTCGTCCGCAGAAGAACGGACGAGGAGCGCACTTTGACGTGGCCGGGATTGCTCTACCTTGCTTCGGCGGAGGCGGTCGGCCACCCCGTGACCGCGCCCCCGATCACGGCAGCCGCCACCGAGGTCGAGCTTGTGCTCCAGGCCTTTGGTCGGTGGTGGTCCGCACGCACGGGCGAAGTCATCAACCGCGACCGGGCTCGGCAGCTTGACGAGGCCCTTCTTTCCCGTCTCGCCCTTGAGGAGACACCGGAGTTCGACGTGCCCGCTGCTGCGGTCGTCCTGCAAGCAGCCGAGGCCGCCGTCCGACGCCGAGTGGCGTGGTACGTGTCCGCGTCCGAGACGGGGCTCCACGAATCGAACGGCTATCTGGGGGTCCTTGTCGGTGTGCTCCGGCGCTTCCATGTCGCCGTCCAGCAGCTTCGGCACCGCCACGGCGGTCGGGACCCGTTCCACGTCACGGACGAGTACGACGTGCAGGACCTTCTGCACGCCATCCTCAAGTTCCACTTCGACGACGTGCGCCCCGAGGAGTGGACCCCCAGCTACGGCGGGCGATCTTCTCGGATGGACTTCCTTTTGAAGCCCGAGCGGGTGGTCGTCGAGGTCAAGATGACCAGGAAGAACCTCGGCCAGAAGGAGGTCACGCAGGAGCTTGCCATCGACAAGGAGCACTACCGGGCGCATCCCGACTGCGGGGCGCTGGTGTGCTTCGTCTACGACCCCGAGAACCGCTGCACCAACCCGGCGGCGCTGGAGACGGACCTTTCCCGTGCCGACGACGAGTTCAAGGTCTTGGTGGTCGTCGCCCCAGTGGGGACGTAGGGTTCGGCACAGGCGCCGAGAGGGAGGGACAGGCTCAATGTCCGAGAGCGCGAAACTGGACGAGGTCCTTCGGCGGCAGGCGGAGCAGTTCCGCGAGATGCTGGCGGAGGCTCGCCAACTTGCGGCGGCGTTAGAGTCGAAGCGCCGTCGGGAAGCCCGCACCGATCAGGCCATTGCATTCCTCTTCTGCCGGGCGTTGAAGTTCTTCGACGCCTACGTATGCCTCGTGGAGGCCCGGCTGGGGGAGCCCGCTGCGGCGCTCGTGCGGTCGCTCTACGAGACCTCGCTCCTCCTGCGGTGGGTAGTTCGGGGGGAGCGGAACGCGGTCGGGTTCTTCGTCGGCGGCCAGGATGAAGGCGGAAGAACTGTCCGGAGGCTTACGAAGCTGCTCGCATCTTCTGACGTGGACCTGCCTGACCTGCCGCCTCCGTCGGTGTGGACCGAGGAGGAGCGTAGGTCTCCCCGGCCACCGGGCTGGGAGAAGTTGGCGAGTGCAGTCGGGCTCGGCGACCTCCACGACCTGATCTACGGGATGCTCTCCGCCTACTCCCACGGCAACGCAATGGGCTTCGGAGAACACTTCGCTCGCCGGACGATCACGGGCGGTCCCAGTCCCTACGACCTCCAGCCGTTGTTCCCGGTCGCGAACAACGTCTTCCTCGACTGCCAGCGGGTGTACCGCACCTGGATCGTGGAACGACGGGTCCATGAGCCGCCGAACGTAAGGGTGCTGCTCGGCATCGGCGGCAGCATGGAGTAGCGGATTGGCCTCAGCCTGCAACCACCTCTCGCAGGGCCTGGCGGATCGAGCAGCCCTCGGCCTCGGCATCCCCGTCGAGCAGCATCGCCTTCAAGTCGTCGGGGAGGTCAGGGAGGGACATGATCTGCGTGACCCGGAATCGGGTGGGGCGTTCTCGGCGGGCGCTCGTCGTTCCCGTCGTTCTGGTCGGCGGCGAGGAAGCTGTCGCCCGGGAACAGCGTGTTCCCCCGGCAATCGTTTCCCGGGGGAAGCCCAGGATTCTCGGGCGGTTGCGGCGTTGCGGGACACGAAATGCGGCCCAAGTACTCGAAATTACACGTTAGGCACCTGGTTCGACTCCCGGCGCCTCCACTCCTTCATCGAGACGCAGGACATCTCGCTCTCAGCGAGCTCTGCTGGGGTGTGGCCCACCGGACTTCGGTCGTTCACCCGGGCGCACGGCTGCCCTCGACCCTGGCGGGCGGGGCCGGGCGTAGGACTGCGGCCGGGCCGCTCGGCAGGCGCGTCGCACATACGGCTGCCAGGACCAGCGCCGCTACGAAGAGCCAGAGGGTCGTCTGGTGCTCGGTGGCTGCGGCGACGGGGTCCGGGGGCGCGCTCCACGTGAGGGAGAGGAGGAGCACGCCAGCGACGCCGCCCAGGTAACGCAGCGTCGAGAGAAGGGCGGCCGCCGAGCCGCTGGATGCGCGGGGTGCCGCTCCCATCGCCGCTGCCTGGGCCGGGGTCGTCCCGAGGCCGAGGCCCGCGCCGAGGAGTACGAGGCCCGCGACCATCCACGAGAGGCTCGTGAGTCCCGCTGCGAGCAGAGCCGCCATGCCGGCGAGGGCCAGGAGCGTCCCGCTCACGGCGACCGCGCGGGAGCCATAGCGGTCCGTGAGGCGGCCCGAGAGCGGCGAGGCGATGACCATGGCGAACATCATGGCGCCGAGGAGCAGGCCTTTGCCGTGGTGGCCGAGCGCCCCTCCGCGGCTGACCGCGCTCGGGAGCTCGAAGAGGAGCGCGTACATCGCGAGGTTCTGGAGCGCCACGAGGAGCCCGCCGGCCAGGAGGACCGGGAGCCCCAGCAGGTGCAGATCGATCACGGGGTTCGGGTGGCGGCGCTCCCAGGCGACGAAGGCGATGGCCGCGAGCGCCGAGAAGACGCAGAGGGCCATCGGTGAGGCAGGGCGGGACGGGCTCGCGGCCAGGACCAGCGCCGTGAGCGAGAGGCCCAGCAGGATCACTCCGGCGACGTCGAAGCGGACGCGCGGCCAGCTTGGACGTGGCGCGACGCGCGCGGTGGGGGACGCGCTGGCCGCCGTCGACGCCTCAGTGGGCTCCAGACCCGCACTGTGCGCCGTGTCGTCCGCCGGCCCCGGCTGCTTCAGACGTGCACGCCCGCGGCCCGCGAGAGCCGCCGCGATGGGGAGGACCACGAGGTTGGCGGCGAACGTCGCGCGCCACGTGCCGACGGTGGTGAGGAGACCTCCCAGCAGGGGGCCGACCGCCGCGGCCAGCGCCATGGAGCCGCCGAAGGCGCCGAAGGCGGAGCCCCTGCGCTCGGCAGGGACCTCCAGGCGGATCAACGCGGTGGCGCTTGGCACGATCAGCGCGCCACCGACCGCCATCAAGATGCGGCTCGCCGTCAGCGCGGTGAGGGAGGGCGAGAGCGCAGCACCCACGCTCGCGACCCCGAAGAGGAGCTGACCCGCGGCGACGACGCGCCGGTGGCCGAAGTGGTCACCGAGCCTGCCGCTGGGAGCCTGCATCACGATGCTCGTGACGAGGTAGGTCGTGACGAGGGCCTGGGTGAGCAGCGCCTCGCTGTCTCCGAAGTCGGCGCCGAGGGGGCCGAGGACCACGCTCAGCATGGTCGAGTTGAGGGGGGTGAGCATCGCCGAGAGGGCCAGCGCGACGACGAGCCGAGGGGAAGCGCCCGCGTCTCGGGCGACGGGGGCCGAGGCGCTGGAGGGAAGAGGGGCGTCCGAGTCAGCGGCCACGGGTGATCGCACGGCGCTGGAGCAGGGACAGGCGGCCGCCGGCCAGCGCGAACTCGAGGTCCTGGGCACCACCGAAGACTGTCTCGCAGGCCGTCGCGAGGGCGTCCAGCGCAGCCAGCCGGGCGTCGTCCAGGCAGAGGGCCCCAATCAGCTCACCCGCCACGGGCACCTCCGCCAGGCCACCCTCGAAGGACCAGTGTATGGCGAGATCCTTCTCGCCGGGTTCGCGCGCGAGCACCCGCCCGCCGCGGGCGACCACGTAGCGATCCGGCGTGACCAGCCCCTGAACGACCGACTCCCCAAGGCCCCAGGACGCCTCGATGACGCGCACGTCCGCACCCGAGACCGGGTCTCGGGTGAAGAGCACGCCGGCGACATCGGCTCGCACGAGGGCCTGGACCACCACACCCATGCGTGGCTCCGCGTCCAAGCCGAGCTTGCGCCGGTAGGCGGCGCCGCTTGCGGCCGAGGCATGCACCTCGCGGATGGCGTCCATGAGCCCGGGGAGGTCCCGCACGCCGAGCACCGTCGCGTGCTGCCCGGCGAAGCTCGCGTCCGCCGAGTCCTCGCCGACCGCCGACGAGCGCACCGCCACCAGGTGGCCGAGGGAGGGCAGGATCGGGGCCAGGAGATCCTCGGTGTTTGCGGCGGGGCGAGCGTCCCAGCCGAACGCGACCCCCGGGGGCACCGGGAGCCCGGCGCGCAGAGCCGTCGCGAGTTGCGCCGCCTTGCCGCCGTAGCGGGCCTCGTCGTGGGCCTCGTGGAGCGCGACGAACATTCAACGCCCCGGATCGAGAATGGTCACCTCGCCCCGCGTGCCGTCGACCCGGACCCGCGCCCCGTCCGGGATGCGCGTGGTCGCCTCGCGCGTGCCGACCACCCCGGGGATTCCGTACTCCCGCGCCACGATGGCGGCGTGGCAGAGCTGCCCGCCCCGGTCCGTGACCAGGGCGCCGAGCAGCGGCAGCACGACGTTGAAGTACGGCGCGGTCGCACGCGTGATGAGCACGTCGCCCTTCTGCAGCCGCCCGAACTCGGACACATCACAGATTAGCCGCGCCGTGCCTTCATAGACGCCTTCGTTGACGGACAGGCCGCGGACCACGGTGGCCGTGTGGGCGGCCGTGCTCTCCAGGAAGAGGTTGGAGACCGCAATATCGATGGCCCGCGCGGCCCGCCTCGCTGGGGCGGGGAGCACGGCGGGGTCGGGGGGGCTCGACGGCTGGCCACCCAGGAACGGCGGGATGTCTGCGACGGTCTTGGTAGCGCGCCAGACGGTGCGGCGCTCGACCTCGTCCCCGGATGGCCCCGGCTTTCCGCTGAGCAGGGCGATGGCCTCCTCCAGGTCCAGGTCGGTCGCGTGCTCCGGGTCTCGCAGCACCCCACGGGCAGCGAGGCGACGCCCGATCTCGAGCGCGACGCGCCGAGCGATGCCCAGCGCGAACCCGTCGCAATAGACGCCGCGCTCATCGCGCAAGCGGTTGACGGCGCGGGCCTCCACCACCAGCTCGTCGAAGGCAGCCCGATGGGCCTCCGGCACCTTGGCGCGCAGGGAAGCGATGCGCTCGGCGGTGTCGTCCTTCTGGAGCGCCGCGTCGCCGTCCACCGCGGCCCGCAAGGCCGAGACGAGCATGTCGGGCATCTCGCCGGCCAGCTTCCCGGCGACCTCGTAGGTGAGTGCTCGGTAGCGCACGCCCTCGAAGAAGGCGCGGGCCGCGTCGCCGACGGCCCCGGGCTCGGAGCAGAGCGCCTCGATGACGGCGGCGGGGTCCCGCCCGCCGAGGATGGCCTGCGCCTCGGGGGAGCTCCGGACCGCGCTGGCCAGCCCCTCGAGCTCGATGGCCAGGATCCCACGCGACACGGGGGTCGTGCCGCGCAGCGCCTGGAGCAGCACACCCGGGGGCTCGCCCGTCCACTCCGAGGCGTGCGCGAGCAGGTCACCGACCGGCAGCATGCAGGGGATGGTGTAGCGGTGATGGAACACGACCATCGCGCCGACGTGGTCACAGCACGCCCGCGCGTGGGCCGCGAGGGCCTCGTCGTCGAGGGTCGCGGGGTCCACAGCCAGGAGCTCCTTGTGACGCTTCATGGCGGCGGGCTTGTCCACGGTGTCCCAGTGGTGGAGATCCGCGCGCCAGCGCTTCTCTTCGAAGGCGCGGCGGGTCTGGGCAATGCGCGCTCGCAGCTTCGGGTGCAGGCGCGTCAGCATCCACAGGACGGCCTTGGGTGGGGGACCCGCGGCGTCAGGAGGAGCGCCGTAAGGGACGGGCCTCATGTACATGAAGTCGTTGACGACCGCTGGCTGGAAGTGGCTGAGGAGGAGCCCGTACCGCTCGGTGCTCTCCTTGAAGCCCTGCGCGAAACCGTCGATGAGCTGGCTCCGGCCGAAGCGCGGGACCGGGCGAGCGAAGTGCGCGGCCTCTGCCTCCCAGACCCCGGGACCAGGTGGTTCCCAACGGAGTGTCTCCATGTCGTCCCTCCAGTTCACGGCGCTGATCCCCGATCAGAGGTGGGGGGCGCAGCGCCGCGTGATCAAAGTATTCTTGCAGGCTCGGAGGGCTTCTCTCCCTGCCGGGCATCGCTGGATGCGTCTGTGCTGCGAGTTGACGTGACCGTAGCACGAGGCCGCGGATCGGTCCAGCGTCTCGAAGTACGGGCCTCGACGGCCTCGCGGATCAGGGCGTGGGGGGAGCTGGGATGTTGTTGCACTTGAACTGCGCCTCGTCCTTGCCGCTCTTCGGGTTGCAGACGACGTTCACGCAGTACTTGCAGTCGGCGCCGATGGTGTTCTGCCACTGGCCGCCGGCGCAGGCGCCCGGGTAGGCGGTCAGCCCGCAGTCGAAGTTGCCCTTCGCCGTGGTGCACTGCGCGGTGTCCGTCGGCGTGCCCTTGTTGGCGCAGGCGGGGTGGACCGTGTAGCACTGCGCCGGGCCGACCTTCGTGCAGGGGTTGCCGCAGGCGTCCGTGCCGCTCGTCGTCGTCTTGCACGGGGCCGACGGCGCGCTGCAGGTGCCTGCCGGGACGGGCTTGGGCGTGCAGGTCTGGGGTTTGCCTCCCAGGCAGGCGGGGACCGTGGCCAGGCAAGGGCCCGAGCCGCACGTCAGCTCGCCCAGCTCCTCGTCGGTCTCGCCGTCGCAGTCGTCGTCGAGGCCGTTGCAGACCTCGGGTGTGGCGCCCTTGAGCGGGTCGCACGCGAAGACGCCGCCGTCGCAGCCGGGAACGAGGTGGGCGCAGGCGCCCTCGCCGCAGAGCACGTCCGGCAGCTCCTCGTCGGTCTCGCCGTCGCAGTCGTCGTCGAGGCCGTTGCAGACCTCG
>BTVJ01000045.1:0-63142 GCA_045863395.1 Myxococcales bacterium
GCGGCGACGACGTCGGCGGCGGTGGCGGCGGTGGCGGCGGTGGTGACACCGGCGGCGGCGGCGGCGGCGGCACGGACACGGGCGGTGGCGCGGGCTCCGATGACACCGGCGGTGGCTCGGGCTCCGATGACACCGGCGGCGCGTCCGGCGGCGGTGGCGGCGGTGGCGGCGGCGGCGGCGGCGGCGGCGGCACGGACACGGGCGGTGGCGCGGGCTCCGATGACACCGGCGGTGGCTCGGGCTCCGATGACACCGGCGGCGCGTCCGGCGGCGGTGGCGGCGGTGGCGGCGGCGGCGGCGGCTGCTCGGCGACGGGCGGCAACCAGTCGACGCTTCCGGGGGCGCTCCTGCTCCTGGCCCTCGTTGGCCTCGCCATCCGGCGGCGCTTCGCGGCCTGATCTTCTACGGGTGGGGTGCTCCGGCGCCTCCCCCGCTCCCCCGCTCCCCCGCTCCCCCGCTCCCCCGCTCCCCCGCTCCCCCCAGGCACGACTGACCTCAGCCGCCTACTCGGGGAGCTTCACCCCCAGGTCCTTCGCCAGGTCCTTGGTCTCCACGCGGGCCAGGCCCAGCTCCTTGTCGCTGGCCTTCATCGCATCGCCGTAGGCCTCCCGGATCTCGTCGGGGATGTCACGGCCGGCGTCCTGGCTCGAGCGCAGGCCCTCGGCGAGCTTCTTCGCCGCCGCGAGGCGCAGCTCCACCGCCTTCGCATACCGGGCGTGGATCGCCTTGACCTTCTCCGTAGCGGGGGCGTTCTCCGCCACGGCCTTGCTCAGGGCCTCCAGAGCCGGGATGTAGTCGCCCTCCACCTGCGAGAGCGAGGTGCTGGCGGCCATGCCGAACGCGCCGACGATCTTCCCTTCGATGTCGCCGATCCGGTCGACGTGGCCCTCGATGGTCTGGGCCTTGTCGGTTGCGTAGAGCTTGAGGTCGTCTGCCTCCGGGCCCGCCTTGCAGCCTGCGAGCGTGAGGCAGAGCACGGCGACGGCGCCGCGCAGCATGTGTCTCCGGGTCATGGGTGCCTCCCTGGTGCGCGATGTGGCGGACCGACTGCCGGTCACGAGCGTGGCGCGCGGCCAAGGATAGCGGGAGTGAGGCGGGTCGGGAAGCGGCGAGTGGAGAGACGCTGGCAGTGGAGGACAGGTCAGCCCGAATGGCAGGGCTGACCCGCGCAGCGTCGCCCTACAGCATCTCGCGGACGGCGTCCCGCTCCGAGATCAGCTCGTCTGCGGTGGCGCGCAGCTTCTCCTGCGAGTAGGCGTTGAGCTCCAGGCCCTGGACGATCTCCCACCCGAAGCCGGGAGTGACCTTCACGGGGAAGGAGAAGTAGAGGCCCTCGGGGACGCCGTAGCTGCCGTCCGAACGGACCGCCATGGACGTCCACCGGCCCGCGTTCTTGCCGTTGGCCCAGGAGAAGGTGTGATCGAGGGCCGCGCCGGCCGCCGAGGCCGCCGACGAGGAGCCGCGGGCCGCGATGATGGCCGCGCCGCGCTTCTGGACCGTCTCGAGGAACGCGCCCTGGAGCCACGCGTCGTCGTTGACCACGGACGCGACGGGCTTGCCGTCGATGGTCGCGTCGAACCAGTTGGGGTACATGGTCGTCGAGTGATTTCCCCAGATCGCCAGGTCACGGATGGCCTCCACGGGCCTGCCCGTCTTGGCGGAGATCTGCGCGACGGCCCGGTTCTGGTCGAGGCGGGTCATGGCCGTGTAGTTGAGGGGGTTCGTCCGGCGGGCCCGCGACGCGGCGATGAGGCAGTTGGTGTTGCAGGGGTTGCCCACGACCACCACCTTCACGTCCTTCTTCGCGTTCTCGTCGATGGCCGCTCCCTGCGCCGTGAAGATGCGGCCGTTGTCCTTCAGGAGGTCGGCGCGCTCCATGCCCTTGGTGCGGGGCTTGGCGCCCACGAGCACCGCCACGTCGACGTCGCCGAAGCCCTCGTTGGCGTCCGAAGTGATCTTCGTGCCGGCCAGGAGCGGGAACGCGCAGTCCTCCAGCTCCATGACGACGCCGCGGGCCGCGTCGAGGGCCTGGGGCAGCTCGATGAGGTTCAGGATGACGGGCGTGTCCGTGCCCAGCAGGTCGCCCTTGGCGATGCGGAAGAGCAGGCTGTAGCCGATCTGACCGGCGGCCCCTGTCACTGCGACTCGAACGGCAGGCTTCATGGATGCACCTCGTGCGTGGGTGTGGGCTCCGGGGGGCCGGCCGCGTCGACCGGATGCCGCGCCAGGAGCGGGCTCGGCCGTACCTTACTCCATTGGACCCGGCCCGCAAGGGGGATCGGGCGGCGTAGGGCACAAACCTCAACGAACGTCACCGACTCCCGGTGGGCAGGGGGCGCGGCTGCCCGGGATGCGGTGACTCCAGCCTCCGCTTCTGGTAGCGTGCCCGCCCCCAGGAGGCTCAATGACACCGACGCTCCCCCCTCTGGACGACCTGATGGAGGCGCTCCGCGAGGACGCCTCTCGTGACACCTGGTCCCGCGGCGTTGCCCTTGCGCGGGCCGGGGCCTTCCTGCAGCCGAGCACCGAGCCCGACGAGGTGGTGGTGAAGCTCGCCATGCAGGGCGGGGCCATCAGCCCCACCGTGACCTTGTGGCCGGCGGACGCCGACTGGGCCTGCGACTGCGCGTCCAGCGAGGACGTGTGCCAGCACGCCGTCGCCGCCGTCCTCGCGCTGCGCCAGGCCCAGCAGGAGGGTGCCGTCGTCGCCCCCCCCCGGGTGGAGACCTGGGAGGTCGCCTACCTGTTCAGCCGTGGTGAGGGGGGCCTCCACTTGGAGCGGGAGCTGGTCGCTGGCGCCTCGACACGGCCCCTGGAGGTCGCACTGTCCTCGCTGGTCTCCGGACGGGTCACGGGCCCTCGGGTGGCGCCGACCCGCGCTGACCTGACCGTCGAGCAGGTCCTCGGGACCAAGATGGGGGGCTGGCTGAACCCGCACCAGGTCGCGCGCGTGCTCGGTCTGCTCGCGCGCCACCCGCGGGTGACGTTGGACGGCGTCCCGATCCAGCTCGACGGCACCCCCGTGACGCCCATCGTGCGTGTGGACGAGCGGCCGGGGGGCTGGGAGGTGCGGGCCCTGGATGACCCCACGGTCACAGCGCGCTTCCCCAACGGGGCGGCGCTGTGCGGAGACGTCCTGCGCCCCGTCGGGGAGCTGGAGCTGACCGGGCGGGAGCGGGACGAGCTCGGCAAGGGGCGCTTCTTCGGCCCCCACCAGGTGGACGTGCTGGCCGCCGAGGTGCTGCCGTCCCTGCGAGCGCGCAAGGTGCCGCTGGACGTGCGTGCGAGGCGCCTGCCCGCCATGGTGCGCGTGGCGCCGCGCCTGGAGATCGTCGCGTCCCGGCGGGGCGACTACCTCTCCGTCGTGCCGTCCATCGTCTACGGAGACCCGCCCATCGCCCGGGTGGACGGCGGGCGCCTCACGATCCTGGGCGACGGCACGCGGGTGCCGGTACGCGACGAGCCGGGGGAGGCCGCCATCTCGCGCAGCATCGCGACCCTGCTCGGGACGGGGCCGGGGCGCGCGCTGGCCCTCGGGGGAGAGGAGGCGGTCGCCATGGCTGCCCGGCTCCGCGACCGCCCCGAGGTGCGCGCCGAGGGGCTCGATGCCTTCCGTCTCGCGGCGCCCCTGGAGCCGCGCCTCGATCTGTCCGGGGGATTCGATCTGCGCTTCGAGGCGAGCGGGGCCCGGGCCGACGCGGGCGCGGTCCTGCGCGCCTGGCGGGAGGGGCACTCCCTCGCCCCGCTGCTCGACGGCGGGTTCTCGCCCATCCCCACGGCCTGGCTCGACGCCCATGCGGCGCGGCTCACGGACCTGCTCGCCGCGCGGGAGGCGGCGGGCGGTGACCTGCCTCGTGCGCTCTTGCCGGATCTCGCGCGGCTGTGCCAGGAATTGGACGTCCCTGCACCACCAGCCTTCTCGGAGCTGCGTGTTATCGTCGATGACTTCGATGGTGTGCCACAGGCGCCGCTGCCGCCGGATCTGACTGCGACCCTGCGCCCCTACCAGCGGCGGGGCGTCGACTGGCTCACGTTCCTGCGCGATACGGGGATGGGGGCGCTCCTCGCCGACGACATGGGCCTCGGCAAGACCGTCCAGGCCCTGTGCGTCCTGCGGGGCCGCACGCTAGTGGTTGCGCCGACCAGCGTCATCGCCAACTGGGTGGCGGAGATCCGGCGCTTCCGGCCCGCCCTGAGCGCGGCGGTGTACCACGGTCCGGGGCGCCGCCTCGTGCCTGCCGACATCACCGTCACGAGCTACGCCATCCTGCGCCTGGACGCGGACGTGCTCGCCGCCGAGCGGTGGGGAACGGTGGTGCTCGACGAGGCCCAGACCATCAAGAACCCTGACAGCCAGGTGGCCCGGGCTGCGTACCGCCTCCAGGCCAATCACCGGGTTGCGCTGACCGGCACGCCCGTCGAGAACCGCCTCGACGAGCTCTGGAGCCAGCTCCACTTCCTCAACCGGGGCCTCCTCGGGGGGCGCGCCGACTTTGCGGAGCGGTATGCCGGGCCCATCGCTGCTGGAGACGCCGCCGTCGCGCTGCGCCTGCGGGAGCGCACCCGGCCCTTCGTGCTGCGGCGTCTCAAGCGGGACGTCGCGCCGGAGCTGCCACCCCGCACGGAGCTGGTGCTGCGCTGTGAGCTGAGCGAGGCAGAGCGCGAGCTCTATGACGCGCTCCATGCGGCTGCCCGGGAGGACGTCCTCCGCGAGCTCGCCTCAGGCGCAAGCGTCATGCGCGTCATCGAGCTGCTGCTGCGGCTCCGGCAGGCAGCCTGCCACCCGGCGCTGGTGCCTGGCCAGTCCGCCGAGCGCTCGGCCAAGGTCGACCTGCTCATGGAGAGTCTGGACGTGGCGGTCGGCGAGGGGCACAAGGCGCTGGTGTTCTCCCAGTGGACGTCCCTGCTCGACCTCGTCGAGCCGCACCTGCGGGCAGCGGAGATCCCCTTCATCCGCCTCGACGGGTCCACCATGGACCGGGGGGGCGTGGTCGAGCGCTTCCAGGCGGCGGATGGACCGCCGGTGATGCTGGTGTCGCTGCGGGCGGGCGGCACGGGCCTCAACCTGACCGCTGCGGACAACGTGTTCCTGCTCGATCCGTGGTGGAACCCCGCAGTGGAGGACCAGGCCGCCGACCGGGCCCACCGCATCGGCCAGGACCGGCCGGTGTTCGTGCACCGCCTGATCGCGCAGGACACCGTCGAGGAGCGGATCCTTGCGCTCCAGCAGACCAAGCGTGAGCTGGCGGACGTAGCCCTCGGGGACGCGCGCCTCGGAGCGGCGTTGACCCGGGAGGACCTGCTCGCGCTCCTGGACTGACGGGGCGACCGCCGTGAACGGCGCGCCGGGGGGGCGGGTCCCGGCTGCGTGGGGGGTGACCTCCGGCGCGTTGGCGTGCACAATGCCCACGTCTGGTGACCGTGGACGTCGCAGGGAGTGGAGGATCGATCATGGGGAGCCTGGTAGGGAGACACGCGCTGGTCTGCGGCGCGTCCGGCGGCATCGGCCGGGCGTCGGCCCTGGCCCTGGCGGAACGGGGGGCGGTCGTGACCGCGTTGGCGCGGAGCCGCGAGAGGCTCGGCCCGCTGGTCGCCCTGCTGCGAGAGGCGGGTGCCCCTGAGGCCCACGCGCTGGTCGCCGACCTGGACGAGCGGGCCGTGCTCGAGGAGCGGGTAGGTGCCCACCTGGCCGTAGGCCCCATCCACATTCTCGTGAACAACGCGGGGGGGCCGCCCCCGGGCCCGCTGCTGGCGGCCACGGAGGGCGACTTCCTGGCCGCCCTCGGGCGCCACCTGTTCGCGGCCCACCTGCTGGTGCGGCTGGTGCTGCCCGGCATGGTCGCGGCGGGGTACGGGCGCATCATCAACGTCGTCTCCACGAGCGTCTACGAGCCGATCCCCAACCTGGGTGTCAGCAACGTGACGCGGGCGGCGGTCGCGGGGTGGGCGAAGACTCTGGCCGGGGAGCTCCCGCCCGGCGTGACCATCAACAACGTGCTGCCGGGCTTCACCGCGACGGATCGCCTTGCCTCCCTCGGGGCCGCCATCGCGGCGCGCACGGGGCGCACCGTGGACGAGGTGCGCGCGGACTGGGCGGCCCAGGCGCCGGAGGGGCGCCTCGGGCAGCCCGAGGAGGTGGCGGCGGTCGTCGCCTTCCTGGCGTCACCGGACGCGAGCTTCGTGCGCGGGCAGAGCATCGCTGCGGACGGCGGTCGCATGCGCTCCATCTGAGGTCTGAATCAGGATGCAGTTCGACGTCTTCTTCTCCATCAGTCAGACGCCGGTGGGTGGGCACACACCCTCCGAGGCGGAGATGTTTCGGGGCTTCCTGCACGAGGTGGAGGCCGCCGACGCCTTGGGGTTTGGCACCGCCTGGCTCGCCGAGTCCCACCTGTCGTCCGAGGTGCAGAAGCGCCACGCCGGCGCGGTGATCCCCCACTGGCAGGGGGAGGTCGGCCTCAACACGGACCTGTTCCAGGCCGCCAACGCGGTCTTCCGGCGCACGAGGCGCATCGAGGTGGGCTCGGCGGTGATGAGCCTGCTCTGCAACGGCGGCCCCGTGGCTGCGGCAGAGCGGGTGGCCGCGTTCCTCGGCTGGCACGGCCTCGACCCGGACGAGCGTCGCCGGGTCCACGTGGGCTTCGCGGGCGGGCGCTTCGAGTACATCAATCGTCCCTATGGGGTGATACCCCGGTCGCCGCTGGAGGAGGCGGCGTGGCCCGTCGTCAAAGGGCTGATCCTGGCGGAGGCGTCGGAGATCTTCCTGCGGCTGCTGCGAGGGGACGTGGTGGCGAGCGATGGGCCGGAGGCGACACTGACCCGCGCCGGCTTCCGCTCAGACGCGGACTGGCAGCGTGTCCGGGACCTTGGAGGGGGGGACGTGATCCCCGTGCCTCGCCGGTGGACCTTCGAGCCCTTGCAGATCGTGCCTCGGGAGTGGCGCCGGGACCTCTTGACCCTGACGCTGGGCTCCCACGACCCGGCGCTCCAGGTGGCGGTCAACCGGATCCTGCCCGTCCGGGTCTTCAACCTCTCCATCACGCGGCCGGAGATCATCGACGCCACACACGCGCGCATGGCGGCGGCCTTCCACCCGGACGGCGGGCCGTGGAGGCGGGAGTACATGCCGCGGACCGTGTTCGTGTTCATCAACGAGCAAGGGCACCTGTCGCCCGAGGGGAGGCGCGCAGCGGCCCGAGAGGAGGCGCGCGCCGCGCTGTCTGCCTACTGGACGGCCCTGGAGGGAACCATCGACCCGGCCAAGGTGGAGAACGCGGCGGACAACGCGCTGGTCGGCGACGCGCGGGAGGTGGCGGCGCAGATCACCGAGCGGTTCCACCCCGACGACCGCCTGATGCTCTGGTTCGACTTCTTCAACCATGACGTGGGGCGGGTCATCGCCAACATGGAGGCCTTCATGACGCAGGTGGTGCCACTGCTCGGGGGGGCGCGATGAGGGGGCCTGGGCAGGAGCTGTACCCGACGTCTCCCATCGGGGAGGCGACCCCGGGGATCCCCACCGGGCGGGACGTGGAGTGGGAGCCGCTGGTCGACTACCGTCGCAACGGGGTGAGCGAGACCACCATCCACGGGGCGGTGGCCTGGGCGAGCGGCGGGCGCATCGTCCATTCGTTTGGGGGGAACGTGCTGTGCTACGGGCGCAGCATGATGAAGCCGCTCATGATCAAGGTGTTCGCGGAGGCGCTGGCGCCGGTGCTGGACTGGCGCCAGAAGGCCATCGCCGTGGCCTCCCACAACGGGGACACGGAGCACGTCGCCGCCGCCATGTCGATCCTCGACGAGAGCGAGCACGGCCTCGTGCAGACGCCGCTCGACGTGCCGCTCGTGCAGTTCGGGCGCCAGGTGCGGCGGCCCCGGCGGTGGTATCACACCTGCTCGGGGGAGCACGCGGCCATCCTGCGGGGCTGTCGGCTCCTCGGGTGGAGCCGGGTGGGCTACACGCTGCCCCACCACCCCTTCTTCCAGGCATACGTGGACCAGGTGCGCCGCTTCCTCGGGGCGGACTGGAGCCCGCTGCGGGTGGCGCGCGACGGTTGCGGCCTGCCGACCATCTCCAACACGGTGGGGGAGCTGGCGGTGCTCTATGCGGGGCTCGCCCGCACGCGCGGAGAGGACTGGATCTGGGAGGCCATGATGCGCCACCCGGACCTGGTCGGCGGCTTCAACCGCCTGGACAGCACGATCCTCAAGTCCTGCGGTGGGCGGGTCCTGGCCAAGGAGGGGGCGGACGGGTTGTTGGGGATGGCCATCGACCACCCGGACCACCCGGACGGGCTCGGCGTGGTCATCAAGATCGCGCACGGGTGGAACCCGCGCGCCACGTGGACCATCGCGCGCGCGGTCCTCGGGGTGCTGGGGCTCGAGCTGCGGAACCCTTATGGGGTGCGGCGCCAGAAGGCCTTCGTGGTGCCGGGCATCGTGCCCCCGGAGCTGCTGCCGCGTCTGTTGGAGGTCCCCACCTGGGACGAGTGGGACCCGGACACGGATCGCTGGACCTACGACTGGGACGAGCACGTGGGCGGGTTTCCCCCGCTGCCCGCGGCGAGGGAGCCATGAGGATGGTGCGAAACCTGATTGGGGGCAATCACGTCGCGGCGGATGAGGAGATTGACGACGTGTCGCCTGCCACCGGGGAGGTCCTCGCGCGGATTCCCAGGTCTCAGGCGAGTGACGTCGCTGCCGCCGTGGCCGCCGCCCGTGCGGCCGCCCCGGACTGGGCCGCGGTGGGGGTCGATGGGCGCGCCCGGCTCCTGGAGCGGCTCGCCGACGCCGTGGAGGGGCGCTTGGAGGAGCTGGCCGCCCTGGAGTCTGCCGATACGGGGAAGCCGGTCTCGCTGGCGCGGCGTATGGACATTCCCCGGGCGGTCGCCAACCTGCGCTTCTTCGCCGGGGCGGTCCGCCACGCCGAGACTCCCTGCCACGAGATGGACGGCGCCCTCAACTACACTTCGCGCCGCCCCCTCGGGGTGGTGGGGCTGATCACTCCCTGGAATCTCCCCCTGTATCTGCTCACGTGGAAGGTGGCCCCCGCGCTGGCGACGGGAAACACGGTCGTCGCCAAGCCCAGCGAGCTGTCTCCGCTGACCGCGGCGGCCTTCGGAGAGCTCGCCGTGGACGTGGGGATCCCCCCGGGGGTGCTCAACATCGTACATGGGCTTGGGGGGGAGGCGGGGCAGGCGCTGGTCGAGCACCGGGACGTGCGCGCGGTCTCCTTCACCGGGGGTACGGCGACGGGCGCCCGCGTGGCGGCGACGGCCGCGCCGCGGTTCGCCAAGCTGTCGCTGGAGCTCGGCGGCAAGAACGCCACGGTGATCTTTGCCGACGCAGACCTGGACGCCGCCATCGAGGGGGCGACCCGCGCGGCGTTCACCAACCAGGGGCAGGTGTGTCTGTGCGGATCACGAGTCCTGGTGGAGCGCCCGGTCTACGAGCGCGTCGTCGATGGGCTGGTTGCTCGCGCTCGCGCGCTGCGGGTGGGCGATCCCGCAGACTCGAGCACCGAGGTGGGGGCGCTGATCTCCATCGCCCACCGGGACAAGGTGGAGTCCTATCTCCGTCTGGCCCGCGAGGAGGGCGGGCGACTCCTCTGCGGGGGAGAGCGCCCGGAGTTGCCGCCGCCGTTGAGCAACGGCGCCTTTCTGACCCCCGCGGTCATTGCGTCTCTCTCTCCGACGTGCCGTGTCTCAACCGAAGAGATCTTCGGCCCGGTCGTCACGGTCCACCCCTTCGACGCGGACGCAGACGCTGTGGAGATGGCCAACGGAGTGCGGTACGGCCTGTCTGCGTCCGTCTGGACGCGCGATCTCGCCCGCGCGCACAGGTTCAGCGCGGCGCTCGACGTGGGGATGGTCTGGGTCAACACCTGGCTGCTGAGGGACCTGCGCGTCCCCTTCGGCGGCACCAAGGACAGCGGCGTGGGGCGAGAGGGGGGGCGCTGGTCCCTCGAGTTCTTCACGGAGGCAAAGAACGTGTGCATCAAGGTCTGATGCGGTGATCGGCAACCTTCCCCATTGAGCGCCGCCGCGGTCTACTCCCGGCTGTGCGCGAGCAAGAACGCCATGGCCTTCTCGGCAAAGGCCGCTGAGAATGCGGGGATGTGGGTGCTCCCCTGCATGGCCCACAGCTCGACGGACGTGCCCGCGTCACAGCCTTGCCACCGCGTGACCTGCGTCTCGGCGCCCCCCACCTGGTCGTCGATGTCCAGAGGGTCGCCCGCGATGCCGCTCGGGTCACAGCCGTCCTTGGTGACCCACCGGCCCGCGGTCTCCTCGGCGCCGGGATAGACCAGGCCTCCACCGAAGGCGATGGTCTCGTCCTCCGTCCCGTGGACCTGGAGCACGGAGACGGCCCCCGTCCCCTTGCACTTGGACTCGGACTTGAACGTGGCGCCGGCGATGCTGACGAGCGCCGTGATGCGGTCCGGTGCGTCGCAGGCCATGCGGTAGGACATGAACCCGCCGTTGGAGTGCCCCACCAGGTAGACGCGCTTGTCGTCGATGGTGTAGCCGGCGGACGCTTCGTCGATGAGCGACAGCACATAGGAGACGTCGTCCACCCCCACCCCGTAGAAGTCGCAACAGTAGTCGGTGGCGTTCCAGAACAGGTTGCCTTGCGCGTCCTTCGTGCCGTCCGGCACCACGAGGATGAAGCCGTCCTGGGTCGTGCGTCCGCTCAGCCCGAGGTAGATGTTCTGCACGAAGCCGTTGGCGGAGTAGCCGTGGAGCAGGATGACCAGGGGCCACGCCTTGGAGGGGTCATAGTTGCTCGGGGCATAGACCACCGCGGGGCGGTCACCGCCGATGGACGTGGGCGGGGGTGGCTTCGGGTTGGCGGTATCGGCAGGCGTAGCCGTGTCCGTGGCGTCCGCAGGCTCGGCGGCCGCAGCCCCCCCGTCGCCCCCGGGCCCGCCGTCCGCGTCATCCGGCGGGGGGACGGTGTCCGCAGGCTGGAGGCCGGCGTCGAGGTCTTGCGCCGCATCGGGCACAGGGCCCGTCTCTGCGCCGCCGTCGACGGCGAGCTCGGCGGTGTCGGCGCCGCCTCCCGTCGTGTCAGCAGCGGTCTCGGGCGAGGCCGCGTCGCAGGCGACGACGAGCGCAAAGACGGCGAGCAGCGAGGCGGTGGCGTGGTGTGTCATGGTGTCGCAGGCTACCACCCGATGCGCCCCCCGTCGAGGCGGGCACCTGCGCGCTGGCGCAGAAGCCGCGCGGGCGGCTATCATCGCCGGGCAGAGGCTCCCAGGATGACCACGCGGCGCCGCGGAGAGGACAGCAGATGGCAGGAAGGATCGTCTCGGGCATGCTCGCCCCCCACCCGCCGCACCTGGTGTACGCGGAGAACCCGCCGCAGAACGAGCCCCGCGCCGAGTGCGGGTGGGAGATGCTGCGGTGGGGCTACGAGCGCGCGCGCCGGAGCCTGGATCAGAAGGGCTACGACGTCATCGTCGTGCACTCCCCCCACTGGAAGACCGTGATCGGCCACCACCTGCTCGGCGTGCCGAGCTTCCAGGGCCTCAGCGTGGACCCGATCTTCCCGAACCTGTTCCGCTTCCACTACGACCTGCGCGTCGACGTGGAGCTGGCGGAGGCCATCGCCACCGAGGGGGCGGCGGCGGGGCTCGACATGAAGATGATGCGCAACCCAGACTTCCGCGTGGATTACGGGACCATCATCTCCTGCCACATGGTCAACCCGCGCTGGGACGTGCCAATCGTGGCCATCTCGTCCAACCGGGCCTACTACCAGTTCTCCGACGAGGTGGGCGACGCGCAGATGACGGCGCTGGGCGAGGCGACGCGAAGGGCCGTCGAGCGGACCGGGCGGCGCGCGCTGCTCCTCGCGTCCAACTCGCTCTCGCACCGCCACTTCACGGAGGAGCCGCCCATCCCCGAGGACATGAGCCGCGAGCACATCTACCACCATGGGCAGTACCTGTGGGACATGCACGCCCTCGACCTGATGCGGCGGGGCCGGACGCGGGAGCTGGTCCACGAGATGCCCGAGCTCATCGACCACGCGACCAGCGAGTGCAAGGAAGGCTCGCTCACGTGGCTCCTGGCGGCGCTCGGCTTCCCGGCCTACCCGGCGGAGGTCCACGCCTACGGCACGGTCATCGGGACCGGCAACGCGGTGGTCCAGTGGGACCCGGAGGTGGGGGCATGAGCGGCGTCATCCGAGGGCTCATCGTGCCCGGGCAGCCGCACCCGCTGTTGGCCCCTGACGGCTCTCCGGCGTGGCGCTCCTTGCGATCCGCCTTCGAGCGGGTGCGTGACGAGCTCCGCACGTGGGAGGCCGACCTCCTCGTCCTCTACTCGACGGGCTGGCCCAGCGTCATCGGGCACCAGATGCAGGCGGACCCGGCCCCTCAGTGGGTCCACGTGGATCAGGAGTGGCATGCGCTCGGGAGCATCCCCTACACGCTGCGCATGGACCCACAGTTCGCGGCCGCCTGGCGCGACGCGGCCCAGGCCCGGGGGCTCCACGCCCGCACGGTCGCCTACCGCGGCTTCCCCGTCGACACGGGCACCATCGTCGCCTTGCGGCTCCTGGACCCCGACAATCGGATCCCCGCGTGCGTCGTGAGCTGCAACATGTACGCGGACCGGGCGGAGACCCTCGTGCTGGGCAAGGCGACCCGGGACGCCGTGCTGGCCACCGGGCGGCGCGCCGTCGCCGTCGCCGTGACCGCTCTGTCCAACCGCCTGCACACGGAGCCCGTCGAGCCCGCGCACGACCGCATCTCGTCGCTGAAGGACGACGAGTGGAACCGCAAGCTGCTGGAGCTGCTCGCCGACGGGCGCCTGGAGGACGTGAGCCAGCTCGCCCGCGAGTTCGCCGCCCAGGCCAACGGCGACTCCAAGGGCAGGGCGCTCTGGTGGCTCGCTTCGACGCTCGGGCAGCACAACGACTACGCCGGGACGGTCTACGCCTACGAGCCCGTGTGGGGGACCGGGGCCGCGCTGGTCGGGCTCGTGCCTGCGCAGCGTGCCGCCGCCCAGCGGGAGTTCGACGAGGCGGACCCCGAGGTCCATCGGGGGGATCGGGGAGTCCTCAGTGTCTCCCCGGAGGCCGCGCACGAGGCGAACGGGCCGCCGCCCCTTGCTGGTGCCCAACCGGCTATCGCCCCCGCGCCCTCCGCGCCGCCGCCACGGGAGGACGTCGTCCGCACGGACGCAGCGCCCCGCCCCGTCGGCGCCTACCCCCACGCGCGGCGGGTCGGGGACCTGCTCTACCTCTCGGGCATCGGCCCTCGCACCCCGGGGACCGACGCCATCCCGGGTGGGCCCGTCCGCGACCAGGACGGCTCCCCCCGCGACTATGACGTGGCCGCCCAGACCCGCCAGTGCATCGCAAACGTCGGCGCCATCCTGGAGGCGGCGGGGTCCAGTTTGGGGCGCGTCGTGGACGTCACGGTCTTCCTCATCGACATGGCGCGGGACTTCGCCGCCTTCAACGCGGTCTACGCAGAGCACTTCGCCGCAGTGGACGCGACCCGCACCACCGTGGAGGTGCGCGCCCTGCCGACGCCCATCGCCGTGGAGCTGAAGGTCGTCGCCCGGGCGGGGGACGCGCCATGAGCGACGACATCATCGACATCTCCCCCGTGGTGTCTCCGCGCATCGCCGTCTGGCCCGGTGACGTGGCCTTCCGCCGCACGGTCGCGCTCTCGATTGCGGCCGGAGACAACCTGGAGCTGTCGTCCGTAGAGACAACTCTGCACGTCGGCGCACACGCAGACGCTCCGAGCCACTATCTCCTCGGTGCCCCCGGCATCGGCGAGCGCTCACTGGACCTCTACGTGGGCCCCTGCCAGGTCATCGCCGTCGACGTGCCCCGGGGCGAGCGAATCCGCCCCAACCACCTGCCGCGCGGCCTGCGCATCACCTCCCCGCGGGTCCTGTTCAAGACCGGGAGCTTCCCCGACCCGGAGCGCTTCAACGAGGACTTCGTCGCCCTCTCCCCCGAGCTGGTCCACCTCGTGGCCGCCGAGGGAGGCCGCCTCGTCGGTATCGACACCCCGTCCATCGATCCCTGCCACGACAAGGAGCTGCGGTCTCACGCTGCGGTCGCAGCCCACGACATGGCCGTCTTGGAGGGCCTCGTCCTCGATCACGTCGAGCCGGGCGCCTACACCCTGATCGCCCTGCCGCTGCGCCTAGCAGGCGCCGACGCCTCTCCGGTGCGGGCGGTGCTCTTGCGGGACGAGGCGTAGCGCACTGGTCTCGGCCCTGTCGTCGGTGTCACTCGCCCACGATCCCGCGCTTGCCCTTCCGTTCCGGCCCCCGTACCCTGCGTCCGCTCGCAACGTTGGCGCTGATCCGGGGCGGTCCCGGGCGCGCCCGCGGGAGCAGGTGGTCTTCATGAGTCACATGCGGTGGTGGGCGACCTCCCTGGCGCTCGCGTTGCCCCAGGTAGCCGTCGCGGCCGAGGCGCCCGAGGCTCCTGACGGGCCTGTCGCGTCCGTGGCGGAGGTTGCGGCACCTGCCGCCCCGGCCGACGACTTCGACCTGGGCGATGGGTGGAGCGTCGACCTGGGCCTCTTCGTCGAGTACCGGGTGGCCATGTCCCAGGTCTCGGGCGTCCAGCTCGGGCGACCCCTCGGCGAGGACCAGGGGCAGCTCGAGCCCACCGTCGGGTTCGAGAACCGCCTGCGCCTCGCGGGGCACGCCGCCTTCAAGCACCGGACGGGCTTCCTGCGCCAGGTGCGGCTGGATCTGGCCGCCGACCTGTTCTCGGGGCCGTTCTCCTCGTCGCTGGAGGACGAGCTGCTGCGGTACGACCCGCTCCAGCCCACGGCAGATCTGGCCTCCCGCGACTCCCAGTACCTGCGCGTCGCGTCTGCCGAGGTCACCACGATGGCGGGGCGTGTAGCCGGTGGGCGCATGGCCAGCACCTGGGGGCTCGGCATCCTGGCCCAGGGCGCCGCGGACGACCCGCTCCAGTTCGGCTTCAAGCGCACGGGTCACCTGGTCAACCGGGTCGCCTACACGATGATGCCGTCGGTGTGGGCGCTCGGGGACAAAGGGGCGGTCGACGCCCCCTTCATCATCGGCGCCGCCTACGACTGGCTGGTCCTGGACGACCGGGCCGACGAGCGCGAGGACGACAGCGGCAACAACATCATCGCGCTCCTCGGGTGGTTCGGCCGCGACCTGCAGGTGGGGGCCTACGGGGTCCGGCGCACGCAGCAGAACGCGCTGGGCCTGGAGACCTCCGCCTGGGTGGGCGACCTCTACGCCCATGGCGTGCTCGACGTCGACGGCTGGAAGCTCCAGGCGGCCACCGAGTGGGCGGTGATCTCGGGGGAGACCGAGGCCTTCCGCTCCTACGCCAACCCGGAGACGACGGACGTGCTCCAGGTGGGCGGCGTGGTGCGCTTCGACGTGGAGAAGGACTGGTTCGTCGCGCGCCTGGAGGGCGGCTACGCCAGCGGCGACTCGCGGCCCTACGACGACACCATCCACACCATGAGCTTCGCGTCGGACTACCGGGTGGGCATCGCCCTGTTCCCCGAGCTGATCCGGCGGCACACGGCCGTCGCGGCCTACAACGCCCAGGACCCGCGCTTCACCGGCTTGCCGCCTGTGGGCTTCGACGACACCCCCACCCGCGGCGGGGTCACCGGCGCCATGTACCTGCATCCGGTGCTGGGCTTGCGCCCCTTCCCGTACCTGACGCTGCTCACCGGGGCGGTGATCGCGCGCGCCAGCGAGGACTACGCGGACGTCTACCGCACCGCATTGGCAGGGGGCACGCCGACGGGGCCCCGCGGAGCCACCCACCAGCGCGACCTCGGTCTGGAGCTGGACGTGGGCGTGCGGTTCCACCACGCCATCGGTGCCGGAGTCTCCGTGGCCGCGCGCTTCGACGCGGGCGTGCTGTTTCCCGGGGCCGTGTTCGACGACGCGGACGGCAACGCGGCCTCGGCCCTTGCGGTCACGGCGGGGCAGGTCATGCTCCAGGGGGAGTGGTGATGAGCGGAGTGTGGAGAAGGGCAATGACGAATGTGCGCGGGGCCGTCGTGACGGGGGCGCTGATCACGCTGGCAGCCGTCGCCGGTTGCCAGGGCGACGACACTCCCGGCCTGGGCCCGGCGCTGCTCAAGGGCCAGTTGCCCGGGCCCCGGGTCGTGTTCGATCCGCTCCGGCGCCCGGACCCCGAGGTGCCGTTCCCGAGCGATCTGGCGACCCGCATCGGGCCGGACGGCGCCTCGTCCCTCAATGTGAGCACCGAAGGGGCGACCGCCTACGAGCGCCGGTTCCGCAAGCACCTGAACGAGATTCCGGGCTTTTCGGGCATGACGCCCATCTCCGTCTCCTTCGACGCCCCCATCGACCTGCGCACGGTCACCGACAAGACGGTGTTCGTCATCAACGTGCAGCCCGGATCCAAGCGGTTCGGCGAGCGACTCCCCCTGGATCTCGGGCGCGGCTGGTTCCCCCACGACATCATCCCGACCAGCTATCTGCCGCACGACACCTACAAGGACGACACCAGCATGGTCTTGCCGCCGGACAACCTGGCGGACCTGGACGGCGACGGGGTCCCGGAGACCCGTGTCTACCACTACGAGAACTCCACCAACACGCTGGACATCCGCCCGCTGGTGCCCATGGAGGCGGGTTCGCGGTACGCGGTCGTTCTGACACGGGGCGTCAAGGGCTGGAAGGACGGCAACTACACGTCCATCGTGAGCCCCTTCGAGGCCGTCAACCACGACAGCCAGACCGAGTCTCTGCGGCGCGCCTTGCCGTCTCTGGACGAGGTGGGGGTCAAGCCGGGCCACATCGCCTTCGCGTGGACCCTGACGACGGGCGACCTGGCCAAGACGTTCCGCACCCTGCGCGACGGCCTGTATGGCCGCGGCACCTTCGCCTGGCTCGCGGAGCAGTTCCCGCCGGGCATCCACGACGTCTATGACCTGAGCGTGGAGTTCGACGGCGACGACAGCCACCCGAACCCGGACTACAAGTACCCGTATGTGGCCAACGACACGCGCTACGTCCTGCAGGGGGCCTACCTGAACAGCGTCATGGCGCTCATAGGCGCCTTCCAGGCGGGCCTGGGCGTGGACTTCGACCACGTGGACTACGTGGTCTTCGGCGAGATGATCACGCCGAGCTTCCGCGCCACCGAGGACAACGTGTGGGACGTGGACCTGGCCGCGGGCACGGGCAGCGTCGCACCGGAGGCCGTGCCGTGGATGATCACGGTCCCGAAGACCACCGAGCACCACAAGCCGCCGTTCCCCGTGGTCGTGCACGCGCACGCGACGGCGACGAGCCGCATCGAGGTGCTGGTGCTGGCCGGCAAGCTCGCCCAGGCCGGCCTCGCCACCATCTGCATCGACGCGGTGGGCCACGGGCCAATCCTGACGGAGCCGAAGAAGATGCTCCTCGACGCGCTGGGCGGCGACGCCTCGAACCCCTCGACCATGTCACTGGTCGCGGGCATGGCGCGGGCGCTCCTCGGCCCGCTGCTCTTCACGGACTGGGAGACGAAGCTCCCGGCGGACATGTCCCTGGACGACATGCTCGCGGTGATGCTCGAGAACGGCTTCATGCAGCAGCTCGCGCTGAAGGGGCGTGCAGTGGACGACGACGGGGACTGCAACATCCGCGGCGGCGAGGCCTACTACACCCCCGACCCCTTCCGTCTGCGGGACGCCATGCGCCAGACCACCCTCGACTACATGGTCGCCGTGCGCATGCTGCACTCGCTGTCTCAGAGTGCGGTGCCGACGCCGCCCAAGGAGCCGCGCAAGGCCACGCCCGCAGAGCTGATGCCCAGCTTGCTTTCGGGCGACTTCAACGCGGACGGCACCCTCGACGTGGGCGGCCCGGACGTGCCGTACTTCATGTCCGGCGTGTCTCTCGGCGGTATTCACACGGCGCTGACCGCCCCGCTGGAGGAGTACATCGTCGCCGCAGCCCCGGTGGTGGCGGGCGCGGGCATCGCCGACATCTTCGTGCGCACGAAGCTCAAGGACGTGGTCACGCCCATCATGCACCTGGCGTCGGGGCCGCTGGTCGTCGGCTGCCCCCAGGAGGATGGGACGGTCGCCGTCAGCTTCAACGACGACTCGGACCGGTGCAAGATCACCGAGCGCACCACCTGGAAGGGCACCGACGGCACCTGCCTCGCGCTGCCCGAGGTGGCGAGCATCGTCCACGCCAGCCTGAAGGTGCCGGCCGGAGGGCGCGTGGTGGTCACCCACCTGCCGAGCGGGTTGTCGCACGAAGAGGTGGCAGACGCCACCGGCGCCTTCGCCGTCCCCATCGAGGCGGACATCGGCGACCCATTGCGCATCGACGTGCTCTCCACCAGCGGCGCGCCGGTGGACGGCGCGGACCTGATCTCGCCGTACCAAGGGGTGGCGAAGCCCCGCAACACCCCGGACTTCCGCCGCCTGGTGCAGCGGGTGGCCAACGTGCTGGAGGGCTCCGACGCCATCACCGTCGCGGACCGGGTGCTCTTGGACCCGCTCCCCGGCTACCCGGCCACCAACACGCTGCTCCTGCTGGCGGCGGGCGACCGCACGGTGAACTTCGCCGCGGGCCTCGCCCTGGCGCGCTCCATGGGCCTCTTCGGCAAGGACCTGGTCTCGCCCGAGGCGTCCTATCGCGCGTGGACCGAGGGCGCCATCAAGGACCGCCTGCTCGTCGACAGCGACGTGAGCGCCCCAATCCTCGACGAGAGCCACCCCGAGGGCGGCCCCGGGCTCTGCCGCAAGGTGGAGACGGGCACGCGGGGCGTCTCGGCCCTCTGCCTCGCCGACGTGAAGGGCCACCACGAGTACATCGCCCAGGCCAAAGGCTCGGACGCCTTCCCTCCGCTGGAGGGCTACAAGCCCACCTACACCGAGTACCACGCCAACATGATCGTCTCGTTCTTCCACTCCCTCGGCACCCGCGTCGAGGAGGACCCCTGCTGGGCGGACTGGAAGTGCGCCACGGACAAGGGCCTCACCGCGAAGTGGGCGGAGGCGGTGGGGGCGGAGTAGAGCGGCGCGAGGGGTGTGCTGCCTGTCGGATGCTCTGCTCAGCGGGTGTGGGAGACCCCGGGATTGACGCCACCAGCAGACTGCGTACAGTGGCACCCAGGACCCCGAACCTCGCCGGAGGAAAGCCATGCCGGGTGTAGAGACGCAGCCCCAGGTACGCACGAACGCTCCGAGCGGTGGGTTGGACGCGGGGCCGCAGGAGCGGGTGATGCCCAAGGGCTTCCCGGCGACCGGGTACGCGGCCCAGCAGGCCTCCGTCGCCCCGGCGGCGGCTCCGGGTGTCGCGACGGAGAAGCTCGACGACGGCGCAGCGGAGCTCAAAGCGCCGGACGCGGCGGCCCCGACGGGCCCGACGTTCAAGTCCGACCGCTTCCAGCGAGACCCCGTCCTGCAGAAGGTCCTCGAAGGCAAGCAGTACCTCCGCCAGGGGAGCGGCGGCCTCGCGGTGCGCAAGCTCCAGCAGGCGCTCCTCGATCTCGGCTACACGCTGCCCAAGTTCGGCGTCGACGGCAGCTTCGGCGGCGAGACGGACAAGGCGGTCCGCGCCTTCCAGGCAGCAGAGGGTGCGAAGGAGGACGGCGTCGTCGGCCCCGAGACCCTCGGCAAGCTGGACGCGCGGTACGCGACCTTCCAGCCCTACGTGGCGCTCGCGCAGGGCGCCGGCAAGACGGAGGCCGAGCAGCTCGCGAAGACGCGGACGCTGAAGCCCTCGGAGGCCGAGGCCGCGACCAACGCCCTCGCCCAGAACAAGCCCGGGGCGACGGGCCCCTTCAAGGAGACCCTGCCCGACGGCCGCAAGTACGAGCCGGAGATCGAGAAGGCCCTGATCGCCGCGACGGACGAGGCGCTCGCGCGGCTCGTGACGGGCAAGGCGGACAAGCGGAAGGACGCGGCCAACCTCTACGACTGGAAAGAGATCGAGGACGTAGCGACCATCGGCAAGCGGGAGACCGACGCGGTGTTCGGCAACTATGCCTCGAAGCCGGCGCTGAAGTCGGGCATCAATCTCAAGGATCAGTGGGAGGTCGAGGAGAAGAAGCAGGGCAAGATGACGGCCGACCAGCTCCTCGACGTGGCGCGGGAGCTGACCGATTACTTCCTGCAGACGCGGCCCCAGGTCCTCGCGGTCAAGAAGGAGCACAGCGCGGGCAGCGGCGCGAAGGAGACGGCCATCGCGCTCGCCGTCCGCGAGCGGGTCGCGAAGGCGCGCACCGCCGATCTCTGCGCCATCCAGAAGGCCTGGCCCGGCGAGGCCACGCCGTCGACGGGCGAGGTGCGGATTCAGCGCTTCAAGGGCGACGACGCGGCGAAGACGCGGCAGCAGATGTGGAGATACCTGCGGACCTTCATCCACGAGTATCTCCACACGGCGACGCACCCGAAGTACTTCGAGTATGCCGGAACCCTGAGCGGCGACCGCGAGAACGCCTTGAGCGAGGGCATGACGGACGTCCTGACCAAGACGGTCTGGTCCAAGGTGGCGTTCGCGGATCCGAAGCTGCAGAAGGACGTCGAGGGCCCGTACTTCGTGCCCGGCAGCCCGGTCACGGTGCCGGACATGCCGCAGTACCGGTCGACGCCGCGCGCCGAGGAGATGATGGGCATCGTCGGGGCCCACAACGTCTATGCGGCGTACTTCCTCGGCCACACGAAGCTGATCGGCGACAAGCGGAAGGCGCCGTGAGGCGCATCGGGGCGGCGCTCGCGCTCATGGGGACCATGGCGCTTGCGACCGCCGAGGAGCGAGCGATGGACACCGGTGCCACAGATCGTTGCAGGCAGGCGCTGACCGCACTCCGTGGCCTCGACCTGACCGGCTGGGCGGGCCTCCCGGAAGCCTGCGGGCTCGCCGATGTCATGAGCGCCCTCGGTGTGCCGCAGGAGTCCGTGGGACGCGGCCTGCTCGGCAGCGAGAAGGCCGCCCATGCGCTGCGGCTCGTCCGCGTGGAGGGGCACGACGAGCCGGTGCGGCTCTGGTTCGACGGGGACGCGCTCCTGGCGCTGGACGTCGAGTATCCTGAGCCCACCGGCGGACTCGCCGCCTGGGAGCGCACGCTCGGCAAGCCGTCGTTGGTGCTCGACTTCGTCTGGGGTCACCTGCCGGTCCGCGAGGGTGAGCGCGTCTGGCCCGAACGCGGCGTCGCAGTCTTCGTCAACGCCGCCAACGGCGCGCTCCTGCGGGCATTTTTCTTCCGCCCCACGACCGCCGACGTCTACACGCGCCGCCTCCGCCTCGACCTCGAGACACGGAGATTGCCCGACGGGCCGTAGCCGCGAGTCGGCCGCCAATCCCTCACTCCTCGATTCCCACCCGGCGCAGGATGTCGTGACAGAGACGGGCGAAGTCGTCGCGGCACCGGCCCACCGCCTTGACGTGAGCACCCATGGCGCCGTCTGCCGGAGTCAGGCGAAACATGGGCTTCCGGGCGTCCTGGGCCAGCGGCATCAAGCTCTGATAGTGGCGCAGGACGCCGAGACAGGACGGGTCCTCCTGGAAACCGAGACCGGCGGCTGAGCTGTCGTCCAGCACGAAGCGATGGTAGATCTCTGGCGCGCGGCCCACCCAGCGGTCATAGGCCCTGACAGGCCGGTCGAGGCGCATCCCGGTCTGCATCACCAGGTAGCCGAGCGGGTTCATACGCCCCGCCGGCAATTCGAGGCCCGCGTCCAGGTCCATTGGCCGGCGCGCCAGCCGATCATCCCAGGCCGCGCGCCAGGAGCGCAGCGTCGGCCCCAGGTTTCGCAGCCCCTGCATGGAGAAGAGATCCGGGGACAGGGGCGTGAGCACGTGGTCGGCCGCCAGCAGGGCGGAGCGGTTGATTGCCCCCAGGTTCGGGCCCACGTCGATGAGCACGACCTCTGCCTCGTGCTCCTTGGCGGCGGCCGAGATGGCGCGGTGAAACGCCGACTGCACGCGGAAGGCCGCCTCGTCCCGGTCGAGGACCTTGGGCCAGGTCTCAGACAGCTTGTCTTCAAAGGCGGACAGGGCGAGGTCACCCACGAGCAGCCCCAGGCGATCATCCACCGACTCGACGTGCGGGGCGCCGATGTCCCCCGTGCCCCGCAGGATGGGGCGCAGGCACCCGAGCAGAGTCTCCGTGTGCTCCCCGTCCAGGGGCCACAGCTCCTCGAGGCGGTCCTCGTCCAGACACATGGCCGTGAGGTTGGACTGGGGGTCCAGGTCGACCATGAGCACGCGATGTCCCAGGTCGCCGAGCATGGACGCGATGTGGTACACCAGGGTTGTCTTGCCGACTCCCCCCTTGTTGTTGAAGAAGGCGAGAGAGATCATGGCCGTGGCCTCAACGTGGCGAGGACGTGGCCCCTCCCGACGTCGAACGCGGGGGGCGGGTTGCCGTTTTGCAGGCAGCTCCTGCGGGCGATGGCGATGCCCATGCCGAACCGCTGGACGAACCCCAGGAGCTTCAGCCCCTCAGCGAGCAGCGGGTTCCGGTAGTCGGTCGCGTAGGGCTCTCCGAAGGTCTCGGGAGTGACACACCCATAGGGCCCGCCAGGGCTCGCGATCTCGATGCGGTCGTCAAACCAGGTGAGGCGCACGGGGGCGTTGGACTCGTAGGTCCGGTGCATCAACGCGTTCGCGAGGAGCTGCATCACCGCCTCGTGCGGATAGTCCGGCTGGCGGACATCCGTCGGTCCGGTCCCGACGGAGAGGGGCGTGCGGATGCCAAGGGAGACGAGGTCCGAGGCCTGCCGAAGGATGTGCGGCACCGGCCCCGAGAGCACCTTCTGATCGGCCACAGGGTCCCCCAGCTCTCGACCCTGGACGCGGAGGAACTGCACGTAGGCCCCAGGGAGCCACGCGCCTGGGTCGCGGCCGAGGAGCAGCACGGCCCCAATCGTCGGCTCCCCCGTCGGGGCGAGCAGGTGGAGCGCGCGGAGGCGATCCGCGGTGGAGCGGTCGTTTGTCTCCAGGACGTCGCGGGCGAAGGCGGCCGGCAGGTAGGTGGAGGTGAACGCGTCGAGGTCCAGCTCGTCGAGGGTCGCGCCTCGCACGGGTCCGCGGTCGTGCTCCCGGTCGCCCGAGCGACGCCGCTCGGTCAGGATGCGCTCCTCGTCCCGGCTCGCGATGCCGCGGCGGGGCCCGACGCGGATCCACACCCGCCCGTCGTACCGCACCGGCGGGTCGCCGGATGGGTGGACGGTCACGACGGCCACGGCCGCGCCGCCCAGGGTGCGCCGCTGCACGACCATCACCGGCAGCGGGAGCACCTTGCCGTCGCTGCGGATGGCGCCCAGGTTCTGAAGGAGCTCGTCGGTGATCGCCAGCCCCGTCGGTGTCCCGTCGTCGCGGAGCCCTACCATGACGACGCCGGGGAGGCCCGAGCCGGGGAGGTCATTGGCGAAGGCGCAGACGGCCTGGGCGATCTTCTCGCGAGCAGAGCCGGCGAAGGACTCCTTGCGCTCGACCCGATCCGACTCCAGGTCCCGGGCCAGCGCCTCCAGCTCCGTGTTGCTCCACATCATCGACTCCGCACCAAACAGATCGTCTACCGACTCGTCCTTCATGCCACATGGACGATGCGGGCGCCAGCCGCGGGGGAACTCCTTCGTGGTCGGCCGAGTGGCTCACACCCCGGAGGCGGTGGCGCGCCCGCCGCGTGGCCCGCCCGTCAGGCTCTTCGCCAGGATCGCCGCCCGGACGGCCCGGGCCTCCCGCACCCACTGGCCGTCGTGAGTAGCCCAGGCGATGAAGGCGTCCAGGTGCTCCACGATGCGCGCCACCGCGTCCGGGTCGCGGTAGAAGCTCGGGGCCAGGTGCGGCTCGGTGCGGGGGCCGTCGTGCAGCGGGAGCAGGCGGATGCGCAGGCCTCGCGCCCGCGCCAGCTCGCCGAAGGGGATCAGCGTGTGGGCCGCCGTCGGCTGCACCACGAAGCTCAGCGAGACGCCGAACGGGCGGAAGTGGCCGTCTCGGAACCGGAGCAGGGCGTCCACGTTGCGCAGCAGCTCCTCCAGAGCGACGCCGCGCTGGACCTGCTCGTAGACCTCCGGGGTGCCGGCGTTGACGCTGATGGTCACGTCGCCGAGGCTGCACTTGGTCATGCGCGCCAATAGGCGCTCCGTGAGGAGGCTCCCGTTGGTCACCAGGTTGACCACGGGGTCTGGCGTGCGGGTGGCGTCGAAGCTCTGCAGGAAGCGGATGGTGTCGGGGCTGGCCAGGGGCTCGCCGCCGAGGAGCGTGATGTTCTCCAGGGTGGGGAGCAGGCGCTCCACGTCGTCCCAGATGGCGGCGCTCAGCTCCCGGCGGGGCGTGCGCCCGTAGTCGCACATGATGCAGTCGTAGTTGCAGTAGGTGCTGGGCGCGAAGGCGAGGCGGGTCGGCAGCCCGCGGACCTCCTCGCGGCGCTCGGCGATGTCCTCCGCCAGCAGGAGCTGGTTCTCCACGAAGCGCGGGGAGCCGTCCTGGATGCGGAGCGCCTTCTCCGACCACGCGTGGTCGTAGAGGCGCGGGCAGATGGGGCGGCAGAGCGTCTCTAGAGTACCCGCGCCCATGACACGGCGCGCCTCCCGGTACCCAGGGCCGTTCCAGACGTCGAGGAGGGACTCGCCGTCGAGCATCGCTCGTGCGCCGATGGTCCACTCGGTGCAGCACTGGTGGACCTCGCCGATGGGATCCACCACCTGGAGCGTGGTCCAAGGAGTGGTGCACACCACCGGGGGCGCCGTCCGCCTGGCGATGATCGCGGCAGACACCGGGCGGTGCCGCAGGCGCTGGGGCGGCGCCGCGTCCACGAGGACGGGCGTCGGCTCCACGTCCAGCGCCCCCGGGTCGCGGAAGTGGCAGCGGGTGGCCAGCGCGCAGGCGGCGCACGCGGGAAGCACGTCGTTGGGGGTGTCCCGATCACGGAGGGTGCTGCTCCAGGCGCCGCGGCGGAGCTCCCAAGCTCGTGGCACGGCGCACGGGGGCAGGTAGCCGCGGTGGGGTATGCGCCAGCCGGAGAGCTGCAGGTTGTCGCACCGGCCGAGCAGCGCCTCGATGGCGTCCGCGGGGATGGGCCCCGGCTCGGTGCGCTCGTCCTGGCGCGTGATCTCCAACCACACCGGCGTCGGGGCGACCCGCGCGGCCAGGGGGGCCACGATGGCGAAGGTCGACGGCCGGACGGCCGCGATGACGTCCACGGAGAGCCCGACGGCCTGGGCCCGCGCGACCGCCGCGACGGGCTCGCCCACGCCCAGCCGTGCGGCCATGCGCTCCCCGAGCGCCTCGGCAAACACGGAGACCCCCGTGGCGCCGGCAGCGGCGAGGCGCGAGAGCACCTGGGCCGACAGCGCGGCGGCGGGCGCCTCGACCCAGACCCGCAGGGGTTCGAAGCGGCGGCGGTTGGCGTCGAGGAGCTCCCACAGGTGGGGCCAGGCCGTGGCGTCACCCCCGCCGAGGCGCAGGGTGGGGGCGTCATCGTGGACCAGGACGGACGCGAGGTCGGGCGCGGCGCCGGGGGCGCACACCGAGCACGAGGGGCACCGGCGGGGGCACTCCGGCGAGACGACGACGCGGCGGATCATGCTGCTCCAGGGGTGGTGGTCACGGCGCCTCGGCTCCGGGTGGCCAGTGCCCCGGTCGTGCGGGGCCATCGTCACGAGAGCCTCGGCAGGTGGCGCACGGCCCCGTGAAGTCTACCGGTCGGGTCATTGCCGGGCAAACGTGCGAGGGGTTGAAGTCGCCGGCGCGGTCCGCTAGAGTCCGCCACGGCCCGCGCTGCGGGCACCGACGCATCCTCGCTTGGACCACCGGAACGTCGCCGATGCACCGCACGCCCACCGCCGCACGACCCGCACGCGCCCTGCTCGGCGTGGCGCTGGCGCTCGTGCTGGCCCAGCTCGGGGCGTCGCTTCACTACGTCGCGGTGCCGCACACGACCTGCGCCCATGGCGACGTCGTCCATGGCGACCCCGTGGGGAGCCACCGGGATGCTCCACCCGCGGAGGACTCCTGGGCGTCGGACCCGCCCGCGTCCCACGAGCACGACCACTGCACCCTGGCCGTCGAGGTGCGCTCGTGGCACCAGCCGGGCTGCCCGCAGACTGGCGTCGACTCTCTCCGCGCCGCCCTCGTCGCGTCGCCGTTGGCGCTCTCCGATCCCGCCTCCCCCAACAGCCCCGTGTGGCTGCTGGCCCCCAAAGCATCTCCACCCGCCTGAACGCGTCGCTCTGGTCCCGGGCCTGAGATCCGCAGGTCCCCTCCTGAAGACGATGCGGGCGCCTCCGCGTGGTGGGGCGCCGTCGAGGTACGTCATGTCAACGTGCGGAAGGGGCGCCCCGTGGCGCCTCTTGCGGTGTGCGTGCGGGGCAGTCGCTCTGGCGTCTGTGACCCCGATCCTCGCAGCGGAGCCTGAACCGACCGAGCAGCCCGTCGCTCCTGTTGGGACGCCCGCCGGGGCCGAGCCCGAGCGAGACGAGGCCGAGCCCCAGCCCACGCTCACCCCCGAGGAGCAGGAGGCCCTGGAGCGCAGCCTGGGCGCCGACCAGGCCGCGAAGCCGAGCGCGCTGGACGCCCTGGGCCCCGTGGGCGGCGCCATCCAGAGCATGAACCCGGACATCGCCGTCGTCCTGGACTTCGCCGCCGCCTGGTTCAGCGGCGACGGCGCCCGGGGGACCGGCGGGCACGACCCGCAGCGCACGGGCTTCAACCTGCAGCAGCTCGAGATGAGCATCGGCGCCTCGGTGGACCCGGTCTTCCGCTTCGACGCCAACTTGGTGTTCGCTCAATACGGCGTGGAGCTGGAGGAGGCCTACGGCACGACCCTCGGCATCCCGGGCGGGCTCCAGGTGCGCTTCGGTCAGATGCTGACGCGCTTCGGGCGCATCAACTCGACCCACCCCCACGCCTGGAGCTTCGTGGACCAGCCCCTGGTCAACGGCAAGATGTTCGGCAGCGAGGGGAGCCGCGGCCTCGGCGGCGAGCTGTCCTGGCTCACGCCCCTTCCTTGGTACGTGGAGCTTGTGGCGTCTGCGTCGGAGGCCGGCGGCGAGGCCACCGCGCGCAGCTTCTTCGGGGGCGACGACCTCGGGGTGTCGGGTCCCGAGGACCTGCTCTACACCCTGGCGCTCAAGCAGTTCTTCCCCTTCGACGACGACTGGTCGCTGGCCTGGGGCCTCTCCGCGCAGCTCGGGCCCAACTCCACGGGCAACGGCAACCGCACGGAGATCTACGGCTCCGATCTCTACCTGCGCTACTACCCCGTCGCGACCCAGACCCGCATGTCGCTGAGCCTGACCGTGGAGGGGATGTTTCGGACGCGCCAGGTGCCCGATGATGTGCTCCAGGACTGGGGAGGCTACGCGCAGCTCGTGTGGGGAATTGATCGCGAGTGGGAGGTGGGAGCCCGCGCCGAGGTGGTCTCGGGCCGCGAAGGCGACCCGCTGGACCCGCAGTGGGATGGCGACCGCGCTCGGTACGCGCTCGAGGGCACGTACTACCCGTCGCACTTCTCGCGCATCCGTCTTCAGGCCGCGGCCGACGTGCCCGCGTGGCTCGACGAGCCGGTCTGGTCCGTGGCGCTCGCCGTCGAGCTGGTCGTAGGCGCCCACGGCTCCCACGCATTCTGAGAGGAGGTCCCATGAAGTCCGTCGTGTTTGCGCTCTGTGTCGTGGCTCTCGCCGTCTCCCCCCGCGCCGAGGCCCGCGTCGAGGTGGTCGCGACGCTGCCCGCGCTCGCCGCCCTCGCGCAGGAGGTGGGCGGGGACCTCGTGACGGTCACCTCGCTCCTCGCGCCCACCCAGGACCCCCACTACGCCGACCCGCGCCCGAGCCTGATGCTGGCGCTGAGCAAGGCCGACCTGGTCATCGCCAACGGCCTCGACCTGGAGGTGGGGTGGCTACCGCGCCTGCTGGTCGGCGCCCGCAACCCGCGCGTGCAGCCCGGTGGCGAGGGCTACCTGGACGCATCGACGGCGGTGCAGCGCCTGGACGTGCCCGAGCGGGCAGACCGCAGCCAGGGCGACGTCCACCCGGGTGGGAATCCGCACTTCCTCTTCGACGCCCGCGCCGCGTCCGCCATCGCCGGCGCCATCGCGGCGCGCCTCGCGGCGCTCGACCCCGCCAACAAGGACCGCTACTTCGAGAGGGGGAGGAAGGCCATGAAGGAGCTGTCCCTCTTCGCGACGGCGGAGACCCGCCGCTTCCTCGACCTGGGCCCCGAGCGGCGCCGCGTGGTCTCCTATCACAAGTCCTTCCCGTACCTGTACGCATGGCTCCACCTGGAGGAGGTGGCGACCGTGGAGCCCAAGCCCGGGATCAGTCCAGACCCAGGCCACGTGGCCAAGGTGCTGGCCACCATCAAGGCCAACGGGGTGCCCGCCATCCTGGAGGAGGAGTTCTACCCGACGAGCACGTCCGAGACTCTGGCCCAGCTCGGCAAGTCGTCCCTGGTAATCGTCACGGGCGGGCCGCGCTTCGACTCCGGTGAGACCTACCTGGGGTGGCTCCGGTCCGTCACGGGGAAGGTGTACGATGCGCTGGCACGGTAGGACGCTCGGGCTCTGTCTCGGTCTGGTGTCCGCCTGCGCCTTCGAGCCCGGGCAGCCCTGGGGGCGTGCGGAGCTGCACCTGGAGGCGTCCTTCGCACCGGCCGAGGGGCGCCTGACCGCAGACGGGCTCCTCCGGACGTCCAACAACTACCTGATCCGCGTCGACTCGCTCTCCGTCCACGTCGGGTCTATCTCGCTGACCATCAATCAGGGCGGCGCGGAGTCTACATTCGACCCGGCGAGCCCCCCAGACGGCTACTCACTCTGCCACGGAGGGCACTGCCACTCCGACGACGGGCGCCTCGTCTCCTACGAAGACATCGCCGCGGAGCTGGGTGGGGATGACTCCGCCGTGACCGTCAGCCGGGAGGCGGACGCAGACGTGGCGCTGGCACAGACTCCAGGGGTGGTCCCGCTGGGGCGCTGCGCGGACGAGTGTCGCCTGGAGCGGGGCGATCTCGGTCGCGTGGAGGTCTCTCTCAGCGAGATCCGCTTCGAGGCGCGCGTATTCGACATCGCCCCGTCGGACGGCAAGGGGCTGCCCGACGAGGGGATCCCCATCGTCGGGACGATCCCGCTGGACGCCCGCATCGGCGCCCCGACCAGCGGGAGTGTCGCGCGGGGCGAGCCCATAGGAGTCCGCGTCCGGGCGTCGCTCAGCGTGGCAGAGGGCCTCTTCGATGGCGTGGACTGGACCACGGAGCTGGGCCTGGTCGGTCCGGTGACCGACCCCGTCAACGCCGGGGCGTTTCCGGCCGTGTCGGCCCGGATCGCAGAGAACGCGGCGGGCAGCGTGCTCGCCGTGACGGTGGAGCGCTTCGATCCGTGATTCTACGTGGAGGATGACATGAGCAATCTGCCCCGCACTTTGGCCCTGCTGGCAATCCTGGGGTTGGGAGACGGCTGTGAAGCGGGCGGCGGGTCCTCCGTCGCCCCGGGCGAGAGCATCGACGACGAGGCATGCGAGCACCTGGCCGACGGCCCGTTCGCGGACGTCGCGGCCTCAGTGGATGCACCGCCGGATGTCTCCAAGGGCCACACGGCTCATCGGGTGGCCCTGGCCGACGTCGCAGGCGGCAAGGGGGGCGCGGTCGCCTACGCCAACGCGACCGCCGGGGACGTGACCATCTTCCTGAGCCGGGACGTGCCCGTCGCGGTGACCGGGCCTGGCGGCTCTCCCATCGTCGCGGAGGACTCCCACAAGGGCAGCGCGTGCTCCGCCATCGCGGTGAGCCATGTCTTCCCTCTGCCGGTCGGGACCTCGACGCTCACCTTCGGGCCCACCACCGAGACCTCGGTCACGGTGGTCATCGAGGCGGGTCACGACCATGCCGACTGAGCTCCTCTTGGCGGCGCGCGCCCTCCGGGTGGGCCACGCGGGGGTGCCCGTGCTCCCTCCGGTGGACCTGGAGCTTCGCCGCGGTGAGCTGTGGGGTCTCGTGGGGCCGAACGGCGCCGGAAAGTCCACGCTGCTGCGCACTCTTCTCGGCCTCCTGCCGCGGGTGGGCGGCGCCATCGACACTACCCCAGGCCTCCGCGTCGGCTACGTGCCGCAGCGCAGCGAGCTGGACATGACCGGCCCGCGCCGTGTCGTGGACGTGGTCCGCGGGGGGGCGGAGCAGGGGTGGTCCTTCCTGTCTCCGCTCGCGCCGCTCCGCGCTCGCGCCGCCGTTCGCCGCGCTCTCCGCGACGCCCACGCGGAGCCCCTCGCCGCCGCCCAGCTCTCGGAGCTCTCCGAGGGCCAGAAGCAGCGGGTGCTGCTGGCCCGGGCGCTGGCATCGGAGCCCGCGCTCTTGGTCCTCGACGAGCCGACCAGCGCCATGGACGGCCGCACGGAGCGGGCCGTCTACGCGGTGCTCCAGGAGCTGCGGGCGGCCCGCTCCCTGGCCGTGGTCATGGTCAGCCACCACGTGGCGCTGCTGGCGGACCACGCCACGCACCTCGCCCTCGCGGACGGCGACTGCGGCCTCTTCCTCTCCGGACCCGCCGACGTGGTGAGCGCCGATCCCAGCTTCCGGTCCCAATGGGGCCACCACGGCAGCCATACGGGGGCGTGAACGGTGGAAGAGTCTCTCACCCTCTCCGACTTCTTCGGCGCCTGGGAGCTGTTTCGGGGCCCCGCCCTGGCGGGCGCGGTGGCGGGCGCCCTCCTCGGGACCCTGGGCGTCTACATCGTGCTCCGCCGCATGGTCTTCCTCTCGGCGGCGCTCTCCCAGGTTGCGGGCCTGGGCGTGACCGTCGCCTTCTACGCGCACATCCACTGGGGAGTGACGGGGCTCCTGGCGTCGCCGACCCTCGGGGCCGTCGCGGCCACGCTGCTCGGCGCCGTCGCGCCCGCCCTCGACCGGAGCGCCATCGGGGCCCGCCGGGACGCGCTCCTCGGGGTCGCCTTCCTCGTGGGCGCGGCGGGGTCCCTCGCTCTCGGGACCCGCGTCGTGCAGGAGCTCCACGACGTCCAGGCCCTGCTGTTCGGCAGCGCCGTCGTGGTCCTAGACGAGCAGCTCTCGCTCCTCCTCTGGACCGCCGTGGTCTTGCTGGCCCTCCACCTGTGGTGGGTCCGCGGCTTCTCCGAGGTGAGCTTCGACCCGGATGGCGCCCGGGTCCGCGGTCTGCCAGTGCGCACCTTGGAGCTGACGCTGCTCGTCTCCCTCGCCGTCGCCATCTCCATCTGCACGCGGGTGCTCGGCGCGCTGCCGGTGTTCGCCTTCTCCGTGCTCCCCGCCGTCGCGGCGCTCCAGCTCTCCCCGAACGTGCCCCGCGCGCTGCTCCTCGCCGGCGTCATCGGCGCCTGCGCGGGCTTCGGGGGCTACGTCGCTGCGTTCCTGTGGCGCCTCCCCGTCGGGGCCTCCCAGACCTTGCTCGCCGTGGTGCTCGTCGTCGTCGCCGTTGCCCTCCGCGCTCCCCTGAGGTTGCTCCGGGCCCGGCGCCTCCGGCGGCTGGCGGCGAGCTGACCGTGTGGTAGTCTGCGCGTCGCGTCGAGGACGGCCCCACCTCGCGCGCAAGGAGCAGCGCACTTGACCCGGCCAGAGACCCCCATCGCCGCGGAACAGCTCCTCGCGACCCCTCGCTGGACCAGGGAGCAGGTGCTGGCCCTCCCCGGGCGGTGCCGAGGCTCACTCGTGGCGCGCTGGGCCGACGGGTGCCGCCGCCGGTGGGGCGAGGAGGGCGTCCGCGCGGTCCGGGAGGGGCTCGGCCCTCTGTCCGCAGCGCTCCCCGACGACCCGGACCCGGACTCGTGGATCCCCGTTGCAGCGCAGATCCTGGCCACGGATCTCGTCATCGACCGCCTGCTGGGGGGCGACGCCGCGGCGCTCGAGGGCCTGCTCCACGACGACACGGTGCGAGCGCGAGACAAGGTCGTGACCTGGGTGGTGCGCACCCTGGGGCCGGCGACGGTCTTTCGCGGGGCGCGCCGCCTGCACCCCCATCTGTACGACGTGGGGGCGGTCGAGCCGGAGGTGTCCGGGTGCGAGGCCACCCTGCGCTGGACGGGCTCTCCCCTCTTCGGCAACCCGACCTTTCGGGTGCTGCAGGTGCTCGGTAACCGGATCCTGCTGCGCATGATGCGCCGAGAGGTGGTGGATCTGCGCGCCCTGGACGCTGGCGCCTCCGCCTTCGGGCTCTACCTCCGGTGGCAGTGACTGGGTCAAGTTTTCCGTTGTCAAGCGCGCTCGGCAGGGCTAGCATCAGTGCGACTCAACTTTCGCGAGCGGCCGGTCAACCTCAACCGAGCGAGCACACCATGTCGGGATTCCAGCACCAGACCAAGAGCGGGCAGACGAAGCCCTCCGTCGAGCCGGCGCCCGAGGCGCGGGGTGCCGCGTCCAAGACCCTGGGGGCCATGGGCTTCCAGGCCGGCGCTGAGGCGGTCAAGCCCAAGGCAGCCGCGCCGGCTTCGGACCACACGGGCGATCCCGTTCAGGACGTCACCCCCAAAAAGGTGGAGGAGGCCCCGGTCCTCGTCGAGGATCCGGCCCTCCGCGAGAAGCACCGCGACGGCTCCATGGAGTACAAGCGGTACGAGGGCGACCTCTTCGTCAATGGCGTCTCCGCCGAGGACGTCGAGCAGGGCTCCATCGCCGACTGCTACCTGGTCGCGGCGCTGTCCGCCACCGCGAAGGCCCACCCGGACCTGATCACCAACGGCGTCAAGCCTGCCGGCAAGGGCGCCTTCGAGGTCCGCTTCTTCGAGCGCGACTACAGCGGCAAATACAAAGAGGTGTGGATCAAGGTGGACGCCGACCTGGCCACCGCCAAGGGAGGCAGCCGCCCGGCCTACGCCCGCTCGACGGAGAAGAACGAGCGCGGCATGGAGCTGTGGCCGGCCATCTACGAGAAGGCCTACGCCGTCTGGAAGAAGGGCTACGACAAGATGGGCGAGGGCGGCTCGTCGCAGGCGGCCCTGGAAGCCCTGGTGGGCAACCGGGTCCAGGCGACGACCCTGTCCTACACGCCCGAGGACCAGATCTGGAAGAAGCTCCAGGCGGCCACCAAGGACGGCAAGATGGTCAAGGCCGGGTCCGCGGGCACGCACGGCAAGGAGCAGGAGGGTATCTACAAGGACACGAACCTGTACGCCTGGCACGCCTACACGATCATGGGCATCGAAGAGAAGGACGGCCAGCGGTTCGTCATCCTGCGCAACCCCTGGGGCCGCACCGAGCCGGGCAACGATGGCAAGGACGACGGCATCTTCAAGCTGACCATCGCCGACTTCGTGAAGTACTACAGCAACATGAACCTGGAGCTGTAGGTCCCTCTGCTCCAGCCTCGGCCGAATCGGGGTGCCCGCGCTCGCTCGGGCGCCCCGGTGCTTCTCTTCTCTCGCAATATCTCAGCCAACCTCTGCCGCGATGCTCGTAGAGCCGCCCAACGCCATGCCTTGGCGGCTCGCCCCGGAGGCACGTCGCTGTCCCGCGTGCTGGTCCCCGGCTACTCCAAGGCACCCGCGGTCGCAGGGGTGGGGCGGGCGGCCCCATGGAGATCCGCGCCGCTCGGGTGGGTCCAGAGCCCACGCGCCGGCGACGTGGCCGAGGGGCGGTGATCGTCGCCGAGCTCCGGGTCGCCGACCACGTTCCCGGCGGCCGTGTCGAGCAGGGGAGGGCGCCCCCGCAGCACGGACGCCTCGAAGCGAAGGGCCGGCCGGGGCGGCTGGGGGTCCCCGTGCATCACGGGCCCCGCGCCGTGGTCCACGATGCACCCAGATACGACCAGCTCGGGCGCGCGGGAGGCTGTCCCGTCCACCGCCAAAGCAGCCGCCCCCGCGTTCCCCGCAAGGGTCGTCCCCACGAGCGCCACGCGCGCCCCATCGCTGGCCCGCACCACCGCGCCCCGGCCCGCGTCGTTGCCCGTGATCAGGGAGCCCTCGACGCGCACCCGCGCCGTGCCGTCCGCGAGCAGCGCCGCGCCGCCCCGCTCGGCGACGTTCCCCTCGAGGCGGCAGGACTCGATGTGCAGGTCCCCGTCATTGGTGCGGATGGCGCCGCCCCCATAGGAGCCGCCCCGGTTGTCGCGCAGGGTGCAGCCCCGCAGCACCACCGTCGCCATGCCCTCCACCTGCACCGCGCCTCCCGCCTCCCCGGCCACGCCGCCTTGAAGGACGAGCCCCTCCAGCAGGATGGTCCCCTCCATGGCCGACGTGCCGAACACGGGGCCTCGCCGCCCCGCGTCCAGGATCACGCCGGGCCCCGTGGCGCGCAGAGTGGCCGCCTGCTCGACGCGGATGGGGGCCCCGTAGGTGCCGGGCAATAGACAGAGGGTGCCGCCTTCGGGCAGCGATCCGATGGCGTCTCGCAGGTCGTCGCTGGGGGAGAGGGTCCGGGTGCAGGTCATGGCGCCTCCGGTGCGTGGGCCTGGTGGCGAGGGTTCGGCGAGCGCTGCCCCAACGAGGAGCCCGAGCCCCGCGGCCGACAGCCATTGGACGCGCATGGGGCCGCCTCCGTCAAGCCTGTCCTAGTAGTGCCGCTCCAGGACGTACCAGCCGAAAGCGCGCAGCATCAGCTTGACCATGGAGTCCTCGATGAGCGGGTCGAGGGTCTGCCACGCCGACTCGATGAGGTCACGCGACTGGGTGACGCACGCCTCGATGGCGCCGCACTCCTCCAGCAGCTCGATGACCGCGTCGATGCGTCCCTGCTCTTCGTGCTTGGCGGACACCTCGTCCCACAGCCAGCGCCGCCGGTCCGCGTCGAGCGCCACCATGCCCTTGGCCACGGGCATGGTGATCTTGCCGTGGCTGATGTCCTCGCCCCGGCTCTTGAGGTCGCCCTTGAACCCGCGCAGGTTCAGCACGTCGTCCATGATCTGGAAGGCGAGCCCCACCGCCTCGAAGTAGCGCCCCACGCCCTCGATCTGCTCCTCGCTTCCTTTGCCCGCCACGGCCCCCATGCGCGCGAGGGCCCCCGCGGGCGCCGCCGTCTTGAGGCGGTGGACCGCGAGCACGTGCTCCTCCAGGGAGGCGCCGTCGCCGGTCTCGACGACGGACGGCATCATCCAGCCCATGCCGTCGATGTCGAGGGCCTGGCCTGCGTGGCCGGCGCGCAGGGCCTCGAAGTAGAGATCGTAGAGGCGCAGCTTGTCCCGGTCGGACACGTGCGATCCGGTGAGCAGCTTCTGCCCCATGAAGTAGCAGGCCGTGCCCGCGTTGATGGCCAGCGCCTCGCCGAAGATCACGTGGCAGGTGGGGCCGCCCCGGCGCCAGGTCGAGCGGTCCTGCACGTCGTCCACGATCAGCGAGCCCGTGTGCATGAGCTCGGGCATGGCCAGCCACTGCACGTACCTGCGGGAGTCGCCCCCGACCACGTCGCAGCAGGCCAGCGCCGCATAGGAGCGCCAGCCCTTGCCGCCGCGGTCGGTCATGGTGCGCACGGGCCGCATCATGGTGCGCTTGAGCTGCTCGATGTCCACGCCGCGCATGTAGTGGTCCCGCTCGGGGCTCGCGACCAGGTTGCGCGTCTCTTCATACGTCGGCTCCGTGGGCACGAGCGCCCGCACGGACTTGCGGACCTCCTCACCCACTGCCGAGAAGAACTGGTCCAGGGTCTCGACGCTGGAGAAGCCGCTGCGCTCGACCCACGCCAGGCCCCGGACCTCTGCCCCCCCGATGGTCCCCGCCGCGTCGCAGCGCCCCTCCCAGAAGGCGGGCTTCGAGAGGACCGTGACGAACTCCTGGTCTGCGGCCGCCGCCACCAGCTCCAGGGTCAGGTCGGCGCTCGGCACCGTGAGGGTCCACCGGGTCGGGTAGTCGTTGAAGGTGCGGGTGCTCCGCCAGGGTTCGCTCGGCGCCAGGGTCATGTCGTTCCAGGACGACACCTCGCCGCCGGCCCCGACCAGGACGGCCTTGCGCCCCACCGTCTCTCCGGTGCGCGTGTCGACCATGTGGTAGGCGGTCACCTCGCGCCCGTCGTCGAGCTGGACCGCGAGCCAGCTCCACGCCACGTCCTCGTGGCCGCGGCCCTCCTCGAAGCGGCCGCCCAGCTCGTGGTCGTACCAGCCCTGGCCCGTCGCCTCCACGTCCGCCCCCCGCGTGAAGACCGTGCCGGTCACCTCGCAGCGGGGGATGAAGTAGTAGAACATGGTGTCGCCGGAGACGCCCCGCACCACTCCGTCGTCCCCGTGCCGGACCGGCCCCTTGGTCGGGCGGAAGGTCAGGTCGCAGCCCACGTTGTAGTAGTCGTGCTCCAGGTGGAGGTGGTAGCTCCCGTCGTCCTGCCGCCGAAGGGTCGCCCCACTGTAGTCCAGCTCCAGGCGCTCCTGGCTGACGAAGACCTCGCCGTCGAAGAGGCGGTCCGGGTAGGGGACGCGGCCTTTGGCGAGCACCTCCCGCATGGCGCGTCGAAGGCGGGGATCCCGCGTGCCCTCGCCCTTGTCCAGCCTCTGCAGGCCCAGCTCCGGGGCCCTCCGGTCGACCCGCGACTCGGCCAGGTACTTGCCCGAGTCCGCGTCGTACAGCGCCCAGGTCAGCGAGTGGGCGTACTCGGGGAGCTTGGTCTCCTCGTCGCGGCCGGTTACGATGCGGAAGAACGCCGCGAAGAGGGAGACGGATCGCCCGTCGGCGAGGCCCAGGTGGCAGTTCAGGTACCACCACTCCGTGCCCGACGACTCGTGGGGCGGATCGTGCCGCCGCAGGTCGATGAGCCCGTCGGAGGGCCAGTCGCTCGGTCGCTTCACCATCGGCTGTCCCTCGTGGTTGGGATTGACGCAGCGTGGCAATCGTGTAACGACCCGGGGGGCGTCGTGTCAAGGCAAGGATGCGGGCGCCAACGTCACCGCAAAGGAGCGCATCACCGTGAACCCAGGCACTCAGGACGGCTTCCTGCCGTCGCCAACCCCCGAGCGGGGCATCTACTGCAACCGGACGCTGAACCTCCGCTCCATCCGGGCCATCGGTTACGACATGGACTACACTCTGATCCACTACCGCATGGAGGAGTGGGAGCGGACGGCCTACGCGCACATCAAGGCGCGCCTCCTGGAGCGCGGGTGGCCCGTGGAGGGGCTGGCCTTCGACGCGGCCCTCGTCATCCGGGGGCTGGTCATCGACACGGAGCTGGGCAACCTGGTCAAGGCCAACCGCTTCGGCTACATCAAGCGGGCCTCCCACGGCACGCGCATGCTGGCGTTCGACGAGCAGCGGTCCACCTACGAGCGGGTCCTCGTGGATCTGTCCGACCGGCGCTGGATGTTCATCAACACGCTGTTCTCCATCTCGGAGGCGTGCATCTACGCGCAGCTCGTCGATCTGCACGACCAAGGAGCGTTGCCCGACGTGGGCGGCTACGGTCCGCTCTACGAAATGGTCCGGCGCACGCTGGACGAGGCGCACATGCTCGGCGATCTCAAGGCCGAGATCATGGCCGACCCGGAGCGCTTCATCGAGACGGACCTGGAGCTGCCGCTGGCGCTCATGGACCAGCGGGCGGCGGGCAAGAAGCTCCTGCTCGTCACGAACTCCGAGTGGGAGTACACGCGGTTCATGATGCAGTGGGCCTTCGACCGGCTGCTCCCGGCGGGCCAGACGTGGCGGGATCTCTTCGACGTGGTCATCGTGGCGGCGCGCAAGCCGGACTTCTTCGGCACGCGCATGCCCCTGTTCGAGGTGGCCAACGAAGAGGGGCTCCTCCGCCCCGCCATCGGCGGGCTGCGCCCCGGCGGCATCTACCATGGCGGCAACGCCTCGCTGGTCGAGGCGCACCTGGGGTTGTCGGGAGAAGAGATCCTCTACGTCGGGGACCACGTGTTCGCCGACGTGCACCTCTCCAAGAGCATGCTCCGCTGGCGCACCGCCCTCATCTTGCGGGAGCTGGAGGACGAGGTCGCCGCCGTGGAGCGGTTCAGGCCCGTGCAGGACGACATCGGGCGGCTCATGGCCGAGAAGGAGGGCCTGGAGCGCCAGATCGACGTGCTGCGCCTTGCTCTGCTACGGACGCAGCGCAAGTATGGGCCGCAGCCCAGTGGGAAGGAGTCGGACCTCCACCGGGAGGTGGCAGCGGTCCGGGCGCGGGTCGCCGAGGTGGACAGCCGCATCGCGCCGCTGGCTCAGCGGAGCGGGGAGCTCGTCAACCAGCGGTGGGGGCCGCTCCTGCGCACCGGCAACGACAAGAGCCACCTGGCGCGTCAGATCGAGCGCTACGCGGACATCTACACGTCCAGGGTGTCCAACTTCCTCGCCCACACGCCCACCGTGTACCTGCGGTCGCCGCGTGGCAGCCTGCCTCACGATCCGGCGGTGGCCGGCCCGACTGCCGTGACGCGCGGCGGCGGGAGCCCGATGCCGTAACGAGCGCCGCGCGTTGGGCTTTCGCCGGGCTGCACGTTGGCGTATCCTGCGACCGCCACGTTCGTAGCTCTCGGAGGTCGCAATGAAGCGCAGCCGGCTGTTGTGTGTCGCTCTGTTCGCCCTCCTGGGCGCGTGCTCCGAAGGCGGCGTGCCCGGGGCAGCCAGCGAGGACGTCCAAGCAACTCCCCCCGACTCATTCAGCAACGGCAACGGCAACGGGAGCGGTGACGTCGGCGCGACGGTCGACGTAGGCTCTTCGAGCGGCGGCGACGTCTGGACCAAGCCCGACGGCGACTACAACCCCGACGACCCGAGCCCCGGCCAGACGGGCTGGAGCTGCGAGTCCGATGCCGACTGCGAGTCGGGTCACTGCGTCGAGACGGTCCTGGGAATGAAGTGCACGGAGGAGTGCACCGAGAACTGCCCCGCCGACTGGGTGTGCAAGAACGTCGCGCTCAACCCCCAGGTGCTCTTCCTCTGCATGCCCCCCGAGCAGGATCTGTGCAAGAGCTGCAACAGCGACACGGACTGCGGCGGCGCCAACGACCGCTGCATCGAGGTAGGAGCCAAGGGGACGTGGTGCGCGGTGAGCTGCAAGGCCGACGACGACTGCATCGCCGGGTACGCCTGCAAGCAGGTCGCGACCAACGGGGACGGAAAAGACTACCAGTGCCTCCCGAAGACCGGCTCCTGCATCTGTACGCCGGAGCTCGACGGGACGACCCGCGAGTGCCAGAAGACCAACGGGCTTGGGACCTGCTACGGGACCGAGAAGTGCGACGGCGCCAATGGGTGGGGCGGGTGTACGGCCAAGATGGCGGCCCCCGAGGTCTGTAACGGCGAAGACGACGACTGCGACGGCCTGGCCGATGAGGGGCTGGACCCGGAGCCCTGCGAGAAGTCGACGGGGTGGGGCAAGTGCTTCGGCGAGCAGTTCTGCGCGGGGACCGCAGGGTGGAAGTGCGACGCCAAGGAGGCGACGCAAGAGCTGTGCAACGGCAAGGACGACAACTGTGACGGTGTCACCGACGAGGGGTGGGGCCAGGTGGGCGGGACCTGCGACGGGGACGACGAGGACACCTGCGCCAACGGCACCTACGAGTGTGCCAACGACGGCATGGGGCTCATCTGCGTGGGCGACGTGCCGAAGGCCGAGAAGTGCAACGGCCTCGACGACGACTGCGACGGCTTCACGGACGAGGACTTCGCGATGCTCGCCAAGCCCTGCGACGGCCCCGACCCGGACACCTGTGCCGCTGGCCTGTTCGCCTGTACGGCGGACGGAAGCGACGTGGCCTGCGTGGGAGACGTCAACACGGTGGAGGTCTGCGACGGGGCGGACAACGACTGTGACGGAGCCACGGACGAGGGCTTCCCGGACTTCGATGGGGACCTGGTCGCCGACTGCGTGGACCCGGACGACGACAGTGACGGTGACCCGGACGCAACGGACTGCGAGCCGAAGAACCCGGCGGTCCACGCGGGCGCGGTGGAGGTGTGCAACGGCCTCGACGACGACTGCGACGGCGTGAAGGACCAGGGCTTCCCGGACACGGACGGCGACGGGGTGGCAGATTGCGTCGACGACGACGACGACGGGGACGGCATCAAGGACAAGGCCGACAACTGCCCGTTGGTCTCGAACCCCACCCAGGTGGACACGGACGACGATGGGCTCGGGGACGCCTGTGACGACGACGACGACAACGACGGGCTGATGGACCCCGAGGACAACTGCCCGACCGTCGTCAACGTGGACCAGCTCGACTTCGACAAGGACGGGAAGGGCGACGCCTGCGACGACGACGACGACAACGACACCTACCTGGACACGGTGGACTGCAACCCCTTCAACGCGGCGGTGAACCCGGGCGCGTCGGAGATTTGCGACGGCCTCGACAACAACTGCAACGGCATCGTCGACGAGGGCTCGCCGGACACGGACGGGGACGGCCTCAAGGACTGCACGGATCCCGACGACGACAACGACGGAGACCCAGACGCTTCGGACTGCGCGCCGCTCAACGATCTCATCTACCACGGCGCCTACGAGCTGTGCGACGGCAAGGACAACGACTGCGACGGGTTGACGGACGAGGGCTACCCGGACGTGGACCAGAACGGGGTGCCCGACTGCGCGGACATCGACGACGACGGCGACGGAGATCCGGACGACACCGACTGCGCGCCCCAGAACCCGGCCATCCACCACGGCGCCAAGGAGCTGTGCGACGGGATCGACAACAACTGCAACGCGCTCGTCGACGAGGGTCACCCCGATACGGACGGCGACAAGGTCCCCGACTGCATGGACGAGGACGACGACAACGACGGCCTGCCAGATGGGGCCGACAACTGCCCGCTGATCGCCAACCCGGGCCAGTCGGACTGGGACAAGGACGGCAAGGGCGACGCCTGCGACGACGACGACGACGGCGACGGTGACCCCGACGTGACGGACTGCGCACCGCTGGACGCCTCGATCAGCACCAAGGCGGCCGAGGTCTGCAACGGCAAGGACGACAACTGCAACGGCCAGGTGGACGAGGCCGGGGCCCAGGGCTGCACGACCTGGTATCAGGACAAGGACGACGACGGCTTCGGCAGCGCGACCAATCCGCTCTGCCTGTGCGGACCGAAGTCTCCCCACACGGCGACCAAGCCCGGTGACTGCGACGACGTGGACTCGAAGATCAATCCGCTGGCCAACGAGCAGTGCAACGGTGTCGACGACGACTGCGATGGGCAGATCGACGAGGCGGACGCGCTCGGGTGCACGAACCGCTACTTCGATGGCGACGCGGATGGGTTTGGTGTGCTGGACGATCTACAGTGCCTGTGCGCGGCGGCAGGCAAGTACCAGGCGACGGCGTTCGGAGACTGCAACGACACGAACGCTGCGGTCAATCCCGGCGCCCCGGAGCAGTGCGACGGCATCGACAACAACTGCAACGGCCAGGTCGACGAGAAGGACTCTGGAGGCTGCACCGTCTGGTACCAGGACTTCGACGCGGACGGCTTCGGCGTGGGGTCGACGGCCCAGTGTCTGTGCAAGTCGTCGGGCTCACTGACGGCCTCCAAGGCCGGAGACTGCGACGACAACAACGCCCTGATCAATCCCGCCTCCCCCGAGGTCTGCAACGGCAAGGACGACAACTGCAACGGGAGCGTGGATGAGGACGGGTCGGCCGGCTGTACCACGTGGTATCGCGACGGGGACGCAGACGGGTGGGGTGCGTCGAAGGACGCCAAGTGTCTCTGTGGCCCGACCGGGGAGTACACCTCGGCGAAGGGCGGCGACTGCGACGACTCCAACGCCAAGGTGAACCCGGATCAGAAAGAGATCTGCAACAACGCGGACGACGACTGCGACGGCTGGGTGGACAACACGCAGGCGACGGGCTGCACCGTCTACTATCTCGACAAGGACAATGACGGGTATGGCCTGGCTTCGGACTCCGAGTGCACCTGCGGCCCGAAGGGTGTCTACAGCGCGACCATCCCGGGGGACTGCGACGACCTGAACCCGAGCATCCACCCGGAGGCGCCGGAGCTCTGCAACTCCACGGACGACAACTGCAACGGCATCGTCGACGAGGGCGCCAGCGACCAGTGCGTGCCGTTCTACAAGGACGCGGACGGCGATAGCTGGGGCATTGGGACGGACTTCAAGTGTCTCTGCGGCGCGTCGGGGCTCTACAAGGCCATCAAGGCCGGGGACTGCAACGACACGAACGCCTTGGTGAATCCCGGCGCCGTGGAGATCTGCGGCAACGGCCTCGACGACAACTGTGACGGCAAGCAAGATGAGCCAGACTCCAAGGGCTGCACGGTGTTCTTCGTCGACGCGGACAAGGACAACTGGGGTGTGCCGTGGAACACCAAGTGCCTGTGCGCGGCCAACGCCCAATATTCGGCGACGGTTGGCGGAGACTGCGACGACACGCGGCCGGAGGTCAACCCAGCGGCAAAAGAGGTGTGCAACAACATCGACGACGACTGCGACGGTGTGCTGGACACGGAGGGATCGGTCGGCTGCACCACGCGGTATCTCGACGCGGACGGCGACTCCTGGGGCAAGACCGGTGATACGAAGTGCCTCTGCGGCGTCATCGGGGCCTATACGGCCTCGAAGGGCGGCGACTGCAACGACGCGGAGCCCAACGTGTGGCCGGGCGCCGTCGAGAAGTGCAACGGCATCGACGATGACTGCGACGGGGTGGTCGACGAGGAGGGCTCCGTCGGGTGCAGCACCTTCTTCCTCGACGCGGATGGTGACGGGTTCGGTCTCAAGACCCAGGCGAAGTGCCTGTGTGCTCCGAGCGGCGGGTACGGCGCCATCCTGGATGGCGACTGCAACGACAATGCACCGCTCGTGAATCCGGCAGCCACGGAGGTGTGTGGCGGCGGCGACGACGACTGCGATGGGCTCGTCGACGAGGCCGGCTCGACGGGGTGCACGACCTGGTACAAGGACCTGGACGGAGACGGCTTCGGGCAGTCCAAGGACTCACAGTGTCTGTGCGCTGCGCAGGGCGACTACAAGGCCAGCGTGGGCGGCGACTGCAATGACACGAACCCGATTGTGTCGGGTGGCTCGCCCGAGACCTGCAACGGCTACGACGACGACTGCGACGGAGACATCGACGAGGCTGGCGCAGACGGATGCGTGACGTTCTACGTGGACGGAGACAAGGACGGGTACGGCGCGCCGGGCACGGGGGCCTGCGTGTGCAAGGCGACGGCGACCCTGACGACCAGCACGGCGGGCGACTGCAACGACGGGGATGCGACCGTCCACCCGGGTGCGACGGAGGACTGCAACGGCAAGGACGACAACTGCAACGGGCAGACCGACGAGGGCCAGGGTGCGCCTGCGTGCGAGAACTGGTTTGCAGACAAGGACAAGGACGGCTTCGGGGTCATCTCCGACTTCAAGTGTTACTGCGGCGCGACGGGAGACTACTCGACGAAGAGCGTGGGGGACTGCAACGACGGCAACGCAGCGGTCAGCCCCTCGGCCACGGAGAAGTGCGACGGCGTGGACAACGACTGCGACGGCCTCACGGACGAGGCCGGCGCGCAGGGCTGCCAGGCTTGGTTCCAGGACAAGGACGCCGATGGGTACGGCAAGACCGGAGTCTCCCAGTGCCTGTGCGGCGCGTCGGGCGAGTACTCAGCGGTGCTCGCCGGTGACTGCGACGACAACGCGGCCTCGGTGAATCCGGGCGCCAAGGAGCTCTGCAACACGGTGGATGACGACTGCGACGGCGTCATCGACGAGGAGGGCTCCCTCGGGTGCGGCACATTCTTCCTGGACGTGGACGGCGACAAGTATGGCGTCACCGGGCAGACCAAGTGCCTGTGCAAGGCGACGGCGCCCTACGCGGCGCTGCAGGGCGGTGACTGCGACGACACCAAGGGCAACGTGAACCCAGCGGGTACCGAGGTGTGCAACGGCTACGACGACAACTGCAACGGCGCCATCGACGAGCTCAACGCGGTCGGGTGTCTGCCCTTCTACAAGGACGAGGACCAGGACGAGTATGGCGTCGCCTGGGACGCCAAGTGCGCCTGCTCCCCCTGGACCATCTACACGGCGGTGGTCACCGGAGACTGCGACGACACGAAGGGGGCGGTGAATCCTGGCGCGGCGGAGAAGTGCAACGGCGCGGACGACGACTGTGACGGCATCGTGGACGAGGAGAACGCGGTAGGCTGCACGGCCTACATCCGCGACTTCGACAAGGACGGATACGGCAAGACGGGCGACACCCTCTGTTTATGTGCTCCCGCCGGAGTCTACACGGCGGTCTGGGGCGAGGACTGCCAGGACGACGACCCTGCGATCAACCCGGACGCCGACGAGGTCTGCAACAGCATCGACGACGACTGCGATGGCTATGTCGATGAAGGGGTTGGCGGCGGCTGCGTGCCCTTCTACTGGGACGGCGACGGCGACGGCTGGGGCAACGCCGAGGTGTGGCAGTGTCAGTGCGGCGCGGCCGGCAACTACAAGGCCACCAAGAAGGGGGACTGCAACGACGTCGATGCGGACGTACACCCGGCCGCCATCGAGGCCTGCAACGGCAAGGACGACGACTGCGACGGCGTGGTGGACGAGCAGGACGCCTTCGGGTGCCAGCCTTACTACCTGGACGTGGACGTGGACGGCTTCGGTGTCGCAGGCAACTCCAAGTGCCTGTGCGCAGCCGCGGGGCAGTACTCCGCGGCCGCAGCGGGGGACTGCAACGACGCGGACAAGCTGATCAGCCCAGCGGCGACCGAGGCCTGCAACGGCAAGGACGACGACTGCGACGGTGCCGTGGACGAGCAGGATGCGACTGGCTGCACGGTCTACTTCATCGACAAGGACCAGGACGGCTTCGGGCTTGCGGGGAACAACCGCTGCCTGTGCGCGCCCGAGGCCCTCTACAGTACGACTGTGGGCGGCGACTGCGACGACACCAACTCCACCGTGAAGCCGGGAGCCCAGGAGGCCTGCAACGGCTTCGACGACAACTGCAACGGGCAGGTCGACGAGCTGGGGGCGAGCGGGTGCGTGGTGTACTACGAGGACGCGGACAGCGACGGGTACGGGAAGGCGTCCGTGAGCCAGTGCCTGTGCTCCCCGAGCGGCAACTTCAAGACGACGCTCTTCGGAGACTGTGCCGACGCGGATGCGACCGTCTACCCAGGCGCTTCGGAGAAGTGCAACGGCAAGGACGACAACTGCAACGGTCAGACCGATGAGCAGGACGCCGTCGGGTGCGTCGCGTATCTCCTCGACACGGACGGTGACGGGTACGGCGTCAGCGGCACGGCGAAGTGCTTCTGCGCGCCGTGGACGACGTACACCGCGACCGTCGGCGGGGACTGCGCCGACGGAGACGGCGCGGTTCACCCCGGCGCGACCGAGGTCTGCAATGGCAAGGACGACGACTGCAACGGAGTCTCCGACGACGAGAACGCCATCGCGTGCCAGACCTTCTTCCTGGACCAGGACGGCGACGGCTTCGGCAAGGACGGCGTCAGCAAGTGCCTGTGCGCAGCGACCGGTGCGTACTCCTCCAAGACGGCGTCGGACTGCAACGACACCAACGGGGCGGTCTATCCGGGCGCGCCGGAGATCTGCAACGGCGTGGACGACAACTGCAATGCCCAAATCGACGAATTGAACGCGGTCGGCTGTCTCCTCTACTACAAGGACGCCGACGACGACGGGTATGGCCTGACGGCTGACTCCATCTGCTCCTGCAAGCCTCAGGGCCAGTATGACACCTTCCTCAAGGGAGACTGCAACGACGCGAGCGCAGCCGTCTTCCCCGGCGCCACCGAGGCCTGCAACGGCCTGGACGACGACTGCGACGGGCTCATCGACGAGGCCGGCGCGCTCGGCTGCCAGAGCTGGTACAAGGACGTGGACGCGGACGGCTGGGGCAAGGACAATGACAGCCTGTGCTTGTGTGCGCCTGACGCGCAGTACAGCAGCCTCAACAAGGGAGACTGCGACGACACGAACGCGAACATCAACCCGGCGAAGAAGGAGGCCTGCAACGGCTTCGACGACAACTGCGACGGGTCCGTCGACGAGCAGAACGCGCTCGGGTGCGTAGCCTGGTTCGAGGACGTGGACGGGGACGGGTACGGCAAGACCGTCTCGTCCAAGTGTCAGTGCGGCCCGGTGGGGGTCTTCTCGACGAAGCTACCCGGCGACTGTGACGACAACGACGCCACGGTGAGCCCCGGCAAGCAGGAGGTCTGCAACGGCAAGGACACGGACTGCGACGGAATCCCGGACGACGGCTGCGACAAGGACGGCGATGGGTACTGCGACATCAACATGGTGGTCGCGTTGCCGGTCTCCTGCCCGGGCGGCCCCGGGGACTGCAACGACATGGACCAGGCCCTGCATCCAGGAGCCGTGGAGTTGTGCGACGGCATCGACAACGACTGCGATGGTCAGGTGGACGAGGGCGTGCAGTCTCCGTGCGGCGGGTGCAACGCCGTGTGTCAGTTCGGCGTGGGCCCCTTCAAGGACGGCCCGTTCGTCGGTGACGGCATGGACGGCACGAGCCTCGACCCGGACGGCAACGTCATCCTCAACACGGAGACGCTGAAGTTCCAGTACATCTGGATCTCGAACAGCGGCCAGGGCACGGTCTCCAAGCTCTCGACGACGGATGGCAAGGAGGTCGCGCGCTACAACGTGTGCAACGACCCGTCGCGAACCGCGGTGGACAGCCAGGGCAACGGGTGGATCGCCTGCCGCGGCGACGGCGCCGTGGTCAAGATCGCCTTCTCCGAGATCGACTGCATCGACAAGAACAGCAACGGCACCATCGAGACCTCACGCGATGTCAACGGCAACGGCAAGATCGAGGGCAACGAGATGCTTGCCGCGAACACCGACGAGTGCGTGCTCTTCAAGGTGGCGCCGGACGGGTCAGGCGGGCTTGCGCGCGCCTTGGGCATCGACTGGGAGGACAACGCCTGGGTCGGCATGTGGAACACGAAGCGCCTGTGGCGAATCCACCGGAAGACCGGCCAGGTGCTGCAGAAGATCGACGTGTCGCACCGGCCCTACGGCATCGCCATCGCCAAGAACGGCCTGATCTGGACGTCGTCGCGAGACCTGATGCGGCTGAGCCGACTCGACCCGACGGGCGTGCTCCCCGAGGCGGTCTACGCTCCTCCTTCTTGCCAGGGGTCCTATGGCCTCGCCATCGACGAGAAGGGGCGCATCTGGATTGCCAACTATGACTGCAGCCAGGTGAACCGCTTCGACCCGGCTACTGGAGCGTGGGTCGCCGTTGCGGCCGCAAACCGCCCACGTGGCGTCGCAGCGGACGGGAAGGGGAACATCTTCGTGGCGCTGGACGCCTCGAACACCGTGATCAAGCTCAACTCGGAGACGGCGGCCATCACGGGCAGCCTCAACCTGGGTGCCAACCGGTTCCCCATCGGCATGGCCGTGGACTTCGACTCCAATGTGTGGGCGGTCAATTACACGTCTTCTTCTGCGACGAAGATCAACCCGGCGAACATGACCCCCATCTTCGAGACGGCGACGGGCGCGAACCCCTACACCTACAGCGACATGACCGGGTTTGCGCTGAAGACGGTGGTGGCGCCGCTCGGCTACTACCGGCACATCTTCGAGGGCTGGGCCGGCGCCCAGACCCAGTGGCAGCAGATCACCGCCGACTTCGTGGCTCCGACGGGGACCGCCATCGAGGTCCGCTTCCGGGCGGCCAACACCCTGGCCGCCCTGTCGGCCGCAGCCTGGAGCACAACGAAGGGGCCCTTCCCCCCCGCATCGATGCCCATCAATCTGGCCCAGGACGGCACCATGCTCGGCCGGTTCGTGGAGGTCGAGGTCAAGCTGATCAGCAATGCTCCCGGCGTGAGCCCGGTCCTGAAGAGCCTGAGCATGGTGGCGAGCCTGGCGCAGTAGGGGGGGCTCGGCCCGTCACGGCCTCCGCACGGAATTGGAGGCTCGCCTCGAGGCGTCGAGGGAGGCGGGCACCCCGCGCTGCGGTGCCGGACGCACCGTCTGGCACCGCGCCGAGATCTCAGCGCAGGGCCGCGACCAGCCGTCCCAGCACGGCGGCAGACCCGCACTCGCCCGCGGCGGCCGCCGCCGCGAGCTGCCCGCGGGTCGCCTCGAGCACCAGGAGCCCGTTCGCGTAGGCGGGCGTGCCCGCATAGATCCCCGTCAGCAGCAGGGTGTGGGCGACCTCGGCGATGGAGAGGCCCTCCATCAGACCCCAGTAGATGTGCACCGCCAGGGTCATCCGCTCCTTCTGGGCAGCGAGCAGCGCGATCAGGCAGCGCTCGCGATCCCTCGCGGCCAGCGGACCACCGTGATACTGGGCCGCTCCGATGGCGGCGGTGTAGGGCGCGCCTGGAGGATGCATGCGCGCCAGCGTCCCCGTGGCGGCCGCGAAGAGGACCCGCGGGTCGTATGCAGCGCGAAGCGGAGCCAGGTCCGTCAGCTCGCCCGGCCCTGGCCAGGCGGTGGCTTCGCTGTCGCCGCTCCCCTCGTCACGCCGTGCCGGATCCTCCTGGTGCGCTTCCCTCTCCTCGCCGCTCATTGCGCCCTCCGTTGCGGGGCGCGTCGTCGCGCCCCTCTGGGTGGAAGATGGTGTCGAGCAGGAACCGGGTCTGCCCGCCGGTGAAGTCGATGGTCGCGCCGTTGAACCAGTCGCCGATGGGGCCAACGAGGGCGCTTAGGAGGGTGGCGACCTCCTCCACCGTACATAGCCGCCCCGCGGGAGTAGCGCGCGCGATGCTCGTCGCCACCTGCTCCCATGCGCCCCCCGGGAACGCCAGGCGGATGGCTGGCGTGTCCACGAGCCCGAACTCGACCAGCATGACGCGGTGGCCTTGCGGCGCAAGCTCCAGGGAGAGGTGGCGCACGTAGATGGCGAGCGCGGCCTTGGACGCGCTGATCAGCCCGAAGCCGTCCGCCGCGTCGTGGACGATGGGGTTCGTCAGGCCAATGAGGCGGGCGCCGGGGGCAAGCAGGCCGCGTCCAGCAAGCTCCTGCGCCCACCAGACGAAGGAGTGGGCCATGGCGTCGAACGTCCGATGGATCTGACGCGGGCGCAGCGTGTCTCGGTGACCGGGGGCAAGGTGCCCGAAGGAGCCGCACGCGAGAGCGTGGACGAGCACGCCGACGCTCCCCGGACCTGCGACCTCCTCGACCTCCGCGGCCCCCGCGACCACGCCCTCGTGGGTGGCGGCGTCCGCCTGGCGCCAGTGGCAGCGTCCGCCGGCGTCCTCGATGTGCGTGAGGACATCCGCTGCGCCGTCGGGGTGGTTGCCACGATGCACGCCGAAGACGTCGAGTCCCGGCGAGCTCGCGAGGGCCTTCGCAGCCGCAGCGCCGGTCCCGCTCGTCGCCCCCAGCACCACGGCCCACCGCCGGCTCATGAGTTCCTCCCGCGGGCCCGGTCGACCAGCGCCTGTACGCAGCCAGCGACTCGCTCGTGCAACGCCTCCACTGCCGTGTCATCCGAGAAGTCCAGCCCCACGGCATCCATGATGGGTTCTCCGATGATCTGCCGCATGCGCACCGGGAAAGGCGGTGACAGTGGCCACAGGCCAAGGGGGCCCACTCCGAGCCACAGGGGTACTCCCGGTGGGAGGCCCACGCGGCGCCCGAACTGGTGGCCATCCACGAGCCCCAGGTAGGCGTCGTCCACGCCGCTCGCCCCCACGGGGATGATCGGGAGGCCATGCCGAGCGGCCAGGCGCAGGTATCCGCGGCGCCTGCCCCAGTCCACTCGGTAGCGGTGGCGCGCGGATCGCATGCCCTCCCGGGTCCCGCCCGGCAGCGTGATCACGTGCTCGCCGCGCGCGATCACGGTGCGGAGGCCCTCTCCGTCCCCCGTGACGAAGCCCAGGGCGTCGAAGAAGGCCCGCGCTCTCGGACTGCGGTCAAAGCCGCTATGGACGATGCCGTGGGGAAGGTAGCCGAGCCGGTCATGGACCGCGACCGACAGCATGCACATGTCGAAGGCGACCGGGCGGCCATGGTAACCAACGAGGAGCGCCGAGCGCCCGATGCGGAGGTTGTCGAGACCGGACACGTCGTAGCGGTTCCAAATACTGAAGAACCGCCAAAAACCGAGCCAGATGGCCTTTGGGTCCATCACGCGGCCTCTTGGTAGAGGAGGGCACCGTGAGCCATACCCGCGCCCACACCGACCAGGAGGACGCGCTCCCCGGGGCCGATGCCCTGGCGTCTGAGCGCGTCGAGCCCCACCGCGATCGACGCCGCGCCAACGCTGCCGATGTCGCCCACGACGGGCACCACCCGGTCGGGTGCCACCCCGAGCGCCTCCACGACGTGCCCCAGCATGGCCCCGTTGGGCTGGTGGGGAACGACTCTGTCCACGTCCTCGATGCGCAGCCCGGCCTGAGCGAGGACCCTCTGCGTGCTCCGGACCAGGGCGTCGATGGCCGCGGCGCCGATGTCCTGGTTGGAGGCGGCAAACCGGATGGTCTCGCCCGCACCCGTCAGGCCCGGGTGTGCCAGCGCCACCGAGCCGCGCAGGCGCCCGTCGTTGCCAAAGGACGACGCGAGCACGCCGGAGCCGCGTTCTCCGCTCCCGATGATCGCGGCTCCCGCGGCGTCCGCCAGCACGAGCCAGGGGCGCGGGTCGGCCGGAGTCAGGAAGCGGCTGAGGACCTCGACGGCCACTACCGCCACGGGCCCGAGGCCCGTCGCCACACACCGGACCGCGACGTCCAGCGCGCTCAGAAACCCCATGCACGCGTTGTTCAGGTCGAAGCCGTCGCAGGTCTCCGCGAGTCCGAGCGCCTCCAGGATCGCGTTGGCGTTGGCCGGGATGAGCGCGTCTCCGCCCGTCGACGTGGCCACGATCACGCGCCGCAGCGCGCCAGCTCCCAGGCCGGCGTCGGTGAGCGCCCCCGCCAGCGCCTGGGCGCCCAGCGTGGCCACGCTCTCCGTGGTCGCGTGGTGGCGGGTTCGGATCCCCGTGCGCGCCTCGACCTCCGCGACGGTCCGCCTGAGGGACCCCCGCGCGAGCAGCGTCGCGGTGTCCATGGGGGGGCCGGGGAGCGCCGTAGCGGTCCCGAGGATCCGAGCCGGGAGCATGGCGTCCCTCCTTGGGTCAGGTAGCACGCATGGTAGCGCGCATCGGGCCGGGCGGCCAAGGGGCAACGTGGGTGGCCATTGCGCCCGAGCGCCAAAGCCCTTAGCCTCGCCCCCATGACAGGTGCAACCTCCGTAGTGACCCGCAAGGAGCTGCTCGACGACGGCCTCGGATGGCTCCTCGAGGCGGCGTTCTTCCCCTCGCTTCGTCGCGACGAGCAGGACCGGGTGCTCGCGGAGCTCCGGTGGCGCGATGTCCCCGCGGGGGAGCTCCTCATCGCCCGGGGTGTCCAGGGGCGCGGCGTCGACCTCATCGTCAGCGGTCACGTGGTGGTGCTGGCGCCCGACGAGCACGGGACGCTGGTCGTGACGGCGCGCCAGGGGCCCGGTCACCTGCTCGGAGAGCGATCCTTGCTGCGCGGCACCCACACCTCCGCCGAGGTGCGAGCGACGAGCCCACTTCGGACGCTGCACCTCCCCGCGGCTGCGTTCCGCACGCTCATCCTCGAATCAGAGCGCCTGCTCTGCTACGTGACCGACCTGGTCGATCTTCGGGAGAGAACCCACGAGCTCCTGGAGACAATGCTTCGAAACCCCTTCCTGCGCTCTCTGGGGCGCGACGATCTCGACCGGCTCGTGGAGTCTGCTCAGCTCGTGCGCCACCCTGGGGGCACGGCCCTGGTCGGGGCTGGCGAGCGGACCAGGGACGTCTACGTGGTCATCCGCGGTCGCGTGGGCGTGTATGCGCCGGCGCGCGGCAAGCGCAAGCGCCGGGAGCGCCTGGCCGTGGAGGGGCCCGGCGGGCTGGTGGGCCACGCGGCCGTGCTGTTGGAGCGCCCGCGCAGCGCGGACGTGGAGACCCTGGAGGACTCGGAGCTGCTCCGCCTGTCGGACGCCACGTTCATGGACATCGTGCTGCGCAACCCGCTCGTGCAGCGCCGCATGATGCAGACCCTTGCCACCCTCGACCTCTCCGGGGCCGAGGATCGCCGCCCGGGGGGCCTCGTCGTCCTGGTCTGCGGCGCCGAGCAGCGCCTCGGCTCCACGACGCTGGCCTACGGCGTGGCCGCCACCCTCCAGCAGGTTGCGCCGGTGGTGCTGGTGGATCTGGATGGCGCCGCGTCCGCAGCACGCCTGGGGGTCCGGGCGTGTCCCATCCTGGTGGGCGACGTCTCCGCCTTCGAGGGGGAGACCTCCTGGCCCCTTCGCCTCCTGTGGCCGGCCTCGCCGGGTGACGCTGCCCGCCTGATCCGGGCGCTCGCTCTGCCCGGGCCAGCCGGCCGCATCGTCGTGATCTCGGGGACCCTGGGCACGGAGGCAGGGGACCTGGCCCTCGACGAGGCCGAGACCGTGGTCTGGGTGCGCAACGCCCGTGACGACGAGCGGGACCTTCCCGTGCGGCGCGGCCAGCTCCGGGTGCAGGCGGTGCGGGTGCAGCAGACCGTCGCCCTGCCCCTTGGCGCGTCGCGGAAGGCAGGCCGCGTCCCCGATGATCTCGGGAGCGTACACCGCTTCTGGCGCACTGGAGACCTGGACGTGGTGGGCACCGACCGGACCCCGCTGGGAGCCGCCTGCGGCCGGCTCGTCCGGTTGTTGAGGGGGCGCAGCGTGGGCTTGGCCCTCGGAGGCGGTGGCGCCCTCGGCTTCGCCCACATAGGGCTGATCCGGTCCCTGGTGGCGGCGGGCATCCCCGTCGATGCGGTCGCGGGCTCATCGTTCGGCGCGCTGGTCGGCGCGGTCTATGCGGCGCGCGGGCTCGACGGACTCGATGAGCTGGTCGACCGCCGCGCGGAGCTGCTCCGCAACGTGCTCTCCGCCTTCATGCACACGGGCCCCATCGAGCGCTTCGTCGACCGGCTCACTGGCGGGGCGGAGCTCGGCACCACGCCCATCCCGTGCTACCCCGTCGCGCTGGACATCACCAAGGGCCGCGAAGTGGCCGTCACCTCTGGGAGCCTGGGCTTCGGGGTGCGCGCGTCGGGCAGCCTGCCTGGCGTGTTCCCGTCGCTGCGCCACGGCTACGCCCGCCTCGTGGACGGTGGCATCGTCAACAACGTCCCGGCGTCCATCGTCTGGGAGGCGGGGGCCGACTTCATCCTTGCGTCCAACATCATCCCATCGAACCCGCTGGGGATCATTCAGCAGGGCCCGTGGCGCCGCGCCCTGGGGCGCATGGACGACCTGGTGCGCTCCATGTACTTCATGATGTCCCAGAACGGGCGCGACCGCGCCGTCCTTGCTGACTACGTCTTCGACCTGGCCCTCGAGGGCTACAACGTCTACGACTTTCACCGTGGCGCCGAGATCGCTGCCGCCGGCAGGGAGCAGGCCACGCTCCAGCTACCGCAAATCCAGGGCGCCTACGCCAGCGATCTGTCCGTCCAGTTCTGAACCGTGTCCTGCCTCGTGGCCGTCCCGCTGGGCCTGGGCTATCATCCGCGGCGCGCGGAGGAAGCGAATGCCCGGCGTGGATCTCCTGTTCGTCGACGGCGACGTGCTCACCCTGGCGGGGCAGGCGCGACCGGCTCGCGTGCTCGCGGTCGACGGTGGCCGCATCGCCTACGTCGGGGACCGGGTCCCGGACAGCCTGCGCGCCAACGCGCGCCAGGTCGTAGAGCTGCGAGGGCGGGCGCTCGTGCCTGGGTTCCACGACGCCCACGTACAGCTAGGGCTGTCGGCCGCCTTCGCCCGAGGGCTCGACGTCAGCGCGGCCGACCTGGACGCGGTTGGAGACATCGTCCGCACCTGGCGGCGCTACGAGCCGGACGCTGCCCCGATCCTCTGCCACGGCCTGAGCGAGGCCCCCCATGGCGCCCTGCCTCACCGCATGGAGCTGGATCGGATCGAGGCGGAGGTGCCCCTGATGATCCTGCGCTGGGACGTTCGGGCGGCCTGTGTCAACACACCGATGCTCCTCGAGCTGGATCTGGCGCTGGACACGCCGGGCTACGATGGGGGCGCTGCCATCGACGAGAAGACTGGCACCCTCACGCGAACCGCACTGTGGACCGCCCTCGCCGGCGTGTCTGGCATGATGCCGCCGAGCGAGCTTGTTCGCGGTCTCCTGCAGGTGTCCAACGCCGCTCTGGAGCGTGGTGTCACGACGCTCCAGTGCATGGAGGGCCTCGGCTTCCTTCGGGGGCGCGAGGTCGCCACCATCCGGAGCGCTCGGTCGGCCGTTCGCGCTCGCCTGCTCCCCTATCACCGCTCCACGCAGGAGCGCCACCGATCCCTCGGAGGGCACCTGGTGGCGGTGTTGGACGGACCGCCCGGCTCCCTCGACGCGCTCGGGGGCGGAGGCGGCCACGTGGACCAGGATGCCCTCGACAGGCTGGTGCTCGCCGCCCACAAGCGAGGCTACCAGGCCGTGATCGGCGCGACCGGAGAGCGGGCCATCGAGGCCGCGCTGAGGGCCTTCGAGCGGGCGCTGCGCGTCGCCCCCCAGGTCGATCACCGGCACCGCATCGACGGTGCCGCCTGCGCCACGGACGAGCAGATCCGCCGCATGGCCGACCTGGGCCTGACCGTCACGCTGCTCCTCCGCGGACCGCATTCGCCTGTGGGTGCGCTCCCGGCGCGCCGGCTCCTGGACCGCGGTGTGCTGGTGGCTGCGGGCTCGGGCGCGCCCGTGGGAAGGGTGGACCCGATGCGTGCCTTCGTGTCCTTGATGGAGGCGGGGCTCTCCCGATGGGAGGCGCTGAGCTGCCTCACGGCCGATGCGGCACGTGCGGGGCTGGCCGAGGGCGACACGGGGACCCTGACGCCGGGCAAGCGTGCGGACCTCGTGCTCCTGTCCGGGTCGCCCCTCGCCGCCGACCTGGCCACCCTCCGCGTCAGTGAGACCTACGTGGACGGCCAGCGGGTGCTCCCGCAGCCCCTGAGCGTCGTGCGGTACCTCTGGGGGAGCGTCGGGGGGCGCATCCTGTCCGCTCTTGGCCTCGGTCCGTAACCGGTTGGTTCGGCCGGTGCCCGCCCAACCTGCCGTTCCGTGGACGGTTCCCCGGGCCAGGCGGTCGGGAGGGCGTTGGACCGCGCCGCGCTTGGCGATCCTGACGGTTGACACCCCCGCGCGGGCCGTGGTACTCCCGCCGGAGCTTCAACTCGCCTGCCGTAGCGCCGACGCCGGGCAACGCTGAACGTGACGAGGTCCGATGAACTTGAGGGAGAACCCGATCTACCTGCGAGGAGGCCGACGGCGGACCGCCGGGAGCATCTCGCTGACCCAGATCGGGACCTTTCTGCTCATCGCGCTGGTCATGCTTGTCAACTACTACGTGTTCTTGCGCGAGGAGCCCAGCCCCGCGCCCCCGTCCATCGAGAAGAAGATCAACAAGAAGGCGGACCCGCCGGCCCCCGAGCGCCGACCCCAGCGCGATGGCGCAGAGCCCGCGCCAGTCCCAGGCGTCCCGGAGGGGGGGGCCGTGTTGGCGGGCCAGCTCGAGCGCGGAGAGACCCTGCTCGCCGCGCTCAAGGCGAAGGGCGCGCCGCCCAAGGCGCTTCAGCCGTTCATCGCCGAGATGCAGAAGGTCTTCGATTTTCGCACCGCCCGCGTGGGCGACCGCTTCCGACTGGTCGTCGCGCAGAGCGGAGCCATCGCGCGCCTCGAATACGAGACCGGCCCGCTCGATCGCTACGTCGTGCGGCGGGAGGAAGGTGAGCTCGTTGCCATCAAGCGCGCCGTACAGACGCGCACGGAGCTCGTCGAGGTCGGTTGCACCATCAAGTCGTCGATCTACGAGAGCTTCCAGCGCTGCGGCGAGCGGGCCGCCCTGGCCTCGCGCTTCGTGGACATCCTCGCCTGGGACGTGGACTTCTTCCAGGACGTCCGCAAGGGCGACGAGTTCAAGATCGTCGTTGAGAAGCAGCTCGTCGATGGCGACCAGTTTGCAGGCTACGGCAACATCCTCGCCCTGGAGTACACGGGCAAGTTTGGCCAGCAGCGCCTGTTCTGGTTCAGCGACCCGGATGGCGAGGTCAGCGGGTACTTCAAGGAGGACGGCAAGTCCGCCCGCAAGGAGTTCATCAAGACCCCGCTCAAGTTCACGCGCATCTCCTCGGGCTACAGTCACAATCGCTTCCATCCGGTGCTGCACGAGCTCAAGAAGCACCTGGCTGTCGACTATGCCGCGCCCATCGGGACTCCCGTGTGGTCCGTCGCGGCCGGCACGGTCACCTATGCGGCGCCAAAGGGACCGAGCGGGAACCTGGTCGCCGTACAGCACGCGAACGGCTACACCTCCTACTACGCGCACCTCCAGAAGTTCGCCAAGGGCATCAAGGTAGGCGCTCGCATCGATCAGAAGACCACCATCGGCTACGTCGGCAACACCGGCCGCTCCACGGGACCGCATCTGCATTATGCCCTGAAGCACAAGGGCCGCTTCGTCAATCCCCAGACGGTCAAGCTCACCACGGCCAACCCCGTCCCCGTCGAGCACCTGGAGGCGTTCAAGGAGCTGGTCGAGGAGCGCTTGAAGCAGCTCGAGGCGATCAAGGTCATCGGGGTCGATGAGACGAAGGCCTGAGCACTGGTGAGCGCCACCCGCGAGTCCTTCCTGGTTGGCGATACCGCGCGGCGTCTGTTCCTGATCCTGTGTGGCCTCGCTCTCTTCGTCGCCGGCTCCCTCTATCTGCACGTGGACAGCACGCACATCGACCGGGCGTGGCTGGTCACCGGCGGACCGGGCGGCCTCGTCGCGGGGGAGACGACAGCCTTTCGCGTTACCGGGAGGCTCCTCGACGAGCGTGCAGATGTCCGAGTGGACGTGCTCCAGGCGCGCGCTGCGCGGGGTGGGGCTCAGGCGCGCGTCGATGGGGTCGTGGCGATCCCTGGTCGACCCGCCACCGTGGTCCTCCCAACTGCCGCGCTGGAGGGCGTCGAGGAGCTCGCCCTCGACGTGGATGGGGGGGCGGGGTCGCGCACGCTGATCATTGGACTGGACGGGTCCCGCGGAGGGGCGGCGGACTTGCCGCCCATTGCGGATGGGATCATCGAGGGAGCATCGACGCCCCATCGCGTGGAGGTGATCCCCGTAGGCGGCGTGCTGGTCGCAGGCGTGCCCGTGGAGGTGCTGGTTCGGGCGACTGCAGGGGCCGGAGACCCGCTCATTGGCGCGATCATCACGGCGACGGTGCGAGGGCGCGAGCCCATGACCTGTACGACCGACACAGCGGGGCTCTGCTCGCTCGGAGAGCTCAAGGCGTCGAGCCGCCAGGTCCTCCACCTTGCGCTGGTCGCGCCCTCTGGCGAGCGATCCGAGCACACGTCGACCCTGGATCCGGCCACCGTGAAGACCGCACTGTCACCGGCGCTGGCGATCCTCCCCACTGGCGCGGACGTGCCGGCCCGCTTCGTGGTGCGCTCCTACTACGATGATGAGCTGGTGTATTGCGACCTCTGGGGCGGCGGAGTCGTCGCGTGGTCCGAGACCCACGCGCTTCAGGGGGGGCGAGCCACCCTCGAGGTTCCGATCCCGGCGACGGGTGTGTGGCGCCTCCAGTGCGCGTATCACCCCGCCATGCCCGGCGGAGCCTGGGCGACCGCCGTCGTCATGCGCTCGGAGCGGGGCACGTCACCCTTGAGGGCGCACGCACAGGACAGCGATCTGAGCCCTTGGCTGGCAGCCGTTCCGCCGGACGGCGCCCTCGGGGCTGGCGAGCTTGCCCGGCTCATCGACCTCCTTGGGAGCCGCATGCGCTTCGAGCCCCAGTCCGCGGTCGTGCTGCTCGACACCAGCGCCCATGACGAGGCAGCGCTCGCAGTCAGGGTGGCCGACACCAAGCGGACGTTGCTCTTCGTCATCGGCGGGATCTTCGCCGTCATGGTCTTGTGGATGCTGCTGAGCGTTGCGCTCGGCTACCAGCTCGTCCGCCGTGGCTTCCGAACGTTTCGGCGGGAGCAAGGTGAAGACCCCGACACCGATGCGGAGGATGGCCGTCCGACCATGAGCCGCAGCCAGGCTGCGGTCCAGGTGGCTGCGCTGATCATCATCGTCGTGCTCAACGTGCTGGCCATCCTCATGTTGCTGCGGATGATCGGTTGAGGCCAGCCGTGTGAGCGCCCGGCGCGCTCCAACGTCGGTGACGCGGTCCTGAGCCGGTCGGCGGCGTTGCTGGCAGGTGGGGCGCCGTGGTAGCCTCAGCGATGTGTGTGTGTGGTCCATCGAGGCGCTGCGCCTCGATTGCTCTCACGATGTGTTCAACGGATCTGGCTGAATGGGCGAACTGACCGGAACTTGCGCTGACCGTGGTGTGAAGTCGGCCCACACAGTGATCGGCGCCGCCGCTGGGGGGCGAACAAGCCTGGCCTCGACGCGGGCGGCTGGTGCTCGGTACGCGCCGTCCCGAGCGCAACCCTGCCATGGATGAGCCTATCCGTGCCCGCTATGCGGACCCCTGGGGTGGGTTCTTCATGGTGCGGCCTGGCCGGGAGTCCGATGCTGCGCGGTTGCTCCAGTTCAAGCAGCGCGTCTTTCGGGAGACGGAGTTTCTCCTCCAGGGTCCGGAGGACTTCCACAGCGACGAGGACCAGGAGGCCGTCTTTCTGCGACGGTTTCGCGTGAGCCAGAACAGCGTGTACCTGGTAGCGGAGACGGATCGGCGCATCATTGGGACCCTCAGCATCTATGGTGGCTACTTCAAGCGGAACCGGCACGTGGGACACCTGGGCATGGGTGTGTTACGGGACGTGTGGGGGGGCGGCGTCGGGGGAGCGCTGCTCGACCAGGGGATCGACTGGGCGCGAACCAACCCATACATCGAGAAGCTGTCGTTGCAGGTCTACCGATCCAATGAACGCGCCATACGGCTCTACTTGCACCGGGGCTTTGAGCGAGAAGCCACGTTGGCTGACGAGGTGCGCCTGGACAGCGGGGAGTATGTGGACCTGATCGTCATGTCGCGTCGGGTCTAGTAGCCAAGTTGGCCCCGGCGCGAGTGTGTGGTGCAGCTGGAGCAGCGTTTACGCCCAGAGGGAACCCAGGCTGCTCCCCGCTCTTGCATCCCGGGCTTGTGCTGGTCGCGGCTCTTCGCGTCTGACCGGCCGGAGGCCCAGGGCTGGGGCTTCGCGGTTCGTGGTGTCTGAATTCGTGATCGGCTCGGCGCGCTTGGAGGCGCGGCCGGGCTTGGACCCACCAAGGAGGGTGCAGTGTCTCGGCAGCAGGATCATCGCAACAGGCCGCGGAAGTCCGGGCCTGCAGGCGTGGAGCGGTCGGTATCGGGGAGGAACCTGGTCGTGGGGTCACAGCCTCTCGGGCCCGTACACGACGACGATGACGTGGAGGAGATCGCCCCGCCAGGTAATCGGAGGAGCGAGCCACCGACCTCGGGGGCCCCAGGGGAGGCGCAGGCGACCGGCGGTGACCTGAGCGGGCGCCCGGGAGGTCGACAGGGTGGGCGAGGTGGCCCGGGTCGAGACCGTCAACGGTCCGGACAGCAGGGTGGGGGCCAGCGAATCGCGTCGGGCGCCGGCCCCGCGCGGGGGCACTCGACCCCGGCGGGCGCCTCGGCAGGCAGCCCTCCGAGCGGGGGAGGCAGAGCGCGCGGTGTTCTGGCCGATGACGACCCGTTTTGGCAGTTCGGCACGCCCGTGGAGCTGTGGGGCTCTACGAGGGCGAGTGCGGCTCGTGGGCCACGGGGACGGGGAGAGGGTGGTTCCGAGCGCAAGCGCTACCATGAGTGCCGGACCTGCGGTGTCAAGATCGAGGTGCGCCGCTCTGCCCAGAATCGGGGGAAGACCCCTTGCCCCACCTGCGGGCGATGGATGGAGCTACGCTGACGCAGGCGCCGCGTGGGTGCTGCGCAGGGGCCGCGGTTCGGGCTCCCAGCGGAGACTGGCGGCATGGCGACTGGTGCCGGGTCCGGGTGCGATGGGCAGCGCGGTTCGACGACACCTCCCGCAGCGGCGAGTCGGTGATGAGTCACCGTCGGGCTTGTCACGCGATGCGTTGCTTGGCTCCGCCCTCCCTGCCACTCGAGGGCCGTCGCTTCCCCGCCAGTCGCAACCTCCAACCCACTGAATACTAGTAACAATTCGAGGTGGTGCGTTGCGCCCGACGGGGCAATTCAGCCCTCTCGATGCTCAGAGGGTCAGCAACGAATATGGGCGCGGCCTCATGCGCCGAGTTCGCGGCGGACCAGCCTCGGCCAACCCCGCGGAGGTACTCCTAGTAGGGCGTCGCAAAAGTAATGATGCAATCCGGAGGGTCGAGGCGCCCCGCCAGGCGTTCGGCCCAAGCGCCGGAATACTCATGGTATTTCAAGCTTGGGCCGGGCGCCTGGCGGGGATGGATCGGCCCCCCCGGTTGCATCATTACTTCGGCGACGCCCTACTAGTACCTCCCTGGGTTGGCCGGGGCCGAGCCGCCCGAAGGCGGTCATGAGGGGCGTGCAGCACCTTGTTGCTGACCCCGTCAAGGAGCCTGCCGGACGATGTACTAGAAGCACGCCCCGCATGCTCCGCATGCGTCCGGGCAGCAGTCCCCAGCTAGTGGGCAGAGAGAGTCGCACCAGCACCCGGGGCCTTGGCCTCCGCATTTTCCTACGCAGTAGGTCGTTCCGCCCCCTCCGCCGCAGTAGCCGCACGTTGCGCAGGCGTCCGAGCAGCAGTCCCCGAAGCTGACGCACTGCGAGTCACAGTAGCAGTTGCCACTGGACCCAGCGCCGCCGCACTTTCCGGTGCATGGGCCACCACCGCCGCCGCCCCCGCCCCCTGCGCAGTATCCGCAGGTCGTGCATGCGTCGGCGCAACAGTCGCCATAGCTGACACAGTCCGCGTCGCAGTAACAGTCACCGGTGGCGCCGGCGCCACCACAGTTACCAGTACATGCTCCTCCGCCGCCGCCTCCGCCTCCCCCGCACACGCCGCAGGCCGTGCATGCATCGGAGCAGCAGTCGCCATAGGAGACACAGTCGGCGTCACAGAAGCACTGACCGTCTGCCGACTGACCGCCGCACTTGCCTGCGCACGAGGAGCCTCCGCCCCCGCCCCCGCCCCCGCCTCCGCCGCAGTAGCCGCACACTCCGCATGCGTCCGTGCAGCAATCGCCAGTGGTCGGACAGGATGAGTCGCACCAGCATCCGCCCGGTGCCTGTCCTCCGCACATCCCGGCGCAGCTCGATGCTCCGCCTCCGCCTCCGCCGCCCCCACCACCGCAGTAGCCGCAGGAGGCGCAGGCGTCGGCACAGCAGTCTCCCATCCCAACGCAGGTGTCATCGCACCAGCAGCCCGACGCGCCTTGACCGCCGCACTTCCCGGCGCACTCAGCGGCGCCACCTCCCCCGCCCGTGCACTGGCCCGTCGCGCCGCAGGCCTGTCCCGCTGGGCAGGTGCCGCACAGGCCCCCGCAGCCGTCGGAGCCGCACGACTTCCCTGCGCAGCTTGGCGTGCATCCGGACCCACCCGTGCATTTGCCCGCCGCGTCACACGTCTGGCCCGCGGGACAGCCTCCACAAGTTCCGCCGCATCCATCCGAACCACACTGCTTCCCGGCGCAGTTTGGCGTGCAGCCACCCCCTGCCTCCTGGCACTGCCCACTCGTGTTGCACTTCTTGCCAGCTCCACACGTGCCGCAGACCCCACCGCACCCGTCCGGCCCGCAGGCTTTTCCCGCGCAGGCAGGGATGCAGCCGCCTGACGCCTGGCACTCCGACGCGGCGTTGCAGAAGGATCCCGACGGACAGCTCCCGCACGTGTCCCCGCAGCCATCCGGTCCGCACTGCTTGTTGGCGCAGTTCGGGACGCAGGCCCCTCCCTGGCACTGGCCAAGCGCGGTGCAGGTCTGGCCAGCGAGGCAGGTGCCGCAAATGCCCCCGCAGCCGTCGGGACCACAGATCTTCCCTGAGCAATCTGGAATGCAGGCTGAAACGCACTGCCCGGTGGTGTTGCACACCGAGCCTGGAGCGCACTCGCCGCACGACCCTCCGCATCCGTCGTCCCCGCACGCGACGCTCGTGCAATCGGGCTCGCAGGGGCTCCCGCAGATCCCGTTGCTGTTGCACGTCTCGCCGAGGGGACAGGTCCCGCACGAGCCGCCGCAACCATCATCTCCACAGTGCTTGTCGTCACACGCTGGCACACAGTCGGAGGCTACGCAGCTTCCCACCGGCCCACAGGCGAACCCCGCGGCGCAGGTCCCGCAGGATCCTCCGCAACCGTTCGAGCCACACTCCCGGCTGCCGCAGTTGGGGATGCACCCCATGGGGTCCGAAAACGGCGATGATGGTAGGCCCCCACCACCTCCGGCATCGATCCCGTAGGGGACCCCATAGGGGTCCAGGACGACGCCGGTCGTCGTGCCCTTGGACGAGTCGCAGCCCCCTGCAAGGAGCGCCATGAGCAGCATCGCGGCGCCCAGATAGCTGAGTGCGCAAACGGGCCGGGATAGCAGGATCATTTTCGACTCCTGTGATTGCTTCCGCGCGTCACCACTCACGACCTGGTCGCGTCCGAATGCCTCGTCTGCGGCGGAGGAGTGGCACCCAACCGCGCGCGTTGGCAAGCGAGTCACCAACTGGCGCCAGGCCCTGTTGGGTGCTCAGCCGACTCCATGCACAGCTCCCGCGCCGCACTCCTCAGGATGTCGCAGCGCCTCTACACGGGCAAGCTAAATTCCACGGCTTGGCGAGTCCGCGGGGTGACTACCCACAGTAGCCGCACTTCGCGCACACGTCCGTGCAGCAGTCGCCGTAGCTTGCGCAGGTCGAATCGCACCAGCAGCCAGAAGGAGCCTGGTTGCCACAGTACCCAGTGCAGCTCGCAGTGCCCCCACCCCCGCCGCAGTACCCGCACTGGGCGCAAGCATCGGAGCAGCAGTCGCCCGAGGACACGCAGGTGGAGTCGCACCAGCAGCCTCCAGAAGCCTGCTTCCCGCAGACGCCCTTGCACGAGTTGGGCGTGGTGCCTCCTCCGCCACAGTAGCCGCACTGGGCGCAGGCGTCGGAGCAGCAGTCGCCCGAGGACACGCAGGTGGAGTCGCACCAGCAGCCCCCGGAGGCTTGGCCGCCGCAGACGCCCTTGCACGAGTTGGGCGTGGTGCCTCCTCCGCCGCAGTAGCCGCACTGGGCGCAGGCGTCGGAGCAGCAGTCGCCCGAGGACACGCAGGTGGAGTCGCACCAGCAGCCCCCGGAGGCTTGGCCGCCGCAGACGCCCTTGCACGAGTTGGGCGTGGTGCCTCCTCCGCCGCAGTAGCCGCACTGGGCGCAGGCGTCGGAGCAGCAGTCGCCGTAGGTGGCGC
>BTVJ01000046.1:0-60861 GCA_045863395.1 Myxococcales bacterium
ACGCGCCACCGCCACCTCCGCCGCCGCACACCTGCGCGTAGTCGCCGCAGCAGTCGCCGTACTGCACACACTCCGCGTCACAGTAGCACCCGCCGGACGCCTGACCGCCGCAGTTGCCCACACACGACGACGCGCCACCGCCACCTCCGCCGCCGCACACCTGCGCGTAGTCGCCGCAGCAGTCCCCGAACTGCGCGCACTCAGAGTCGCACCAGCAGCCAGCGGCGGCCTGACCGCCACAGGCCCCGGCACAGGAGTCCCCACCGCCGCCCCCACCACAGGCCTGCGCATAGTCGCCGCAGCAGTCGCCATACTGGGCACAGTCGGCATCGCAGTAGCAGGAGCCATCGGCCGACGCGCCACCGCACGCTCCGACGCAGGAGCCCCCGCCGCCGCCACCGCCTCCGAAGCAGCCGCTCATCTGCGCGGCGCACTTCTGCTCGGCGCAGGCCTGGAACGCTGCCTGGTCCACGATGGTCCCGCAGTTGAGATCGAGGCAGTCCACGAGGTCCACCAGGAGCTGGTACTCCGCCGCGTCGCTCGGTACGCACCCGTCGATGCAGGCCTGGTCGCCCTCGGCGCAGCCGGCGGCGCAGTCGAAGAAGTCCGCGCAGGTCGCACCGCCCGCTCCGGCGAAGCACGCATCGATCTCGGGCATGCACATCTGGTCGGCACACGCCTGGTACGCCGCCTGGTCGACCACGTCGCCGCAGTTCAGATCGAGGCAATCGACCAGAGAGCCCAAGAGCTGGAGCTCGGCGGCATCAGCCGGCACGCACCCGTTGATGCAGGCGTCGTCGCCGTCGGCACACCCCTGCGCACACTCGAAGAAGCCACCGCACGAGTCGGTCGGGTTCGCCTGGCCGAGGGCCACGGCCGGAGCCAGGCACGCCAGGGAAGCCAACACGGAGAGCATCGCTCGCCTCATCACCATCTCCTCCAATCCATGGGCAGCCTGATGGCGCCACCGCGCCACCGCCCGACACGCTGCCGGCCTGCGCGGTCCACCGCGCTGCCAGCTCCAACGCGACCCAGGGGGCCGCGGCCGGTCACTATACACCTCCGATTCCCGGATTCGAGGGGTGCCCTTCAACTTCTCGCGCACGCCCGCACGAGGAGCGAAACCGCTCGCGGCGCTCACCGTCCCCGTAGCGCAGCGTCGAGGGCCGCAGGCAGCGCGACGCCCGCCCGCACCGCCTCCATCGCCCAGCGACGCGCCTCGTCCAAGCGCCCCGCCGCCACCTCCACGCCCGCCCGCTGCGCCGCGATCTCTCCGCGCCCGGGGAGGACCTCCCACGCCGTCACGAGCAGCGACCTGGCCCGCGCGCCCTGCCCCTTCCGCATGGCGTCGTCCGCCAGCCGCAACGTCAGCCGCACGAGGTCGTCCGCCAGCTCGGCAGGGCCCGGCCGCGCGCGCCACCGGCGGACCATCGTCTCCCACAGGCCGTCCAGGTCCCCGGCGGCGACGAGGTGCGCCCCGCGCCGGTCGAGCACCGCAACGTCGCCCGGCGCCAGCTCCAGCGCCCGGTCGTGGGCCGCGCGGGCATCGGCCCGCCGCCCCTGGGCGTCAAGCGCCGCGCCCAGGTTCGCCCAGGCCACCGCGAGCCCCGGCTCGGCCGCCACCGCCTGCCGGCAGGCGGCCTCCGCCCCCTCCACGCGCCCCGCCCGCAGCCGCATGGCGCACAGGTTGTTCGCAGCCCGCCCGTCGCGCCCCTGGCGCAGCGCGACGGCCTCCTCCAGCAGGCGCACGGCTCCCTCCAGGTCGCCATCGTCGGCGACGAGCGCCGCCAGGGTCTGCCGCGCCTCGACCCCGCCGGGGTGGATCTGGAGCGCCCGAGCCAGGTGCGCCCGGGCACCGGGACGCTCCCCCGCGTGGAGCAGCAGCCTCCCCAGGTTGGCCTCCAACCGCGCAGACCCGGGCCTCGCCTCCAGGCTCCGCTCGAAGAGCGTCCTCTCGTCGATGAACGCGGTCCCCCACTCCACGGACCTCGCCCCCAGCGCGATGGTCCACGCGACGACGAGCCAGCGCGCCCAGCGCCGTGTGGCGAGCGCCCCTACGGCCAGCGCCAGCCCCGCCAGCGGGAGCGTGAGCAAGCGGTCCCCGTAGATGACCGTGGACACCACCACCACGCTCGACGCCACCGACCAGGTGACGGCCAGCAGCCCAAGGCCAAGCCCCACCGGACGCCTCCACCACCGGATCGCCCCGGCCACGACCGCAATCACTACTACCAGCCCCGCCCAGGCGCTCGGATCTCCCCAGGTGGCCGGGGTGATCACCGCCCAGGTGTAGTCCGCGCTGAGCCGCAGCGGCAGGACCAGCGACTCCGAGGCCACGGCGACCACCTTCATGGGCGTCAGGAGCCGGTTCGGAATCCCGCCGGCCGCGATGGGGTTGTCCACGGGCGAGATCGCGCCGCCGAACGGCGAGGCGAGCGCGATCACCCGAGCGACCAGCCAGAGGGCGGTGACCGCGAGCAGCGCCCCGCCTCCCCAGCCGACCAGACGAGGCGCCCGCACCTCGCCCCGGGCACGAAGCGCGGCGACCAGCAGCGCCGCCGCAGGGAGGAACGTGATGCCGCTCTCCTTCGACAGCAGGGCCCCCGCAAAGGCAGCGACCGCCCACGCCACGCTCGACCGGCGCCCCTCGCAGACCTGGGCGACGTGCACGAGCCCCACCAGGAACAGGACCGCGCAGGCGCCCTCCGTGCGGTTGCCCGCGATGGCGATGGCCTCCGTGGTCGCGGGGTGCACCGCATACACCGCGGCGACGAGCGCCGCCCGGGCACCGACCAGCCGCCGCGCAAGAGCCAGCAGCGCCAAGGACGCCCCGACATGCAGCGCGAGGTTGATGCTCCGGTACGCGAGCGGCTCCAGCCCGAACACCCCCTCGGTCAGCGCGAAGCTGAGCGTGACCAGGGGCCGCCAGAGCCCGACGTGCGCATACGCGGCGGAGTCCCCCCAGGTCGGCTGCCCGAAGATCGCCGCCAGGTCCACGGGCCACCGGGCGCCGCGGGCCGCCACGACGGCCTGGGCGTCGTCGAAGAGGAAGCCCCCAGCCAGCGCGGTGGCGTGGGCCCCCACCGCCAGCAGCGCAACGACGACCTGCTGGACCCGGTGGATGCGCTCGTCGGACCACGGCATGGCCGCCACTGTGGCCCGAGCCTCCGACCCCCGTCAATGCCCGCCCCTCCGTGACTCGTTCGTCCATTTTGACGCGCCCCCGTCGGGGCACTAGAGTCGCCGCTCCGGGACCGCCACCCGACAGGAACGACCATGAACAAGACCCTCGCCCTCGCCATCATCGCACTGAGCACCACGGCCCACGCCCAGACCGGAGGCGCCCTGCCCGACCTGCCGACCAACTCGGTCCAGGTGGTGATCGGCCCCGCGCAGAAGGAGCCGGACCCCATCGCCATCCCGGACCCGCTGTGTGAAGGGGCCGGCGAGGTGTGCGCCATGGTCGGGGAGGTGCTGCGCAACGACATGATGCTCTCGGGCTTCTTCAACATCCTGAAGCCCAAGACCTTCATCGCGGACCCCGGCGAGCCCCTGGAGGCGCCCAAGTTCCCCGACTGGTTCAACGTGGGCGCCAAGTACCTTGTCAAGGCCGAGGTCCGGGGCAGCGGCCCCTACAACCTCAAGTTCCGGTTCTTCAACGTCTACGACAAGACCATGGTGTCGGTCTCGCCGAGCACCTTCTCGGGGGTGCCACGGGGCGAGGTCCGGGCCAAGGTCCACGAGTTCGCCAACGCGCTGATCCTCGCGCTGACGGGCGTACCCGGGGTCTTCGGCACGAAGATCTGCTACTCGGCCAAGACCGGGGACTGGTCCCGGAGCCTCTTCGTCATGGACATGGACGGCCACGGCGCGGGCGCCGTCGTCTCCAACGAGCGGAGCAACATGTTCCCGAGCTTCGCGGGCGGGGGCCTCATCTATACCTCGATGGGCGACGGCGAGGACCCCCAGGTCTACATCGGCAAGAAGCAGCTCTCGAAGGGGAACGGCAAGTTCCGCAAGGCGGACATGGGCCCGGGCGGCCAGATCGCCGTCAGCGTCGACACGGGGGGCGGCTCCGACATCTGGCTGATGGACTCGGGCGGCAACCTGATCAGGAACCTGACCAACGGCGACGGCGACAACGTGTCACCGTCCTGGTCCCCGGACGGCGGCCAGATCGCCTTCGTGTCCAACCGCGCCGGCGGCCCCCAGATCTACGTGATGAACGCCGACGGCAGCGGCCAGCGCCGCGTCACCATGGCCGGCGCCTACAACACGACTCCCGACTTCGGGCCCGAGGGTCTCATCGTCTTCGCCGGCATGGATGACGCGACAAGCGACATCTTCACCGTGGACCAGTCCGGCAGTATCCGCCGCATCACGCAAGACCAGGGCTTCAACAAGGACCCCACGTGGTCGCCCGACGGCCGGTACATTGCCTTCGTCAGCAGCAGAGATGGCGGCCGCATCTTCCTCTCGACGGCCGACGGCCGCTACCAGTTCCCCGTCAGCCAGAAGCCGTGCGGGTGCGCGACCCCATCATGGGCCGACTGACCCCACGTTGACCCCCTGCGCGCCCTCCCGTATCTTCGACGGGTGCTCCGGTGATCCACCCGCGGGAGAGTGAAGGATGCCCCGTCGCTTCGTCGCCAGCCTCGTCACGGTGACCTTCGTCTGCGCCCTCGTGCCGGCGCTCGCGGCCCCCAAGCCCCCCGCGTCCGGCTTCATCGTCGTCTACTCGACCACCGTGGGCGCCGACATCCTGGTCGATGGGCAGAAGGTCGCGACCGTGCCCTATGAGGAGCCCATCCCCGTGGCTCCGGGCAAGCACACGGTCGTGCTGACCAAGCGCGGCTTCTCGCGCTTCGAGCTCCAGCTCGAGGTCAAGAAGGGCAAGTCCATGGAGGTCGAGGCGGACCTCATCGCCAGCGACGGCATCCTGCGGGTGCTGACCACCAACGTCGAGGGGGCCGCCGTCCAGGTGAACAAGAACGTCATCGGCAAGACCCCCTTCGATGGCCTGGTGCCCGCGGGGCAGCACATGCTGCGCGTGAGCAAGGAGGGCTACCGGGACTCCGTCCGCAAGCTCGACGTGCTCGCCGGCGAGCCCATCGACCTGGTGTTCGAGCTGGAGAAGCTCGCCCCCGTCCAGGTCGCCACGACGGAGCCGATCGTCTCCTCGGGCCCCGAGTTCTATGAGACCTGGTGGTTCTGGACGATCACGGGCGTCGTGGTCGCGGGCGCCGCCGTCGGGGCGGGCATCGCGCTCGCGCCCGCCGAGCAGGTCACCGCCCCGTCCGACCACGTCATCCGCTTCGGGAACTGATGCGCGCGCTGTTCGTGCTGGGCTGGCTCCGAGCCCAGCGCGCGGATGGCACCACCGGGCGCCTGATCGCGGCCTTCGAGGAGCGCGGCCACCAGGTCGCCGTCGCCGACTGGCTCGACCTGGAGGCCGACGATCAGGCCCGCGTCCACGCTCGAGTGGAGACCGGCCCTTCGCCTCTCGTCGATGCAGTGACCCAGGGGCGCGCTCACCGCGCCACGGCCGCGCTCGACGCCTTCGATCTGGTGGTGCTGCGGGTCAACCCGGCAGACCGCTACGCCACGTGGACGGAGCGAATCCCGAGCCCCCTCGCGCCCTTCGCCCGGCTGCTCGCGGGCCCGCCCCTCGTCAACGACCCGGCAGGCGCCGAGCGCGTCGCCCACCCGACGTGGATGCTCGGCGTACCCGCCCACCTTCGCCCCCGCATGGTCGTATCGCGCGATCTTGCTCGAATCCGCGCGTTCCTTGGCGCTCTCGGCTCACCTGCCGTCCTCAAACCCGCGTCAGGCTACGGAGGCGACGGCGTCCTCTTCGTGGACTCTCCGATGGCGCCGAATCTGCCCGCCATGGTGGGGATGCTCGCGCGGACGGGATGGGTGATCGCCCAGGAGCGCATCGACGCGGCGCTCACCGACGGCGACAAGCGCGTCCTGCTGTGGCGCGGTCGCCCCTTCATGGTCAGGCCCGGCCAGCCCTCGGTCTACCTGCGCCGGCGGGCCGAGGGGGACCTGCGGAACAACCTCTCGGCGGGCGGCACCCGCGAGGCCTGCGGACTGGACGCGGGCGACCTGGCGGTCATCGACGCGGTCGGGCCGCGCCTCGTGGCCGAGGGCGTGCTCCTGGCCGGCCTGGACCTGGCCGGGGGGCGCCTCATCGAGGTCAACGCCTGGTGCCCGGGCGGACTCGAGAGCCTCGCTCTCGTCTACGGGGTGGACCCCTCGGCCCGCATCGTCGAGGATCTGGAGACCCACCCGCTGCGGTGACGAGACGCCCCGATCTCTCGCCGCGACACCTGAAAACCGTCGTGGCGCCCAGGCAGCGCGTGGGTTAGAGTAGGCCCGTCGCCATTTCCGTGGACGCGGGTCTCCCCGAGGGCTCCGATGATGTCAGACCAGACCGCGGGCGCCGCCGACGCCCCGAAGAAGTCCAGGACAATCACGGAGATCCGTCGCAGGCGCCTCGGCTCCCGGGTCGAGCCCCAGGCCCAGCCCAAGCCCGATCGCTCGGCGGAGGAGCGGCGCGCCAACGAGCAGCTCATCGCACTCAAGCTCGACACCCTGCGCGGGCGCATCGCGCTGACGGAGCACCTCCAGGGCGGCAAGGGCAACGACGCGGCCACCCGCATGCTGGAGAACCTCACCGCGCTGCACCTGGCTGCCCGCAGGAAGGTGGAGGAGGCCCGCGAGGCGCACCTCCGCCTGCACCTGCCTGCCATCGTCGAGCGCTTCCAGCTCACGCAGCAGGAGGAGGCCGTCCTCGTCCTGGCGCTGGCGCCCTACCTCGACCCCGAGATCCCCGCCCAGCTCCGCAAGCTCGCCGACGCCTGGCTCCTCGACCGGTGCACGGTGGGGCTGGCCCTGCGGATCCTCGCGCAGACCAGCGAGGAGCGGCTCCAGATGCGGGCGCTCTTCGACGACACGGCCACCCTACGCCGGGAGGGGCTGCTCGACACGCTCGCGCCGCCCGGGCAGCCCGACGCCCCCTTGCTGGAGCGGCTCCTGACGGTCCCGACGCGCATCGTGGACCACGTGCTCGGGCGGGTGAGCATCGACGAGCAGGTGCGGCCCTTCTGCGCGCTGACGCATCCGTCCGTGGAGCTCCACGAGGTGGTGCTGCCGAAAGAGCGGCTGCGGGAGGTCATGGATCTGGTCCAGCACCACGACCTCTACCGCTCGGCGCTGGAGACCTACGGCTTCGACAACGTGATGCCCTACGGCAAGGGCATCGTGCTCCTGCTGGCCGGGGAGCCGGGGACGGGCAAGACCCTGCTGGCAAACGCCCTGGCCAACGAGCTGGGCCGCCCGCTGCTGCGCGTACACAGCGACCGGCTGGCGGAGAACCAGGAGGGCGTCGAGCCCATCGTGGCCGCCCTCTTCCGTGAAGCGGACCTGCACCACGCGGTGGTCCTCTTCGACGACTGCGAGTCCCTCTTCCGGGAGCGGGGGAGCCGCCTGTCGGCGCTGCTCGGTGCGCTGGAGCAGTCCCGCGGCATCATCGTGCTGACCACCAACCTGCCGCAGGTCATGGACTTCGCCCTGGAGCGGCGCATCGTCTACCGCTTCGACTTCGACATCCCGACGCCGGAGTACCGCGAGCAGCTCTGGGAGTGCCACCTGCCGCCGGACGCCCCCCTGTCGCCGGACGTGGACATCCCGACGCTGGCCAACGAGTTCCGCTTCTCGGGCGGCACCATCAAGAACGCGGTGGTCGTGGCGCTCAACAAGGCGCTCAACCGCAACCCGCGCGACCCGGTCATCGACATGGCGCTGCTCCGGGAGGCGGCGGCCACCCAGCTCCGCTACTCGCTCGACGAGTTCTCGGTCAAGTCCAACATCAACCTGACCCTGGACGACCTGGTGCTCCCCGAGGACGAGATGACCCAGGTGCGCGAGCTGCTGGCAGCCGCACGGAACCGCGAGTACGTGATGAACCGGTGGGGCTTCGGGCGCAAGCTGGTCACCGGCAAGGGCCTGGTCTCCCTCTTCGACGGCCCCCCTGGCACGGGCAAGACGCTGACGGCGGAGATCCTGGCCACGGAGCTGTCAAAGAGCCTGTTCCGGGTCAGCATCCCGCGCATCGTCAGCAAGTACGTCGGTGAGACCGAGAAGCACATCGAGGAGCTGTTCGCGCGGGCGCGGGCGTCGCACGCCATGCTGCTCTTCGACGAGGCCGACGCCCTGTTCTCGCGGCGCACGTCGGACACCAAGTCCTCGACGGATCGCTACGCCAACATGGAGGTCAACCTCCTGTTGCAGGAGATCGAGCGCTTCGAGGGCATCGTCGTGCTGACGACCAACCTGTTCGGGGCCCTGGACGAGGCGCTGATCCGGCGCATCCAGTTCCGCATCAGCTTCCCCTTCCCCGACGCGGACGAGCGGCTGCGCATCTGGCGCACGCTCCTGCCCCCCGAGGCGCCGCTCGCGCCCGACGTGTCGCTGGAGCTGATCGCCGACGACTACGAGCTTGCGGGCGGCAACATCAAGAACGCCCTGCTACGGGCCGCCTACCGCGCCTGCGAGCTGGGCACCCCGCTGGACTCGGAGCGCCTCGAGGAGGCGTGCGAGCGGGAGTGCCGGGCCATGGGCAAGGTGTTCCGCACGCGCAACTTCCCGATCACCGCCCCGCCCGTTGCACCGTTGAACCCGACGAATCCGACGAGCCCGGCGACAGCAGCCGGGGACGAGTGAGGTCCACCATGGGTCAGGCCAAGAAGAGCGCCCGCAACCTCGACGCCCTCTCGCTGCGCCAGAAGCAGAGCCAGGCTGCCAAGAAGCGCCTGGAGGCGCGGTGGCAAGCCGGCGAGCTGGTCCGGCAGCACCAGAAGAGCCCGTCGGCGGCGGCGCTGGGGCGCTCGCTCCAGCAGCTCCTGGGGCAGGGGAAGGCGTCGCCCCAGGACGTGGAGGCGGTCGCCCGGGTCGTGGATCTGGCATCGCGGCGGGCCTCTGAGGCGGTGGACGAGCTGCTGGGGCAGGAGCGGGGGGAGCGCGGAGCGCAGCAGGAGGGGCCCCAGGATCTGGCGGCTCGCACCGTCCAGCAGGCGGCAGACCGGGCCGTGGCCGCCCTCGACATGCAGAGCCTCCAGGGCCTGATCTCCGAGGTGATGGGCTCCGTCGGGGCGCTGGGTTCGCGCCCGGCCGCGCCGGCGCCGGGCCGGCGCGAGGAGCACCGGGAGCAGGCCCCCGAGACCAAGAAGACGGCGGGGCTCCCGCTGGACGTGACCGTCGCCGCCGACGCCGTGAAGCGCGAGGAGGACCACGCCGGCCAGGCAGAGCGCGAGGAGGAGGCCTTCGACCGCGACCAGGCCACCGAAGAGGTGGCGCGAGAGGGCGAGCCCGGCGCGACGACAGAGCTGGACCCTGCGCTGGCGGCGCGTGCACCGGCCGTCGACGCCGCGGCACGGGGCGCGCTCCTGGCGCGGCCGGCTCAGGTGGAGGCGGAGCCTGGCGCGAGAGAGGCGCGGGAGGCGCAGGAGCCGGCATCCGAGCCCGCGCTGGCCCCGGCGCCCGAGCTGGAGCCCGCGCTCGATCCGCAGCGACTCGCGGACGAGCTCCTGCCCGAGATGCCGCCGGAGGCGGCGCCTGAGGCGCTGCTGCCTTCCGCGGAAGAGAAGACGGCCGAAGAGCGTCCGAAGGCAGCCGAGATCGCCCCTCAGACAGAGAGGACGCCCGCACCGGAGAGCCCCGTCGCCCAGCAGGTGGTGGCGGCGGCCGGAGAGGCGCTGGCGACCCTCGCGGCCCAGGTCGCGCCCGTCGTGGCACCGCTGGCGGCGCAGGTGCTCGCCCAGGTCACACGGCCCGCGCCGTCCCAGGCGCCGGCCGCCGACGCCCAGGCCCGCGCCGCCCGCCTCCCGGGCGCGGCCGAGCTCAAGGGCAGGCTCGACGCGCTGAAGCAGCCCCTCCCGGCGCCGAAGCGGCCAGCCCCGGTGGCGATCCCGCTGCCACCCAAGGTCGTCTCCCAGGTCAAGCCACCGGCCCCCGGCCAGGCGGTCGTCCAGCCGGGCTTCACCATCACCGCAAGGACCGAGTCGGCCCCGCTGCCGGACGTGACGCCCGAGTCGATCTCGCCGGAGGCCGTTGCAGCTCAGACCGGCCTCGACGTCGCTGGACAGCGCGCCCTGGCGAGCCACGTCGAGGCGGACCCGGCGGTGTCGCGGGCGCGCGCCGAGGCCGCGCGTCAGGCTGGGGGCATGGAGGCGGAGGCCGCGCGGGCGGAGGCTCCCCTGCGGGAGGGCGCTGGCGCCGCGGCGGCCCGGCAGGTGGCCCCGACGGCCGGGGCGCCGGACCCCGCGCGGCTTGGCGCCGATACGGCGCGCAAGGCGGCGCTGGAGCAGACCACGGGCCAGATGGGCGCGACTCGCGTTGCCCCGGTCCCCACGTCGGAGCCGCTCCCCGTGGTGGAGGCGGCCCCCGCGGCCCCCCCGCCGGCGCGCGCAGACGGGCCGAGCGTCTCAACGGCGCAGGCCACCCTTCAAGGGGGGCCAGACGGCATCGTCGCCCCCACCCTCGCCCCCGCACAGGCGGCGCTCGGCGGGTCCGCGCCAGCGCGCACCGCCGCTGCGCCTGGCGCGGCGCCCGACGTCCGGCCCGTGTCGCGGCCTGGCGGCGAGCGGGTGCCCGAGGCGCGCTCCATCGCGCAGACCGAGGTCTCGCTGACCGGGGACCGCTCGGCAGCCACCCGCGGCATCGCGGCGGAGGCCCAGACCCGCTCCCGCCTGGCGACGGAGGCCACCGCGGCTCGTGCGGCGCAGCTTGCCCCGCTCGGTGGAGAGGCCCAGAGCCGCATGGCGGCGGCGGCGGCGCCCAAGGGCCAGGTGCTGTCCGACGGGCGCGCCCGCGGCTCCCAGGCAGAGCAGCAGGGGGCGGCCGGCGTCGCCACGCAGCAGGCGGCCTTCGCGACGCAGGCAGCGGCGGCCAACGCCCGCGCCGCCGCGGAGCGTGCGGGGGAGGCAGCGCGACCCCAGCCCCAGGCCGCGACGGCGGCGAGCCCCGAGGCGCAGACCGCGGCGACCGCCCAGGCGGCGCAGGCGGCCCAGGCGATCCGGTCCCAGGCGGCGGCGCAGCCCTTCGCGCCTCCTCCGGGCGTGCTGGCTTTGGAGGCTGCGGGCCCGGCGCTGCGCCAGGAGGCGGGCGCGCGCGTGCCAGACCTCGCCCGCGCTGCCCTGCTCGACCAGAGACCGCAGCTCCCACCGGCGCCGGAGCTCACCCTCGACGCCATCGCCGCCCCGGAGCTGGCCCGAGCCAAGGAGCTGTCGAAGGGCCTCGAGCTGCCCAAGGTGACGTTCCCCTCCCCGCCCCCGGGCGGCGCACCGTCGGGAGGCGCACCGACGCGCGAGCAGGGCATCGCCAACGTGGAGGCGTCCATCGCCCAGCGCATGCAGGCCGACGCCATGCCCGCCATCGAGGCCAAGGCGGCGGCGCTGCAGGGGCAGATGTCCGAGCTCGCCACGCGCGGCGAGCAGACTGCGGCGAGCCACCTGGACGCCGCCACGGCGCAGGCGGCGCAGACCCGCAGCGCCATGGAGACCGAGCAGCCGCCGGTGACGTCCGCCCAGGCTCGCGCCCAGGCGGAGGCGCGGTGGGCGGACGGAGGAAGGGCGGCGGACGTCGCGACCGCGGAGCTGGCGAGCCAGGCGGCCATGGCGCGCACCCAGGCGGAGGCCCAGCACGGCCTCGCGCGGGCCACCCACCAGCAGGCCGTCGACCAGGAGGGGGCCCGCTTCGACGCGAGCCTCACGGGACAGTGGCTCCCCGAGTACCAGAACCAGCACGGCCAGGCGCTGAGCCAGTACGACACCCAGCGGCAGGCTGCGGCGACGGAGCTGGCGTCCCGTCAGCAGGCGGCGGACGCGGCGGCTCAGGCGCGCATGACCGACGAGCGGGCCCAGGCGACGGCGCGGATGCAACAGGAGCGGGGCGCCCTCGAGCAGAGCACGGCCCAGGCGGACGCGTCCTTCCAGCAGCAGCAGCAGGCAGCCCAGGCGCGCCACGACGCGAACGTGGCGCAGCTCCAGAGCCAGAGCGACGCGGACGTCTCGCGCCTGCACTCCCAGTCGGACCAGGAGGTCTCGCGGCTCCAGGCGCAGGGCCAAACAGAGGTGGACCAGCAGCTCCAGCAGGGGGAGCAGGCCTACCGCCAGCAGATGGACCAGGGGGTCCAGCAGGCCGAGCAGCAGCGCGCGCAGGCGGAGCAGGAGGCCGCCCAGAAGCGCGCCGAGGCCGAGAAGCAGCAAGAGAACAAGAGCTGGATGGAGCGGGCCGTCGACGCGGTGGTCAGCGCCGTGAAGAGCCTGCTCGACGCGGCGATGAACATCCTGCGCAAGGCGCGGGACGCGGTCATCGGCATCATGGAGCGGGCGCGGCAGGCAGCGCTCTCGGCGCTCGACAGGTTCCGGCAGCTCGCGCTGGACGCCCTCGCCCGGGTGAAGGACGCCATCCAGGGCGCCATCTCGGCGGTGGCGGACGCGGTCAAGCAGGTGATCGCGGCGGCGGCGCAGGCCATCCGCACGGCCATCGACGCGGTCTCGAGCTTCCTGCAGGCGTGCGTCCAGCAGCTCACGGACATCGTCAACGGGCTCATCGAGGCCTTCCAGACCGCGGTCAACACCGTCCTCGACGGCCTGATCGCGGCGGTCGGCTTCATCAACGAGGACTGGGGGCGCTCCCTCGACGAGGCGACGGCTGGCTACAGGGCGGCGTTCAACCAGGCCGTCGATGGAGCCCAGCAGACCATCCAGCAGGCGAGCAACGCGCTGCAGCAGAAGATCCAGGAGGGGGCGGACCTGGCCAAGGCGGGCGTCAACGCCGCCGAGGAGGCGCTGGAGAGCGCAGTCACTACCATCGAGCAGGGGCTCCACTCCGCCGTGGAGTCGGCCTACACGGTGGCAGTCGACAAGGTGAACCAGGCGTTCGACAGGGCGGAGGCCGCCGTCAACGCGGTCTTCGACGTGGCCGAGGCTGCGGTCAAGGCGTGGTTCGACGCCCACATCGCGGCGCTGGAGCTGGTCTCGAAGGGCGTCGAGCTGGCAGGCCAGGTGGTCAACGCCGTCATCCACGCGACGGTCCAGGCCATCTGCACCCTGGTCGACGCCCTGGTCGAGCTGATCCCGGACTCCGTCAAGCAGTGGTTCATCGACTTCTGGAACGGACCGTGGCGCGACATCATCGTCATCGGCCTCGTGACCATCGCCGCCGTGGCCATCACGGTCGCGACCATGGGCACGGGCGCGCCCCTCGCGGCGATGCTCGTGGCGGGCGCCATCGGGGCGACCCTCGGCGGGGCCGCGTACTTCGGCGGCGAGCTGGCGGCGCGCAACGCGGAGCAGGACCTGGAGCGGGACCACGACGCCTTGTACGTGCCCAACTTCGGGTACGTGAAGATCGATCCCGCGACCGGGCAGCTCATCGATCCGAATACCGGGCAGCCCATCCCGCAGGACCAGCTCTCGAAGATGGACCCGAAGCAGCTCCAGTGGGCCATGTCCAACTTCCACCAGGGGCCGGACGGCGAGCTGACCGCCAAGTCGAGCGCCGAGCTGTTCGACTACGCCTGCTTGGAGGGCCTGGAGGGCGCCATCCAGGGCGGGGTCGGCGCGGCGCTGGCCATGTCGGGCGGCGCGGCGGGCCTCGCGACGGCGGGCATCAAGAACAAGATCCTCCAGACCATGGCGACCAAGGGCCTCCAGGCGGTGGGCTCCTACGTGATCAAGGACATGGGGCAGGCCGGGGCGCTCGCGTTCATCCAAGCCGTGGAGGAGGGCAAACCGGTCCACGAGGCGCTCAACGCCGCGGGCGACGCGGTGGGCAAGGCGCTGACCCCCGAGAAGATCGCGGAGACCCTGCTGACGACGGCCCTGTCCATGGGCATCAGCGCGGGCCAGGCGAAGTACGTGGAGGGCCTGCTCAAGTCCCAGGTGGGGCAGAGCCTGCTGAACATCGGGGTGAGCACCGCCACGGACACGCTGAAGGACGTGGTGGGCGCCGGGGGTGCCGCCTACCTGGTGGCGCTCGGCCGGGGCATGTCCCACGACGAGGCGCTGGCCCTGGCAGAGGCGGCGGCGGGCGAGAAGCTCAAGCCCGAGAGCATCGTCCAGAACCTCCTCGGAAACATCGCCGGCGAGATCGCGTCCCCGAGCAAGACCAAGGGCGCGGTCGAGGCAGAGGCCGCTGCGGCCAAGGCCAAGGCCGACGAGGAGGCGGCGGCCAAGGCGGCGCAGGACCTCGCCCAGGCCAAGGCGGCGAGCCAGGACCAGGCGCTGGCGCAGCTCAAGGCGATGAGCTACGACGAGCTGGTGGCGCTGCCCCAGATTGGCACGGCAAAGGCCCAGACCTTCATGGACGCGGTCGCGGCGGGCAAGATCACGAGCTGGGACGACGTGGACGCCCTCCCCTCCTTCGGCCCCAAGACCATGTCCGCCCTGGAGGACTCCTTCGGGGTCGGCAAGGGCTCGGACAGCGGCGCGGCCGACTTCAAGGCGAAGTTCGGCGACGACCGGTACGCGGCCTATGCGACGGCCGTCCAGGAGGCCATCGCGGCCAACCCGCAGCTCGCCAGCGTCCCCATGGACCAGCTCATCGCCATCCGTGGCTACACGTCGGAGGACTACTGGAAGATCAACGCGGCGCTGCGCAACGGCGACCCGGCGGAGCTGGCGAAGTACGACACCTACATCAAGGCCGCCGAGGCGGGCCTCGCGCAGCTCCCGAGCTTCCAGGGCACGGTCTACCGGGGCGCCAACCTGCCCGACGCGGTGCTCGACAACTATGTGGCGGGCCAGACTGTGACGGAGCACGCCTTCACCAGCACGGCGGCCTCCCCGAGCGCCGCGTTCACGGGCAACACCAAGTTCGTGATCCAGTCCAAGACCGGCAGCGACGTCTCCAGCCTCTCGCTCTACAAGAACGAGCAGGAGGTGCTGTTCAGCCCGGGCACGAAGTTCAAGGTCCTCAAGGTCGACGTGGACCCGGGCACCGGGTTCACGACCATCTACATGACGGAGCAGTGATGCCGGAGCTGACCCCCGAGGAGCAGGAGATTCTCCAGAAGCTCCAGCGCGACAACGCGGCGAGCGAGGCGATCCCGGCGTCCGAGAAGACCCCGGTGGGGCAGCCCGACAAGTACGCCGCCCCCATCGGGGTCGGCGACGACGGCAAGCCGCTGGGAGGGCCCAAGGCGAAACCGGAGGACCTCGCGGCAAAGCTCCAGGAGACGAGCCGCCGAATCGCGGAGGGCTTCCAGACCGCGACGGACCGCATACGGAATCTGGGCGACGAGCTGCAGCGGCGCGCGCGGGAGAAGGCCGAGCCGGCTGATGCGGACTCGCCGGTCGAGGGTACGAACGCGCCGCCGGAGCCCACCGACGGCGCCACCAACCCCTTCACGGCGCTGGCCGACGCGCTGGCGGGCAAGGCCCCGGAGGCGGGCGCCGCAGCTCCTCTGGTGGGAGCCGTGCGGCAGCTCGAGCAGACTCTGGCGCAGCTCGGCCGCGTGGTGGGCGCCGCGGCGACACCGGAGGGGCGCGAGATCATCGCCGGGGAGGTGCGCCGCCTGCGCGACACCATGCGGGAGGGCGACTCGCCGGCGCCCACGGAGACTCAGCGCGAGGCCGTCCACGAGCGGCTCACGGCCCTGTGGCGCACACTGTCGCAGATGGCGCCGCCCGGGGCGACGGCCGGCGAGGAGCCGACAGAGTCTCCGGTCGTGGTGGCGCCCCCGCTCGACGCGCCGGTCGACGCTCCGCCAGCAGACTCGCGGGACACTGCCACGAAAGACACGCTGGCGGCCCTCCTCCACGCCCTGGAGACCGGCGCGGCGACCCCCGAGGAGGTGGAGGCCCGCATCGCGGCGCTGCGCTCCCAGTCCGGTCGAGACGAACCCGTGGCTTGATTCGCGGGGCTCCACGAACCAGATCCGTGGGATCCACCCGGACTGCATCCCGGAGATCTGGGACGACGGCCCCCGACGACGTCGGGACCGCCGAGACTGACTGCGGTGATTCTGAGTGAACGGACGCCGCCGACTACCAGTGACGTCGCTGGTTCAGCCTCGGTTCGGTTCACCAGCGGCCCCAGATTCCGCCCTGTCACGTTCAGTCCCTCCGCCCTCGACGACGACAGTCGCGTCCACGGCTGTGCCCTTGGAGGCACGCCCCCCCGGCGCTCGCCACCCGCGCTGCGGCGGTCGCGCTGTCCGCCGTCCGCGATCCCAATCGCATTTCAACGGTTGTCTTGGCCGTCCGGTGGTGTCACCGTCCCGGACGGAGCCGTCCCGCCCGCTGGCGGCGAACACGGCGGCTCGGAGTAGCCGCTGGCCGACCCGGGCGGGCGCGCCGTCCTCGACGACACCCGCCACCCGAGCGCCGGGGGCGGGACGCACGGTCCTCGTCGTCACAGTCACAGCGACCTCCGGGTTCGGGCCGGACGGGATGACGTCTCTCCAGCCGGTCACGCTCAGCATCAACTGCGACGCTGCCCTGGCTGCAGGGGGCAGGTCGCTCGCGGTGGCAGGCGAGGGGGCCGGGGGCTTCGTGGCCTTGGCCGGATCGACGTGCGCCGACGGTGCAGCGGGTGCACCGCTCATGCACCTCAGCCAGTAGGGGCCGATCCTGGTCGACGGTGATCCGACGGCGTGGACGGCCGGGGCAGCGACGAGCAGCGATGGCGGCGGGAGCGACGCCGGCGCCGGAGGCAGCCGGGCGGGGAGCGCGGACGCAGGCATCGTGGACGTCGGCGACGAGGACACAGGCGGCGTGGACGGTGGTGGGGCGGACACGGGGGGAGGATCCGCAGGGTGCGAACCCGCGGGCAGCCTCCCAGCGCCAGCACCTGGCGAGGAGCTGGAGGCGCGCACCACGGCGCTCCCGGTCCGGGGCACGCGAACCCGTCGATTGATCCGCGCGGCGCGCTCCACGATACTGGGCGAGGCCCAAACAGCGGAGGCGCCCCCATCACCAGCCACAAGCCGTCCGGCAACCTGACCGGCCTCAAGCCCAACCAGCACAAGGCGCTCCAGCGCATCTTCCGGCGACGGGTGCCGCCGAGCCAGCTCCTGACCGTGGAGCTGGCGACCACCCTCGCCGAGGTCTCCCACGACCTGGGGCGCCAAGTCGGGGCGCTCGTCGACCGGCGCGGCATCATCGAGCACGTGGTCGTCGGGGACGCCTCGAAGATCGTGCTCCCCGACGTGGGGCGCCAGCGCGCCGGCCAGGGGCGGCTGCGCGGAGTGCGCCTCGTCCACACCCACCTGCGGGGCGAGCCCCTCACCCGCGACGATCTCACGGACCTGTCGCTCCTGTCGCTGGACTTCGTGGTCGCCGTGACCGTGGACCCCGAGGGACGCCCCGACCTGGTGCACGCGGCGCACCTGCTGCCCGAGAACCCGCAGAAGCGGCTCTGGAACGTGCTCGACCCGGTGAGCATCCACCGCCTGGAGCTGCCCCTCGACGAGGTGCTGCGCTCCCTGGAGGCGGAGATCGACCGGGACCGGGCGCGGACCACGCGCGCCGGCGCGGATCGGGCCGTGCTCATCCACGTCCACCGGGGCTCCGACGAGGACGACGCCAACCTGGCGGAGGTGCGGGAGCTGTGCGCGACCGCCAACGTGGAGGTGGTCGCCGTCATCGAGCAGCAGCGCGCGGAGCCTGACCCGCGCTACGTGCTCGGGCGCGGAAAGCTCGACCACGTAGTCTTGGAGACCATGCAGCTCGGCGTCGAGATCGCCATCTTCACCCGGGACCTCACGCCGAGCCAGGCCCGCGCCATCACAGACGCCGTGGCGCTGCGCGTGCTCGACCGCACGCAGCTCATCCTCGACATCTTCGCCCAGCGGGCCCAGAGCGGGGCCGGCAAGCTCCAGGTGGAGCTGGCGCAGCTCAAGTACAACCTGCCGCGCCTCGTCGAGAAGAACACGGGCATGAGCCGCCTGACCGGCGGCATCGGCGGCCGAGGCCCGGGCGAGACCAAGCTGGAGATCAACCGGCGCCGCGCCAAGGATCGCATCCGTCTGCTGGAAGAAGAGCTGACGACGCTCATGCGCAACCGGGAGCAGCAACGGCGCCGCAGGAGCCGCGCAGAGCTGCCCGTCGTCTCCATCGTGGGCTACACGAACGCAGGCAAGTCGACGCTGCTCAATACGCTGACGAAGAGCCAGGTGGTCGCGGAGAACAAGCTCTTCGCGACACTGGACCCGTCGAGCCGGCGCATGCGCTTCCCCGAGGAGCGGGAGGTCATCGTCACGGACACGGTGGGCTTCATCCGGGACCTGCCCCCCGACCTGCTCAGCGCCTTCAAGGCCACGCTGGAGGAGCTGGAGGAGGCGGACCTCCTGCTCCACGTGGCAGACGTCTCGAACCCGCGGTGCGACGAGCACATCGCAGCAGTGGAGCGCATCGTGGAGGAGCTGGGGCTCGCCAGGAAGCGCCGCCTGCTGGTCCTGAACAAGTGCGACCGCGTGGACCCGGAGCTGGCCGCCACCGAGGCGCGCACCCGCCGGGGCATCGCGGTGAGCGCCATCAACCCGGCCACGCTGCTGCCCCTCATCGATGCAGTGCGGTGGGAGCTGTGGCGCCAGGACCTGGACACCGCGCCGGCTACGTCTCTCGCTTGAGCACGAGCGTCACCTTGCCGTCGCGCACCGCCACGCCGAAGCGCGCCCCGGGCCGCGCGACGCGCTCCACCGTGCGCTCGAAGGCCTCGTAGGTCACCCCCTCCACGGGCTCGTTGGTCTGGCGCCGCGCGGAGATGAAGTCCCGATAGAGCGCCTCGTAGGGGCGCTGCGGTGCCTCCTCCAGGGGCGCGCCCAGGGCCCGCAGCAGCTCCTCCGCTGCGGCTGCCGCGGCGCTCGGCGAGGGGGTGTGGGGCTCCGGCGCCGCGTCCTCGATGGTGTCGGCGCCGTCCCCGGGCCGCTGGTCAGGCGCCTGCGCCCTGCGCCGCGTGACCCCCTCTCGGCGGAACGTGCCCTCCTCGATCTGGCGCATGGTGCGGTCCCAGTAGGTCGCGTAGGTGGCGAGGCGCTGGCGCAGCGTGCCGAAGCGGAACCGGACGGGCGGGCGGCTGGCGTCGTCCAGCGTCGAGCGGCGAAGGGCGCGCTCCAGGTCGGCCCGCTGCTTCTGCGGCTCGCGCTTCTCCAGCCCCAGGATGAAGTGGTCGTAGGCCACCCGCAGCTCCTCGACGGCGGCCTCGAGGGCGACTATCTCGGCGTCCTCCTTCTTGTACAGCTCCCTGAGCTTCGCTGCGACGTTCTTGGAGGACAAGCGGGGCTCCCCGGGTGGTTCAAGCCGACGCAGCATACCACAGCTCGGGCCCGCCGGGCACCCGTCGCGTGGGCCTCGCGGCTCGTGGTGGCGGCGCGTGCTCGACGCCGCGCGGAACCCGGGCTAGAATCGCGCCAGGACGCAACCACACGGCTCGAGGTCTCCATGCACATCCCACGCATCGTCTTCCACGCGCTCCTCGCCCTGGCGCTCGCCGCCTGCAACACCCAGGTCACCGACGAGGACCTGGAGCGCTGGAGCAACAATGAAGAGGGGCTCAAGAAGATCGAGGAGATCGTGCGCGACGCGGAGCAGCCGCTGGAGACCCGGGTCCGGGCGCTGAAGGCAGCCCTCTCGGCGAGCGCCAACGCCCGCATCCGTACATACATCGAGCGTTCACCGGACCGGGAGGTCATCGCCAAGGCCTTCCGGGACGCCCTGCTCAAGATGATGGAGTCGGAGCGGGACCAGGTCACGGCGAAGGACGGGCTGCTCCAGGTGCTGCCGTATCTGCCCGCGGAGGAGCGGGACCCGGTGCAGAGGCGCATCGCCGAGTGGGCCTTCGAGGGCCTCGACGACACCAGCCCGACCGCCAAGATCAAGGAGCAGGTGGAGTACCGCATCCTGGTGAGCCAGATCGAGGACCTCGGCCCACATGGCGCCAAGGGGGCCGCCCTGCTCGTGTCGCGCGGCTTTGCCGTGGACCGCCTCTTCCGCTACCTGGTCGCCATCGGCACCGACGAGGCGCGGCGGCTGGCGCTCGGGGCGGTGGTCAAGCTGCACCAGGTCCCGGACAGCCAGGTCACCTACGCCCACCTGGAGCGCATCCAAGAGATCGGATCGGCCGACGCGGCCCTCTACCTGCTGGACCTGTACGACAGCCAGGAGGATCGGGACATCGCGTCGGACGCCTTCAACCGGGCCCTCGGCATGATCGAGCTGCCTGCCGTGCGCAACGACAAGGGGAAGGTCGTGCAGCGCATGTTCGCCTACCTGCGAGGGAAGTCCGCGGACGATCGCTGGTTTGCGGCGCGCACCATCGTCGCCCTGGAGGGGGCATCCAAGCTGGGCGAGCTGCTCGACGCCTTCGCCGACGATGGGGTCTATGACTCCGGGGCCTTCGACCCCCAGAAGTCGATCATCGACCTGTGCGAGACGGGCGTGGTCCCCCTGAAGGCGGAAGCCGTCGCCCCGCTCACCGCGCGGCTCCAGGGCGACAACCGCATCGCGCGGAGCATCGCCATCGTGTGCCTGAAGGCCCTGGAGGCCGTCGAGGCGCGCCCGGCGCTGGAGGCCCTCGCGGCCGACGCGACGAGCCTGGAGGACTTCCTCGGGGACAAGCTGACCATCGGGACTCTGGCGCAGAACGCGGCGGACGGCATCGCCATGGTCGCCGAGCTGCGGCAGAAGGAGGCGGACGGGGCGCTCCCGAAGGACGAGGCGTCGGAGCAGCGGTGGCACACCTTCGTGATCCTCGCGAAGACGGGCCAGGCCTACAAGGACGCCGTCGCCGCCCGCCTCGAGGCGGTACGCAGAGCAGCGCGTGGGGAGCCCGAGCCGCCTGCCGAGGAGGAGCCCGCCGAGGCGCCGGCAGCCCCCCCCGACCCGCCGAAGAAGGGCGCCAAGGGGAGCAAGGGCGCCAAGAAGAAGGGGCGCTAGGGGCTCCGTCGGGGCCGGCCGCGCTACTCCCCCCCGCGCGCCTCCAGGAAGCTCACGACGCGTCGCGCCAGCCGGGGCCGGAGCCCCTCCTCGCGCACCAGGCGCAGGGCAACCCGCATGTCGCTGCGCTCGGTCTCCCGCCGCATCTCCAGGGGTGACAGCACGAAGCGGGCTCCCCCGTCGAGGCCGTACATGGCGATGCGGCGGTGGGACGCGTGCCGCTCCGACTGCTCCACGAGGCCCGCCAGGAGCAGCGTCACGGCGAGGGCGAAGGCCCCGATCAGGCTCAGCACCAGCAAGACCATGCGGCGGCGGCGCACACTGCGCTCGATGGCCAGCGTGCGCTCGCGCACGAACTGCGACAGATCCGCCGGGTTCCGCGCGCCCGGGATCATGGGCGGCGTGGAGCGGTTCTCCCACGGCGAGGACGAGCGCTCAGGATCGTTGCTCAAGCTCCCTCCGTCAGATGGCGCCGAAGGTACCAGAGTCCGGGACGTAGCGCACGAATTGTGATTGGGCGGATCCGCCCACGTCGGACCGGCCGTCCCGTCCCGCTGGCCCGCTTGGTTGACTCCGGCGCCGAGACCGCCCAAGATTCCGCGCCAATGAGCACCGCAAAGGCAACCCCAGAGAAGGACACCACGGTCACCGCCGGCCGCGGCTTCCTGATCATCACGCTCGCCAAGGTCTGGTTCCTGCTCACGTCCACCATCGTGAACATCGGGCTACCGCGGCTCTTGGACAACCCGGCCCGCTTCGGCGACTTCAAGGTGGTCAACACGCTGATCAGCATCGTGAACATGGTGATGATCACCGGCACCATCCAGGCTGTCGCCAAGCTCGTCAGCGAGAACGAGGCGAGCGCCCGGACGGTGCGGCGCCGGGCCCTGACCATGCAGCTCCTGTTCGGGGGAGGCCTCTTCGCGCTGCTGGTGCTGGGCGCCGGCCCCATCTGCGCCTACGCGCTGCAGGACGAGAGCCTCTCCCCGTACCTCCGGGTCTCCGCCATCGTGGTGCTCGCCTATGCCTTCTACGCGGTGTTCGTGGGCCTGCTGAACGGCCTGAAGGACTTCCGGGGGCAGGCGACCCTCGACATGACGTTCTCCACGCTCAAGACCGGCCTGCTCGTGGGGCTGGTGGTGGCGGGCTTCGGCGTGATGGGCGCCTTCGCGGGCTTCGCCGCCGCCGCCGTGGCCATCGTCGCCGTCGCTGCGTGGCGGACGCGCCACGTCGGCCGCGGCGCCCCGGCCGTGCACGTCGACACGGGGCGCATGGCGGGCTTCATGCTCCAGGTCATGGCCTACACCTTCGTGGTCAACATGCTGCTCCAGGTGGACGTCCTGATCCTCAAGGGCTTCGAGCTCGGCCCCTTCAAGGAGGAGCTGGGCACCGCCCTCGGCAAGGCGCGCATGGAGCTCCTGGGCGCCGCGCTGCCCGCCTACGGAGGCGCCACGGACGGGGTCGTGACGGCACTCGCCACGGAGGCCACGAGCCGCCTCGCGGGCTTCTTCGGCGCCATGAAGAACGTCGCCATGATCCCCTACCAGGCCATCATCTCGGTGACCTTCGTGATCTTCCCGCTCATCTCGCAGGCGACCTTCGCCAAGGACGAGGACGCGGCCCGCCGCACCATCCGGCAGACCTTCCGCGCCTCGCTCGTGCTGGTGGCGGCGCCGTGCGTCGTCCTGGTCGGGTGCGCGGAGCCGCTGGTGGCGCTGTTGTTCGGAGATGCCTACACCGTCGGCGCCGACGCGCTGATCGTGCTGCTCTGCGCGACCGTCTGCTTCGCGCTGCTCTTCGTCGGCAACACGATTATCACGGGCGCGGGCCACGCGCGCACGGCGCTGGCCATCGGCCTCGTCACCCTCACCGCGAGCATCGGCGGCACGGTGGGGCTCCTCGCGGCCAGCGGCCCCTGGCGCACCGCGCTGCTCGCGGCAGCCTGGGGCGGCGCCGGCGCGGTGGTCCTGGGCCTCGCCTTGTCCCTGGGGGTCATCGCGTTGCGCTACCGAGCCACCATGCCGCTGTGGACCCTGGTGCGGGTCGCGGGCGTGGGGGCGGCGCTGGTGGCGCTGACGCCGTTCCTGCCATCGGGCGGGCCCATCCTGCTCGTCCTCCGCATGGCGGCGCTGGGCGTGGCGTTCCTCGTGGGCCTCGCCCTGACGGGGGAGTTCACGCGCCAGGACCTGGACGCCGCCCGCCGTATCCTCGGCCGCCGGAGGGCCGCTCGATGAGTCGGGTCCTCGTCATGGCGCTGCTCCTCGTGGCGTGCAACCAGCAGCGCCCGTCCCAGGCCGAGCTGCTCAAGATGGCCGCCTCGACCTACAACGAGGGCCTCCGCTGGAAGCGGTACACCGACTGCGCGGGCCTCATGCCCCCCGAGCAGCGCGACGGCTTCCTGCGGCGCATGGAGGACGAACGCGACGACCTGTCCTTCGTGGAGTACGACGTCCGCCGCATGGACCTGAACGCCGACACGACGGCGGCGACCATCGAGGTGGACTACACGTGGTTCCGCATGCCCTCGACGACGCTCCAGACCACGCGCATGCGCCAACGCTGGGCGGTCGTGGAGGACGCCTGGGTGATGTTCGAGCAGACCAAGATCGAGAGGAAGGACAAGGGGGAGGCGCCGGACCGCCTGCTGGAGCTGTCCCCCCCGGACCAGCCCCCGCCGGCGCGGCCGGGTGACGGGGACCGGGACCGGGAAGACCCGCCCCCGCGTCAGGCCCCGTAGCGGGCCTGCAGGAACGCGAGCAGGGTCAGCACGCCGTACCCGCTGCCGCCCTTGGGCACGTGGCCGTCGGCAGGCTTCTCGATGTAGCTCGGGCCAGCCAGATCGATGTGCACCCACTTGCGGTCGCCTACGAACTCCTCCAGGAACAGGGCCGCCGTGATGGCCCCACCCCAGCGCTCGCCGACGTTCTTCATGTCCGCCACGTCGCTCTTGAGCTGCTTCTTGAGCTTGCGGTGGAGCGGCATGGGCCAGGCGTCCTCACCGGCGGCGCCGGCCGCGGCGGTCACCGCATCGAGCATGCCCTTGTCGTTGCCCCAGAGCCCCGCCATGTACGGGCCGAGCGCCACGACGCAGGCGCCGGTGAGGGTCGCGAGGTCGATGATCTCCTGCGCCCCCTGATCCACCGCGTAGGTGAGCGCGTCGGCCAGGATCAGCCTCCCCTCGGCGTCGGTGTTGCCGATCTCCACGGTCTTGCCGTTGCGCCCGCGCAGCACGTCGCCGGTCTTGTAGGCGCTCCCCTTGACCAGGTTCTCCGTCGAGGGGACGAAGCCGTGCACGACACACTTCGGAGCGACCGTGCGGACCGCCTTCATGGCGCCGAGCACCGCCGCCGCGCCGGCCATGTCGATCTTCATGTCGTCGATGGAGCCCGTGGGCTTCAGGTTGTAACCACCGGAGTCAAAGGTGAGCCCCTTGCCGACGAAGGCGACGACCGGCGTGTCCGCAGCGGCGCCCTCCGGGCGGTATGTGAGCTGGATGAACCGGGGCTCCAGGTCGCTGCCCTTGTTGACGGCGAGCAGCATCTCCATCCCAAGCTCCGTCACCCCCGCCTTGTCCCAGATGCGGTGCTCGAGCCCCTCCTCGCGGGCGATGGCCTCGGCGGCCTCGGCGAGCTTCTGGGGCGTCATCACGGCGGGTGGCTCGTTGACCAGGTCCCGCGCGAGGCAGATGGCGCCCGCGACGTGCAGCGCCGCGGCGACGTCCGCCGCGAAGGTGGGCGGCTCGTCCACGCCCGGGAAGGCCAGGGCCGCCTGCGTGACGGTGGCCGGGGTCGCGTTGTCCGCGCTCAGGTAGCGCTCGAAGCGATAGAGCCCGAGGCGCATGCCCTGCACCGCGAAGCGGACCGCCTCGGACGCCTCACCCTGCGGCGTCACCACCAGGGCGACGCTGCCGAGCCGTGACGCGCCCGCGGCCTTGGCGGCGCGGGCGGCGACGGAGCGGATGTCGGTGGCGACGAAGTCCTTGGGAGCGCCGGTGCCGAGCAGCAGGATGCGCTTGGCGGCGATGCGCCCGTGGGTGTGCAGCGTGAGCGCCTGGTCGGGCTTCCCCTCGAAGCGCTCCTCTCCGGCGACCTGGAGCAGCAGCCCCCCGAGTGCCTCGTCGAGCGCGGTGACCGCCCCGGGCCACTCGCCCTTGGCAGCGGGAACGGCGACCGCAAGCAGATCGGTGTCCAGGGTGGTCAGCGCAGCGGAGTGGTATCGAACGTCCATCAGTGACTTCCTTGCGAGCGATCCCGGTTGCGCCGCCCCGCGGGCGACGAGAGAAGGGGTCGTGCCTTAGCACGAAAGCTCGCGTATCGCAAGGGCCCGAGCGTCAGAAGCACGACCCGTCGGTCACGCCGTCGTGCCTGTCGCGCCCGCGTCCTCAGGGATCCACCGCATGGAGGAGCAGGTACCAGACCTCCGCCATCGCGGCGCCGGGCATCGTCGTGAAGGGGTACAGGTGGGGGACGAGCGCCTCACACCCGAAGACCGGCGCCCAGACGCAGGCACCGTCCTCGCAGGAGGCGACGGAGCACGGGTCGTCAGCCGCGCAGTCCGCCGGCGTCGAGCAGCAGTCGACGGGTGGCGCCACGTCGGGCCCGAGCGTCCCGGTGGGGAAGTGCTTGCAGCCCACGGGGGTGCACTGGTCGATGTTGCAGGGGTCGCCGTCGTCACACTCGGCGCCATTGATCGCGCCGATGTACTGGCAGCAATCCGGGATCGGGACGTGCTCGCAGTGGTAGTCGACGCACAGGTCGAAGGTGCAGCCATTCCCGTCATTGCACTGGGAGTGATAGAAGCACGGATAGCAGGTCTCACCCTCTCCGCCGGCCTTGAAAGGAAAGACGCACCTGTTGGTGGCAAGATCGCACAGATTGTCCGTGCAGATCATCTTGTCATCGCACTGCGAGTCGTCCGTGCAGCACTCTTTGATGGTGACCGGGTGACAGGCCCCCTTGTAGCAGTACGCCTCGTCGCAGGGGGCCACCGGCGTCGGGCAGTCAGCGCTGACCGTGCAGCACTGCGCACCCGGGATCGGCGTCTGGACGCACAGCACCGTATCCGAGTCGCATGTCGCGTCGTGGCACTTGTCGTTGGGCGGGCAATCCTCGGGACCGCAGCATGCTCCTTGCAGCTTCGCGTGGTAGCACCCTCCCGTCTTCTGGTCGCAGATGTCCTGGGTACACGGCGCCCCGTCGTCGCAGTCCGTGTCGGAGGTACAGGGGACGCCGGCTGCCGAGAGCGCCCCTCGCGCCGCGGCGGACTCGCCCGCGGGCCGCGCCCCGAGCGACGGCGCCTGCGGACCCTCGCCAGGGCCCGATGCCGTGACATCGGACGCCCCGCTCCCGTCCGCGCCGGGGTCGCCGGCGAGGTCGGCGCAGCGCGGAAGCGCGAGGGCGAGAGCCGCTGCCAAGGCGGTCGCGAGGCGGGGCGAGGTGGCAGGGTGTCGAATCGAGGAGCGCTGCGTGGTGTCCATGAGGCCCTCCAGGGTGCACGACCGGTGTGGAACGGCGCGCTGCTGGCAGCGTGATCGTCCTTCGGCGGGGCAGCCATCTCAGTATAGGCCGGAACGCGCCCGGTGTCCGACAAGCGGAACCAGCAACAAAAGGGAGCGACGCGTCCTGTAACCGAACGCCGTGCCCCCGAGCGCTCCCGTGTGATTGCCCAGGACACCCGGGCCGCACGCGAGATCTCGCCAGGACGAGGCGCCTGATCCAGAATGTCGCGGGTCGGAGCCATGGAGAGGCGCACATGAAGGTAGTCGTCCAGAAGTACGGTGGGTCGTCGGTGGCGGACGCGACGAAGCTGCGGAGGGTGGCGGAGCGCATCGTGCGCACCCGCGAGCTGGGCTACGACGTGGTCGTCGTAGTCTCCGCCATGGGCAACACCACCAACGAGCTGCTGCGCAAGGCCCACGAGGTCACGCCCAACCCGCCGAGCCGCGAGCTCGACATGCTGCTCAGCGTCGGGGAGCGCATCTCCATGGCGCTGCTGTCCATGGCGATTCAGGCGCTCGGGCACCAGGCCATCTCGTTCACCGGCTCGCAGGTGGGCATCATCACGACGGCGAGCCACGCCAACGCGCGCATCGTCGAGGTGCGGCCGTTCCGCATCCAGGACGAGCTGGAGCAGGGCCGCATCGTGATCGTCGCCGGCTACCAGGGCACGAGCTACAAGCGCGAGATCACGACCCTCGGCCGGGGCGGCAGCGACACGACCGCCGTGGCGCTCGCCGCGGCCCTGGACGCCGAGTACTGCGAGATCTGCTCCGACGTGGACGGCGTGTTGTCCGCGGACCCCCGCGTCGTTCCAGACGCCGTGCGGATCGACGAGATGACCCACGAGGAGATGCTGGAGCTGGCCCGCGCGGGCGCCAAGGTGCTCAACACCCAGGCGGTGGAGTACGCGCGGCGCCACGGCATCGCGCTCTACGCGCGCTCCACCTTCGGCGGCCCCGAGGCGCGGGGGACCGTCGTGCGTCGGGACGTCCCGCTCCCGCCACGGCCGGTCACGGCCATCGCGGGCCGCACCGATCTGCTGCTGCTGCGCCTGGAGGGCGCCGACCCGGCCGAGCTGCAGCGCCAGTACCGCGCCGTCCTCGCGGCGCTGGCGGACATGGAGCTCACGGCGGACCGTACGTGGCTCCACGCGGAGGACCGGGCCGCCGCCACGCTGGTCTTCTCGACGGAGAACCTGCACGCCATAGAGGCCTTCCGCCGCCGCATGGCCGCCGTCATCGGGCGCGGCTCGGCGCTGGTGGACGGCATCGGCGCCGTCACGGCCGTCGGGCCGCAGGTGGGCGCCCTCCCTGACCTGCCTGGCCGCGCCCTCGACGCGCTGGGCGACCTCACCACGCACCTCCTGGGTATGGACCTGGCAGCGACGTCCCTGACGCTGCTGCTCCCTTCCGAGCACACGGGCGAGGCGGTCCGTCGTCTGCACGCGGCGCTGATCCCATCCACATAATTCGCTGTAATTACAACGTAATTCAATTTTGACGGAAACCATCGGGAGGCGGGGACGACGCGGGCCCCGCCCGATGAGCAAGCGCAATCGGGCATTGACAGGGGCCGGCCGGCCCCCGATGATTCACCCCATTCTTGGGCGCGCGAGCGCGAGGGAGCACCATGAGCAGCGTCAACAAGGCGATCATCATTGGCCATCTGGGCCAGGACCCGGACGTCCGGTACACCCAGGGCGGTCAGACCGTCGCCAACTTCAGCCTGGCGACCAACGAGTACTGGAAGGACAAGGACGGCAACAAGCAGGAGAGGACGGAGTGGCACCGCATCGTGGTGTGGGGACACACCGCCGAGCTGTGCAAGCAGTACCTCTCGAAGGGGCGCCAGGTCTACATCGAGGGTCGGCTCCAGACGCGCCAGTGGCAGGACAAGGACGGCAACACCAAGTACACCACGGAGATCGTGGCGGACCAGGTGACCTTCCTGGGCGGCGGTGGCGGTGGAGAGCGGGGCGGACAGGGCGGCCAGGGCGGCGGCTGGGGCGGCCAGGGCGGCGGCGGACAGGGCGGCGGCTGGGGCGGCCAGGGCGGCGGCGGACAGGGCGGCGGCTGGGGCAACCAGGGCGGCGGCGGCCAGGGCGGCGGCGGCCAGGGCGGCGGCTGGGGCAACCAGGGCGGCGGCGGACAGGGCGGACAGGGCGGCTGGTCGGGGCGCGGCGGACAGGGCGGCGGACGCGGGCCCCAGGGCCCCCAGGGCGGCCCCTCCGGCCCCCAGGGTGGCCCCCCCAGCGACGCACCGCCCCCCTCGGAGGGTGGTGGCGGCTTCAGCGACGACGACATCCCGTTCTAGCGCGTGAGCGGCCCCTCCCGTAGAGCGACGCGGTTCGCCCTCGCCCTGCTCCTCGCCGCGCTGATCGGCGCGTGCGAGGCACCCGACGAAGGCTCTCCCACCTTCATCCAGGGCACACCGGACACCGGTGTCGGGGCTCCCGACGCCGGGCCCGGGGCCACACCCGCCGGCCCGGGCGGCAAGCCGGGCGGACCGTCGGGCAACCACCCACCCAACCTCTACAAGATCGGCCCGAAGGAGGTCGCCGTCGGCGAGACCCTGGTCATCACGCTGAAGGCCAACGACCCGGACGGCGACCCCCTCTCCTTCTCGGTCTTCGGCGACCTCCCCGACGGCGCCAAGTTCTCCAAGGCGAGCCGCCAGCTCGTCTGGACTCCGGCGCAGGCGGGCCTCGTCACCTTCCTGACCTTCGTGGTCTCCGACGGCGAGCTGTTCGACCGGGAGACCGTCGAGCTGCGGTCCGTCATGGAGAAGTCGAACCACCCGCCGGCGTTCGAGCCCGTCTCCGACCAGGTGCTCACCGTGGGCGTGCCCTTCACCTTGAACCTCCAGGCCAGCGACGTGGACGGCGACACGATCACGTTCTCCATGGACGGTGACGTCCCGCCCGGCGCGACACTGGACGACGACGTCTTCGCATGGACGCCGGCCCAGGAGCACGACGGAGGCACCTGGCGGGTCCACTTCGTGGCGTCGGACGGGCACTCCGAGACGGGCCTGGACGTGGGCCTGGTCGTCGGGGCGGCGGCGGCGGGCTCCCCGCCAGCCTTCGCGAAGCTCCCGGCCCAGAAGGCGGAGGTCGGCGTCACGCTCCAGTTCGAGGTCGAGGCCACGGACCCGGACGGCGACACCCTCACCTACTCCACCAAGGGCGAGCTGCCGGCGGGCGCCTCCTTCAAGCCGTCCATCCGCCTGTTCTCGTGGAAGCCGGCCGCCGCCGACGCGGGCAAGGCCTACACCGTGACCTTCCAGGCGACGGACGGGACCTATGTGGCCGTGATGGCCGTGGATCTTCAGGTGGGCGCTGTCGGGTCGAGCGGCTGCGCGCCGGACAAGCTCGAGCCCAACGACACCTCGGCCAAGGCAGCCCCCATCAGCGCGGGCAAGCACGCGCTGACCCTGTGCGACGTCGCTGCCCCGGACGTGGACTGGTTCTCCGTAGAGCTGGCCGCCGGCCAGAAGCTGAGCGCGACGGTGACCTTCGACGCCTCCGCTGGCGACCTGGACGTGGACCTCTACGATGGCCAGGACGGCACCCTGCTCACGCAAAGCACGGGGGTCGGCAGCACCGAGGCCGTCACGCTGACCAGCCAGACCCCGCGCAAGCTGCTGCTGGTGGTGTACGGCGTCGGGCAGGAGTCGTTCAAGCTGCCGTACACACTCGACCTCCAGCTCTCCTCGTCCGCCGGCTGCACCAACGACGGCTACGAGCCCAACGACGACGCCAGCAGCGCCGCACCGCTCCCCGGCGGGGGCACGAGCGCGCACATCTGCCCGAACGACATCGACGTCTGGAAGCTCTCGCTGGGGTGCGGCGACTCCCTCACCGCGACGCTCTCCGGCTTCAGCGGCGACCTGGACCTGTACCTGTTCGACCCGCTGAGCCTCGGCGAGCCCATCGCCCAGGCGGTGACCGCCCAGCCCACCGAGGTGATCACCGCGCCGGCGGTCTCGGCGCCGGTCCAGCGGCTCCTGGCGGTCACCGGCTACCCCCCGGAGACCACCAGCTCCGCGTACACCCTGACGGTCACGACCAAGGCGGCGGCCTGCGCCAAGGACTTCGCGGAGCCCAACGACTCCCAGGCGCAGGCGTCGCCACTGCTCCCGGGCGACGATCTCACCGGCCTGACGCTCTGCTGCGACGAAGACTGGTACTCCCTCGACCTGGCCGCCGAGCAGACCGTCCAGGTGGCGCTCGACGTAGCGGGGGCGGCGCTCGCCGAGCTGCGAGCCGGGGGCGCCGTCCAGGCGTCGAAGTCCATTGTGGGCACGGGCACCTTGAGCTGGAAGGCCAGCGCCAAGACGACGGTCTTCATCCGCGTGGCGGCGGGCACTCCGGGGAGCACCTACGGCCTCAAGGTGTCGGTCTCGGGCGGCGCTGCCGGCTGCACATCCAAGTCCTGCCCCAAGTACAAGGTCTGCAACGGGGCGACGGGCGCCTGCGTGTCGGACTACTGCTCCACGGACAAGGACTGCCCTGCCGGCCACGCCTGCGTGGACACGTACTGCTCGGAGCCCTGCGCCAAGAAGACCGACTGCCGGACCGGCTACGACTGCAAGGGGACCCCCGTCGGGTGGGTGTGCGGCATCGACGGCAAGGGCCAGACGGCGGCTCCCTGCGTCTACCTGGCGGACTGCGCCGGGCCCCGTGCCTGCATCATGCAGGACTACGGCGGCTACTGCGCCCAGGTAGGCTGCCAGAGCTACAAGGACTGCCCTGCGGACGCGGACTGCGCGGACGCCCCTGTGGGCAAGACGCCGGTGTGTGCGCGCTGGTGCTTCTCTGCGGGGGACTGCCCGCCTCACACCACGTGCACCCCCTGGAACGACGCCGCCGGAGGCGACCTGGACGTCTGCCTGCCCTGACGGCCAGTGGACGTGCAGCCCGCTCCTGCCGCATACTCCCTGCGGCGGTAAGACCATGACCGAGAACCTGAAGAAAGACCACCAGCGCATCCGTGAGGCAAGGGACCCCCTCGTCGGCAAGTACGTCGACGGGGAGTTCCTCATCCTCAACTGGATTGGCAAGGGAGCGTTCTCCAACGTGTACCGCGCCGCCCAGACCACCGTGAACGATCGCCAGGTGGCGCTCAAGATCATCCGCAAGGCGCAGAGCACCCACGCGTCGGCCAAGTCGGGTCTGAGCGAGACCAACCCCTTCGAGCACGAGCTGCACATCAACCGCCTTCTGAAGCACGCGGCGGTCGTCCGGGTCATCAAGGCCGGGCGCACCCAGAACGGCCTCGACTACATCGCCATGGAGCTGGTGGAGGGCGACAACCTCGAATACTACCTGCGCAAGGCGGACCCGCTGTCGGTCACCGACGTGGTCGACCTGGCGGACCAGCTCCTGGGCTTCGTCGGCGAGATGCACGAGGTGGGCTGCGTGCACTGCGACATCAAGCCGGACAACGTGATGTTCCGCCGCGCGCCGGGCGGGCACCTGCGGTTCAAGATCCTCGATCTGGGGCAGGCGCGGTACTTCAACGCGAAGGACAAGGATCGTGCCCAATTCCGGGGCAACGTGGTCGGCACCCCGGCCTTCATCGCGCCGGAGGTGGCGCTTGGGAGCCCACCGGACCCTCTGGCGGAGATCTACGCCTGCGGAGCGGTGCTCTACCAAGCGCTGACGGGGACGCGAGCGGTCCACATCGAGCGACAGACCGTCGAGGAGTACCTGGCCTACCTGCGGGACCCGGACGAGCCCATCCCCACGCACCCCATCGCGGACATCCGCCCGGACGTGCCCGAGGAGCTGGCAGAGATCATCGAGGCGGCGCTCAGCCGGCGCCGGGAGGACCGCCCCCAGAGCGCCGCAGAGATGCGCGAGCGGATCCTCGAGATCGCGGAAGAGGGCGAGGTCGACGGGGACGACGACCCAGGTCTGGTGGATCGTGCGAAGGGGGCGTTCCGGCGACTGTTCGGGCGCTGAGCCGCCCAGCGCACGGCCCTCCCTACCCGTCCAGCGCCTCGTCCTCGTCGGCGTGCCGCCCCACCAGGTCGTAGTCGCCTGCGCTGACGATACGCACCGGCACCAGCGACCCCACCTCGAGCGGCGTGTCCCCAAGGCCCACACAGGTCACGCCGTCGACCTCCGGGGCCTGCCCGTGGAAGCGCCCCTCCATGACGAGCTCCGACTCCTCGGAGACGCCCTCGATGAGCACGTCCACGGTGCGGCCGATCCACGCCTCCTGGCGGCGCCGGCTGATGCCCTTCTGAATCTCCATCAGGGTATGGTAGCGCTCCGCCTTGACCAGGGCCGACACCTGGCCCGGCTGGCGCAGGCTGCGGGTGCCCTCCTCCGGCGAGTAGCGGAACACGCCGACACGGTCGAGCTCCATCTCCTCCACGAAGCGGCACAGGGCAGCGAAGTGCTCGCCCGTCTCGCCCGGGTGGCCCACGATGAAGGTCGTCCGCAGGACCATGTCGGGCACCGCGCGGAGCTTTCGCAGCAGCTCCCGGGTGATCGCCTCGGTGGTCCGCCGCTGCATGCGGGCGAGCATCTCGTCGTGGACGTGCTGGAGCGGGATGTCCACGTACTTGCAGATCTTGGGCTCCGTCGCGATCAGCTCGACCAGCTCGTCGGTGAAGGCGTGGGGGTAGCAGTAGAGGAGCCGGATCCACCGCAGCCCGTCCACCCCCGCGAGCGCCCGCAGCAGGCCCGCCAGGGTGGTCCCGTCCTTCAGGTCGTCGCCATAGTGGGTGAGGTCCTGGGCGATGAGGTTCAGCTCCAGGACGCCCTGCTCCGCGAGCTCGCGCGCCTCCGTGACGATGCTCGAGATCGGGCGGCTGCGCGCCTTGCCCCGGAGCTGCGGGATGATGCAGAAGGTGCAGCGCTGCGAGCAGCCCTCGGCGATCTTGAGGTACGCGGTCCAGCGCGCGGTGGTCAGCACGCGGGGCGCCAGGTGGTCAGCCACGTAGTAGGGCTTCGCGACGGCGACCGCCGGCTCGCCGCCTCGCAGCAGCTCCCCGATGCGCTGGTACTCGCCCGTGCCGACGAAGAGGTCCACCTCGGGCAGCTCCTCGCGGAGCTGGTCCGGGTAGCGCTGCGCCAGGCAGCCGGCGACCACGAGCTTCCGGTCCCCCTTGCCCTCCGCCAGCTCGCAGATCACGTCGATGGACTCGGCTCGCGCGTCCTCCACGAAGCTGCACGTGTTGACGACGAGCACGTCGGCGTCGTCGGCGGACTGCACCACGCGGTAGCCCTCGCCGGCGAGGGTGCCGAGCATGACCTCCGAGTCAACGCGGTTCTTCGGGCACCCAAGGGAGACGAAGTACAGGCGCTTCTCGCCGTCCTTCCCCGTCGGCGCGAGCGCCTCCTTCTGCAACAGGGACATCCCTACTCCCGGAGCTGCGACAGGTCCTGGACCTTCACCTCGGGCCCCGGCTTCCAGTCGAACCACTCGGGGTTCTTGATGGGGGCGTAGGTCTGGTCCGAGAATGTGATGTGGCTCGTGTCGTCCGCCGGGTCGGTGAGCCACGACTCGCGGATCTCGAAGGTGGAGGCATCGACGAGCAGCGCGAGCTTCTTGTAGCCCTGCTCTCCGCTCCTGGGCAACAGCTCCAGGCGCACCATTCCGGCGCGGTCCGTCTTGCCAAGCTCGATGGTGAACTCGTCGCGCAGCTTGCCCGCCCCGAAGAGGAACTTCATGGTCGATGCCATGCGGCTGTTGCGGATGTCCCCCTTGAAGGCCGTGTTCTCCCGAGGCTCGTAGACCCACAGGGTCTCGCCGTCGGTCACGTAGTAGACCGCCTCGGGGGTCTTGTAGTCCCAGCGCATCTTGCCGGGCTTCTGGAAGTACACCGTGCCGCCGCGCTCGATGGCCGGCCCCGGCTTGTAGCGCTTCTTGACCTCCTGCTTGAACCCGGCCTTGAAGCTGTCGGTCTTCTCGTAGAAGGCCTGGACGCCGTCGACCACCTCGTCGAGGGTCGGCTCCGCCATCGCCGGAGCGGCAAGGAGGGTCAGCGCGAGGGTGAGCATCGCTCGTCTGAGAATCGCCATGGGGACCTCGGGGGGTCAGGGGAGAGGGAGCTTACGCGCGAGCGCGGCAAAGTCAACGCCCGGGTCCGCTGGCCTATTCACACCGGGGGGCCTGTCGCGCGCCCTGGGTTCAGATGGGGTCGATGAGCACTTCGCGAGGGCCGGGACCGGTGGCAGCGGCCACGATTCCCTCTCGCTCCATGACCTCCACGATGCGGGCAGCCCGGTTGTAGCCGATCTTCAGGCGCCGCTGCAGGTAGCTGATGCTCGCCTGGCGGGTCTCCGCCACGATGGCGACCGCCTGGTCGTAGAACTCGTCGTACTCCTTGTCCTCTTCGGGCAGCGACTCGCCGCCCTCGTCCTTGAGGATGTCCATGCAGTACTGGGGCTTCGCCTGCGCCTTGATATGACTGGTGATCCGCGCGATCTCCTCCTCGCCCACGTAGGCGCCGTGGCAGCGAATGAGCTTGGAGGAGCCCGGCGGCAGCAGGAGCATGTCGCCCTGGCCGAGCAGGTTCTCGGCGCCCTGGCGGTCGAGGATGGTGCGCGAGTCGATCTTCGACGCTACCTGGAAGGAGATGCGCGTCGGGAAGTTCGCCTTGATGAGGCCCGTGATCACGTCGACGCTCGGGCGCTGGGTGGCGAGCACCATGTGGATGCCCGCCGCCCGCGCCATCTGGGCGAGCCGCGCGATGGAGGTCTCCACGTCCTTGCTCGCCACCATCATCAGGTCCGCCAGCTCGTCGATGATGATCACGATGTAGGGCAGCTTCTCCAGCGGCTCGTCGTCGTCCAGGGGCTCGGGCGGGCCAAAGTGGAGGTCGTCCTCGTCCTCCTCGCCTTCCTCGTCGAGGCGGATGCTCTCGTGCGCCCGCATCGCAAGCGCGGCCTCCTCGTGGGCCTTGATCTCGAGGAGCTTCTCGATCTTGAGGTTGAACCCCGCCACGTTGCGCACGCCGAGCGACGCCATGAGCTTGTAGCGACGCTCCATCTCGCCGACGGCCCACTTGAGCGCCACCGCCGCCTTCTTCGGGTCGGTGACCACCGGCAGGAGCAGGTGCGGGATGCCCTCGTAGACGCTGAGCTCCAGCATCTTCGGGTCCACCATGATCAGCCGCACGTCCGCCGGGGTGGCCTTGTAGAGCAGCGAGCAGATGAAGCTGTTGATGGCCACGGACTTGCCGCTGCCCGTGGAGCCCGCGACCAGCAGGTGCGGCGCCTTGGCGAGGTCGAAGGTCGTCGGGTAGCCGACGATGTCCTTGCCGAGCGCCAGCATCAGCTTGCTCTTGGCGCGTTGGAAGGCGTCGTCGCTGAAGATCTCCTTCAGGTACACGATCTCGCGGGCCTTGTTGGGCACCTCGATGCCGACCACGTCCTTGCCGGGAATGGGCGCCACGATGCGGATGCGCATGGCGGCGAGCGCCATGGTCAGGTCGTCGGAGAGGTTGGCGATCTTGCTGATCTTCACTCCCGCCGCTGGCTTGAACTCGTACATGGTGATCACGGGGCCCGGGTGGATCTCCACCACCTTGCCCGTCACGCCGAAGTCCAGGAGCTTCTGCTCCAGGATGCGCGCGTTGTCCTTCAGCACCTCGCGGGAGATGCCCTCGCCCTTCGGCGGCTCGTAGTCCAGGAAGGAGAGGGGCGGGAGCTGGTAGTCCTTGCTCGACGCGAAGTCGAAGACCTCCTGCTCGGCGCGCACCAGGTCGACCCGCGCCTTCTTCATGGCGCCGGACTCGACGATCTTGGGCTCCGCCGACGGCTTGCCCTTCGCCACCGCCGTCTGGGGGCCCGCGGGCTCGGCGGGGCGCGGGGCCGGACGCGCGACGGGGGTCTCGGCAGCCTCGCGGGTCTCGGGCACAGGCTCAGGGGCCACTTCCTTCACCACCGGCTCTGCCTCCTGAGCCGGCTTGCGGCGCGCCTTCGCCTCCTTCGCCTCGCTCGGGGGCGCCGACACCTCCGTCTTCGCCGCCGCGCTCTCGGCCCAGGCGGCCTCCCGATCCGTGCGCTCCGCCTCGCGCTGGAGCCGCACGGCCTCCTTGCGGGCCTCCCTCCGCTGGCGGCGCTCGTCCAGGGCCTCGCGCACCTCCTCCCACCACTCGACGGCACCGGCCCGCGCCCGCCCGTAGAGCCACGTCCCCGCGGCAGCCCCCTTGCGGGCAACGAAGCGGAACGGCGAGAGCAGCGAGCGCCCGGTGAGCAGCATGATGGCGATGGCCGCGGACGTGGACGCCACGATGACGCTGCCCACGTCGGAGACCAGCGCCCGCAGCCCCTCTCCGAGCAGCATCCCGACGAGTCCCCCCGCCCGATGATCGAGGACCCTGTGCCCGTCCGTGGCCATGTGCAGGAGCACCGCGGCGGAGGTGAGCAACATGAGCCACAGCCCGGTCTGGCGAAGGGTCAGGGTGGGCCGCCAGCCGACCAGCACGCAGCCGCCGACGGCCATGAAGGCGCCCGAGACGGCGAAGGCGCCGACGCCGAACACCTTGAGGAAGAGGCTCGCCAGGTGGGCGCCGACGGGGCCTATCCAGTTGGAGAGGGAGCCCCGCCGCTCGGGATCCAGATCGGTGGCGTCGAAGGACGCCAGGCTCAGGAGCAGGATCACCGCGAAGACCACGACGATGATGCCGTAGACCTCCACGCGGATCCGCTCCGTCACGGGCGCCCCGCGCGCCGGGGCCTTCGCAGGGCGAGGGCTCTCGGCCCGACGCCCCTTCTGCGCGGCCCGGGTGGGCTCCGCGGTCGCTGCTTGTGTTCGTGTCGCCATGCTCATCCCGCCGTGCTGATGGTCGCAGCAGGGCGTGTCACCGTAGCATGGGGTCCCGAGGGGGGCAAAAAAACAGGCCGCGCGACGTGAAACTGTACGGAAGTTCAGGATACCAATGAGCGACGGCCCGCCCCTACTTCGGGATGCTCGCGGCGACGAAGGCGCGGAACAGCGGGTGCGCGTCCGTGGGCTTGGACTTGTACTCCGGGTGGAACTGGCAGCCCACGAACCAGCGGTGGCCGGGGATCTCCACCATCTCGACGAGGGCGCCGTCCGGCGAGGTCCCGCAGAGGCGCATGCCGCCTGCCTCCAGGCGCTCCCGGTACTCGTTGTTCACCTCGTAGCGGTGGCGGTGCCGCTCGGAGATCTCGGTGACGCCGTACACTTCGTGCGCCCGCGAGCCCGGCTCGATGCGGCACGGGTAGGCGCCGAGGCGCATGGTGCCGCCGATCTTGTGGACACCCCGCTGCTCCGGCATCAGATCGATGACTGGCGCGGGGCCTGCCTTGTCGAACTCCGTCGAGTTGGCGCCCTCCAGGCCGCACACGTGGCGCGCGAACTCGATGACCGCCACCTGCATGCCGAGGCAGATGCCGAAGTAGGGCTTGCCGCTCTCCCGGGCGTACCGGACCGCCCGGATCTTCCCCTCGATGCCGCGCTTGCCGAAGCCGCCGGGCACCAGCACCCCGTGGACACCGTCGAGTCGCCGCTCCGCGTCCGCCTGGGACTCGAGCTGCTCCGCGTCCACGTACTCGACGCGCACCCGCACGTCGTTGGCGATGCCGCTGTGCACGAGCGCCTCGTTGAGGCTCTTGTAGGACTCCACCAGGTCCACGTACTTGCCGACGACGCCGATGCGCACCTCGCCGGACGGGTTCTGGATGCGGTGCACGATGCGGTTCCAGGCACTGAGCTCCGGCTCCCGCGCCCAGATGTTGAGCAGCTCGGCCACGCGCTGATCGAGCCCCTCGTTGTGCAGGTACAGCGGGAGCTCGTAGATGGACGAGACGTCCTTGGCGGTGATGACCGAGTCGGCGCTCACGTTGCAGAACAGCGAGATCTTCCGCTTGAGATCCGCGCTCAGCTCCACCTCGGAGCGGCACAGGATGATGTCGGGCTGGATGCCGATGCTGCGCAGCTCCTTGACGCTGTGCTGCGTGGGCTTGGTCTTCACCTCGCCCGCCGCCTTGATGTAGGGCACGAGGGTGACGTGGATGTTGATGGCGTCGTCCCGCCCGACGTCCAGGCGGAGCTGGCGGATGGCCTCCAGGAACGGGAGCCCCTCGATGTCGCCCACCGTGCCGCCCACCTCGACGATGACCACGTCCACGTCGTGGGCGACCTCCATGACCTTGGCCTTGATCTCGTCGGTGATGTGCGGGATGACCTGGACCGTGCCGCCGTGGTACTCGCCGTTGCGCTCCTTGGTGATCACCGCGTCGTAGATCTGCCCCGTCGTGAAGTTGTTGGCCCGGGTCATGCGGACGCTGACGAAGCGCTCGTAGTGCCCCAGGTCCAGGTCCGTCTCCGCCCCGTCGTCGGTCACGTAGACCTCGCCGTGCTGGAACGGGTTCATGGTGCCCGGGTCCACGTTGATGTAGGGGTCGAGCTTCATCATCGTGACGCTCAGGCCCCGCGCCTCCAGGAGCGCCCCCAGCGACGCCGCCGAGAGGCCCTTGCCGAGAGACGAGACCACGCCTCCCGTCACGAAGATGAACTTGATCGGCTTGCCACGACCGCTCTTGCGCCGCTCCGTCATGTGCTCCTCCCGGTGAAAGCCGGGCGGACCATAGCACGGGCCTCTGGCGGGATTCAACCGCGCAGGCGGGAGAACACGATGATTTTTTCGAGCAATTTCAGCGACTTAGGAGGGCACCCGTCCGACGCTGCGTCGGGGGCAACGGGCGCCGGGGACGTGGGCTACAGAGTGCGCATCAACGCGTGGATCTGGTCCTTGTACTGGAGCTTGAGCTTCTTGATCCGTTTGAGCTCAACCTGTTCATGGGTGGTCAGGTACACGTGCAGGTTGAGCTCGTCCAGGCGCTTCTCCAGCGCTTCGTGCTCCGTGCGGAGCCTGCGGATCTCGTCTCGTGCGTCCAGCATCCCGGCGTCGTGCATCGAACTCTCCGTGCGTCGCCCCGCGCGGCAGCGTCGGGGGCAGCGGTGCACCCCTGGATAGGGGGTACACGAAACACGCGCGAAGATGCCAGAAGGGGGCGCCCCCGTCAACCGGCGGTTCGCGCCTCGACCACCGTGCCCCCCGTCGGCGGGCCGATGGCGATCTCCGCCTCGGAGCGACGCAGGTACACGGGCCGTATCTCGGCGAGAGGGCGGGTTCCGCGGAGCGCGATCTGCGCGACGGCAAGGGCGGCGATGGCGGCCCCGCGGGGCTCGTCGAGGGCGACCGGCCCCGGAGTGAGCGGCCTCACACCGGCGAAGGCCGGACCCCGGGAGCCGTCGCCGACCAGCAGGGCCTCGACCCCAGCCGCCAGGATCGCGTCGCGGACCGCCTCGGCGGTTCCCACCCGCGGCGGCACCAGCACCTCCACGGCGCCCGCCACCCGGTAGAGGGCGCCGTAGACCTCGCCCTTGCGCGCGTCGATGACCGGCGCGATCACGCCACGCCCGGCGGACCACGCGATGGCCTCCAGGGAGACGACCCCCTCGACGGGGACCCCGGACGCCCACCCGAGGGCTCGCGCGGTCGCCATGGCGGCCCGGATCCCCGTGAAGGAGCCCGGGCCCACCCCCACGGCGATGAGATCGAGGTCCGCAGGCGCGAGGCCGTGGTCCTGGAGCACCGCCTCCACGTCTCCCAGCAGGCGGCCACCAGCGCCCGTGGGGATGCGCGTTGCCCGCTCGGAGAGCACGCGGTCGCGCACCAGGGCCACGACGGCCATGGGCGTCGAGGCGTCCAGGGCGAGGACCAGGGGAGGCATCACTGGAAGGCGCCGATGATGTCGTCCCACTTGCGCTCCAGGTCATTCTTGAAGACCAGGACCATGAGCAGGATGATGAAGGAGAAGCCCACGTAGGTCGCGATCTGGCGGGTGCGCATGCTGACCGGGCTGCGCTTGACCGCCTCGATGGCAAAGAACAGCAGGTGGCCCCCATCCAATATGGGGATGGGGAGCAGGTTCAGGAGCCCCAGGTTGATGGACAGCATGACCATGACCTGGAAGAAGTAGGTCCAGCCCGCCTCCTGGGTCTTGCCCGCGATGTCATAGATGAGGATCGGGCCGCCCAGGTCCTTCAGCGGCACCTTGCCCCTGAAGAGCCCCGCGATGGCGAGCACGTTGAGCTTGAGCTTGTCCCAGGTCTCGACGGTGGCGTTGTGCCACGCCAGCGCCAGCTTCGCCTCGTTGTCCACGGGGCCCGGCACTCCGTAGCTGCTGTGGTTGATGGCGCCGAAGACGGCGACCTTCATGTCCGTGTTGAGATCCGACTTCTCCACCGTGACCGACGGGGTGAAGCGCCGCTCGATCACCTCGGCGCCCCTGCGCCAGGCGAGCACGCGCTCCCGCTCGGGCTCGTCGCTCACCGACGTCTCCAGGAACAGCCACGACGGGATCTCCTCGCCGTCCAGGGTCAGGATCTGGTCGCCCCGCTGGAGCCCGATCTGGTCCGCCGGCGTCCCCGGCCGGACCGCCCACACGTAGAACTCGGCCGTGTCGAGCCCGAGGTCCGCCAGCTCAGCGGTCTGGGGGCTGAGCTGCACGTCCCGGGCCGTGGCCAGCACGCCGAGTGAGACGCCGGAAGACGCCGCCGTCCCCCAGTCCGCCTCCCGCAGAATCGTGAGGGTGAGCGGCCCCTTCGCCGCGCGGACGGCGCTCTCCAGGTCGGGGAACTTCTCGATGGGGCGCCCGTCGATGGCGACCACCCGGTCCCAGCTTTGGAGACCCGCGCCCTCCGCCGCGGAGCCCGGCGCCACGTGGATCAGCGGCTCCAGGTAGTGGCGCACCACCCGGATCTGCCCCTTCCGATCGATGGCGCCGATGTCCGCGTAGCGCACGCGCTCATAGGAGCGGGGTGTCACCTGCGTGCTGAGGCGCTGCCCGTCCCGCTCGTACTCGATGGTCAGGTTCTGCTCGGCGGCCCCCTCCACCCGGTCCTGGAGCTGCCACCAGTACTTCACCTCGGAGCCGTCGATGGACACGATGCGGTCGCCCGAGCGCAGCCCCGCCTCCCAGGCCGGCCCCCCCTTGATGACCATGCCGAGGGTCGCCGGGAAGACCGGCTGCCCGAAGGCCATGAAGAAGAAGATGAACACCGGGAGGATCAGGTTGAAGAAGGGCCCCGCGAGCACGATGAGGAAGCGCTTCCACAGGGCCTGGGTGTTGAAGGCGTAGGAGCGGTCCTCGTCGCGGACGGGCTCCGTCGGGTCGTCGCCGAACATCTTGACGTAGCCGCCGAGCGGCAAGGCGCAGACGATGTACTCGGTGCCCGAGCGCCTGGAGGTCCAGCCGAACAGGCGGGGTCCGAAGCCGAGCGAGAAGGTCAGCACCTTGACGCCGCAGGCGCGCGCCGTGAGGAAGTGGCCGAGCTCGTGGAAGAAGATGAGCCCGCCGAGCAGCAAGATGAAGTAGACGAATCCCATGGAGCTCCGGGGTGTGCGCTCGGCTGCAACCCACGGCGGCCGTCGCTGGATTCCCGGGATGGTACAGGGGCGGCCCGGGGAGGACAAGCGCGCGGGTCGCACTCGGGAAATGGAAGGCCAGGTCGAATGCTGCGATGATGGCGCCCCCTTCGGCGGAGAGGTTCGGTGGCACGTCACATCCGCGAGCTGATCGGCACGACGGCGATCTACAGCGCCGGGACTCTGCTCACGCAGTTCGTGTCGTTCCTGCTCCTGCCGCTCTACACCCGGTATCTGACCCCCGCGGACTACGGCGTGCTCTCGCTGGTGGTCGTCGTCCAGTCCCTGCTGGTCGTGTTCTCCGACCTGTCGATCACGAGCGGCGTCTTCCGGTTCTACCACTCCACGGACGAGGGCCCCGAACGGCGGCGCCTGCTGGCAACGGGCTTCGGCAGCGTACTCTTGACCGCCGGCCTCACAGTGGCCGCGGTGCAGCTCTTCGCCGACCCGCTGGCGGACCTGGCCTTCGACTTCCGCGGAGGGGGCCCGCTCTTGCGCATCGCGTCCGCGTCCTGCTTCGCCATCACCCTCGGCACCATGCTCCAGCGCGTGCTCCAGCTCCACCGGCGCCCGTTCCTCTACATGGTCGTGTCGTTCGCCCAGTTCCTGATCACCGTGGGCACCACCGTGTGGCTGGTCGTGGGGGAAGGCGCCGGGGTGCGCGGCGTGCTGCTCGGGCAGCTCACGGGTGTCTCGGTGACGGCTCTGGTGGCCCTCGTCGTCCTCGGTCCGGTGCTTCGCGCCGGCATGGACGGAGCCCGGTGGCGCCAGCTCCTCGCCTTCAGCCTGCCGCTGGTCCCGACCGCGCTCGCCGCCATGGTCATCGCCGCGTCGGACCGCTTCTTCCTGGAGCGCCTGTCCACGCTCCACGAGGTGGGCATGTACTCCGTGGCGGACAAGATGGCGCAGGTGCTGCAAGTGCTCGTCATCGTCCCCTTCTCCATGAGCTGGAACGAGCTGGCGTTCAGGAACCAGAGCGACCCCGAGCTCCCCCGGACGTTCGCCCGCACCTTCCGGCTCTACGCCGTCGGCATGAGCACCGTGATCGTCCTGTTCACGCTGGTGATCCGCAACCTGCTCTCTCTGGCGACGACCCCCGAGTTCGTGCCTGCGTGGGTCGTGGTGCCGCTCCTCGCCGTGGCGCCCCTGGCGCAGGGCTTCTCCATGATCCTGTACACGGGCATCCACCTGTCGGGGCGCACACGGGCCATCCCCCTGATCTTCCTGGTGGGCATGACGCTGAACCTGGCGCTCAACTGGGCGCTGATCCCGTCGCTCGGCATGCTCGGGGCCGCCATCGCCACCGCGCTCAGCGTGACGGTCAACGTGGCGCTGACCTTGCGGGTCTCCCGGCAGGCGTGGCCCGTCGACTATCCGGTGGGGGCGGCGCTGCGGGCGGTCGCGGCGGCGATGATCGCCCTCGGCGCCTACGTCGCGCTGGAGAGCGACGCCTGGGGGCCGTCCATCGCGCTGCGCCTCGCGTGCCTGGGCGGATTCCTCGGCCTCCTGCGGCTCTTCGGGGTGGTCCGGGTGGGCGAGGTGATCGCGCTCTGGCGCAGGGTGCGCGCGGCATGGACCCACCGTCGCCGGGGTTGAGCCCTTGCCAGGGACGCCCAGGGACGGCATGCTCACCCGTCCGCGAGGCAGGAGGACCCCCATGAAGTGCGCCATCTGCAAGCAGCCGGTCCCGCCGCGCCCGCAGAACAAGAGCTTCCCGTTCTGCTGCGAGCGCTGCCGCATGACCGATCTCGGCCGCTGGCTGGCCGAGGACTACACGATCAGCGAGCCCTTGTGGATGGACCCCGAAGCAGCCGACAGCGGCGCGGGCCTCGAGCAGGTCGACAGGAGAGACGATGACGAGAACCTTCATTAGTCTGGCTGTGCTGCTCCTCGTGGGGCAGGCCGCGGCCACGGAGCGATCACTGCGCCCCGAGCTGGGGGTCCACTCGCTCCCGAACGGCCTGACCATCTACACCCTGGAGGACCACAGCGCCCCGCTGGTCACCTACCAGGTGTGGTTCAAGGTGGGCAGCTCCCACGAGCGTCAGGGCGCCGGAGGGCGCCACGGCATCACGGGTCTGAGCCACTTCTTCGAGCACATGATGTTCCGGGGCACGAAGCGCTTCCCCAAGTTCTTCGACGACATCTACTCCATGGGCGGCAAGCTCAACGCCTGGACCTGGATGGACTCGACCGTCTACTGGGAGAAGCTGCCCTCGCGGTACCTGGGGCGCGCCATCGAGATGGAGGCCGACCGCCTCGCCAACATGGAGATGAGCTTCCTCGCGCTGGAACCGGAGCGGGAGGTGGTCAAGTCGGAACGCCTGCTGCGCACCGAGAACAGCGCCGACGGGGCCATGGCGGAGCTGCTGGACAAGACGTCGTTCACGACGCACCCGTACCACTGGCCGACCGTTGGGTGGATGAGCGATCTGAACGCCATCACGCTGGAGGAGGCGTCCACCTACTACAAGCAGCACTACGGGCCCAACAACGCCTACGTGATCATCGTGGGGGACTTCGACACGAAGGAGGCGCTGGCGCTCGTCAAGGCGGCCTACGGGGGGATGCCGCGCGCGGAGGTGCCGAACCACGTGCGGCCAGTGGAGCCCGAGCCAGACCGGGAGCGGCGCGACTTCATCGAGAAGCCCGTGGACAACGACCGCATGACCATCGGCTGGCGCATCCCGGGCCTGGCGGCGCGTGACTTCATGGTGCTGGAGATCATCGATCAGGTCCTGACGGGCGGGAAGTCCTCGCGGCTCCAGAAGGAGCTCGTGTACGCCAAGGACCCGGCCGTGCAGTCCTTGTCAGCGGCGCTCTACCCCGTGCGCGACCCATACCACTACCTGTGGCAGGTCACCATGATGCCGGGGCGCGGCAACCACGAGGCAGAGGCGGCCATCGACCGGGCCATTGCGCGTCTGGCCGGCGAGCCCGTCGGGGCGCGGGAGCTGGAGAAGGCCGTCAACCGGCTGCGGGCCCAGGCGATCAACGGCATGCTGACCACCCAGCAGCGGGCGGACCTCATCGGGTTTGGCGTGCTGACCGGCGACGACCCCTACCTGTTCTATGATCGGCTGGAGCTCTACGACGAGGTGACGGCGGCGGACGTGCAGCGAGTGGCGGCGCAGCTCCTGGTGCCGAAGCGCAAGGTGGTGATCACGGCGGTGGATCCGAAGCGCCAGGTGGCGGTGCTGGACGCGGTGGTCAAGGTGGCGCCGTCTGAGGTGGCGGGGCTGGACGAGGCGCTGCGCAAGGCGACGGAGCTCACGCTGAAGGAGGCGGAGGTCAGGCTGGCCTTGGAGCAGGTCGCCCAGGAGGAGGCGGCGATCAAGCTGCTGGGAGACCGGGCGAAGCTGGCCCGCAAGGAGGCCGAGGGGCGCGGCGCCACGGACGAGGTGGCGGCCATCGACGAGTATGTGCAGAAGAGCGAGAAGGGCACCGTGGTCCGCGGCGAGCGGGCCAAGGCGCAGCGGGAGGCGGCGACCAAGGCCAAGGCCGAGCTGGAGGCCGCGTGGAAGGAGCTGCAGAAGCAGGCGGGCCTGGCGAAGGGGCTCAAGGGGGAGCCTCCTCGGGACGCGCTCCGCAGGGCGGCGCTGTCGGCGCTGCTCGCTCGGGGCAAGGGGCGGTGGGCGTCGCCCAAGGAGGTCGGGGGCGCGAGCCCCGTGGACCTCGCCCTCTTTGCTGCGCAGGAGGCCGCATGGCTGGACGCGACCGGCAAGCGCGAGCCGGGGGCGAGACTGCGCGGGGAGACCCTGAGCTGGGTAGGCAACTCGATGAAGAAGGCGGAGGGCGACGAGGCCGTTGCCCTGCGCGAGGTCTACGAATGGCTCCACGACACGCGGCGCGCGGGCGTCTTCGACGGGAGGGATGGGCGATGAGCCGGATCGTGCTGGCGGCGCTCGCCGCGTGGATGGTCGCAGGAGAGGCGCGGGCGGAGGTGCAGCCGCTCACGCTGCCGGCGGTCCAGTCCCACCGCCTGGACAACGGACTGCTCGTGCTGATCTACGAGAACGACCAGGTGCCTCTGGCGACGTTCAAGCTGGTGGCCAAGGCGGGGAGCCTGCTCGACGCGCCGGGCAAGGAGGGCACGGCGGATCTCGCGGCGCGCCTGATGAGCTATGGCACTGAGACGCTCAGCGAGGACGACATCTCCGGGACCGTGGATCACCTGGGGGCGACGCTGGAGGCGGGGGCCGGGCAGCGCTCCATGATGCTGTACGGGAACGTGACGACCGTGAGCCCGAAGAGCCTGCGCACCTTCATGGATCTGTACGCGGACGTGGCGCGCAACCCCGCGTTCCGGCAGGAGGCCCTCGACAAGGTGCGGCAGCAGCGCAAGGGGGCGCTGGTCTCGCTGAAGGAGGACAACGCATCCCTCGCCGCCATCGCCATGCAGCGCGTCGGCCTCGAGGGGCACCCGCTGGGCAGGCCACGGGGCGGCACCCCGACGAGCCTCGACGCCATCGGCCGCGAGGATCTGGTGGACCTGTACCGGCGCGCCTTCGCCCCGGAGCACATGGTCCTCGGGGTGGCCGGCGACGTGAAGGCCAGCGAGATCCTGGCGTGGGCCAACGAGCGGCTCGGGGGCCTGGAGTGGGGCTCCAACTGCCAGCCGGGGCAGAGCGGGTGCAAGGAGCGCATCTGCGTGCCGGGCAAGGCGCCGCAGACCTGTGAGCGGCTCTGCATCCTGTCCATGTGCGAGGCGAACCCCGTGCTGTCCATGGCGGCACCTGCGGAGCGGGACGGGCTGCGCGTGGTGCTCGTCGACAAGCAGGACCCGACGCTCAACCAGGTGCAGTGGCAGCTCGGCGCGCCGGGGGTGATCGCGACCGGAGACGACGACTGGTTCGCGTGGCGGCTCGCGACCCAGGTGCTGGGTGGTGACTTCACCGCGCGCCTCAACACGGTGCTGCGCGTGAAGGAGGGCCTCACCTACGGGGCGCGGCTCTCCGTGGATCACGACACGTACCGCCCCGGCGTGATCGCGGTGAGCACCTTCGTCAAGCCGAAGGACCTCGTGCGGTCCGTGGAGCTGACCCTGGCGGAGCTGCGGGGGATCGTGACCGACCCGATCGGCGACGAGGAGCTCCAGAGCTTCAAGTCCAAGGTCATCGAGTCGCAGCCCTTCCGGTTCGAGACGACGGGCAGCGCCCTGGACGAGATCCTGAACCTGCGCCTCGGAGACCTGCCCGACGCCTTCCTCGCGGAGTATCCCGTGCGCCTGGACGCGGTGACCGCGGAGCAGGCCCTCGGGGCGGCCCGGCGGGGGCTGCCGGTCGGGGGGCTCACCCTGGTCGCCGTGGGCAACGCGGACATGGCGGAGGAGCTGGGCAAGCTCCTGCCTCAGGGGGGCACGGTGGAGGTGGTGCCCGTGGACGCGCTCCTCGACCCCAAGCCCCGGTGATTCGCCGGGTGGATCTCGGGCGCCTCGACTACGGGCAGGCGACGCAACTCCAGGAAGGGCTCGTGGACAGGCGGGCGGCGGGGGAGGTCGGTGACCTGCTCCTTCTGCTCGAACACGACCACGTCTTCACGCTGGGGCGGCGGGGGCAGCGGGAGAACCTGCTCGACCCGCTGGACGAGCACGGGGAGCCCATCCCGGTGTTCGAGGTGGCGCGGGGAGGCGACATCACCTACCACGGCCCGGGGCAGCTCGTCGGCTACCCCATCGTGAAGTTGGGCGATCACGGCGGCGACGTAGTGCGGTACTTGCGGGCGCTGGAAGAGGCGCTGATCGTTGCGGTGGGGCGCTTCGGTGTGTCGGCGGAGAGGAATCCTCCATACACGGGCATCTGGAGCGGTGGAGAGAAGATCGCGAGCATCGGCATCTCCGTTCGCCGTGATGTGACCTGGCACGGCTTCGCGCTCAACGTCTCAACGGATCTCTCGTACTTCGACCGCATCGTGCCGTGTGGGCTCAGGTGGGCCCGCATGACCTCCCTGGAGCGCCTGCTCGGGCGCGGCCTGTGGATTGGGGAGGTGCGAGACGCGGTGGCGGAGGGGATCGCGGCAGCGCTCGGGGTGGCGGTGGAGCGCGGGGAGCTGTAGCAGGGCCTACCGGCAGACGGCGGAGCGGACCCACCCGAGGACGCTGGACTTGATGGTGGTGACCTCTGCGGCGGTGAGCCGGTCGGCGCCCGTCCGAGTCTTGTCGCGCGTCCCGCCAGTCTCCATGAGCCCGCCGTGGGTGTGGCCCGCGTTGGTCAGGATGTGGCCCAGCTCGTGGGCGAATGTGTCGGGGCCCGAGTGGTCCGTGGCGACCGCCGCCAGCTTGTTGTAGCTCGCCCCGAAGCTGTAGGCCGGGCTGGACGTGCCCGACAGGTCGTCGCCGTCCTGGTTCAGGACCCGCTTGGCCCAGAGGCCCGCGATGGCCGTCGTGGGGACGTACTCTCTCACGACCGCCGCCATGTCCGCGTGGGTGAAGCGCTTGGAGCCCTGGGCGCCGGTGGTGGTGCGGTCCAGGCGGAAGTTGTCATCCACGGCGTGACCGGTGACCCGCCGGGTGTCCTCCCGGCTGATGGTGCGGTCGACCACCTTCGTGATGCGGATGCCGTGGTGGCCGTAGATGGTGTTGGCCCGCCGCACGTCCGCCTCGATGTTGTTGGCCGCGTTCCAGAAGCGGTAGCACAGCACCGGCACCTCGAACTGGTTGGCGCCGCCGGTGGTCGTCGCGGGGGTCTCGTAGAGCTCCTGGAGCACGTCGTGGAGCAGGCCCTCCCCGTCCAGGGTGCGGACGAGCAGAGCGAAGCGCTCGTTGCCGAGGGACTCCAGGCTGGAGGTCAGGTTGTCTCGCTGAGTCGCCGTCAGCGGCTGGTGGGCCGCCGCGCTGCGCATGAGCTCCAGGATCTCGTCGTAGGAGAGCTGGCGGCAGACCTGGTCTTCGACGGGGGAGGCGGCCTCTGTGACCGGGGCGGAGGACGTGGGGGCTTCGCACACCTGACGCTCTGGGTCCATCTTCTATCTCCTTGCGGCGCGGGCCGCGTGGCGCTTCGTCGTCATCTCCCCCTCTGGAGCGGACAGCAAGGGCCGTGCCACGCGCGGCGCGGGCAAGCATATCGTGACATGCGCGTCAATGACGAAGTGCGGCGGGGTCGGTTACACCCCACGGTTTGCCGGGGTCCGTTGGCCCCGTGTGGGGTCGGGACACCCCGACGAGGAGAGCGGGTCCCGATGGGGGAGGCGCCGTAGGGCGCGTTGACCGTCCGCGCGGAGCCGCCTATGCTCGCAGCATCCCTCGGAGGACCGCCATGCGACGCGCCCTCGTGACTCTGGTGATGCTCGCCCTCGCAGCGCCCGCCACCGGCGCGCCGCCCAAGGAGCCTCCCATGCACCGCGACACTGTGAACACTGCCGCCGTGAGCGCCGACGGCGCCACCTTGCTGACCGGCTCCACCAGCGGCGAGGTGGTGTGGTGGAGCACCGCGCCGTTTCGAGCGATGCGAGAGCTGGTCGCGGGCGCGTCCGGCGAAGAGCGCGGGCGCATCGCTGCGCTGGCGGTGGACGCGCGAGGGGAGCGCGCGGCCGTCGCCGCCGACTGGGCCAAGGCCGTCGAGGTGTGGACCCTGCTGGGAGACGCGCCCGCGATGACGCCGCTGCCCGCCCACGGCGTTCGCACGACGGCGCTGGCGTGGTCGCCGGACGGGCTCCTCGCGACGGCCGGCCACGACCGGGGCCCTGCGCGAGCAGACGACGACGACGACGCCCTGCCGCCCATGCTGCCCGCCGTGGTGCGCCTGTGGTCTGGGACCAGGCTGGTCCGGGAGCTGGAGGGGCCCCCGGGGCGAGTGACGGCGCTGGCGTTCGGGCCCGGTGGGCACCTCTCCGCTGGCGGGGACGGCGAGGCGCGGGAGTGGGACGCGGCGACCGGCGCGCTGCGGGGGAAGACAAAGACCGCTGGGCAGGTCGCGGCCATCGTCTACGTCGGTGACGAGCGGTGCGTCGTGGCGGCGGAGGGCGCCGCGTGCGGCGGGGCGCAGAGCGCAGAGGTGCGCGGGGTGCGCGCCCCTACCCTGGCGGCCGCGGTGACCGCCGCCCACGTCGCGGCAGGCACCTACGAGGCGCTCGTCGTGACCCGCAGGAGCGACGGGTCGGCCGTGGCGCAGATCCCAGGGCGTGCCGCTGCAGTGGTGCCCGTGCGCGGCGACCTGTGGGCCGTCTTCGAGTCATCCATCGTCGTGCTGCACGAGGGCGCGCCATCCGGGGCCAGCCACAACGTGCGTGTGCTCGCTCAATGACGGAGCCCCTCGACGACTACACGCACCGCGTCCTGTGGCTGGGACGCGTGCGGATCGGCGTCCAGCGGCTGCTGCTCGCGCGGGGGAGGGCCGCAGGAGGCGGCATCCCCGCCGGCCCGCCCCGCTGGTCCGACGAGGTCTCCCACCTGCTGACGGGGGTGCCCGCATCAGGCGCCGACACCCTCGACGCCGTGGACGAGGAGCTGGCCGCCTACGACGCGGTCCTGCAGGAGCGGCTGCGCGTGACCCGAGAGGAGCGAGGGACGGCGCCAGGGGACGCGCTGCGGGCGCTCGGCCTCGGCTTCGACGAGGAGTGCCTGCTGTGGGCGGTGGCGGCACCCCAGATCGACCCGGCCGCGACGCGCCTGTTTCGCATGACGGGGGGAGTGGGGGCGACGGGGGTCCACCTCGACTACGCGGCCGCGGTCGCCTTCGGGCACCGCCACCGGGACCTGGACCGGGCGCTCGTACTCCTCGCGCCGGGGCGGGCCCTCTTGAGGCTGCGGGTGCTCGTCGGCGCGGGCGACCTCCTGGAGACGGCGCGGGTCCACCCGGACGTGGCGGCGCGCCTGGTCGGCGCCGCGCCCGCGTCCCTGGCGGGGCTCGTGGAGCCCGTCGCGCCGTTGGAGCAGCTCGTGATGCCCGAGGGCGTCCTGGACCGTGCCCGCGAGGCCCCCCGGCTGTGGATGGTCGGCCCCGACGGCGCCGGGCGCCGCTCGCTCGCCGCGGCGCTGTCCGGGGGGTGCTGGTCCCTGGACGCGGCGCGGATCGATCCGCGGACCGGTGCCCCGGTGCTGCGCGACGTCATCAGGGAGGTGCGCCTCGCTGGCGCGGCCCTGCACGTCCGCAGCGGCGACCGCTGGCTCGCGCGGGCGACGGCGGACGCGGCCTTCGTCGCCACGCTCGTCGACCTGCTCTCCGACCACCCCCTCCCCGTCAGCTTCGACTCCCTGGCGGCTCCGAGCCTGAGCGTGACGTTGCCCGGCCTGCGCTGGCTGGAGCTCCCGACCCCCGACGAGCCGAGCCGGCGCCGGCTGTGGCGCCAGCACCTGCCCGGTGCGCCGGACGCGACGATCACCGACCTGTCCCGCCGCTACCTGATGACGGGCGGCCAGATCGCGCGGGCCGCCGAGCGGGCGACGGACACGAGCTTCAGCGAGCTGGCGCGACGGGCCCGCGCCGAGCAGACCAGCGAGCTCTCGACGCTGTGCCAGCGCGTGGAGCACACCCTCGGCTGGGAGGACCTGGTCGTCTCGGGGGCGGTGCGCGCCCAGCTCCAGGACGTGCTCGACTATGCGAGGCTGCGACAGCGCATCTTCGACGACTGGGGCTTCCACCGGAAGCTCGCCTATGGCCGCGGCATGACCGTGCTCCTCGCGGGTCCTCCGGGGACGGGCAAGACCATGCTGGCGGGGGTCTTGGCGGGGGAGCTGGGCCTGGACCTGTACATGGTGGACCTCTCGCAGGTGACGAGCAAGTACGTGGGCGAGACGGAGAAGCAGCTCGACCGCATCTTCTCTCTGGCGGAGCAGACCCACGCCATGCTGCTGTTCGACGAGGCGGACAGCCTGTTCGCCAGACGCACCGAGGTCCGCTCCAGCAACGACCGCTGGGCCAACCTGGAGGTCAACTTCCTGCTCCAGCGGGTGGAGGCCTACGACGGCCCCACGGTCCTGACCACCAACTTCAAGAGCGCGCTGGACGAGGCCCTGCTGCGGCGCATCCGCTTCAAGATCGACCTGGACAAGCCGGGACCAGGGGACCGCGCCCGGCTCTGGCGCACCATGCTCCCCCCGGAGGCGCCCGTGGCGGCTGACGTGGACTACGAGTGGCTTGGCCGCGACTTCGACCTCTCTGGGGGCGAGATCAAGAACGCCGTCGTGAGGGCAGCCATCCAGGCGGCAGCGGGGGGGACGAGCATCACCATGGACGTGCTGTGCGACGCCGCGGAGGCCACGTGCGAGGAGACCGGGCGGCTCGTGAGGCGGCGGGAGAGCTGATCGGGTCACCGACGAGTTGCCACACGCCCCTCACGGCCGCCTTCGGGCGGCTCGGCCCCTGCCCACCGCGGGGGTACCAGAGGCCAACCACACCGTTGGAGCAGGCCGATCCGTGACCGGGCGCGACCGCGAGGGCTGGTCGCTCCGCGCTTGGGCCAGTGACGAGACGGCCGCCCTCTCCAGAGTCGAGGGCCCCGTCGCGCTGCCCGTCATCCATGTGGGTGATGTTCGAGGAGGAGCCGCCCGGGGACAGCAGCGGCCGGCACTGGAGTCCGACCTCTGAAGACCGGCCGGGGGTCGTACCAGCGGTCAGGGGCAGACCACCTTGCAGGCTCCAGAAGCGTCGCAGACCTTCTCGCAGGTGTTGGCGTCCGGGGGGGCGACGCAGACCGCTGTGAGCTTGCAGGGGACCATGCAGGCCGGGTCGCCCGAGGCGCAGCCGGGGCAGTCGAGCTGCTCCTCGCAGGAGGTGCCCGCCGGGCAGGCGACGCTGTCGCACAGGCTGGGGGGCGGCGGCGGAGTGGGGCCGCAGCAGGCGTACTTGACGTAGCGGGTGAGCCCCTCGCCACAGTCATCGAAGGTGCCGTAGTCGGCGAGGTCCAGGCCCTGGGCCATGCACTGCTCCCATGCGTAGAGCTTCCAGGTGCCGGCGTCCTTGCAGCTCGTGGGGCCGCCCAGTACGTCCGACGTGCAGGCCACTGGCTCCGTCGAGCCGGGCTGCGACGGCCCTGGCTCCGACGGCTCGGAGGGATCCTCAGGGCCCCACGTCCCGTCCGGGTTCGGCTGGTTCGGGTCCCACGGGGCCCCGTCGGGGCTCGGGGGCTCGCCCGAGCCCCAGCCTCCGCCACCCCCGTGGGGACAGCCGCCCTTGTGGCCGCCCTTGTGGCCGCCCTTGGGGCCGCCCTTGGGGCCGCCCTCGGGGCCACCGCCGTCGCAGCCGTCCTGGTCGCACGGGGCGCCGGGACCCATGCCGCAAGCGGAGTCCCCAGGGGCGCACTGCGGGCCGTTCGCGTCGCAGTGCTCCCGGCAGTTGCCCGCCGAATCGCACCACGTCACGCAGGCCACGCCGCTGCACACCTCCATACACTTGCCCGTCTCGTCGCAGCGCGGGAAGCACTCGGGGCCCGCCTGCCCCTGGTCGACGGCGCAGTAGAGCCGGCACCCGGACCCGTCCGCATCGCATAGGGTCACGCAGTCTCTGTCGGTCCACCCCGCGCCTTGCTCGTTCAGCGACCCGCCCGACTCCCCGAGGGAGGACCCATCGCCTCCCTCGCAGGCGGCGAGCGCCAGAAGCACCAGCCAATGCACTCGAAACCAGCGCGCGTTCATCTGGGATCGCCTCCGTGGAGCTCTCGTCTGAGGGAAGGGCGCACGCCGCGGCGGCCCACGAGCGCTCAGCCTACGCCTCGGGTCGGGCGCGTGCAACGAGGATCGCGCCCACCGCCCCGTGCAGCACGCGCCCAGCAACGCGACGCCCCGGCTCGCCCGCGTGGTCGCCGCCAGACTCTGCAGCCGGAAGCGCCGGTTGGTCGTGGCAGTGGCAGCAGGCTCGACCCAGTCCCTCGGAGCCCACTCCCCCTCGCCGCTCCCCCTCTCAGCGCGGCGTCGCCGCCACCCGCAGGTTGCCGCTCGTGCCGCGGGTCTCGGGGTCGTAGTAGGCGTAGGCCGTCGCGCCGCGCTGGGTCACGTCGCAGGGGGCCGTGGCCTCCAGCTCCCAGGATAGATCCACGGACGCCCCCGGGGCGAGCTGCTCCCGGTAGAGGTGGATCTCGCTGCCCTGGTCGTCGGCGCGGGTGACGAGGCCATCTGACTCCAGGCGGCGGAGGCTCGAGTCCGACGCTCGGAAGCCCGGCGGGACCGGCGCCACCACAGTCGGCATGGGCACGAGCGCCTTGCCCGGGTTGCGGAGCGTCAAGGTGAGCCGCGTCGTGCGCCCCACCTGGACCGGGCGGCCATCGTGGCGCAGGGAGACCTCGAGCCCCTGCGCGATGGGGGCCGGGTCGTCGAGGCGCCGCCAGCTCGCCCTGAGATCCGCGAGCAGAGCGCCCTTGTCCTTGGCGTGGACTGCGATGGTGTGGGCTCCTGCCTCCAGGGCGAGGTCCAGCGTGGGGAGCGCCGCCGCGTCCAGATCCAGCACGCCCACCTCGCGCCCGTCGAGGAGCACGGTCGCCGCGCCCGACGCCGGGCGCCCCGCGTCCTCGGCCATGAGCGCCACGCTGCGCAGCGCCTGCACCGTGGCCTGGGTGGTGCCCCACCCGTAGCTCGGGCTCCGCGCGGACCACAGCCAGCGCTTGGCGGCGCCGCGGTCCGGCTCCAGGGTGGCGTCGCCGATCAGCGCGCGCAGCGCCGTGGCCGTGACCTCCACGTCGGCAGCCTTGCCGCCCCCGTAGAGGAGGGTCTGGGCGCCCGCCGCCCAGCGCAGGGTGTCGTCCTGGCGCTCCGCCCGGCTCGCCAGCAGCGCCAGGGGGCGCTCGGGGGAGGCGCCCGCTGCGCGCTCCGCTGCCGCCCACAGCGCCAGCAGATAGGGGCGCTCGGCGAGGTCCGCCTCGTGGGCGCGCAGATACCCGAGGGCCCGCTTGACGGCCTTCCCGGAGCCTCCTGCCTCGGCCAGCGACCACGCGATCCAGGCGGTGGTCGAGACGTTGCCCTGCACGGCGCTCCAGTCGTGGAGCCAGCTCTTGTCCGGCTCCCAGGAGCCATCCTCTCGCTGGAGCCCCACGAGCCACTTCCGGGTGCGGGCGATGAGCGCCGGATCCACCGGCGAGACCTTTGCCATGTCCGCAAACTCCACCAGGCCGTAGGCGGTCAGCACCCTGTTGGCCGGCGGGTTGCCGAACCAGGAGAAGCCGCCGCCGTCCACCTCGAAGGTCAGCAGGCGCTGGTAGCCCTTGAGCACCAGCTCGGCCGCACGCTTGCGGACCGGCTCCACCCCCTCGCGCTCCTTCAGCAGGCGGAGGATCAACAGGTTCGGGTAGGTCGTGCTGCTGGTCTGCTCGAAGCAGCCGTGGGGCTCGCGCAGCATGTCCTCCACGCCGTCCATCGCCTCGTCCGCGGGCCCCCGGTAGAGGCGCAGCCGGGAGCGCAGAGACGCGCGGTCCGCCTCGGGGGGCACCATCATGGAGAGCTCCCCCTCGCCGCGGATGGAGCCCGTCGTCAACGCACGCTCCAGGTGCCCGGGGGGCTCCACCCTCAGCGTGCGCTCGACTGCGTCGACGGGGCCGTCGGGTCCGAGCAACGTCAGCGTCAGGACCGCCTCGCCGCTCTCCGTCGCGACGATGGGGAACGGGACCGCCACCGTGGCGCCGTCCGCCGCGACCAGCTCCCGCGCTGCCGGACCGTCCAGGCGGGCGGCGCCAGTCAGCGTCGCACGCACGGTCAGGGGCAGCTCCCGCCCCGAGTGGTTGGCGGCCACCGCGGTCAGGGTGTAGCGGTCGCCGATGGTCAGCTCGTCGGGCACGTCAGCGTCCACGTGGAGCGGCAGGAACGTCTCGATGCGTCCGGCGCCAGACCCGGCGCGCCCGTCCGGCGACAGGGCGTCCACGGAGACCTTCCACCCGGTGACGCTGTCGGCCATGGACACGTCGAGGACCGCAAAGCCCTGCGCGTCGGTGGGGACGCCCGCCGCCCAGAGCACCGTCTCGTCGAAGCGCTTGCGGACGGCCACGGTGCGGGTCGGCGCGGCGCCGCCCCCGGCGCGCATCGAGGCTCGCGAGCTTGCGTGCCCGAAGGCGACGGAGCCGCCGCCTCCCGCACCGAGGCCGGCCATGCCCATGCCGCCATGGGCGCGAGCGAGAGGCTCACACAGCAGCGCCAAGCGGGCGACCAGGTCGTCGCCGCTGTTCGCGACACCGTCGGCGCCCACGGAGACCACGTCGGCCAGGCACCCGCGCCCTCGCCGAATCAAGACTTCCTGCCCCCAAGCGTCCTGCGCCGGTGTCCCATCGAGGAGCGCCGCGAGGGGCGCTGCCCCACCCACCCTTGTCTTTGGGTCCTCGATGCCCCACGCCGCCTGGACCAGCTCCTGGAGGCGCATCCAGGTGACGGCGTCTGCGACCTGACCCACCGGGATGGGCCCGTGGAGAGCCTCGAGCCACGCCTGATCCACGACCGTCTCGAAGGGGGTGCGCAGCGTGCTCGGCTGCCACCCGGCCGCCGTCAGGGCCTCCTCCACCGTCACCGCCAGCGCCCACCCATCGCCGGTCCGCCGCACCACCGCGCCGGTCATGGCGGCCAGCGCGGGGGCCAGCGCGGCCCGGGCTTCGGCGATGCGCGCCCGCTGCTCCTCCAGCCTCGCGACGGAGGGGACGTCCACCCACGGGCGGGGCGGCTCCACCCGGAGCGACTGGAGGATCGCGGCCATCATCAGGTCGCGACCCCGGGCAGCGGGCGCCCCGAGCAGCTCCGCGAAGCCGACACCGGCCAGGTTTGCGGACTCGACGCCGTTGGTGGAGAACAGCTCCGCGAGGTGCGGCTTCGAGGCGCTCAAGCGCAGGATGCGCTCGTCGACCACCGACGCCAGCAGCCCCACCCCGGCGGCAGGCCTCCCGTCGTCGCCGGTGACCCGCACGCGGACCTCCGTGTCCACGCCTGGGCGCACCCGGCCCGCCGTCTCGATGGCCACCGCCAAGGCGCGGGGGGCCACGTACACGCTCGCCCCGCCCACCACCAGATCGCGCAGACCGTCGGGGGCGGAGTAGGGGAGCGCGGCCACACGGACCCCCACCAGACCGTGGGTCCCCGTGGGGGGGAGCAGCGACGCGCGCCCCCCCACCACCGGCGCCGACGCCACCGGCACGTTGCCCACGAGCAGGGTGGCGGCCAGGCTGTCACCACCACCCTCCACCGTGACGTCCACCGGCGTGCCGGCGGCCACCACTGGACGCGCGACACGCACCGTCAAACCCTCCTCCACCGTCGGCGTGAGCTCCAGGGTGTCGGTCACCGGACCTGCGGCGGTCTCCGCCACCACCGTCACCGTCAGGGGATCGGGATCCACCCAGCCAGCGCCCTCCACGGAGTTGACGCTGACGTGCAGCTTGGCCGAGATGGCCCCCTTTGGAGGTGCGACCGTGGACAGCGCCCGATCCGCGCACTGGAGGATGGCCGGGTCCCGCACGGCCCGGTGGAGGCCGTCGTCGAAGGACGACAGGATCACCCGCTCTGCCCGCCAGGCTCCACCGCGGGCGCGCACCACCACCTCCAGCTCCCCACCACCGTCGTCGAGGCGCCCGCAGGCCCCGAGGCGCTCCACCTGGCGCTCGTGCAGCTCGAGGCCGCCCCAGTCTTCCCCCGCGCGGGTCATCATCTCATAGATGTTCATCCAGGATCGTGGGCTGTAATCCGGTTTTTCGCGCTTTGGCTTCCTTGTCTGGATCGTGGCTTCCAGGAGCCCGTCCGGCTCGTCGGATCGCGCCATCTCGCGCCCATTGACGCTCAGGCGCATCCGCGCAGGGGACAGCGCCCCGCTCGCGTCGAGGGCAAACGCCGTGACGCGCACGGGGCGCCCGGCCTGCGGTGTGGGGTCCTCCGGCACGATGACCACCTGGAGGTCCCCACCGGGGACCACCGCACGTGCCGTCCCCGCCTCAGTGCGGCCCGCGCCGTCGGTCACCCGCGCGGTCAGGGTGACGTCCTGTCCCCCGGAGCCGCTCGGGACCGGCACCTCGAAGGTGAAGCGACCCTGCGGGTCGGTACCTCCGCTGAGCGCGACCGAGACTCCCCCAACCCGAGCATCCACGGCGACAGCGCCCGCCACCGGCTCCCCGTAGAGGTAGCGCGCGTCGACCACGCCGCGCAGCGGCTCGCCCGCGCGGATCTCGCCCCCCGTGGAGACGTCCACTGCAAACGCGGGCATCACGGGCTTGCGCACGTCGATGGTCTCGCTCGTGGCCGCCCTGGCGATCTTCGCCGTGAGCGTGTACGTACCGAGCAGCAGGTCGTCCGCGAGGGGGAGGACGCCGGCGACCATCCCGCTCGTGTCCGTGTCCAGCTCGCCGCGCCACACCTTGGTCCCCCGAGGGCTCTGGACCTCGACGGTCGCCCGCACCCCGGCCAGGGGCCGTCCCGTGGCGTCGTTCCAGGCGATGACCGCGAAGCGCACGGCCTGGCCTGGGCGGTAGATGCCCCGGTCGGTGCGCAGGAGCACGACGGACGAGTCCGTGATCGACACCGGAACGCGCGCCACGGCCTGTCCCTCGGCGGTCTCCGCCGTGATGATCAGCTCCCGGTCGCCGGGCTCGAGATCCGGCACTCTCACTGTCCGCCCCAGGCGCCCGTCCGGGCCCGTCGTCGCCTCCAGGAGGGTCACCGCTGACCCACCCTTGTGCTCCAATGCGAGGCGCACCCGCGCCCCCTCCAGCGGGCGCACGTCCGTCAGGGACCTGGCGAGACGCACGGTGACGTCGATCACTGCGTCGGCGTTGCGGGTCAAGGTGGAGTCGGCGACCACGTCCAGGTCCACGATGGGCCGTGCCGCGACGCGGGGAGCGAGAGCGAGCAGGGCCAGGAGCGCGGCGAGCAGGGTCAGGCGGGACATCGGGCACCTCCGGGGTGGGTCAACGATGACCCCCTGACCACCCCGGCCAGAGAAAGTTCCGCCACACCTACAACGCCGCGACGGCCTCTCGGATGGCAGCGGCGACCTCGGGGATGGGCCGCTCTGCGTCCAGGACCAGCACGTTGGCGAGCGCCCCGTCGGCCACGAGGGCGTCATAGCAGGCGGCAACGCGGGTCAGCGTCTCCTCCCGCTCGTAGAGCTCCCGGGCGTCCCCCTGGCGGCGCGAGACGCGCGCCAGGGCGCGGACCGGATCGAGGCGCAGCAGCACCGTGAGGTCGGGAGCGTCCGCCCGCGCGTTGATGGCGCGCACCCACGAGAGAGGCAGGTCCAGCGACTGGTAGGCGAGGGACGATCCTACATAGCGGTCGCTGACCACGTGGACTCCCGCGCGCAGGCAGGGGTGCACCTCCGCATCCAGGTGGTCGAGGCGATCCGCCGCAAACAGGAGCGCGACCGCCCCCGCCTCCAACGGCCGGGACGCGCCCTCCCCGGCCGGCACGACCACCCGGTGCCGCAGCACCTGCCGCAGCAGCACGCCAACGGGGCCATCGCTGGGCTCACGGGTCGTGTGGACCGCTTCCCCCCGGGAGCGGAGCCAGTCCACGAGCAGCGCGGTCTGGGTGGTGGTGCCGGCGCCGTCGATGCCCTCCAGGGCGATGAACTTACCTGTTGCCACGGGCCTACTCGCAGGGCAGCTCGACGGGGCGCGTCCCCGCCGGACAAGGGTAGCGGAAGGTCTCGGCGTCCACCTCGACGCCCGGGTCCACGGCCCGGTAGACCAGCTTGAGATCGACGTCCTGCGCGGGCATGAGGGCCTGGAGGACGTGGGGCAGCCGCGCGTCCCCCACGGGGCGCCAGTCATCGAAGGTCAGGCTCATCACCACGTCCCCGCCCTTGCGGATCTCGCTCCGGTAGACCTCCCAGGAGCAGGGGTCGGCTCCGATCTCCTGCTCCACCCCGTCCCCGCGCAAGCGCAGCACCGCGAGGCCGTCGTCCTCGTCCCAGCCCACCTCCGCCGCCGTGTGGGCGATGAGCGGGGTGCCGCCGAGCAGGACGTGGACGATGTCCTCGCCGCGGAGGGGGAGCGGCAGCAGTCGGCCGATGTTTCGCGGGCACGCGGGGCCCGTGTGGCACAGGTCGGAGCCCCGCTCGTGCTGGGTGAAGCGCTCGCCGTCAGACGTCAGGATCGCCACCAGATCGTCTGTCGGGCTCAGCGCCTCGAAGCGCAGGGCAGCCGGGCGCTGGACGACCAGGACCACCGCCCCTTTGCGCGCGCCCTCCGGGGCGTAGTAGGAGGCCCGGGCGTCCACCGCCAGGGTGGGGAGCACCTGCCGCCGCGCCTCGATGCGAGAGAGCACGATCGCCGGATCCGACTCCAGGGAGCGGGGGCGGGCGTACCTGGTGCAGCCGGAGATGACGAGCAGGAGCACGACGATGAAGCGCCACATGGGCGCGCATCCTAGCGTGGACGGACGGCGCGGTCCATGCCACCTTGTCGGGCGAAGCTGGGAGACCCATGGAGTGATGGAGCAGCCCCCGACCAGAGAGCCCCCCCGGGTGGACCCGCCCCACCGAGCAGAGATCCACCGCGCCGCCGAGGTGGGCACGAACGTCACGGCGCCCGCCACCCCGGAGGGCTTCCGGCCGGTGGCATCCCCGGCGGTGCGGGCCCTGCTCGTCGTGGCGGGCACCCTCTCAGTGGGGCTCGGCGTCCTCGGCGCCTTCCTCCCGGTGCTCCCCACCACCCCGTTCCTGCTCCTCGCCGCCGCCTGCTACGCCCGCGCCTCCCGCCGCCTGTACGCCCGCCTCGTCGGCAGCCCCACCTTCGGCCCCACCATCCGCGCCTGGCAGCAGAGCCGCGCCATCCCTCGCCGGGCCAAGCGCGTCGCCCTCGCCATGATCGCGCTGTCGTTCGGCGTCTCGATCTCCGTGGTGGGCATCCTGTGGGCGCGCATCGCCATGGCCGCGCTGGGCATCACGCTCCTCGTGTGGATGGCGCGCAGACCCGAGCCACCCGATGAGGCGCACTAGTAGGGCGTCGCCGAAGTAATGATGCAACCGGGAGGGCCGATCCATCCCCGCCAGGCGCCCGGCCCAAGCTTGAAATACCATGAGTATTCCGGCGCTTGGGCCGAACGCCTGGCGGGGCGCCTCGACCCTCCGGATTGCATCATTACTTATGCGACGCCCTACTAGCCC
>BTVJ01000047.1:0-57912 GCA_045863395.1 Myxococcales bacterium
CATGCAGGCGTTGGCCGTGTCAGGGCAGACGGTGCCGGTGCAGTTGTCCGCGTCGCAGGCGTCGCCGATGCCGTCGCCGTCGATGTCCTCCTGGCCCGGGTTGGACACGCCGACGCAGTTGTCCTCGATGTCCGCAACCCCGTCGTTGTCGTTGTCGTACTCGCAGCTATCGGCGACGCCGTTGAAGTCGGCGTCGGCCACCATCAGCAGCGCCTGGATGTCCACGTCCGAGGACAGGGCGAACAGGCGGATGAGGATGACCCGCTGCACGTCGGTGATGTTGATGGCCCCGTCGCACTGCAGGTCCACGAAGTCGGACGGGAACGCCTGGCAGATGGGCGGGGCCTCGCCAGCGGCCTCCTGCAGGGCGGCGTTGATGTAGCAGTTGATGTCGGCGATGTTGATCGACCCGTCGCCGTTGATGTCGCCCCGGTGTCCGGCCGGCGGAGCGGCAGACGCGGCGGCCGCCGAGAGGCAGAGGGCGAGCGTGATGGTGGTTGCCAGGTACTTGGGGAAGCTCATCGGACCCTCCGTGGGAGTCGACCGCGGGTGCTGAACGGTACGCGCCGACCTGCTCGACGACCTCAGAACTCTGTCGGACGGTGGGAGCGTAGATCCGGGAGGGGGCGCCAAGCAATGGCGAAGTTCGAGATCGTGCAGTTTCCGGGGGGACGCTTCGTAGCCGATGGGATGGGGGAGCGCGCGGACCGGAGCCTCGGCCCTTTGGCGCCGGCCTCCCATGGGAGCGCCCCTCAGTTGATGGCGCCGCTCGCCCCCTGGGTGCCGCCGTTGCCAGGGCCTCCGCCCCCGTTGCCGCCCGGGGCCACGGAGTAGTCCATGCCGCTGCCGATGGTCGGGCTGGAGCTGCCGGACTTGTAGATGCCGTAGCTGACGCCGCCACCGCCACCGCCGCCCGCGGCCCCGTTGCCGCCCGCGCTCCCGGCGCCGCCCGCTCCGCCGTCGCCCGAGTCGTCCGGGCCTGAGCCGCCCCCTGCGCCGCTGCCGCCCTTTCCGCCCGCGCCGCCGCCGCCGCCGTTGCCGCCCGTGCCGCCTCCGAGCGTCGTGATCTTCGTCGCCGAGATGGACGGTGACGCGTTGACGAGGAACACCCCGAAGGAGCCGCCGCCCGGGGTGCCGCCTGCGCCGCCTGCGCCGCCGCAGCCACCACCACCGCCGCCGCCGCCGCCGCCGCCCCGGTCCGCGTTGCACACGCAGACGATGATGGTGCAGGCGAAGCAGGAGGCGCAGGACGAGCCACCTGCGCCGCCGCCGCCGCCACCGCCGCCTCGGCCGTGTGACCCGGTGGCTCCGGTTGCTCCCGATTGGCCCTCCCAGAACCCGGCCGCTACGGAGCCCGTGCCGTTTCCGCCAGCCGCGTTGCCTGGCGAGCTCACCGTGCCGCCGGAGCCCCCCGCGCCGCCGTTGTCGTCGCAGTCGTTGCCGCCGGTGGCGCCGATGCCCCCCGCGCCGCCACTGTTGCCTCCGCCAGAGCCGTTGGAGCCGCCGCCCGTGTTGTAGCCACCCCCGCCGCCCGTGCCGCCCCCAGCGCTGCAGCCGCTGGACCCACCGCTGCCCCCACCTCCGCCGCCGCTACCGTTCGACGTGCCCGAGCCCCCTGCGGCGCCGTTGCCACCGCCGACGCCGGCTGAGCCACTCGACCCCGCCGTCCCGTTGCCGCCCTTGCCGGCGTTGATCGTACAGCCCTCGATCTGCAAGCCGCTGCCGCCGCTCGCGTAGACGGCGTACACACTGCCGCCGGCCGTGCCGTTGCTGCCGGTCTCGATGGTCAGGTACTTGAGGCCCGTCGGCGCCGTGAGGTTGTTCGCGACGACGGTGACGATGCGGCCGTTGCTGACGGTGCTCCAGGTGATCTTGGTGACGTTGGCCGTGTTGCGGGTCCACCCGGCGGCGCGGTCGTAGCCTCCGAACACACCGACCCCGTTCTTCATGGTGACCGTCTCGGTGTAGGTGCCCTTGGACACCAGGACCTGGGTCTTGGTCGAGCCGTTGGCTGCGTCGATGCCGGCCTGGACCGTCTTCTTCGGGGACGCCTTGGTGCCCGCGTTGCCGTCGTTGCCTGACGTGGTGTCGACGAAGATCGCGGCAGCCTCGGCGCCGTCGATGCCGTCGCAGTTGGAGTCCACCGAGGAGGCGTCGGGGAGGTCCGTCGCGCCAGGATAGGTCGTGTTGACGTTGTCATTGCAGTCGCCGCCGCCGCTCGGGCAGATGGGCGGCGCCGGCACCGAGACGGTCATCGCCGCGTCGCAGTACGCGTCGCCGTCGTCGTTGCAGCCGTTGTCCACCCCGCTCTTGCAGTCGTTGTCGAGCCCGTCGCAGACCTCCGCCTGGCCCGGGTTCACGTTGGCCTTGGCGTCGTCGCAGTCTCCGCCCCCCTTGGGGCAGATGGGCGGCGCCGGGCTGGAGACGGTCATGCCGGAGTCGCAGTATTGATCTCCGTCGTCGTCGCAGCCTTCGTCCGTGCCGTTCTTGCAGTCGTTGTCGATCCCGTCGCAGACCTCGACCTGGTTCGGGTTGGCCTTGTCGGTGCCGTCGTTGCAGTCTCCGCCCTTGGTCGCCGTGTAGGGCGCCTTGGCGCCGCAGGTGCACTGGGTGTCTGCTGTGACCCCGAAGGTGTCTCCGTCGTCGTCCCGATGGTAGACCGTGCAGCCTTGGGCGCCCGCCTCGTCGATCTGCCCGTCGCAGTTCTCGTCGCCGCTGCCGCAGACCTCCTTGGCGTCCGGGTTGATCGCCGGGTTGGAGTCGTTGCAGTCCCCCGGCTGAGCAGACGTGTAGAGGCCCGCCGGCAGACAGAGACACTGGGAGTCGGTCGCGAGGCCCCAGGTGTCGCCGTCCAGGTCGCGGTAGAAGGTCAGGCACCCGACCGCGTTGGCCTCGTCGGTCAGGCCGTCGCAGTCGTCGTCCATGCCGTTGCAGGTCTCCGCTCCGCTCGGGTTCACCGTCGCGATGGCGTCATTGCAGTCGCCGCCCTTGCTCGCGGTGTAGCCGTCTCCCGGCGTGCACCGGCACTGGGTGTCGCCGCTCTTGCCGAAGGTGTCGCCGTCCCCGTCGTAGAAGAAGTCGACGCACCCCGTCGAGCCCGCCTCGTCGATCTGCCCGTCACAGTCGTCGTCGATGCCGTTGCAGGTCTCCTTCGCAGCCGGAGAGACCGCACCGGTGGTGTCGTCGCAGTCACCGCCCTGGAGCGCCGAGTAGGGGGCGGTCTTGGAGCACAGGCAGGCCTGGGCGGAGGTGACCCCGAACCCGTCCAGATCCTCGTCCTTGTACCAGGTCTGACAGCCCGTCGAGTCCGCCTCGTCGGTCTCCCCGTCGCAGTCGTCGTCGAGGCCGTTGCAGGCCTCTTTGGCTCCGGGGTTCTGCGACTTGTTGAGATCGTTGCAGTCGCCGCCGACGCCGGCAGTGTAGGGCGCCACGGGGCCGCAGAGGCACTTGGAGTTTCCGGTCACCCCGAAGCCGTCCTCGTCGAAGTCGCGCAGGAAGTCCACGCAGCCGCTCGCCCCCTCCTCGTCGGTCTGCCCGTCACAGTCGTCGTCCGCTCCGTTGCACTCCTCCGTCGCGCCGGGGTTGATCGCCGCCACCGCGTCGTTGCAGTCGCCGGCCTGGGTCGCCGTGAAGGCCCCCTCGGGCGCGCAGAGGCACAAGCTCTTTGCCTTGCCCCAGGTGTCTCCGTCGACGTCCTCGTGGTAGGTCGAGCAGCCCGTGGCGTTCTCCTCGTCCACGGCCCCGTCGCAGTCGTCGTCCTTGCCGTTGCACGACTCGGTCGCCTTGCCGTGGACCGTCGGGTCGAAGGGCCCGCAGTCCGTCGCGTCCGGGTCCCCGTCGCCGTCCGTATCGCTGTCGCAGGCGTCGCCGACGCCGTCCTTGTCCAGATCCTCCTGGCCAGGGTTCGAGACGAGCTTGCAGTTGTCCGTCAGGTCAGGGACCCCGTCTCCGTCGTCGTCGTCATCGCACAGGTCGCCCGCGCCGTCCCCGTCCGTGTCCGTCTGATCGGGGTTCTTGACCGCCGGACAGTTGTCCGTGTCGTTGGGGACGCCGTCGCCGTCCAGATCTCCGTCGCAGGCATCTCCCACGCCGTTTCCGTCCGAGTCCTTCTGATCCGGGTTGGGCACGAGGGGGCAGTTGTCCTTGGAGTCGAGCACCCCGTCACCGTCGTCGTCGTCGTCGCAGAGGTCTCCCTTGCCGTCCTCGTCCGTGTCGAGCTGGTCGGGGTCCGCCACGAGCGGGCAGACGTCCTCGCCGTCGGGGATGCCGTCCCCGTCGTCGTCGTCGTCGCAGGCGTCTCCGTCTCCGTCCCCGTCCGTGTCCGTCTGCTTCTGATTCGACACGGTGGGGCAGTTGTCGATGGCGTCAGGCACCCCGTCGCCGTCCTTGTCCTGGTCGCAGGCGTCGCCCTGGCCGTCTCCGTCCGTGTCGGTCTGGTCCGGGTTCGGCACCTGCGGGCAGTTGTCGCTGATGTTCGGGACTCCGTCGCCGTCGAGGTCCGTGTCCACGCAGTCCGCGTCGCCGTCGCCGTCCGTATCCAGGAAGCCCTCGTCCGTCTCGCCGTCGCAGTCGTTGTCCTTGCCGTCGCAGGCTTCCTTCTCGGGCTTCTGCGCGTTGCAGGTCTCCTTGCCGCCCTGGCAGAGGGTGATGCCCGGGCAGGAGCCCTCCGCCGTGTCGGACGTACACTCCGCGCCGCCCATGCCCTCGTCCACCTGGCCGTCGCAGTCGTCGTCCTTGCCGTTGCAGGTCTCCTCGGCGGGGATGCTGGCGTTGCAGTCCGTCAGGCCGTCCTTGCCGCACGTTCGCGTGCCCTTGCACGAGCCAAAGGCGTTCTGCGTGGCGCAGCTCGTCGACGCCTGCTGCTGGATGGCCCGCGGAGAGCACTCGCACGTGCCTGAGGTGGGCACGCACTGCTTCGGGCCCCCATCGGTCTCCTCGCAGGAGTATCCTTCGGGGCACCCGTCATCGACGCAGGCCACGCCGCAGAAGCTGCCAAGGTCGCCGTAGGAGACGCACAGGTCGCCCTCCGCGCCGCCGCAGTCACCGTTGGCGTTGCAGGGTCGGCAGAGGTCCAGGTAGTCCTGGAGGCAGAGGTAGACCACGTCGGGCGGCGTGTTGCTGACGAGCTTGCAGGTGAAGCCGGTCGGGCAGGAGTCCACGCACTGCTGGCTGCACCGCTTGCCCTCCGTCGTGTCGATGCAGTAGCCCGAGAGGCAGTCGCTGTTCTTGGAGCACTCGCAGAGGAAGCCGCCAATCTCGGTGCAGACCCCGGAGGTGGCGTCCTCCCCCGAGCCATCCGCTCCCGATGTGTCGCCTCCCTGGGTGTCCTTGGTACCCCAGCGGGGAACGTCGGCGCCGCCGCTGGAGTCGGGCGTCACCGTGGACCCGTCGGCCCCGCCGATCCCGTCCATGTGCGCGTCGGCGTCCGCCGAGCCGCCCGCGCCGATGTTGACCCCATCGCCGCAGCCGGCGAGCGCGAGCGTGACGAGCGCGGAGAGGATGGTTCGCTTCATGGGCGGGCTCCGTGTGGCGTTCTTGGCCTCCGGGCTCGGCGCCCGGCGCGACACAGAGTAGTGCGCAGACGCCGCCTGCCGCAAGACAAGTCGGAGGGGGTGCGTCGTGCGCCGACGCGGTGACCCCGGGGGAGGGCCGGGCGTGACCCCCTACGGGTGGAACTTCCCCTTGGTCTCGGCGAGCTGGACGAGGATCTGCGCCGGCGCGAACCGTTTGCCGTGGCGGCTCTCGAAGGTGCGCAGCTTGTTGACCACCTCCCGCGCGCCCACGGCATCGACGTACCGGAAGGGCCCGCCACGGAAGGGTGGGAACCCGAGGCCGAAGATGGCGCCGATGTCCCCGTCGCGGGGGCTGCGCAGGATGCCCTCTTGGAGGCAGTGCGCCGCCTCGTTGACCATCAGCAGGCCGCACCGCTCGGCGATGGTGACGGGGTCCATGCTGGTGCCCGGCGTGATGCCGAGCACCTTGTAGACGGTCTCGTCGGCGGCGTGCTTGCCCTTGACCTTCTTGCCCTTCTCGTAGCGGTAGAAGCCCTTGCCGTTCTTGCGGCCCTTCCTGCCGTCCTCGATGAGGCGCTCCATGGCCCGGGGCGGGGTCACCCGGTCCCCGAAGGCCGCGAGCATGATGGGCCCCACCTTGGCGGCCACGTCCAGGCCCACCTCGTCGAGCAGCGTCATGGGGCCGACGGGGTAGCCCCACTTCATCAGCGCGTGGTCGATCTCTTCGATGCGCACGCCCTCTGAGAGGATGTGCGCCGCCTCGTTCATGTAGGGCCCGAGGATGCGGCTCGTGTAGAAGCCGGTCCCGTCGCGCACCACGATGACGGTCTTGCCCTGCTTCTTGCCCAGCTCGACGCAGGTGGCGATCACGTCGGGGCTCGTGTGCTCCGTCACGATGATCTCGAGGAGCGGCATCTTGTCGACCGGCGAGAAGTAGTGCAGGCCGATGACGTTCTCGGGGTGGGACGAGGCGGCGGCGATCCGGGTGATCGGGATCGACGACGTGTTGGACCCGAAGATCACGTCCGGGCCGCACGTCGCCTCGACGTCGCGCACCATGCGGTGCTTGAGGTCCAGGTCCTCGAAGACCGCCTCGATGACCACGTCGCAGCCCTTGAACCCGTCGTAGGTGGTCGTGCCGCTGATCGTGGCCAGCTCCTGGGCCGCGTCGTGGCGGCTCATCGCCTTCCGCTTGACCCGCTTGCCGTAGAGCGCGTGGAGCGCCTTCAGGCCGGCCGCCACGCCTGCGTCGTCCTTGTCCTTCATGCGCACGGGCAGGCCCGCCTTGGACCGGGTCACATACGCGATGCCGGCGCCCATGAGGCCCGCGCCGAGCACGCCCACCTTGCGGAGGGGGCGGGGCGTGGCTGGCTTGTCGGTGCCCGTGTCCTTCTTCAGCGCGGTCATGGCGAAGAAGATGCTCATCAGCGCCTTGGCCTCGGGGCTCATCACGAGCTTGCCGAACTCCCGCGCCTCGGCCTCCAGGCCCGCGTGCAGGCCCCGCTCGATGCCCGTCTCGACCACGTCGATGATGCGCTCGGCGGCCGGGTAGTTGCCGTAGGACTTGGAGAGCAGCGTCTTGCGCGCCTGCTGGAACAGCACCTTGCGCCCGAGGGGGTTGTCCTCCAGGGCGAGGTCCGTCAGGCCCTCCTTCGAGAAGATGTGGGCGAGGGCGGAGCCGACGCGGGCCAGGGGCTTCGGAGGGGGCGGCAGGTCCGCGAGGCGGCGGGCGTGTTGCTTCGCTACGTCCAGGAGGATCGCCTCGGGGACCACCTCGTCCACGAGGCCCATCTTCTTTGCCTTCGGCGGGCGGACGTGCCGCCCGGTGAGCATCATGTCCAGGGCCTTGGCGATGCCGACGAGGCGCGGCAGCCGCTGGGTGCCGCCCGCCCCGGGGAGCAGCCCGAGCTGCACCTCGGGCAGCCCGAGGGCGGTGTTGGAAGAGTCGGAGCACACGCGGCCGTGGCAGGCGAGCGCCAGCTCGAGACCCCCGCCGAGGCACGGCCCTTGGATGGCGGCGACGACCGGGACGCGCCCGTTGGCGATGCGCCCGAAGGCCTCCTGGGTCTTGCGCGACAGGGCCGTCGCCTCCTCGGCGCTCGTCACCTTCTCGATGAGCGTGACGTCCGCGCCGGCCAGGAACGAGCTTGGCTTTCCGCTCCGAAACACGGCCGCGACGATGGTCTCGTCGTTCTCGACCGCCGCGAAGATGGCGTCGAAGTCGTCGGCAAATTCGGCCTTGAGCGTGTTCTGGGCCTCTCCGGGGACATCGAGCGTGATGACCGCGATGCCGTCCGTGATCTCGAGGGTGACCGCCTTCATCACTCCACCTCCCAGATGAACGCGGCGCCGAGCCCGCCGGCTGCGCACGCGGTGGTCAGCGCGAGGCCGCCGCCCCGGCGCTTCGTCTCGCGCAATGTCTGCGTGATCATGCGGGCCCCCGTCGCTGCGAAGGGGTGCCCGTAAGCGATGGAGCCGCCGAGCACGTTGAAGCGGTCCATGTCCACGGAGCCAATGACGGGGCGCCCGATCTCGGCGGCGAAGCGGGTGGACTCGAACGCTCGCAGGTTGCAGGCGATCTGGGCGGCGAAGGCCTCGTGCATGTCGACGAGGGTGAGATCGGAGAGGGCCACGCCGGCGCGCTCCAGCGCGATGGGGGTCGTGTGCGCCGGCCCCATGAGCATGTCTCCCCGCGGGTCGAGGGCCGCAAAGGCGTAGGAGCGCAGGTAGCCGAGAGGGACGTAGCCAAGCGCCTTGGCCCGGTCCTCGCGCATGATCAGCACCGCGGCCGCGCCGTCGGTGAGCGGCGAGCTGTTGGCGGCGGTCAGCGTCCCGTGCTTGCGGTCGAAGACGGGCTTCAGGCGGGCGTAGGACTCCAGGTCCGAGTCCTCGCGCACCAGGTTGTCTCTGGCGAAGGGCTCCTTGAAGGGCGGCACGTGGGCGGTCATCACCTCGCCTGCCAGCTTGCCGTCGGCCCAGGCGCGAGCCGCGCGCGTGTGGGAGCGGTGCGCCAGCTCGTCCTGCTCGGCGCGGGAGACACCCCACCGCTTCGCCATGGCCTCGCCGTGCTCGCCCATGGTCAGCCCCGTGGAGAACTCCTTGGGGGACGGCGGCACGGGCAGCAGGTCCTTCAGGCCCAGCTTGCCGAGGACCTGGAGCCGCTTCTGCAGGGTCTTGGCCTTGGACAGGTCCACGAGGGCCGTGGACAGGCGCTTCGTGACGGCGATGGGCACCACCGAGGCGCTGTCCGCGCCGCCGGCGACCCCGATGGTCGCGTGCCCGGCCTCGATGGCCTGCGCCACGCCGGCAAAGGCCTGGAAGCTCGTGGCGCAGGCCCGGCTGACGCTGTAGGCGTCGGTCTTGGGGTCCATGCCGGTCCCGAGCACGATCTCGCGGGCGATGTTGGGCGCCTCCAGCGACGGCATCACCTGGCCATAGACGAGGATGTCCACGAGCTTCGGGTCAAGCGACGACCGGTCCAGCAGCTCGGCCACGACGAGGCGCCCGAGATCGAGGGCGCTCACTTCCCGGTAGGCGCTCGACTGGCGCGCGAAGGGGGTCCGCAGGCCCCCGACGACGGCGATCCGCTGGCCCGTTCGGCTACTCTTGCGCTGTGCCATGTGCTCCGGCTCCTGTGGGTTTCCCGTAGGGGGCTCCGTGGAGGGGCCCAGCGGCCGAGGCTAGGCGGTCTGACGCAGCGTGTCAATGGGGTCTGGAGCCCGTCTCTTGACCCCATCGCCCGGGTCGTGTGACAACGGGCCCATGACCCGCACGCCCCACGACGCCTTCTTCAAGGGCGTCTTTGGCAAGCCGGAGCACGCCGTCGCCTGCTTCCAGGCCTATCTGCCGCCGGCGATCCTCGTGCACCTGGACCTCGGGACGGCGCGGCTCAAGCCTGGCAGCTTCGTCGACGACCGGCTCCGGCAGCGCCACTCCGATCTGCTCTACGAGGTGCAGATGCACGGGCGGCCCGCGCTGCTCTATCTGCTGTTCGAGCACCAGCGCGCGCCGGACCCGCTGATGCCATACCGCATGCATGGCTATGTCGGGAGAATCTGGGAGCGGTGGCTCGAGGACACGCAGGGGGCGAGGACGTTGCCGCCCGTCATCTCCCTCGTGCTCTACCACGGTGCCGATGCCTGGAGCGGGCCGGCGCGCCTGTCCGACCTCATGGACGCCTCGCCCGAGCTGCGCGCGGCCATGCTCCCCCACTCCCCGGAGCTGGCGCCTCTCTTGCTCGACCTCTCGGCGCTCTCCGACGACGAGCTGCGCGGCACTGCGCTCGGGCGCCTCGCCCTCTACCTCTTCAAGCACATCGACGACCCGGAGCTCATCCAATCGCTGGTCGGCTGGTCCTCCGTCTTCCTGGAGGCCATGGCGAGCTCGGGGTTGAAGGCGCTCCAGCTCGCGATATCATACGTCCTCAAGGCCGGGCGCGACGTAGAGCACGAGCGCCTCGCCGACACCCTCTTCCCCGAGACGCCCGAGGCGCGGGAGGTCATCATGAGCACAGCAGACCGGCTCCGGCAGGAGGGCTTCGAGCAGGGGATCCAGCAGGGGATCCAGCAGGGGATCCAGCAAGGCGTCCAGCGCGGCCAGCAGCGCGGGAAGCTCCACCTCCTCCTTCGCCAGCTCCAGCTCCGCTTCGGGCCACTGCCGGCCGAGGTCAGCGCGCGCGTCGAGGCCGCCGATGACGAGCTGCTCGACCTCTGGGCAGAGCGCATCCTCACCGCGCCGACCCTGGACGAGGTCCTCGCCGACCGCTGAGACGGCACGCCGCGGGCGGCCGGTGGTGGGGGCCCCCCCAGGGCGCGCCCCCGCCAGACGGGGGCTCGCAGCTCTGGCGGGGCGGGCGGTCTTCGTCCCCGCCTCTGCGGGGCGCTGCCTTGGAGGCGCTGGCCAGGGGCGGGCGCGGCCTGCGCGAGCGTGATCGCGCCGGTTCTGGCCGTCTCCCCTCCGGTGGGAGGGGCCCCCGGGCTGGAGAGGCGGAACCCGAGGCTGTCGGCGCGGTTGCCCGGCGACGTGTTGTTGCGGTTCGCGGCGCGCGCGTTGCCCGCGTTGCGGGGCTGCTGACGCGCCCCCTGGACCCCATGCGGGTGGCTCCGTCGAGGGATCGCGCCGGCGTCGCGCGCGACGGCGGGGCCGGGCTCCGCTGCGCTCCGAGTTGTCCGGCCTCGCCGTCGGGCGCGGCGCCGGCGCTGCGAGGCGGCTCGTGGTGAACCTTCATCAAGGGTTCAAGGGTCCAAGGGTCAAGGGTTCGCCTCGCGCCTACGGCGCGAGCCTGGAGAGGCGGAACCCGACGCCGGCGCTGCGGCCGCCCGGCGACGCGAAGTTGCGGCTCGCGGCGCGCGCGTGGCCCGCGACGTCGAACCACGAGCCGCCGCGGTCCACCCGGTACGAGCCCGCCGAAGGCCCTCGCGGGTCAGACGCGCTGCTCTGGCTGTAGTACTTCTCGCCGTACCAGTCGGCGACCCACTCCCACACGTTCCCGTGCATGTCGTGAAAACCCCAGGCGTTGGGCCGCAGCGTCCCCACCGGGTGGGTCTTATCACCCGAGTTGCCGTCCCACCACGCGTGCTGGCTCAGCGCGCTCTCGTCGTCCCCGAAGGAGAATTTGCCTGTGCTTCCGGCGCGGCACGCGTACTCTCACTCCGCCTCGGTAGGGAGCCGGTACACGTTGGTGCCCTCCTTCTCGTTCAGGCGCCGGATGAAGGTCTGCACGTCATCCCACGACACCTGCTCCACCGGGTTCTCTCGGCCCTTGAATTTGCTCGGGTTGCTGCCCATCACGGCGACCCACTGCTCCTGGGTGACCTCCGTCTTCCCGAGGTAGAAGGGCCTCGTGATGGTCACCGTGTGGCGCGGAGTCTCGTCAGGATTCGCATCCTCGAAGTTCGGATCCGCGCCCATCTTGAATGTGCCGGCGGGGACCAGCAGGAACTCCATGCCGATGGAGTTGGTCAGTTTGGCCGGCCTCGACGCCGTCTGGCTGGCGGCGACCGACGGCAGGAACACGAGCAGCATCGCTGCTCCGAGCCGCTTCAGAGCACCCATTGCGTCACCTCCGTCCTGGCGGCCCTACTTCGCCGTGAAGTCCACGCGAGCGTTCCCCGAGGACGGCAGCCGGACCTCGCGGCCCTGGTTGCCGTCGAGGTAGACCGTGATCTTGGCGCCACACGCCGCGCTCCCGAGATCCATGGAGTACCACCCGTCCGATGGGTACGCCCGCTGGGAGTTCCAGCTCGTCGACACCGTCGTGGTCTTGTTGGATTTGGAGCCGTCCGGCCAGACCACCTTCCCCTCGATCCCGCAGGCCAGCGCCGCGCCGTGAGTCATGGCCGCCAGGGCCACGGCAGCTCCGAGAACCGTGAGAATTCGCTTCATGGACTTACTCCCGTTGGTGATGTGAGACTCCGCCGCGGCGACTCGACCACGCGCTGGAGTCACGACGGATCGCTTGTCGCAGACGTCGGCGGACCTGTCAACGGACGAACTGCATGGGTGGGCGCTGACCCGGGCGCCGTGGACGCGGCGTTCGTGTGTGCTCCCCACCGGGGGTCAACGCGTCGCCGAGTGCTTCGGCGGGTGAACACTGGGACTGCGCCGAGCGCCGACGACACCCAGCCGAGGCCCCGCGTCGTCACGGCCGGCGTGCAAGCGCGTGTCATCACCCCGTGAAGGGAGGCAACGCCTGTGATCCGCTCGCTTGGCGACCAGCTCTCCGAGGACCTGTACCACGGCCGCACCACGTCCCGGGTCCGCAGGGTGGTCCGAAGCCTCGTGAGATCAAGGTCAAGCGGGGGGTCACGTCGCAGACGGCGTGGCTGCTCGCTCAGGCGCTGGGCACGACGCCGCAGTTCTGGATGAACCTCCAGAGCGCCTACGACCTCGCCACGGCACGCCCCGACCATCAGGTCGACCCCATCGCTCGGGCTGGTTGAGCTCCCGACGCCGCTGGGCGGCCCTCCTTCCTTGCACGCCCCCATCCCCCGGCCCTTGACCCCCCAATGGCCCGCCACTACCCTGCGCCGCATGGCTGGCGTGGACCTCGGTGGGCTCAACCCGAAGCAGCGAGAGGCGGTGCTTCATCGGCACGGGCCATTGCTCTTGCTCGCTGGCGCCGGCAGCGGCAAGACCCGCGTCGTCACGACGCGCATCGCGCACCTGATCGCGACCGGGGTGCTGCCGGGGCACATCCTGGCGGTGACCTTCACCAACAAGGCGGCGGGGGAGATGGGCGAGCGGGTCGCCTCCCTCGTGTCCGCCGAGGCCGCAAAGAAGGTCACGGTGTCGACGTTCCACAGCCTGGGCCTCCTGATGCTGCGGGAGCGGGGGCGGCACATCGGCATCGCGCCGGAGCTGTCCATCTTCGACCAGTCCGACCAGGTGACCACCGTGCGGGACGTGATGCGCGAGGCGCGCATCGACACGGAGCGCTACGAGCCGTCGTGGATGCTCGGGCGCATCGGCGCGCTCAAGAACGGCGGCGTGTCGGCGGACCGCTACGCGCCCGGGCCCGGCGACCTCATCGGGGCGCTCGTCGCCGACGTGTACCGCCGCTACACGGAGCTCCTGCGGGCCTACAGCGCCCTCGACTTCGACGACCTGCTGCTGGAGCCGCTGCGGCTCTTGCGGGAGCACCCTGCCGTGCGCGACGAGTACCGGGAGCGCTTCCGGTGGATCATGGTCGACGAGTTCCAGGACACGAACGGCGTGCAGCTCGATCTGGTGCGGGAGCTGGCGGACGGGCACCGGAACCTGCTCGTGGTGGGCGACGACGACCAGTCCATCTACGGGTGGCGGGGGGCGCAAATAGAGAACGTCCTCGCGTTCGAGCGGCACTTCCCCGACGCCCGTGTCTTGACCCTGGACCAGAACTACCGCTCCGTCGGCAACGTGCTCCACGCGGCCAACGCGGTGATTCGAAACAACCGCGTGCGGCGCGACAAGACGCTCTGGACCGCGGAGGGGCAGGGCGAGCCGCTCCGCTACGTGCGCCTGCCCGAGCCCGAGTCTGAGGCGCGCTTCATCGCGCAAGAGATCGACCGTCTTCGCTATGCCGAGAGTCGCCCCCTCAGCGCCTTCGGAGTCCTGTTTCGCACCAACGGCCAGGCCCGCGCCCTCGAGGAGGGCATGCGCTTCGCCAATCTGCCCTACAAGCTGGTCGGCGCCTACAAGTTCTTCGACCGCAAGGAGGTGCGGGACGCGCTCGCGTGGATCCGCCTGCTCGTCAATGAGCGGGACGAGGTCTCCCTGCGCCGCGCCCTGGCGTTTCCCCCGAGCGGAATCGGCCCCGCCTCGCTGGGGCGAGTCTCGGCGTTCGCCCACCGGCACCGGGTCTCCATGGTGGAGGCGCTCCACCGGGCAGACGAGATTGACGGACTCAACGGCCGCATCCGGGGGACCGCGAGAGACCTCTCGGCAATCATTCGGCGCACCGCCGCACGGATGGCGCCCGGGCGACCGATTCAGGCGCCGCTCGCCCACATGCTCCAGGAGCTGCGCTTCTACGAGGCCATGGTGGCGAGCGGAGACAAGCGCGAGGTGGTGCTCTCCCGGTGGCGCAACGTCCAAGACCTGCTCAACGGCATCGGCGCCTACGAGTCTCGCAAGGGGGCGGAGGCGACGCTGGAGGACTACCTCCGCCTGATCGCGCTCGACACGCGCGACGACGAGGACGCCAGCGTCGAGAAGGATCGCCTGACCATGATGACGCTCCACTCCGCCAAGGGCCTGGAGTTCCCCGTCGTCTTCCTCACAGGGCTCGAGGAGGGGCTCCTGCCCCACAAGCGCAGCGCCGACGAGGGGGACGTGGACGAGGAGCGGCGCCTGTTCTACGTCGGGATCACCCGCGCCCGGGAGCGCCTGGTCATGACCGGGTGTCGGCGCAGGAAGCGCTTCGCCGAGTCCATCCGCTGCCAGGAGAGCCGGTTCCTGGACGAGCTGCCGGCCGAGGGCGTGGTCCGCGAGGATCGCACCGACGGCTCCCACGACGAGGCGGCCTGCCCCGAGGCCCGCACCGCCGCCCTCGCAAAGATCGCCGCCCTCTTCGAGAAGCCATGAACGTCGTCAGCATCCACGAGGTGTGCCGCTCCTACGGGAGCCGGATCGTGCTCGAGCGCGTGACCCTGGGCCTGGACGCGGGCGCGAAGGTCGGCGTCATCGGCGCCAACGGCGCAGGCAAGTCGACGCTCCTGCGGATCATCGCCGGCATCGAGCCGCCCGACTCCGGCACCGTCGCCGTGCGCCGCTCCGCGCGAGTCTCCATGCTGGACCAGGACCCGGTCCTCGCTGGTGGAACGGTCCGTCACATCCTGGAGGAGCCCTTCGCCGCGCTCCAGCGCACCATGGACGCCTATCAGGCGGCGGCGGCGGCCATGGACCACCGGGCCGACGAGCTCCTGGAGCAGGTGGAGCGCCTCGGCGGCTGGGACTGGCACGCGCGGGTGAACCGCGTGGCCTCCGAGCTGGGGCTTCCGCCGCTGGACACGCCCGTGGACGTCCTGAGCGGCGGCCAGCGCAAGCGGACGGCCCTGGCGCGCCTGGTGCTCGAGGAGCCCGACGTCATCCTGCTCGACGAGCCCACCAACCACCTGGACGCGGCCACCGTGGACTGGATGGAGGAGTGGCTCGTCGCCACGCGCTCGACCGTGGTGCTCGTGACCCACGACCGGTACTTCCTCGACGACGTGGTGGACGAGCTGGTGGAGATCCGGGGCGGGTCGGCGCGGGTCTACGAGGGCAGCTACACCGACTACGTGGCGGCGCGGGCCCTGGAGGAGGCGCGGCAGGAGCGCATCCGGCACCGCCGCCTCCAAGCCTTGCTCACGGAGCTGGAGTGGGCGCGGCGCTCCCCGAAGGCGCGGACGACCAAGTCCCAGTCGCGCCTCGACCGGATTGACTCCGCCCAGGCGGAGGTGGCGCGCCTGTCCCCGTCGGTGTCGCGCCTGGAGATCGACTTCGGCAAGCCGCCGCGCCTCGGCGGCACCGTCCTGGAGCTGCACGACCTGCGTCTCGGGTGGGGTGGGCCTCCCCTCGTCGACGGTCTGACGCTGCATCTGCGCCGCGGCGAGCGCATCGGCGTCGTGGGCCCGAACGGGACCGGCAAGACCACCCTGCTCGGGGCCCTGGCCGGGAGCCTCGCCCCCCTCGGGGGCCGCATCGTCCTCGGCACCAACACGCGCATCGCCGTGCTCGACCAGCAACGGAGCTGCGTGGATCGCGCCCCCACCGTTCGCGCGGCGGTCGCGCCGGACGGGCGCGACACGGTGATTCCCCCCGGGAGCCCGGGCGTCCACGTCGTCTCGTGGCTCGACCGCTTCGGCTTCCCGACCGACACCCACGACCGCCCCGTCTCCACGCTCAGCGGCGGCGAGCGGAGCCGCCTGGCGCTGGCTCAGCTCCTGCTGGAGGACGCGAACCTCCTGCTCCTCGACGAGCCGACCAACGACCTGGACATCCCCACCTTGACGGCGCTGGAGGAGTCGCTGGTCGCCTTCAAGGGGTGCGTGGTGGTGGTCAGTCACGACCGCTACTTCCTCGACAAGGTGGCGACGGGCATCCTGGCGTTTGAAGACGGGGCGCGGGTCACGCTGGTCCAGGGCGGCTGGACCACCTTCCAGCGGCTGCGACGGGAGGTGGAGGCGCCGAAGGAGGCGAAGCGGGAGGCCCCTACGGCGCGCCCGCCCCGCAAGAAGAAGCCCCTCACCTACGGCGAAGAGAAGGAGTTTGCCGGCCTCGAGGGGCGCGTCGAGGCCGCCGACGCGGAGGTCGCCCGCCTGGAGGCCGCCCTCGCCGACCCCGCACTGTGGGCCGCCGGACCGGCCGCGGGTCTGGAGCTCGACCGCCAGCTCGTTGCTGCGCGCGAGGAGGCTGCGAGGCTCTACGCGCGCTGGGAGGACCTCATGACGCGGCTGGAGGAGGGCTGAGCGTCACGCGAAGGGCACGGAGAACATCTGCACCGTCGAGTACGCGAGCATCCCCACGGAGATGACCAGGAAGGCCACCTTGATGGGGAAGCGGCGCAGCACCGTGGACATGCCGGCGAAGAACAGCGTGACCGTGAACAGCACCGTGGTCAGCGTGAACTTGTCGCCGTAGCCGTTGAAGAGCTGCCCCTCCTGGAGGAGCTTGCTCCCCTCGTCGAGGAGCTGCGTGTAGGCGCGCTCGTGGGTCTTTCTGTAGTCGGGCGACTCGAAGAACATCGGCTTGCTCAGGCGGTCGTACTCGGCGTCGATGCGCCCCTGGATCTGGAACCAGCGGGTCTCCGCCGCCTCCACCGCCTTCGCCAGGTCCGGGCTCTTGGCGACCGCGGCGGCGATCTCGTCCTCGTCCTCCGTGTCCTCGACGCCCGCCTTGGTGAGCGCCGCCTCCAGCTCCTCGCCGACCTTCTCCTGCTCCGCCTCCGCGGCCAGGATCGTGTGCGCCAGCTCCAGCTTCTGCTTGTCCGTCAGGGCGGCCATGCGCTTGGTGTACTGCGTGTCGGCCCACTTGAGCGCCGTCCCGAGGTTCTTGCGGGTGTTGAGCAGCTTCTCGAGCTGCTTCGCCACCGGCATGTCGGCGCTGTAGAGGAGGTCGTCGATGATCTCCTGGGCGGGGTCGCCCTCTTCGTCGCCCTCAGCGGTCGCTTCGGCCGGGGCGGCCTTCGCAACGGGAGCTGCCGGCGCAGGAGGGGCCGCAGCGGCCTCCTCGCCGTCTTCACCCTCGCCCTCGCCCTCGCCCTCGCCCTCGCCCTCGCCTTCGGCCGCCGCGCCCACGACCGCCGCCAGCACCTCCGCCGTCGCAGCCTCCTTCTCTTCGGCCTCCTCCTTGGCGACCACGGCCTCCCGCGCCTTGATGTTCTCCATCCACAGCACGGCGTCGAAGGACTGCTCCTGGACCCCGCGGAGCATCTCGCGGTTGGCGTCACCGAGCTTGTTGGTCCCCTGGTTGTAGGCCGTGAGGCAGTTTCCGCTCCACAGCGACCCTTGGTATGCGGCGTAGGCCCCCATCATGGTCGCCACGCCTAGCAGGACGGCGGCGGCCAGCTCCACCACGTAGCCCCGCCGCTCCTCCCGCTCCTCCGCCGCTGACTTTCCCTCCGACATGCACCGCTCCTTCGCTCGCTGCTGTGCGGGCGGGTCGTTTTAGGCGGAGCCCCTGCGGCTCCGCACGTGGACTTGCACGGACGCGCACGAACATACCGCAGGATGGTGGTGTGGCGGAAGGAGGGGAGTGAGGAAACGGGAGGTGCCGCTTGCGAGCCCCCCCCCGCAGCGCCAACCACTTCTGGAGGAGCTACTTCTTGCCGCAGCTCGACTGCCCGGCGGCGGACTGGATCACGCCCTTCTGCTCACCCGTGATCGTGCCCGCGGCGACCATCGCGTTGGTGGCCTTCGCCACGCAGCTCACGTAGGCGCCGTGGTTCTTCCACCCGTTGTTGCACTGGCACTCCTGCGCGACGGAGCAGCCGTTGCTCAGCACGGGGGTGCCCGCCGGGGTGCCGAGGCAGGTGTCCTGTCCGTCGACGACGCCGTCGCCGTCGTCATCCGCGTCGCAGGCGTCGCCCACGCCGTCGCCGTCAAAGTCCGCCTGGCTCGCGTTCGAGTCCAGCGGGCAGTTGTCGTCGTCGTCGATGACGCCGTCGCCGTCGTTGTCCGGTTCGCACGCGTCGCCGATGCCGTCAGCGTCCACGTCGCTCTGGTTGACATTGGCCACCGTCGGGCAGTTGTCGGCGCTCTCGCAGAGCCCGTCGCCGTCGGCGTCGTTGGCAGCGTCGGCGGGGCAGGGGTCCACGTCGCCGCAGACCCCGTCGTTGTCCGCGTCGTTGGCGCCGTCCGCGGGACAGGGGTCCACGTCGCCGCAGAGGCCGTCGCCGTCGGCGTCGTTGTCCGCGTCCAGGGGGCAGGCGTCGACGTCGCCGCACTGCCCGTCGCCGTCGGCGTCGTTGGCCGCGTCGTTGGGGCACGCGTCGCAGAAGTCCGCGGCTCCGTCGCCGTCGGCGTCCGCGCTGTCGTCGCCGCCAGGGCAGGAGTCCACGTTGCCGCACACCCCGTCGCCGTCCGCGTCGTTGTAGGCGTCGTAGGGGCACGGGTCCTGCTCCCCGCACACTCCGTCGAAGTCCGCGTCGTTCTCGGGATCCACCGGGCAGGCGTCCACGTCGGCGCAGAGGCCGTCGCCGTCGGCGTCGTTGGCCGGGTCGAGCGGGCACGGGTCGCTGGAGTCGCAAGAGCCGTCGCCATCGCTGTCCCCATAGGGGTCGCTCGGGCAGGCGTCGCACCCGTCCGGGACCAGGTCACCGTCGGCGTCGGCGTTGTCGTCGTGGCCCGGGCACAGGTCGAGGCTGTCGGGGACCCCGTCGCCGTCCGTGTCCGTGACGGTGGTGCCTTCGCACAGCGTGATGTCGCTGCTGCTCGCGTAGACGTAGCACCGCGTCGAGCCGCTCAACACCTCACCGCTCACGTACAGGCTGCCGTAGTTCCACGATCCAGGGTTGGACGGCAGCGAGAGGCCGCTCTCGATGACCGAGGGTCCCTCCAGGTACCAGCTCGCGTAGAGCTGCGAGCTGCCCCAGCCCTGGAAGTTGTTGTAGTAGCTGTAGCCGGAGTAGTACCCGGTGTACTCGAAGGTGTAGGCCTCCGCCGGGGTGGCCCCGGTCGTGAAGCTCCCGAACGACGTCGACACGGACACCGCCTGCGCGATGGTGTAGTAGGCGTAGTTGTAGTAGTTGGGATCATCGTAGAAGTAGTACGGCAGGGTGTTCGGGTCGTACTCCACGCTGATCGTCACGTGGGCCTGGTAGTCCGTGCCGAGGTAGCTCCCGTTCAAGTCGTAGCAGTCGGCGGAGTACGCCGGGGCACACAGCGAGAAGCTGCCGCCCGGGCACGCGTCGCCCCGCCCGTCACCGTCCGAGTCCGCCTGGTCCGGGTTCGCGACCCCGGGGCAGTTGTCCGCCGCGTTGGCTGCGCCGTCGCCGTCCTTGTCGTCGTCGCAGGCATCGCCGATGCCGTCGCCGTCCTGGTCGCCCTGGGCCTGGTTGCTGTGCTGCGGGCAGTTGTCGCAGGCGTCGCCCCGGGTGTCGCCGTCGCCGTTCGCCTGGTCGGAGTTGGCGACGCTCGGGCAGTTGTCGACGATGTCGTAGCTGCCATCGCCGTCCGAGTCCTCACAGGCGTCGCCGATGCCGTTGCCGTTGCTGTCTGCCTGGTTCCCATTGGGGTAGCTGGGGCAGTTGTCGTTGGCGTCGAGCCAGCCGTCGCCGTCGTCGTCCTGGTCGCAGGCGTCCCCCTCGGGGTCGCCGTCCAGGTTGGACTGGTCGGGGTTCGCGATGAAGTCACAGTTGTCGAGGCTGTCGCAGACGCCGTCGCCGTCGCTGTCGCCCGTGGCGCAGTCGCAACCGCCACCGATGGCGGGGACGACGGCGAGGACGCCCGAGGTGACGGGGCTGCCGTTCGGGTGCGTCAGGCGGAAGGTGAAGCCCCAGTTGCCGCCCATCTCACCGACGTGGACCAGGACGCGGTGGGCGCCGGCCGTCAGATGGTAGGGGGTGATCTCCTGGTCGTCGGCGTAGCAGCGGCACGCGTCGGGCATGTTCACGAGCAGGTCGCCGTCGATCCAGTAGCGGTAGCCGTCGTCCGAGCCCGTGCGGACATGGACGTCCATGGCCGTCTCGACGTGCAGGTAGGTGACCGCGTAGCCGTTGACGTAGTCCGGGTAGCCCGCACCGAAGCCGCCGTACTTGCACCCCATGTCGACACCGACGTTGCCGTTGCAGCCTCCCGTGCACTGGCTGTACCACGTGAAGCCGCCGTCCCCATCGTCGACGGCCTTGGAGGTGTAGGGCACCCACCCCGTGGTGCCGCCGGACGGGTAGCAGCTCCCGGAATCTACGGTGTTCGGGAGCGGCACCCCGCAGCCTCCCGGGCCGTCGTATGGGCCGCTCAGGATCCAGTTGCCGATTCGTCCGGCGCTGTCCGGCAGCTCCGGCGACGGGGCCGCCAGGACCGTCGTCGGCACTGCCACGGCGCTCACGAGCAGCGCCGCCTTCCACGAGAACTTGCTTCGCATCGAACACTCCTGCGCGAAATGTCAACGTGGGTGGGGTTGCTCCATGCACACTCCACCGCGGCGACGTCGGGATCCTTCCCGTCGTCGAGTGCCCAGGGTTGGAGGCGTAGCAGTCCCGGTCGGGCGGGCCCCTCCGCTGGAGGCCGACCGGTGCACGCTGCGCTGCGAACCGCTGGTCACCGGGGACGCTCGACACCTGTCCGGGCGCCCTCCGCTGCCACGCTCCTGGTTGAGAGTGAAGCCACACTCTCACGACGCAGGGGCGCCGTCAAGCACCAAATCAGTCCGAGATCTCGCGTAGATCCTTGCGGTTGATGGTTCGTGTACTGCGGATCCGCCCCCTGAAGGGGGGCTCATTGCGCCCCCCTTGGGGCAGCGGTAGCGTGGGGGGCGTACCCAGGACCGGAGGACCCATGCAGCTCGCACCCCTCGTCGTCGCCCTGCTCCTCGCCCCGAGCGTCGCCAACGCCTGCACCACCTTCCTGCTCCGCGGCGACGCCGGGCCCGTGGTGGGCAAGAGCTACGACTGGGACAACGGGCTCGGGCTCGTGGTCGCCAACCGGCGCGGGGTCGCAAAGCAGGGGCTGGCCCTGCGGCCGGGGGAGGAGACCGCGCGGTGGGTGTCGCGCTACGCCAGCGTCACCTTCAACCAGTACGGGCAGGAGCTGCCGAACGGCGGCATGAACGAGAAGGGGCTCGTGGTGGAGGTCATGTGGCTGGCCGGGAGCGTCTACCCGGAGGCGGACGACCGGCCCGCCATCAACGAGCTCCAGTGGATCCAGTACCAGCTCGACGTGAGCGCGACCGTCGCCGAGGTGGTCGCGAGCGCCCCGAAGCTGCGGGTGTCGCCGGCCTACGCCCGGGTCCACACCATGGCGTGCGACGTGACCGGGGCGTGCGCCACCTTCGAGTACCTGGACGGGGAGCTGGTGGTCCATGCGGGGGACGCGCTGCCCTTCTGCGCCCTGACCAACCACACCTACGCCGAGTCGGTGAGCTGGCTGGCGTGGAAGGGCGGGGCTGCCCTGCCCGGGAAGGGGTCGCTCCCCCGATTTGCCCGGGCCGCCCGCGCCGCGTCGGCGCCGCCTGGTCCCGGCGCCACCGAGCGCGCCTTCTCCGTGCTGGACGACGTGCGGCAGGGCTCCTACACCAAGTGGAACATCGTGTATGAGCCCTCGGAGCTGAGAGTCCACTACGCGACCTACGACCGGAAGGCGCGGAAGTCCATCGACCTGCGGAGGGTCCTTGGAGACTGCACCGCGCCCGCTCTGGCGTTGGACATGAACGAGAGTGGTGTCGCTGGCGACGTCACGGATCTGCTCGTCCCGCTGACACCCGCGAAGAACCGCTCGCTCGTGGAGAAGAGCATCGCCAGGCTCAGGGCGCCCATCCCGAAGCCGCTGGTCGACGCGCTCGCCCGGTTCCCCGAGACTCTGCGCTGCACGCTGGAGTGACTGTGCTGGCGACGGGTCGCCTCACCCCTCCCCGAGCGGCGGCGCCTCGTCCGTCCACGCGCTGACCACCACCCCGAAGGCCTCGACGGACTCGATCAGGGCGCCATAGGTCGCGTCATTGGCGACCGTGGCGCTGTCTCCGACGATCAGGAGGAGGCGGCGCGCGCGGGTCAGCGCCACGTTCAGGCGCCGGGCGTCCGCCAGGAAGCCGATCTGCCCCTCGTCGTTGCTGCGGACCAGGTCGACGAGGATCGCCTCCTTCTCGCGCCCCTGGAAGCCGTCCACGGTGCCCACCTCCAATCCCTGGCGCACCTCGGGGTCCAGCAGCTCTCGCAGGAGGCGCACCTGGGCGTCGTAGGGGGTGATCACCGCGACGTCCGTGGGTGCAACGCGCCGGCTCAGCAGGCGCCGCACCTCGGCGGCCGTGCGCTCCCCCTGCCGCGGGTTGCTGGTGCTCGGGTCGTCGCCCGCGCGCCGCTCCTCCCAGCCCTTGCCCGCCGTGTCCACCAGCACGAGGGGGCCCGGGCGCAGGGGATCCGATGCGGCGCCCAGGTCCTCGAGCGTGTGGTGCGCGACGCTCGGGGCGGCGACCAGGCGGCCGCCGTACCAGCGGTCCGACGGAAACGCCATGATCGCCTCGTTCATGCGGTGCTGCACCGTGAGGAGCCGCAGGGGGTCGCCGCGCGCTGCGTCGGCGAGGCGCTCGAAGATCGTGCGCCCGAGGCCGGCGCGGGTGGCCTCTTGGTCGATGACCGTCGGCGGGAGCTGGCACGGGTCGCCCGCCATGATGACGCGGCGGCCCCGGGAGAGGGCGACCAGCGCCACCGGGTCCACGGCCTGGGTCGCCTCGTCGAGGACGACGAGGTCGAAGGGCTCGTCGGGCAGCAGCGCGGCGTCGGCTCCTGCGGCGGTCGCGCAGACCACCGCCGCCCGGGAGACGATGGCCTGCTCCACGCGCCGCAGGTGGACCCTGGCGTCCTTCTGGAGCCGCCCCGCCTCCCGCAGCAGGTCCCCCTTCTCGCTCCTGCCGATGGCGCCCCGGTCGAAGCGGATCTGCGCCTTGCGCCGAATGGCGTTGGCCTCCGCCACCCACTTGCGGGCGAGCCTCCAGGCGTCCGTGCGGGCGAGCTGGGAGTCCAGCGTGCGCTCCTGGACCGCGGGCGCCACCCGCGCCGGGTGTCCCAGGCGCACGACGTCCACGCCCGCCGCCAGCCGCTCCGCCAGGTTGTCGACCGCCGCGTTGCTGGCCGCCGTCGCCAGCACGCGCTCCCCGCGGAGGACCGCCTGGCGGATGACCTCGACCAGCGTCCGCGTCTTGCCGGTGCCCGGCGGACCGTGGACGAGGGCGACGTCCCGCGCCGCCAGACACCGTGCGACCGCTGCCCGCTGGGGGGCGTTGAGCCCCTCGTCGAAGGGCGTGATGGCGGGCTCGGCCACGAACTCCGGCTCCCGGTCTCCGAGGAGCACCGCGCGGAGGCGCCGCAGGTCACCGGGCGGAGCCTGGCGGAAGCGGGTGATCGCCCGGTCGCCGCGCGCAAATGTCTCCAGCGGGTCGTCCAGGTCGAGGCGGAAGCCCTCGTCGAGCAGGCGATCCGGGGCGTCGTCCACCATGACGGCGAGGCGGTCCCCACGGCGGCGCGAAATCACGCCGCGCACGGCGTCCGCGCCGTCCGGGTCGTCCCACCACAGGCGAACGGGGTCCCCTGGGCCCGCGCGGAGGGTCTCCAGCTCTCCGGTCGGGCGCCGTGACGCGATCCAGAGCAGGGTGCGGCCCCCGGGCGCCGCGTCCGTCTCGTCCACGACCAGGTCGCGTGCCGCCACGCCCCGGGCGATGCGCTCGGCCAGGGTCAGCGCGCGCCGCTGCTCGACGGCCCGCGCCTGGACGGTCGCCCGCTCCGCCCGCCAGAGGGCCGCGAGGTGCGCGAGGGTGCGGTCTTCGTCTGCGGCGCTCAGGGTTCCGCCTCCGGTCTGCGATCCGATGGCGCATGGTAGCACGCCGGCCGTCTGTGGCCTCCCACGAGTCGTGGGGGTTCCGTGAGGCGCTCGACCCTCTGACCCTTGCCGACCGTGGTGGCTATGGCATGATGCGCGCCGAGGAGCCGAGCCAGGAGGGAGCCCGATGAAGAGAGTGCTTGTCGCCGGCGCCACCGGCCACCTGGGGAGGCACCTGGTCGCGGCGTTGCGAGAGCGTGGCGCCACGGTACGCGCGCTTGGCCGCTCGGCGGAGCGCCTCGCCGTCACCGGTGCCCACGAGACCCACGTCGCCGACCCGCTGCGGCCGGACCCGCTGGAGCCCGCGCTGCGCGACGTGGACGCCGTCGTCTCGTGTCTCGGGGCCAGCGTGGCGCTCTCTCTGGCCGGCTGGGCGAGCTACCTGCACGTCGACGTGCCCGCCAACGCGCGCCTGATCGCCGCAGCCGAGGCCGCGGGCGTGCGGCGCTTCGTCTACGTGTCCACCCACCACACGGAGGAGATGCGCTCTTTGGGCTACGTGCGGGCCCACGAAGCGGTCGCCGCGCGCCTTCGAGTCAGCTCCCTGGACGCCGCCGTCGTGCGCCCGACCGGCTTCCACTCCGCCTACGTGGCGCTCCTCGACCTGGCGCGCAAGGGCCCCGTGCCCCTCTTCGGCGACGGCTCGGCGCGCACCAACCCCATCCACGACGGGGATCTCGCGGCCGTGTGCGCGGACCTCGCCGCAAGCAGCGGCGCCGAGGACGTGGTCGCCGGCGGGCCCGAGGTGCTCACGCGGCGCGACATCGCCGTGCTCGCGTGCCGGGCCGTCGGCAAGGAGCCGTCGTTCCGACCGGCTCCGCCAGGTGTCGCGCGATTCGCCGGGGCTCTCCTGCGCCCGTTCCACCCTCGCCTGTCGCACCTCATCCCGTTCCTGGTGGCGGTCTCCACATCGGACTGTCTGGGGCCTGTTCGTGGGACGCGGCGCCTCGAGGAGACCTTCGCCGAGGCGGCGCGGGCCCTGTCGTGAGGGGCGCGCTGCTCGTCGTTGCGCTTGGCGCCGCGCTTGCGGTCCGGTGCACAGACGGTCCGGTCTCCTCCGACGCCGGTGCCCCAGGGGGACTCCCGGACGCGGAGTCCGTCGACACCAGCGAGGCCCAGGGGCACGGGGACGCGAGTCTGCTATCGGACGCCCACGACATGGCGTCTGGAGATACGCTCGACGCGACGATCCCGCTCGTGGACGCGGGGTCCGACACGGGCGAAGACGCTCCGATCTACTCCGACGCCGACGCGAGCACCTCCCCCGACACCGGGTGGCCGTGTCCTCCGCAATCTCCAGGGAGCCCCGGCCCCTTTCGTCGCGATGGCGACTCCATCGTGGATTCTCTGGGTCGAGCGATCATCCTGCACGGGGCCAACGTCAGCAACACGACCAAGCACTCCCAGGGCTACATGACGTGGCACGGCCCCGAGGACTTCGCTGACCTCGCGTCCATCGGTCTCAACCACGTGCGCCTCCTCGTCCAATGGGCGGGTGTCTCCCCGGAGAAGGGCGCCGTGGACGAGCCGTATCTCGACGCCCTCGCCGAGCGCGTCGACTGGGCGGCCCAGGCGGGGCTGCTCGTGATCCTGGACATGCACCAGGACGTCTTCGGCTACGGTTTCGGTGGCAACGGGGCGCCGCGTTGGGCCTGCGACGAGGCCCTGTACGCCGCCCACCAGCCGAAGGAGCCGTGGTACAGAAACTACCTCTCGGCGCCCGTGCAGGCCTGCTTCGACCGACTGTACACGGACGACGCGACCTTCGCCGGCCTGCGCGACGCCTGGGTGGCCGTGGCGGGTCGCTTTGCCGACCATCCCGCGGTTCTTGGCTTCGACCTGCTCAACGAGCCGCACTGGGGGACCCACCCGGCGGAGACCTTCGTGTCCGACATCTGGCAACGCCGCCAGGAGGAGCTGGCCGCCGCCATTCGCGCCGTCGCCCCCGGCCGCATCGTCTGGTTCCAGGGGACCACCCTCGTCAGCATGGGCGCGGTGCAGCCGTTCGCCCCCGCCTGTCACGGCGATACGGGCTACGCGCCCCACTACTATCATCCGCTGGTCCACGACGGCTATCCCTACGCCCCTCCATTGAAGCCGCAGGTGGTCCTCGCCCTCGACGCAATCTCGGCGTCCGCCGGCAATCTCGGCGGCGTGCCCGTCTGGCTCGGCGAGATCGGGGCCTTCCCGAACGCCCCCACCACCCCGGCCTATCTCCACGACCTCCTCTCCCTGCTGGCGGAGCGCCGCTGGGGCTGGGCCTGGTGGGCGGACGACCGCTCCGAGGGCGGCTTCGCGCTGCGCCACGCGGACGGCACCTTCCAGGAGGCCGTGGTGGACATCGTCGGCCACCCCTACGCACGTCGCATCCCCGGCGCGCTCCTCTCCCAGTCCATGGACTTTGCCGCCGACCTGTACGTGGCCCGCTTCGCCTGGACCATCGAGGGGCCCTTGGAGGTCTGGACCGGCGGAGGGGTGGTGACTGTAGGTACGGACGGAGGAGACTTGGTTCCCTGCGTACAGGGAGACGGCTCCCTGGGAGTTGTGGTGTGCGGCCCGCCCGACACGCTTGGGGTCGTCTGCGAGGTGAGGGTCGAGCGCTGAGAGAGACGCTCAGCGGGTCGAGTTGCGGAACCGTGCATAGAGGCGGTCGCGCCAAGAGATCAGGTCGCCGAACTCCGTGACCAGCTCGGGCACCGTCCAGTGGATGCGGCTCCTCGGGCCGATGGGGGTCGTCGGTGGTGGGCTGACCATCTGCAGGGCAACGGCCATCGTGATGTCCGCGTAGGTGAGCCGGCCGTCGAGCAGGTGGTCGCCACCCGCCAGTGAGGCGCGGAAGGTGGTGAGCGCCTCGCCCATCCGGGCGACGCGTGCCTCGTTGGCGTCGTCCTGAAAGGCGTACTTCTTCATCAGGTAGCGGACGCCAAGGCGTCCGAGGGCGCGGGAGGCGGGGCCGAGCTTGCCGAGGGCGCCCGGCACGCTCTCCATCAGGGCGACGGGGTCTTGGGCGACTCGCAGGGTCGTGCGCTCTCGCCCGGTGCTCAAGACCCGTTCGCTGAGCGCATTCCACCGTGTGATGGTCGCCTCGTGTCGCGCGGGGAGCAGGTCGGAACCGGTCCGCGCGCACGCGTGCTGCACGATGGCGAAGGAGTCCGAGATTGGGGGGCCGTCACCGAGCAGGATGGGCACGGTCAGCCTCCCGCGGAGCCTTCCCGCGCGGAGCCGGAGCAGGGGCTCGCCCACCATGGGGAGGTACTCGCGGTAGCGGTAGGAGAAGCCGGCGACGTCGAGGCCGAAGCGCGCCTTCTCGGTCCAGGGGGAGTAGGAGATGCCGACGAGCGTGTGCAAGGGAGCCTCCGTTCGGTGGTTGCGCCGCCCTGGATGCGCAACCGTTGTATGCCACCGCCCGCCATGCGTCCAGCGCTGACGCTCGCACGTGCTGGCGGGCGCCCAGCGCCCGCGGGGCCTCGCATCTCGACTGGGTCCGCGCCGTCGCTGACCACGCCGTTGGCGGGCGCGGACCCCGTCGGGCTTGCCAGCACCGGTGCCTGGCGTAATATGCCGCCGCCGGGCTCTCCCGGCCCCACAACCCTACGGAGCCATCCCCATGCCGACACTCAGGTTGACCTACTTCGACTCGGCCGGGCGGGCCGAGCCCGTCCGCATCGCCCTCCACATGGCCGGTCTGCCCTTCGAGGACCGGCGCGTCAAGTTCCCGGAGTTCGCCGCCCTCAAGGCAGAGGGCACCCTCCCCCTCGGGAGCCTGCCGGTGCTGGAGGTGGACGGCGTGCCCCTGGTACAGACCGCCGCGATGCTCCGCTACGTGGCGCGCCTCGGGGATACGGGCCTCTACCCGACGGACCCGCTGCGCGCCTTCGTCGTCGACAGCGCCCTCGACTCCATGAACGACACGCTGTCCCACGCGCTGGTCCCGAGCTTCTTCGAGCGTGACATGGAGAAGAAGTTGGCGATGCGCGCGGAGTGGGTTGCGGGCCCCATGACGCGGGTGCTCACCTACATCGAGGGTCTGCTCGAGCGCTTCGGGGGGCCGTTCCTCGGCGGTGCGTCGCTCTCCATCGCCGACCTCGTCGTGGCCCACCAGGTCCAGCAGATTCGGGCGGGTCACCTGGACGGCGTCACCATGGAGGCCCTGGCTCCGTACCCTCGCATCGGCGCCCTCGCCGAGGCGACGCTCGCGGATCCGCGGGTTGCCGCCTGGTCTTCGCGGTCCTGAGGCTCCCACGCCCAAGGGGGGGCACAGCCCGCACGCCACGGCGTGACGGAGCGTGATCCTCGATCACGGCCCGTCACGCCCCACCACGGCGTCGCAGACCCCGGTGGTGTCGCTCGGGGAGGCCGCCGGCGCCCAAACCTGCGCCACTCCTCGTCGTGAGGCGCGCGCTGCGCTCCTGGCACGACCGTTGCTCTCCATCCGCTCGACACCACACTGGAGGTGACGTCATGAAGCGCATGGGAACGAGAGTCTGCGCCGTGATCGCGGCGCTCTTGGGTATGGCGTGTGAGGCGGGGACGGGCGGGAGCGTGGCTGGGTGCGAGGGCGGAGCGTGCGGGCAGGGCGAGGACGACGCCGGGTCGCACGGTGGCGCAGGGCAGGGTGGCGCGGGGCAGGGCAGCGCGGGGCAGGGTGGCACGGGGCAGGGTGGCGCGGGGCAGGGTGGCGCGGGGCAGGGTGGCGCGGGACAGGGTGCCTCGGGCGTCGTTCCCACCATCGGGCAGTGCGCGATCTTCCCCGCCGACAACCCCTGGAACCTGGACATCTCGACGCTGCCGGTCCATGCGAACAGCGAAGCGTTCATCGACTCCATCGGGAGGGACGGCACGCTCCACCCCGACTTCGGCACCGAGTGGGAGGGCGCGCCCATCGGGATCCCCTTCGTCGTGGTCGGGGCGGAGCAGCCGCTGGTCCCCGTGAGCTTCACGTGGGCCGACGAGAGCGACCCGGGTCCGTACCCCATCCCGAGCGACGCCCCCATCGAGGGCGGGGCGGACAGCGACGGCGACCGCCACATCATCGTGGTCTCCACGGCCACCTGCACCCTCTACGAGCTCTACAACGCGTGGCCGGCCGGAGGCGGCTGGACCGCGGACGCGGGCGCGGCCTTCGACCTGTCGAGCAACGCGCTTCGGCCCGCGGGCTGGACGTCCGCCGACGCGGCGGGCCTGCCGATCCTCCCGGGTCTGGTCCGCTACGACGAGGCCGCTGCGGGGGCGATCCGCCACGCGCTGCGCTTCACCGTGAGCCACTCCCAGCGGGCCTATGTGGCTCCAGCGACCCACGCGGCCAGCTCCAGCACCGACCCTTCGCTCCCCCCCATGGGATTGCGGCTCCGCATGAAGGCTGCGACGGACTGCACGGGGCTATCGATTGAGGTGCAGGTGATCTGCGCCGCACTCAAGACCTACGGAATGCTCGTGGCGGACAACGGCTCCGACTGGTACATCTCTGGCGCCCCTGACCCACGCTGGAACGACGACGCGCTCCATGATCTGAAGTCCATTCCAGGTGACGCCTTCGAGGTCGTGGACACGGGCGCCATCACCCTCTACTGAACCATCAACCGGGGCCGCCCCGTGCGCGGGGCCGGCCCACGAACTCGGAGGACATCATGACTCACAGAGGATTCATCATAGGGCTCATCGTGCTCGGGCTGGCAGCGTGTGACGACAGCGGCTCGCCGGCGGACGCGGGGGCGACCGGCAGTGGGGACGCGGCCGGAGGGGGCGGCGGCGGCGGCGGCGGCGGCGGTGGCGGTGGTGGTGGTGGTGGATCCTCGGTGGGCTCCATCAGCATCGTAGACACCTGCGAGCTGGGCGAGGACGTGGACGGCACCCACCACCAGATGCACAGGGACGTCGCCTGGGCCACCCTCGGCGGGCAACCGCTACTCATGAACATCGCGCGCCCGACCGCGGCCGGCGCCCACCCACTGGTGGTGTTCGTCCACGGCGGCGCCTGGGCCTACGGTGATCGCAACGAGTATGACGGGACCATCGAGACCGTCGCCGCCAACGGGTTCGTTGCCGCCAGCGTGGACTACCGGCTCGCGGGGGAGGCGGGCAACTACTTCCCGACCCCGGTCCAGGACGTCCGGTGCGCGATCCGGTGGTTGCGGGACAACGCGGCGACCTACGCCATCGACCCGGAGCGCGTCGCCATCGTGGGAGGGTCCGCGGGCGGGCACCTGGCGGCGCTGGTGGGCCTCGCCCAGGACGAGACGGACTTCGACGGAGAGTGTCCGGCGAAGGGGTCCGCCGCCGTGTCGGCCATCGCCTCCTTCTACGGCCCCTCGGACCTGCGGGCCAGCGCCTATGGTGGCCACGAGGTCGGCCAGTGGAATGTGGACCTGCTGCTGGGCTCCCTGGCGGCCAATGCCCCGGACGCTGCGGCCAAGGCGTCTCCAGTGCTCTACGTGGACGCGAACGACCCGCCCGTCTTGCTGAGCCACGGCGACGCGGACGCCGAGGTGCCGCTGTCCGAGTCGGAGGCGCTTCTGGCCACGCTCCAGACAGCGGGGGTCCCGTCGGCCCTGGTGACCGTCGCGGGAGGGGAGCACGGCCACGGGCCCGTCGCCTCGGACGCCCCGGTGCTCCGCTCATCCTGCACCTTCCTGCAGTTCCTGCGCGACACCCTCGCCGACTGAGGCGCCGTCAGAACGTCCCGCCCACCCCGACGGAGAGCAGGGAGGTGGGCGCCACCCAGAGCCTGCCTGCGGCCTCTGTGCCGTCAGTCGGCTCCGACTCCAGGGCCCACCACGTCAGGCCGCCCGCCACGAGCGCTGCTCCCGCGCCCGCCAGCACGGACCCGCTCAGCACGAGGGTGTCCACCTCGTCACCCAGGCGCTGCGCCTCGGCCTGTGTGAGACCCGTGATGACCCCGCCGTCCCGCTGCGACGACGCGAGGGGCTGAGACTCCACCAGCGCGGCGATCAGCAGGCCGGCGCCCGCGGCGGCGGCAGCGGAGCCCACGCCCACCAGGACCCAGGGCCCGGGGTTGGTGGGTTCGGCCACCGCGCCGGGCTCCGCCAGTGTGACGTGGGCGCCGGAGAGCACCTCGACGCGGAGGGTCTGCGGCGGCGCCCCCGACGCAGTGACCTCCACTGCATGGACCCCGGCGTCGAGCTCCACCGCGCTGACTCCCGGTGCGAAGGGCAGCACCCGCCCGTCGATGCGCACCGTGGCGCCCGGGGGCAGCGCCACGGTCCCGCGCTCGCCGCCGTCGGGTGGCCAGACCACGCGCCGCGCGACGTCCAGGTCCCGCGTCCAGCAGGAGGCGCGCTGCGTCTCAGAGGGAAGCACGCACAGGGTGTGCGCCCCGGGGGCCACGGGCAGCACCTCGTTGGGAACGAGCCCGCCGTCGAGGGACGCGCGCGTCGTGGCTGGCAGGGAGCGCAGGTCCACCGCCGCCCGTTGGAGCAGCGGCGCGAGGGCGGCGGCCCGCGTGGCGGCTTCCGCGACCAGCTCGGGCGTGGTCCGCGGCTGGCTCGGGTAGAGGACGAAGTGATCGTAGGCCTCCCGCAGGAAGCCCATCTCCTCATAGCTTCGCGCGATGTTGAACACGTAGACGGCCCGAGGCTCTGCGCTCTGAGCCGCTTGAAGCAGCGCGATGGCCTCGTCGAAGGCGCCGCGCTTGAACGCGGCGCGCGCCCGAGCGAACGCCTCCGGGGCGCCCGCGTCGTCCGTTGGGGGGGCGCTCCATGCGGTGCTGCCGCTCAAGGCGACGGCGACCACGAGCGCGAACCATGAGTGACGTCTCATGGGGCAGACCATAGCCCGGAGCCGTCGGGCCGTCCAGGCACGCGCCCCAGTCCGTCGCCCAGGCTTCGCTGCGGAGAGAGCTCGCGGCGACCTCCACCCTTCAGATTCTTCTTGACGCTGCGCGGAGCCTCTGCCATCTTCCCCGCCATGACGCTCAACCGCCGCTCCCTGACGATCAATGTGGCAACCACCGCCTGTCGGTGTTGTTGTACGTGTCGCCGGCCGGCGGCGGTGCGGGCCGTGAGCGGCGCCCTCCTGTAGGGTCCCTCAGTCCCGCACCGGGCGCCGGCCTCCCCCGGGTTCCCCCAGACTTTCACAGCGGTCGGAGAGGTTCTCTCGGCGTGGCTCCATACCTCGGCATGGGGACCGCGCCTTGTGCTCGCCGCGGGACGTTCCAGGCGAGACGCTCACCGATTCGACCCTCGACCAGACACCGTCGCGGCGGAGTGTCCACCGCGCATGACGAACCGGAGTCTCTCCGCCGAGACTCCGCCTCCAGACAGGTGTGTCTGGAGACAGACGAGCCTATGGAGTCTCACCACATGATCCGATTCATGACAGCCCCCTTCGTGCCCCTCTTCGCCCTCATCGCGCTGCTCCCTGCTTGCGCCGGCTCCTGCGAGCAAACGGATGGACCAAAGCTCCTCAACGTGTCGTATGACCCGACCCGCGAGCTCTACCAGGACTTCAACGCTGCCTTCGCGAAGCACTGGAAGGCCGAGACCGGGCAGGACGTCACCATCGAGCAGTCCCACGGCGGCTCTGGAAAGCAGGCGCGCTCCGTCATCGATGGCCTCGAGGCGGACGTCGTCACCCTTGCGCTCGAGGCCGACATCGACGCCATCGCGGCGGCGGGGCTCGTCAATTCAGCGTGGCGGGGGCGGCTCGAGCACGGGAGCACACCGTACACGTCGACCATCGTCTTCGTGGTGCGTGCAGGCAACCCGAAGGGGATCAAGGACTGGCCCGACCTCGGCAAGCCCGGCGTCCAGGTGATCGTCCCGAACCCCAAGACCTCCGGCGGCGCCCGCTGGATCTACCTCGCCGCGTGGGGAGCGGTCAGCGAGCGGGGTGGGACGGCAGAGCAGGCGAAGGACGCCGTGGCGGCGCTCTTCCGCAACGTCCCGGTCCTGGACACGGGCGCTCGCGGGTCCACCACCACCTTCGTCGAGCGCGGCATCGGGGACGTGCTCCTGTCGTGGGAGAACGAGGCCGTGCTGATCACCGAGGGCATCGGCAAGGGGCGCTTCGAGGTCGTGACCCCCCCCATCAGCATCCTCGCCGAGCCGCCGGTCGCGGTCGTCGACCAGAACGTGGACAAGAGAGGCACCCGCAAGCTCGCTGAGGCCTACCTGGCCTTTCTCTACAGCGAGCAGGGCCAGGCCCTCGCGGCGAAGCACCATTACCGCCCGCGTCGAGAGGTCCCGGGCGCGACCCTCCCCGCGCTCCGCCTGTTCACCATCGATGCGGTCTTCGGCGGCTGGAAGAAGGCGCAGGGCGAGCACTTCGCCGACGGCGGCGTGTTCGACCGCATCATCGAGGCCCGCTGAGCCATGGCGCGCCGCGCACTCCCCGGCTTCCACCTGTCGATGGGCATGACGCTCACGTGGCTCTCGCTGCTGGTGGTCATCCCCCTCGGCGCCCTCGCGCTGAAGGCGCTCTCCCTGACCTGGGACCAGCTCTGGGCCGTGATCTCGTCGGAGCGCGCGGTGGCCTCCTACCGCCTCAGCTTCGGAGCCTCGCTGATCGCGGCGAGCGTCAACGCGGTCTTCGGGACGCTGATCGCCTGGGTCCTCGTGCGCTACGAGTTCCCCGGGCGCTCCGTGGTCGACGCCATCGTCGACCTGCCCTTCGCGCTGCCGACCGCCGTGGGCGGCATCGCGCTTACCGCCGCGTGGGAGCCGGCCGGGCTCGTCGGCCAGGTGCTCACCCCCCTCGGCCTCAAGGGCGCCTTCGCTCCCCTCGGGGTCGTCGTCGCCCTGGTGTTCATCGGGCTGCCCTTCGCGGTACGCACGGTACAGCCCGTGCTCGCCGAATTGGACCCGGCCCTCGAGGAGGCGTCGGCCACCTTGGGCGCGTCACGGCTGCTCACCTTCCGGCGGGTGCTCTTCCCCGCGATGCTCCCCGCAATTGCCACGGGCTTCACGCTCGCGTTTGCCCGCGCCGTGGGGGAGTATGGCTCGGTCGTGTTCATCTCGGGGAACCTGCCGTTCAAGACCGAGATCACCCCGCTCCTGATCATGACCCACCTGGAGCAGTTCGACTATGGGGGTGCAACAGCGCTCGGCCTCGTGATGCTGCTCGCCTCCCTGGCGCTGCTCATCGTGCTCAACCTGCTCCAGCGGCGCGTGCGCCCGGAGCGCTCCGCGTCGCGCATGCGCCCGCTCGTCGGCGGGCCGAAGGGGGAGTGACATGGCCGGCTCCGTCTCTCTCTCTCTCGTTGGCCCGCGGCGCCGCTCCGCCACCGAGCCCTTCTGGGTCCGGGTGACGCTCCTGACCATCGCGGGGCTCTTCCTCGCCGTGTTCCTCCTCATGCCGTTGTGGGTCGTCGTCTCGTCGGCGCTCAAGGAGGGCCTCGGCGGCTATGTGCGGGCCCTCGGGCTCCCTGACACGGTCTCGGCGGTCCGGCTGACCCTGCTCGTTACCGGCATCGCGGTGCCGATCAACGTCGCGTTCGGGCTCGCGGCGGCGTGGGCCGTGGCCCGCTTCGACTTTCGAGGCAAGGCGCTCCTCGTCTCGCTCATCGACCTGCCGTTCTCCGTCTCGCCCGTGGTCGCCGGCATGCTCTTCGTCCTGCTGTTCGGCGCTCAGGGGATCTTCGGGCCGTGGCTCGCCGAGCACGGGATCCGCGTGATCTTCGCCGTCCCGGGCCTCGTCCTCGCGACTCTCTTCGTGACATTTCCGTTCGTGGCCCGCGAGCTGATCCCGATCCTCGAGGCACAGGGGCCGGAGCAGGATCTCGCGGCGCTGACCCTCGGGGCCGGGCCGCTCCGTACAGCGTGGCACGTCACCCTGCCCAATGTCCGCTGGGGGCTCCTCTACGGGACTCTCCTGTGTACGGCCCGGGCGCTCGGCGAGTTCGGGGCCGTCTCCGTCGTCTCGGGTCACGTGCGGGGGCGGACGAACACGCTGCCGCTCCACATCGAGACCCTCTACAACGAGTATCAGTTCACCGCGGCCTGGGCCGTGTCGAGTCTGCTGGTCGGTGTGGCCGTCGTCACCTTGATCGCCCGCAAGGTCCTCGAGTGGCAGATTCGTCGAGCACTTCGCTCCGCTCAGGAGCACGTCACCCCCGGAGGAGCCCCGTGAGGATCCACGTCGACCGAGTCACCAAGACCTATGACTTCTACCCCGCCCTCGACGACGTGAGCGTCAATGTCGCGGAGAACGACCTCGTGGCCCTGCTCGGACCCTCGGGGTCTGGGAAGACGACGCTGCTCCGCGTCATCGCGGGGCTCGAGCACCCGGAGCGCGGCCGCATCCTGTTCGACGACGAGGACGTCACCAATGTCCCCGTCCAGCGCCGTGGAATCGGCTTCGTGTTTCAGAACTACGCGCTCTTCGGGCACATGACGGTTGCCGACAACGTGGCGTTCGGGCTCCGCGTCCGCAAGGTGCCGAAGGCGGAGGCTCGCGAGCGGGTGATGGAGCTGCTGCGCCTCGTCCAGCTCGAGTCCATGGCGGCTCGCCTGCCTGGGCAGCTCTCGGGCGGTCAGCGGCAGCGGGTGGCCCTCGCCCGGGCGCTCGCTCCAAACCCGCGTGTGCTCCTCCTCGACGAGCCCTTTGGCGCCCTCGACGCCCGGGTGCGCCGCGAGCTCCGCGAGTGGCTCCGCCGCCTCCATGACGAGATCCACGTGACGAGCGTGTTCGTCACCCACGACCAGGAGGAGGCCTTCGAGGTGGCCGACCACGTCGTCATCCTGCACAAGGGCCGCGTGCAGCAGACGGGCACCCCGGACGAGGTCTTCGACAGCCCCGAGAACCCCTTCGTGCTCGACTTTCTCGGCGACGTGGCGGCGATCCCCGGATTTGCCGAGGCGGGGCAGGGGACCTTCGGCTCCCTCTCGGCGCCGGCACCTGGCGCGACGGTGCGGGCTCCGGCCCATGCCTGGGTCCGTGGGCATGACCTGGCCCTCGCCCCGGACGGCGACGTGCCCGCTCGCCTGCTGGCCCGCATCGCAGACCACCGGCGCATCGGGGCGGTGGTCCGGCTGACCCTCGTGGAGCGGGATACCGGCGCGCGCATCGCCACCGTCGTCCCCCACCACGAGTGGGTCTCGCTGGGTCTGGCGCTGGGAGACTTCGTGGAGGCCGGAGTGCGCCGTGTCCACGTCGTCACCGAGGGGCTCGGATGACCGAGCACCGCCAGACCCGCGAGAGAGTGACGAAGGCGCCCGGCGAGGACCGCGCGCTGGAGCTCGAGGCTCTCCGCGCGCTCGCAGATCAGGAGCGGCCAGATCGCGTGATGGCGAGATGGGGCGCGCTGCTGGAGCGCTCGTGCCCCGTCCAGGCGCTCTCCCTCTTCGGTGTGCTTCGAGGAGAGCTCGTCCTGCTCGTGGGGTGGGCGGACCCCCACGAGCTGCCGCTGCCACCGGACACGGCACCGCGCCGTAGCAGTCCTCTCCGACCTGGCGCTATCTCCGCGCATTCGCCACTGAGCGGGGGTGCGGAGCTTGCCGAGCTCCTGCGCTATGTCGCCGGGGCAGGCGTGTGCAGGGTCGACGCGGCCGATGCACCCGACGTGGCGAAGAGGCTCGCCCCCGCTGGTGCAGCAGGTCGCACGGCGCTCCTGCCGCTGGTGAGCGGCGAGCGGACCCTGGGGCTCCTGCTTGCCGTGGTGAAGTCGGAGCGCGCCTCGGCCCTCGGCGCGCTCTCGACGCTCGCGGGCGCGGCGTCCGTGCTCGCCGCGATTGTCCTGGCGCGGGCGGGCTCCACTCCTGAGCCGCCGCCAGGGCGTGCCGACGAGCGCGCCCGGGCCGGGGAGCTGGACATCGTGGGAGAGACGCAGGGCCTCCGCGAGGTCATGGGGCAGGTCGCGCGCGTGGCCCCGCTGGACGTCCCGGTCCTCGTCCTCGGAGAGACCGGCTCCGGCAAGGAGATGATCGCCCGTGCGATTCACGCACGCTCCGCCCGCTCGGCGGGGCCCGTCGTGCGGGTGAACTGTGGCGCGATCCCGCCGGAGCTGGTGGACTCGGAGCTCTTCGGCCACGAACGCGGCAGCTTCACGGGAGCCACTGGCACACGCCAGGGGTGGTTCGAGCGCGCCGACGGCGGAACCCTCTTCCTCGACGAGGTGGGGGAGCTCCCCCTTCCTGCCCAGGTCCGCCTGCTGCGTGTCCTGCAGGACGGGACCTTCCACCGCGTCGGCGGACACAAGACGCTGCATGCCGACGTCCGAATCGTCACCGCCACCCACCGGGACTTGCGGGCCATGGTGCAGTCCGGGACATTCCGAGAGGACCTCTGGTATCGCGTCGGCGTGTTCCCCCTTCGTCTCCCCCCTCTCCGCGAGCGCCTGGAGGATCTACCGGCCCTCGCGAGGCACTTCGCTCGTCTTGCTGGCGAGCGACTCGGCGCGGGCTTCCTGGCTCCGACCGACGAGGACCTCCGGCTCCTCGCTCGCTACCCGTGGCCCGGGAACGTCCGCGAGCTCGCCTCCGTCATCGAGCGTGCCGCCATCCTGGGCCACGCGCGACGGCTCGACGTCGCGTCGGCCCTCTCTCTGGGGCTGTCGTCCGCGTCGCCGGGCGCCTCGGGGGCGGAGCGCGAGCCCGCGACGGCGCGCAGCTCGTCGGACCCCTCGCAGGACACGCTGGACGCTGCCATGGTGCGCCAGATCGAGGCCGCGCTCGCTCGCAGCTTCGGTCGGATCGAAGGGCCAGCGGGGGCCGCCGCCATCCTGGGGATCAATCCCCACACGCTGCGGTCCCGGATGCGCAAGCTGGGCGTCGAGTGGTCCCGCTTCCGCCCCCATCCTCCGGGTGTGAGAATGACTGAGCCATGAGGTCTCAGGGTTCCCCGTTCTCCGTCCTTGTGTCAGCGTCCGTTTCACTGCTCCGACTCCTTGAGGGGGTGTTCAACACGGCTGGCCAGCGGTGGCCGAGTGATAGGGTCGTCTCTGCAAGGACGCTTGGAGGGTGTACTCGAAGCGGCCCTGCCAAACGTATGGTCGCGTACCAAGTGGGTGCGTCCCAGACCTCCCGACGACGAGACGAGTAGCGTCCGGTCGGGGTCCGCTCGTCGAAGAGATCTGACCCCTTCGGTGGGGGCCCGCCCGAGCGCTCGCGACGCGCCGCCTTGAACACGGGCCATGAGGCCGTGCTCGTTCGCCGCTCTGGCTGGACCGATGGGTCACCGGGCGCCTCTGCCGTCCTGGGGATCAAGCCCCCCACTCAGCGTTCCCCGATGCGACATCTGTGCGCCGCTGGTCCCGCTCTCGTCCTGTCCTGCCCAAGGCTTGATTGACCGGGCCTTGAAACTCCACGGTCTCCCATTGCCCGTCCTGGGCTGAGCGTTCTGTGTCACGGCTGCATCACGGGAGTCTCGCGCGACGCGCAAGTCCGGGCGTCCAAGTTTCGGATCGGCATTGAACGCTCTCCAGCGCATGAATGCGGCGCAGGAGCCCTATGCCGGCCATGAGTGGGGCGGTGACACTCGGTACGAGCGCCTTCGCTCGTGCCTGGCACGCTCTGTGCAAATCCCGTTGACATGGAGGTGACGTAGCACTCCGACTCGCAGGGTAGGGTCTGGAGACATCGCCGAGCATGGTTGTGATGGTGTTTCAAGGAGGACTCATGGCCGAGAGTGTTGAGCACTGGTTCGCGGACAATGCCCTGACTATCGGGAACACGCCCCTGGTGCGCCTGAACCGTATCACTGACGGAGCCCGCGGCATCGTGCTGGCCAAGATCGAGGGGCGGAACCCGGCCTATTCCGTGAAGTGCAGGCTCGGCGCTGCCCTGGTGTGGGACGCCGAGAGACGGGGGCTGCTCGGTCCGGGCAAGGAGCTCGTCGAGCCGACGAGCGGCAACACGGGAATCGCACTTGCCTTTGTGGCCGCCGCCAGAGGCTACCCTCTGACCCTGACGATGCCCGAGACCATGAGCCTCGAGCGTCGCAAGCTGCTCACGGCCTACGGAGCGCGACTGATTCTGACAGCCGGTGCTCGGGGCATGGCCGGAGCGGTGGCTGCGGCTGAGGAGCTCGCGGCCTCCGACCCGGCGCGCTATGTTCTGCTTCAGCAGTTTCGCAACCCGGCGAACCCCCGCATCCACGAGACGACCACTGGTCCCGAGATCTGGAGAGACACGGCAGGGGCAGTGGACGTGCTCGTCGCTGGTGTCGGCACCGGGGGAACCATCACGGGGGTCTCGCGCTACATCAAGGAGACGCGGGGCAAGGCGATTCGTTCCGTGGCCGTCGAGCCGGCGGCGAGCCCCGTGCTCAGCCAGCGGCGAGGAGGGCTGGAGCTGAAGCCGGGCCCCCACAAGATCCAGGGTATCGGTGCGGGCTTCATCCCCCAGGTGCTCGATCTCTCGCTCGTGGACGAGATTGAGCAGGTGACGAACGAGGAGGCGGTCTCCTTTGCGCTGCGCTTGACGCGGGAGGAAGGGATCCTCTCCGGGATCTCGTCTGGTGCGGCCGCGGCAGTCGCCGTGCGTATCGCGCAGCGACCTGAGAACGATGGGAAGGTGATCGTGGTCGTGCTGCCGGACTCCGGCGAGCGCTACCTGAGCTCAATCCTCTTCGACGGCGTCTTCGATGCCGATGGGTTCAGCGTCTGAGTCTTCGGACCCCGGAGACACCCGAGGATGAGAGACGACACGTCGATCATGGCGACCTTGGGGGGAACGAGTACGGCTTGAAAAGAGAGCAGGTGCTGTCGGCCCAGGTGGGTCGGAGGCCTGAAGTCATGGGAATCATGCTTTGAGCCGCCTCGCGCTGACGAGGCTCAGGAGAGCAGATGGCAGAGACGTTCATTGGGCAGCATGCGCTGACAGACACAGCGGCGCGCCAACTGGCGAACGCCACGAAGACCGTTCCGCAGCTCGAGTCCATCACGCCGCGGTGGCTATTGCACCTGCTCCCCTGGGTGCCCTTGGAAGCGGGCGTCTACCGCGTCAATCGCGTCAAGCCGGGATCGAAGGTGGTCGTCGAGGGGGCGCGCCGCGACGAGCGAGTCGTTCCAGAGACCTTCGTCGACTACGACGACAAGCCCCGGGAGTACTTCCTGAGCGCGGTGACCACCGTGCTCGACATCCACACGCGGGTGTCAGACCTGTACAGCACCCCCCACGACCAGGTGTCCGAGCAGCTCCGCCTGACGGTCGAGTTCGTCAAGGAGCGCCAGGAGCGGGAGCTCATCGTCAATCCCGAGTATGGGTTCCTGGCGAACGTGGCGCCGTCCCAGCGGCTTCGCACCCGGACCGGTCCGCCGACCCCTGACGACTTCGACGATCTCATCTCCATCGTCTGGAAGGAGCCGGCCTTCTTTCTGGCCCACCCTGCCGCCATCGCCGCCTTCGGCAAGGAGTGCACCTCCCGGGGAGTTCCGCCACCCACGACCAGCCTCTTCGGGAGCCCGTTCCTCACGTGGCGCGGGCTGCCCATCATCCCCTCGGACAAGCTCGACGTCACGGTCGGTCCCGACGGAATCGGGCGGACCAACATCCTCCTCCTCCGCGTCGGCGAGAAGCGCCAGGGGGTCGTCGGACTCTACCAGCCTGGGCTCGAGGGAGAGCACAGCCTCGGGCTCGCCGTGCGCTTCATGGGCATCAGCCGTCAGGCCATCGCGTCGTATCTGATCTCGCTCTACTCGTCCCTCGCCATCCTGACCGATGACGCGGTGGGGCTCCTGGAGGGAGTCGAGGTGAGCCGCCCATGACGAGCTTCGGAATCGGCGGCCCCGCCCCGAGCCCTCCGGATGGAATGGTCAATCTCTTTCGGGCGGTGACCGCGGCCGCCACGGAGCATGGCCGTGGGGTGACCATCGACGAGCTAGCGAGCCATGCGGTGGCAGCGCTTGGCCTCGCGGCTCGGCCCGCGGTGCCGCCGCCCGGCAGCGCAGTCGTCCTCCCGGTCCCCCGTGACCTCGGCCCGTCTGCGGTCCCGGTCTCTGTCTCCGCCGCGGGCGCGGGGGACCTGGGTGCTCACCCGCCGTCCGCCAGTCTGGCGCCGTACTGGGCGCCTCCGCATCCCCTCCGACCCGATGCCGGGTGGGTGCGGCCTTCCATCGACGTCCATGCGGTTCGCCGTGACTTTCCGATCCTCTCAGAGCGCGTGCATGGAAAGCGGCTGATCTGGCTGGACAACGCCGCGACGACGCAGAAGCCGACGGCGGTGATCGAGCGGTTGGTCCGTTTCTACTCGCACGAGAACTCCAACATCCATCGCGCCGCGCATGCGCTGGCCGCCCGTGCGACGGATGCATACGAGGGAGCGCGAGAGAGTGTCCGCGCGTTCCTCAACGCGCCGTCGCCTCGCGGGGTGGTGTTCGTCCGAGGCGCCACGGAGGGGATCAACCTCGTCGCCAAGAGCTGGGGTCGCCAGAACATCCGGGAGGGGGACGAGATCGTGCTCACCTGGATCGAGCACCACTCGAACCTGGTCCCCTGGCAGCAGCTCGCGGCGTCCACAGGCGCGCGGCTTCGGTTCGCCCCGGTGGACGACGACGGCCAGATCATCTTGTCTGAGTACCAGAGTCTGCTTGGACCGCGCACGCGCCTCGTCGCCTTCACGCAGGTCTCAAATGCCCTCGGCACGGTGACGCCGGCCCAGGCGCTGATCGAGTCCGCCCACCGCCACGGCGCGAAGGTGCTCGTGGACGGGGCCCAGGCGGTCAGCCACTTTCCGGTGGACGTGCAGGCCCTCGGCGCTGACTTCTATGTCCTCTCGGGTCACAAGGTCTTCGCCCCGACGGGGATCGGGGTCCTCTGGGCCCATGAGGCGCTGCTCGACGCCACGGAGCCGTGGCAGGGCGGCGGCAACATGATCGACGACGTGACACTCGAGCACAGCACCTACCAGGCTGCTCCTGCGAGGTTCGAGGCGGGCACGGGGAGCATCGCCGACGCTGTCGCCCTCGGCGCGGCCGTCGAGTATCTGTCGGGGTTGGGGCTCGAGGCCGTCCATCGCTGGGAGCAGGAGCTCCTGTCCTATGGGACCGAGTGCCTTCGCAGGATCCCCGGGCTTCGGCTCATCGGTACGGCCCCGGCGAAGGCGGGCATCCTGTCCTTCGTGCTCGACGGGATCACCACGGAGGACGTGGGCCGCGCACTCGACCATGAGGGGATTGCCGTGCGGGCGGGTCATCATTGTGCGCTTCCTGCGCTTCGTCGGTTCGGGCTGGAGAGCACCGTTCGTCCGTCGCTGGCACTCTACAATACGCCGGAAGAGATCGACGCCCTCGTCGCCGCCGTGAAGAGGGTCGGTGCCTCGCGACGCCGAGGACGGTGATGCGGCTGTGTCAGGTCTGCACCTGAGGTTGGAGGGAGACTCGTGACCGTGGATCTCGCGCACTTCACGCCGGTGGCCTCCCTCGGTGGGGGTCTGATCATCGGCGCTGCGGCGTCGGTGCTCGTGCTCCTCACTGGGCGCATCGCCGGGATCAGCGGCATCCTCGGCGATCTGATCGGGCGCAGCGCGACTGGCCAGAGGGGGTGGCGCCTTGCCTTCCTGGCGGGTCTCCTCGTGTCTGCGTGGATCGCCCACGCCGTCGCCGGCCTGAGCATGCCGCACATCGACGCGCGAGCCGAGCTGCTCGTCGGTTCGGGGCTCCTGGTGGGATACGGGACCCGGCTCGGCTCGGGCTGCACGAGCGGTCACGGCGTCTGCGGGCTCTCCCGCCTCTCATCCCGCTCTGCCGTCGCCACCGCGGTCTTCATGGCCGTCGGGTTCGCGACGGTCTTCGTGGTCCGGCACGTCGTTGGTTAGAGGGTCCGCAGCAGACACGGAGTGATCGAATGGTGGCGGCCACATCCTTCATCGCGGGGCTGGTCTTCGGCGTGGGCCTCGTGCTCAGCGGCATGACCGACCCGCGCAAGGTCATCGGCTTCCTCGACCTGGCGGGCGCATGGGATCCATCGCTCGCTCTCGTGATGGGGGGCGCCATCCTGGTGGGGCTCCCGGCCTTCTCCGTAGCAAGGCGGCAGGAGCACAGCGTGCTCGGTGCGCCCATGCCGGCGCCGCCAACGAGGAGGATCGACCGTCCCCTGATCGCAGGGGCGACCCTGTTCGGCGTTGGCTGGGGTCTCTCCGGGCTGTGTCCGGGGCCGGCCATTGTCGCCGCTGGCGCCGGCGCCACGGGGGGCCTCCTGTTCACGGCGGCCATGCTCGCGGGAATGACATTCCACTTCCTCCTGGGCGGCCCGTCCACCGCGTCCACTCCGCCGCAAGACGGGGAGACTCCATGAGCATGTCCACACCTCGTGTCGAGAGGCTCTCGCCGGCCATCGGAGCCACTGTCCACGGGCTCGATCTGACCCACCCCATCGGCGACGCCCTGCGTGACGAGCTGTCCCAGCTCCTCCTCGAGCATCACGTCCTGTTCTTCCACGAGCAGCGGATCACGCCGGCACAGCAGCGCGACCTGGCGGCCCGCTTCGGCGCGCTGCACATGCACCCCGTCTACCCTCACGTCGGCGACGTGCCCGAGATCATCGTGCTGGACACAGACGCGGAGAACCCGCCCGACAACGACAACTGGCACACCGATGTCACCTTCATCGAGACGCCGCCGATGGGAGCTGTCCTGTCAGCCCGTCTTCTGCCCCCGGCAGGCGGAGACACGCTGTGGGCCAGCGGCATCGCGGCCTACGAGGCGCTCTCCGACTCCCTGCGCAGGTTCGTGGAGACGCTGACCTGCGAGCACGACTTTCTGAGGAGCTTCCCGGCGTGGCGGTTCGCCCGCACGCCCGAGGAGCGAGTTCGCTGGGAGGCAGCTCGGGACGCAAGCCCCCCGGTGATTCATCCGGTGATTCGCACCCATCCGGTCACGGGTCGCCGCGGAATCTTCGTCAATGAGGGGTTCTCGTCCCGGATCCTCGAGCTGTCACCCCGCGAGAGCGAGGCGCTCCTCCGGTTTCTCACCACCCACGTCGCCAAGCCGGAGCACACGGTCCGGTGGCGGTGGCGGACCTACGACCTCGCGTTCTGGGACAACCGGCTGACCCAGCACTACGCGACTGCGGACTACCTGCCCCACCGCCGCGTGATGCACCGCGCCACGATCCTCGGAGACCGGCCCTACTGAACGCCGAACCTCTCCACCGACGACGGCTGCACCCCTCCACCTCTGGCATGAGGTGGCGCCGACGGCGACGACGTGAGCCCCCAATCCTCGACGTCAGGTGCTCTCGGCAGAGACACCGGCTCACCGGTAGACGAAGGGCTGCTCCGCGAGGGCGATCCCTGCGCCGCCACAGACGACCACGACGATGTCCTGCGCGTGGCCGGCCGAGCCGAGGGACTCGTAGGCGACGGCCAGCGCCGCGCCGGCCGCCGGCTCCACCAGAACGCGGTGGTCCAGTGCGAACCGGTGCATGGCCGCGAGCGCCTGGTCGTCGGACACCACCACCGACTCGACCTGGTGCTGCTGCGCCCGCTCGAAGGCCCCGGCCGCCACCTGGTCCGCGCCCAGGGTCTTGGCCACCGATGCAATGCGGGACAGGCGGACCAGGTGCCCCGCCTGCATCGCTGCGTGCAGTGAGGCGGTCCCGTGGGTCTCGACGGCGATCACCCGCGTGTCGGGCAGCCCGTGGCGGTCCAGCCCCTCGAGGACGCCCGCGAGCAGGCCGCCGCCGCCCACCGCGACGACCATGTGCGAGGGGCGAGCGCCATCCTCGACGAGCTCGTCGATCAGCGTTGAGTGGCCGGTCCAGATCTCCGGGTTATCGAAGGGGTGGACGTAGAACGCTCCCCCGGCCTCCGCCGCCTCGCAGGCTGCCCGGTGGGCGTCGAGCCAGGTGGCGCCCGCCTCCACGACCGTCGCGCCGTGCTCGCGGATCCGGGCCAGCGCCGTCTGCGGTACCCCGTCGAACACGAAGATCGTCGCGCGCACACCCAGCTCACGGGCCGCGCTGGCGACCGCGATGCCGGCGTTGCCCCCGGACGACGAGACCAGGTGCGCGGTCCCCTGCGCCACCACCTGGGCGCACAGCCGGCCGATGCCGCGGATCTTGAACGACCCCTCCGGCTGCAGCGCCTCCATCTTCAGCCACACCGGGCGCCCGGCGGCGTGTGAGATCGGCAGTGAGCGCCACAGGGGCGTCCGGACGTGCAGCGGTCGTGGCTCATGCGGCATGGCGGTGCTCCCGGCTGCGCTGGATGAAGGACTCGACGTTCTGGCGGCACGCGGCGATGTCCGGTCCGTGAAAGATGAGCCCGTGCTTCTGGACGTACACCACGGCGCTCGTGCGGCAGGCGTCGGCCACCCGGCGCGCGAGCTCGACAGAGGCATACTCCTGTGGCTCGATGATCGCCACCTCCAGCGCCCGAGCCTCGCGGTTCGACAGCAGATAGTGGGTGTGGACGACGGCGCCGGCGTTCGTCGCCTGGTAGATGAGGAAGTGCATCAGCGACTCGGAGGAAGGGATCCCGTTCCCGGCGTAGCGCAGGACTCCTTGGGCGTACTCCACCAGCCGGACGAAGTGCGTGGGCTCCAGGTGCTTGATGTAGCAGCCGCTGGTGGTGACGAAGACCTCTCCACCGTGGCAGGCGCTCAGGTTGCCGGTGGCGTCGGTCTGGTTGGGAAAGGCCGCGGCCAGCGCCCCCAGGTCACGGATCTGTCGCACGAGTCCGGGGTCGATGCGCAGGGGCTGATCGATCCTCTGAAAGTCGACCCAACGGCTGGATGAGACCGGGGCGGCGACCTCGACGGCGCGAGCGGCCGCCGGAGGGGCCGCGGTCACCGGAGTGTCTCCGGTGAACAGGATCTCGGTGCGGCTGTGTGCCAGGGCGATCACCTGAGGAGCGATGGCCTCGGGGGCGGCGCCCGACAGGATCGCCGCGAACCACTCGGCGATGCGGTCCAGGTCTGCGTGGGTGTAGCCGCGGCGCGTGATCTCCTGCACGCCGACCCGCAGGGCGTCCACGTTGCGGAACGGGATGCCGCGGTGCACTGACAGGTGAGCCCGCAGCAACCTCTCCATCGCGTGGCTGGCCGACATCACGCCGGTCAGGTCCAGGAAGAAGTGGTGGTTGGCGGTGTGCGCGCCGTCCGGCCGCGCCAGCACGGGCAGCCCAGCGGCGGCCATGCGCGCGGCGAGGTACTGCGCGTTGTCGATGACCTGCCGCCCGAAGGCCGGCCCCACCTGCTGCATCTCGTGCAGCGCGATGCACAGCGACAGCAGCGACGCCGTATGCTGGCTGGACACGAGGCCCTGTGACAGGCTGTAGCTGACCCGCTCGAGCAGCTCGCGGTTGCGCGCCAGGATGATGCCCTTCTGCGGCCCGAAGAAGGTCTTGTGGGTGTTCGCCTGGAGGATGTCGGCGCCCTCGAGCAGCGGGTTCTGGAAGTGGCCCCCCGCGATCAGGCCCAGCGTGTGGCTGGCGTCGTACAGGATCGGGGTGTCACCCACGATCTCGCGCAGCTCGCGGATCGGGAACGGGAACAGGTAGTTCATCGCGTCCAGGTAGAGGAGCTTGGGTCGGTCCCGGCGAAACACGCGCTCCGTCTCGTCCAGATCGATGGTCAGCCGCTCGCGGTCGAAGGCGTAGGTGGTGCTCCGGCGCCCGAACTGCTTGATGATGTGCTCGGTGGCGAAGTGCCCCCCGTCAGCGACGCCGAAGCGCATCACCACGTCGCCCGGCTCGGTCAGCGACACGAGCGTCGTCTGCATGGCGTGCAGGCCGGAGATGCAGCGCAGCTCCACCTGCTCGGCGCCGAACATCTCGCGGCAGACCTGGATCGCCGAGCGTTCGATGGCGTTGACACGGTCCAACCCCCTGAACAAGAAGCCGTTCAGCCGGGAGGGAGAGTCCTGGCGCATGTCCAGGTGCTCCAGCAGGTAGCGGTTGCCGAGCGGCGACGCCAGCACCTGGCTGGCCAGGGGAGACATCAGGGTCTCGTTGGAGGTCAGGTGGATGAAGTCGCGGTCCTCCCGCTCCTCCTCTCGGATCAGCGCGTCGATCTCGTGCAGGCTCAACACCATGGCAGGCTCCCTTCGCTCGTGTCGTCCATCAACAAAATGGACAATCGGGGCGCTATATCTGTGTTCTGCGCCGGATGTCAAGGCGGTGGTCAGAGGTGCAGGAGCGGTGCGACACCGCGAAGCGAGGGGCCGTGCTCGGCGGCTCCCGGTCACCGCGATGCGTGACCGGGAAGTGGCGAGGCGGGCTCACTCCACCCGAAGCGTTCTGTGCATCGAACCGACGCCTCCTCGGTCGTCGCGCACCACCACCCACAGGTGGAGCAGCCCGACCTTCGCCGGGGCCGTCCAGCCGTTGTCCGCATCTCGCGCGCCGGTGGGGCCCGTGTGGGACGCGGCGAAGGTGCCGCCCGTGGCGTACCAGGAGAGGCGCAGCGACTCCCGCGCCACGGAGATGGACTGCTCCTGGCGGTCAAAGAGGACGTAGGCCTCGGCGCCCGTGCAGCCCGCCGGCGCAGCGCAGTCGTCCGGGCAGTCGACGGCGTCCTCCGAGGTGCCGCAGGCGCCGTCGCCGCACACCGCTCTGTCGGGACAGTCTGCCCAGCGTGCCCTGATGGCCAGTGTCTCGCCCCTCTTCACAGTGGGCGGTGCGTCTGCGCCGAGGGTCACCTTCGAGCCCCCCCGCAGGAGGACCAGGCTCTCCAGGGCCGGGTTTGCGTTGGGGTGGTAGCGGCGAGTCATCTCCGCGGCGAGCTTCTGGGACGCGCCGCTCACCCCGCAGGAGATCCTGGCCTGCGCGATGGCCGCGCCACCGTCGGGGGTGCCGACGCGCAGCGGCTGGTAGTAGCCTCCGGTGGCGTCCGCATCCGCGGGGCGCCCCGCTGCTTGGCCGTCCACGGCCTCGGGAGGGTTGGGGCCGAAGGTGGAGCAGCCCTCGATGGGGAGGGTCCCGGTGGTCGTGAGTCCCTCGCCAATCGGGGTGAGATGCGAGCCCTCGTCCAGGCACTTGACCGCGACGGAGCCGAGCTCCGACAGTGGCTTTCGCGCGGTGCAGAAGGCCCAGTCCACCGTCGAGGTCTGGGGCTCCCCCTCGGGGGTCGCGATGAGTGCGCGGACTGTGACCTCCGTTCCCGGGGCGGCCTCCGGCGGGACGACCTGCACCGCGAGCACACGCGGTCCGTCGATGGTGCTCTCATCCACGGCCAGGTCCGGCAGACACGCCGAGAGGACGAGGGCGAGCAGCGCAGGGAACGTCCACGCGGACTCTGGCCGTCTTCGTCGCCTGTCGCAGTTCTTCATCAGAACGCCCACTTCAGCCCTGCAACGGGCAGGATCGGGAGCCCCCGGATGGTCCCGCGCCGCGTGAAGTCGGTGCTGTAGACGATCTCGTCCGGGTTCTCCTGGTTCGTCACGTTCTGCACCTCGAGGTAGACGTCGAGGGTGGTCTCGCCGATCTCGAAGCGCTTCTCTCCCCGCAAATCCAGTTGGAAGAACAGGGGGACCCGCTCGCTGTTGTGCTCACCGAAGAGGGGCTGCGTCACCCCGGCCGAGAGGTCCTCCCAGGCGCCGATCACGGGTGTGCGAGGGAAGCCGGACGCGAGGCGGGCGCGCAGACCCACGTCGAATCCCAGGCCCACGTCCCAGGCCACGACCGCGGTCAGCAGGTGGGTCTGGTCGTAGTCGAACAGGCGCCAGGCGGCGTCCTCGCTGTCCCGGCGCTCCGCCCGGATCAGGCTGTATGAGACCCAGCCGAAGACCCCCTCCACAGGGTCGAGGCGGACCAGGAGCTGCCCTCCGTAGGCGCGCCCCTCTCCCTCGGGGACCAGCGCCTCGGCCTGGGGGGGGAACTCGAGCTCGCTGCGGACGGCGAGACCGCCCGACTCGGTGTAGAAGCCGGTGAGCTCGACGGAGAGCAGCTCGATGGGGCGCAAAGTGAAGCCGAGCAGGGCATGGAAGGCCGTCGCCGCCGGGAGCGCGGGGTTGCCGAACACCGCCGAGAGGTCACCGGGGAGGGGCGCCTGGCTGAACAGGCCGACGGCGGTGTTGACGGAGAGCTCCGGGAGCGCATCCCAGCGCACCGCCAGGCGAGGCTCCGCGACGAAGCCCTCGTCGAAGCGGCCGAGCTCGGGGGTGTCACCCTGCTTCGGCAGCACCCGGTCCACCGCCTGGACGGTCGGGTCGAGCCGCAGCCCCGGCACCACGTGCAGGGTGCCGTCGAGGAACGAGAAGTCGAGCTCCACATACGGGGCGGCGCTGATGAGGAGCGTGTCCCACGCGTCCGCATCGATGGAGTTCGGGGGCGGCTGCCCGAACACCCGCAGGTCGCCCTCCCGCGCCGGGGCTCCGGTCGAGCCCCGCCGAGACTGCTTCGTGGAGACCACCTCCGCGTCCAGGCCCACCTCCGCCGAGAGCCACGGGGTCAGTGGGCCGCGCCAGCTCGTGCGAAGCCCGAACGAGAGTGTCTCGGAGGCGAGGCGAGTCTCCACGGCGCCGAGCTTCTCGACGCGCTCTGCCTCGTCGAACCCGAACCACGGAGTCACCCTCACCTCAGCGCCTCCACCCAGCTCCCCCAGGTAACGGAGCCACGTGCGGGCGAAGAACAGGGAGCGCTCGTCGCTTCGAACCAGCGCCGGGTCAGGGTCCGGGATGCCGCGGCGCACGGTGTCCGACGAGACCAGGGCGACGGCCTCCAGGTGCTCCCCGGGGCCGAGCTCCACGCGCGCCCGCCCCTGGACGTCGTAGTAGCGGGGGAAGGGGAAGTAGTCCTGCGCGTCGTCGTCCACGACCTCGCCGCCGAGGAGGTCCAGATAGCTGACGCGGGCTGCCGCGGCGAGCTCCAGGGGCTCGGCGACCTGCCCGCGGAGCATGGCAGAGGCGTCGAACACGTCCGCCGCCACGCTCCCGTGGACGCCCTCGTCGTCGAAGGTGCGGAGCCCCACCTTGACGAGACCGCCCAGGCCGCGCCCGTAGGCGGCGCCATAGGCGGCCGGCACCAGCTCCACCGACTCGACCAGATCCGAGTGGACCACGGAGCGGAGGCCCCCCTGGTGGTAGAGGCGAGGGATGGGCACGCCGTCCACCGCGACCCGTGTGTCCTCGGGAGACGCGCCCCAGACGACGAGGGCGCCCGAGCCTACGGAGGAGCGCCCCACGCCGGGCATGCTCTCGACCACCTTGAGCACGTCGCCCTGGGCCCCCGGGATCTTCAGCGCGTCCTCGGCGACGACCTGCGTCGACGCGGCCTCCCGCTTGACTGCCGGGGCGACCACGACGATCTCCATGTCGTCGCCCTCTCCCTCCATCACGGTCTCTGCCAAGGAGACCTCGTAGGCGACGTCGAGGCGCTCCCCCGCGACGAAGGCCTCTTCCACGCGGAGCGCGGTGAATCCCTCGCCCTCCAGAGTGACGCTGCGGGGGCCGGGCGGGACGGCCGCCACAGAGAAACGGCCCTCCGCGTCGGTGGTGACCGCCTCGACTCCCTCCACGAGCACCCGGACGCCTCCGAGTGGAGCGCCAGACTGACGCCCGCGCACCAGGCCGGTGAACGTGGCGACCGTGGGCTTCTGCTCCTTCAGGGTGAAGGCGTAGCGGTAGAGGATGCGCACGGGGATGGGCTCGCCCTCGAGCATGGCGGGCTGGAACAGGAAGGACCGGCACGCCGCCACCGCCGCAGTGTCGAAGGCTGGTCCCGCAGACGTGACCACCTCCGCGTCCGTCACGGCGCCTGTCTCGTCGATGGTCAGGCGCAGCTCCACCGTCGCGGTCCGGCCGGCGGCGCGCTCGTCCTCTGGGTAGGGGGCCTCGACGAAGCGGAGCAGGACCGGGGCCTGTGGTCCGTTGGGGACGGCGTCGGCCGGCGGCGGCTCACCAGGGGGGGTGTCGTGGGCTGCGCGGGCAGCCGCCGCCGGACCGACGACGAGCAGGAGCGCCGCCAGGAGCGCGGCGCCTCGATGGCTTGGGAGCATTGTGGAGCCCCCGCGTTGTCTCGTTCGTGCGTGCATGCGTCAGATCGTGAACCGGATGGCGATGACGAAGGTGGATGGCACGGGCTTTCCGCACTGCATCGCGGGCTCGAAGCGGCCCTCCCGGGCGGCGGCCAGCGCGGCCTCGTCGAGCCCGTGGCCCAAGCCCTGGAGCACACGCGCCTTCACCACCCGGCCCTCCGCGCCCACGGTCAGCTCGACGCGCACTTTGCCCTGGACGCCTGCTGCGCGCGCCGCCTCAGGGAAGCGGGGCTGGGGGATGGACAAGGGTCGCGGCTTGCTCGCCGGCTCATCACACCCGGTCTCCTTCTTCTTCTTCTTCGGCGCCGGCTCCAGGGTGCGCGTCACGGTACGCGTGGCCGGCGTCGGCAGGGGGCCGACGCTCGCCACCTCCTGGCCGGCCCCTGTGTCGCCGTCCCCGTCCCCGCCAACCGGGACGCCCAGGCTGCCGCCGCTCATGGACCCGCCCAGGTCGACCGGGACACGGGGCCCCTTGCCTGGGGGTGCCTTGGCAGCCGCCGGCGGGGGGGCCTTCGGAGGTGCCTTCGGCTTCGGAGGCTTCGGCGGAGGTGGGGCCTCCGGCGGGGGCGCCTCGACCACTGGCGGCGCCGGGACCTCTGCCTTGGGGGCTTCTGCCTTCGGGGGCTCCGCGGGCTTCGGAGGCTCCTGCTTTGGGGGCTCCGGCTTCGGAGGCTCTGGCTTCTTGGCCACCTCCACGAGCTGGATGGGCACGGGGTCCGGCACCACCTCCTCGTCTTCGAGGGTGGACACGGCGGCCCCGGCGGCGACGTGCAAGCCGACGCTGATGGACCAGAGCGCTACCAGCACGCGCCGTCGCATGGCTACTCGACCTTGTCCACGTTGATGGCGAACCGCTGGATGCCCGCAAGGCGCGCCGCGTCGATGACCGCCATCACGGCGCCGTGGTGGGTGGTCCTGTCAGCCCCGACCACGAGGTTCACGTCTTTGTCGGCCCGCCACGCCTCCGACAGCTTCCCGGCGAGCTGGGCGGGAGTGACCTCCTCTTTGTTGAAGTGGAGCTTGCCGTCCTTCGTGATGGTCACGGCGATTGGCGACGACGTGCTGCCGTCCGAGGTCTTTGCCTCCGGGAGCTCCACCTTGATGGTCTGCGACACGATGTACTGGGCCGAGACCATCATGATCACGAGGAGCACGAGCACCACGTCCACCATGGGCGTGACGTTGATCCCCGTGATCATTCCGCGACCCCTGCCTCCCTGCGCGGGTGCTGCTGCTCCCATGGCCTAGTCCTCCGCTGGGGCGCCGACCGCCGCGAAGAAGGACGAGGTCCCGGGGGTCGTGTTCGCGCGGGCCGGGCGGGCGAGGGCTTCAGATGCCTCCGGTCCGCCTGCCACGCCCTCCGGGTGGGACTCGAGCCACGCGGAGAGGAGGCGCCCGAGCCCGTAGACCTCGTTCTCGATGATCCCCGCCTGCCGCTGGACCAGGTTGAAGGCGATGACCGCCGGGATGGCGACGAAGATGCCGACACCGGTGGCGATGAGGGCCTCGGCGATGCCGCTCATGACGCTCGCCATGTTGGCGTCCTTGCCGCCGCCGCCTCCCAGGTGGTGGAAGGCGACGATGACGCCGATGACCGTGCCGAACAGGCCGATGAACGGAGCGTTGTTGCCGACGGTGCCGAGCAGCGTCGAAGAGCGCTCGATGCCGGGGCGCTCCTTGCCCAGCTCGCTCTCGATGGCATCGAGCACCGCCTTGGAGCCGCCGCGGCGCCACGCCCAGGAGGCGCGGAGCACGCGGCCCTGAACGGAGGGGGAGGCGGCGAGGATGCCGTCCACGCGCCCCGGCTCGTTGCGCAGCAGGGCGTCGCGGACTCTGGAGCGCAGGGCGTCACCCGCGCCGCGGGCATTGCGCCGGAAGAAGAGCCACCGTTCGAGCACGGCGGTGAGCGAGAGAACGGAGAGGCCAATCAACAGATAGAGCACCCACTCGCTGCCGAGGAGGGCGATCTTGGACAGGATCTCGACGAGCATGGACTTGCCTCCTGGCACTCACGGAAGAGTGAGCGCGGTGACGTACAAGGGGGGCTTGGCCCCGCCAGTTGCTGATGCTGCGAGGAGCTGTCCCTCGCGAATGACGGTCTCCACCTGGCGCCACGTCCCCTCCTCGTCTCCGGGCTCCCGCCGGAGCACCGACAGGCGAAACCGCGTGGCCGGCTCGCCGCAGGCCGCGTAGGGGTCTACGTGGACGAGCCACGAGCCCTTGGGTGGATCCTCCTGCCAGACCAGGTTCTCGCGGCGGGCGCCATCCACCACGCAGTTTGCGTTGGAGTCCAGATCGAAGCGCCCCGTCGTGGGGTCTGCGAGCGCATCGGCGGGGACCTGGTTGTCCACCGCGGTCGCGGTTGTCGGGTTCTTGGGGGAGACCACCTTGCCCCCCGGGCTGGTGAGCCGCAGGTCCAGATCCATGTCTTGGTCCCACTGGAGGGACACCACCAGCGCGGGGGGAGGGATGGTTGGGTCGCAGGAGTTGAAGTTGTCCGGGTAGTCGGGCAGGACGCACACGTCGGTCTCCCGCTGCTGCCCGGCCTTGCCGCCCTCGTCGAACGCGACCACCTGGAGCTTCTGGAGCCCCACGGGGATGTCGTAGCCGAAGTCGGCCTGGACCTGCCACACCCGCTCGCCGTTGGCGGTGGGGTCCACGCCCTGGACCTTCGCCACCCAGTACCCCGTACCCAGATCGGCGAACCGGAGCCCGACCGAGAGGGCGTCCGGCGAGGTCCGGCCGGCGATGTTGCGGCCCACCTGGCCCGGGCGGATCAGGTTGGAGACTGCGCCGAAGGATGTGACGGTCGGCTCCTTGGGCTCCTCCGTCGCCTCGTCCTCCGACGACGCGGAGCCCGTCTCCTCCGGGACGGGAGCTCCGGGCAGCTCGCCACTCTTGAAGACACCGCCCCGGATGCGAATCGGCTCGTCGAGGCCAGCGGGAGCCGCGACACCGCAGGCCATGGACGACACAAGGAGCAATGGGGAGAGCCTCATGTCAGAACCCCACCTGCAGACGCATTGTCCACCCGTCGTTATCGAGGTCTGTCGCGACTCCACGTGAGTCCCGCGCGAGCATGTCCATGATCACGTCGTACTGGAAGGAGAGTCTCGCGACACCCGGCCACGCGAGTCCGACCAGCGGGGAGAGGGTCTGGACCGATGCGTCGACGACGAGCCGCACCCCCTGGCGGTCGTCCAGGAAGTCAGAGTCCGGGTCATAGTAGTCGTAGCGAAACCCGACAAAGGCATACCGGGTGAGCTCCTGGACGAAGCCCACCATGGCGGAGACCTCCCGGATGTCGCGTCCGGCGAACACGGGGTCCGCGACGAACCATGTGCGATCCAGGTTGGTGGCCAGCGTCGCCTCGGCCCAGACGCGGGTCCAGCCGATGGGCGTGCGTCCCGAGATCCGCAGGTCCGCGCCGATGCCCCAGCGCTCGAAGGTCTCGGACGAGCGAGCGGCTCGGCCGGGGACCGACACGAGCTCGCCCGTGTCGATGGCGGCGTTCTCGTTGTAGTCCTGCCACTGTGCCGCGTCCTTGCTGGCGGTGGACCCGGCGCTGAACCCGGTGCCGTAAAGGAACGAGACTCCTCCGGCAATCTCGAAGTCCTCGATGGGGCTCGCCTCCACCCCGAGGCGCCCTGAGAAGTCCGGGTCGGACGTGGGGTCGAGGGCGTCGACTCCGACTGTGTCGGTCAGGTTGCGTCCCCCCATGATCGCGACCGCCCAGCGAAAGAACGAGACGCCGCCGTAGAGCTTGGCTCCGACATCCGACTGTCCCCCGAAGAAGGCGCGGGAGCCGGCGGAGCGCTCCATGAAGAGGAGCTGATCCTGGGGCTCGGCCAGCTCGTAGCCGAAGGGCACGTCCGTGACGCCGACGCTCAGGGCGACCCAGGGTGGAGCGTCCTCCTCCGGGTTTCTCCACAGGATCCCGCCCTCAGCGCGCCGGACCCCCAGGGACAGGCCGCGCGTGGTATTGGCGTCGAGCTCCACGTCGAAGCGCGCGAAGTCGAACTCGCCGAGGATGCGGAGCCGCGCCCGCCGGAGGGAGAACGTGTCCTGGTTGAGGGGTGCGCCTCCCTGCTGAAGCTCGTCCTCTGACAGATCGGACGCGCGGTACTGCGCCTGGATATAACCGAGGAGACGCACGTCGTCGGAGAGAGGTACGCCCTCTCGGGGCCACGCGGTGGGACTGGGGGCGGCGTTCAGGGGCGCCTCGGCAGGAGTGTCCGCTGCCGGATCGGGAGGGGCCGTGGGGGCCTCCTTGTCGAGCGCGTCCAGACGAGAGCGGAGTGCTTCGACCTCGCGGCGCAGGGCGTCGAGGTCTTCGGACGGGCTGCGCGACAGGGGAGCCCATGCGGGCGGCGCTACCTCAGGCTCTGTGTGTTGAGCTGGAGTCGTCGAGACATCTGAGGCAGGGGCGCCCTCGGACGAGGGCGGAGACGAAGGATCTCCCGGGACGGTGGAGGTACCAGGATTCTGACGCTCAACGGGAGCATCGTCCTCGTCCTCGATCTCCCAAGCGCCCTCCTGCGCATGCGTCGTTTGTCCTGCGAACAGGACAGCGGCTGTGAACATGGCTGCGAGCTCTGCTCTCACTGTGTCGCTCCAAGGGGAATTGACGATGCTCCAGTCACTCTCGCGGCGTCCCCCGCGCTGTCCAATTCGTCTGAGTCGACGGACAGGGCGCCTCCCCCGGACGGAGTGGGGGAGGCGCCCCGTGCCTCGGCCAGCCCTCAGGGGAGGGGCGGCAGGGGCTTCCCGTCGTACAGCGGCAGCCTGGCCTCGTTGTCGAAGAAGAGGCACGAGCTGTCCGTGCAGTGGTTGATCACCTCAAGCGGGGTCGTTGGAGGGCAAGCGTAGCAGCCCTTGGGGCCGTCACAATTGACCGGGACGTCCTCTTCACTGCCGGTGTCCGTCGCGCCACCCGTGTCGGTCGTTGCCCCATCCGCGGTGCCACCCGTGTCGGTGATGCCACCCGTGTCGGTCGTGCCGCCCGTGTCGGTGGTGCCACCGGTGTCGGTGGTGCCTCCTGTGTCAGTGGTACCAGCATCAGTGGTGCTCGTGTCGTCCCCGGCCGAGACGTCGTCTCCCGATGTCCCGTCGCTGAGCGTGTCCTCTCCACCGGAGTATACGTCGTTGGGCGGCTCCTCCACCGAGTCGCCGTCGCACCCAGCTACCAGAAGCAGCCCGGCCGCGAGGGGCCACCGGAGGGCACGGGCGAACCGACCGACGAAACTCAGGTGCCCGGTCATCGACGACCCAACCGGGGAAGCGATGAGCAGAGTCTCCATGGCACCTCCAGACTTCAACGAGCTTGCCGTCTCCAGGCCGCGAACGGCCGGTCTCTGGTTCGTCGTCATGGCTACTTCACCTCGCAGAAGTCGTGGCGGCACACCGGTGCGCTGCTGGGGCAGTCGGAGTCACTCTTGCATGAAGCGCAGTCGGTCTTTCCGACGGCCTTCCACTCGAAGTAGCAGCCGCAGGGAGCATCGGGTACGACGCTGAAGAGAGGCCCGCTATCGGACGACCGGTCGACGTACATGGCGCACTTGGGGATGTTCTTGTTCTCGATGGTCAGGTCGAGGATGGGGACCTCCTTCGGTGGGGTCACCGTTCCGTCTATCCACCCAGCCAGGAGCGCCACGTTGGGATTGGACGGCTTGCCGTTGGCGCCGACGCGTGTGAACACGTGCGTCGGGCTCCAGAGGTAGTACTGGCCAAATCGGACGTTGCTCTTGTCGAAGGCCGTCGCGGTGGAGTCGGGCCAGTACCCGCAGATCTGGTCCGTGTGCTGGTAGGCGAGCGTGCGGACAACGTCCCGGTTGTCGTCCGCCACCTCGCCGCTGGTGAAGCCGATGGCCGCCTCGGGCTTCGGGGAGCCCGCCAGGAGTGTGATGGTTGCCTGGTTGGTCTTGGCGTCCACGCCGACGAACTTGGCAGGCGGGACTCCAATGGCCTTGGCGATGGCGATTTGAACGGCAGAGGTCCCGTTGCGGGCGATGATCTGCTCCTCGTCGGTCCAGGGCGCGGCCTTGCCGGCCTTTCCGAAGCCGAACACGAAGTACAGCGCCTCGGCGCTCACGGACTGCTGGCTGGAGGCGACGGGGACGAGCAGGTTCCACGAGTTGATGACCCCGGTGAAGTCGCCGAACTCCTTGGGCAGCGCGTCGATTCCGGCACAGGATGTGGCGTCGATCCCCATGACGGCGAAGTCGAGCTTCTGACCGAGCAGGGGCAGCTCGCAGGTACCCTGGGTGCCATCCGCCTCCCAGTAGAATGCGGTCCCGGTGATCGCCGTGTCGCTCAGGAGGGAGTTGATTCCCACACAGGCGCCTGGCGACTGGTAGATCAGCGCCACTGGCTTGTCCGAGGTCCTCCACGCGGCGGCAATCTTCCCAAGGAAGTTGGTGTTCGCGCTGCCGCCCTGCCCATAGATGGGGGACGGCAGCGTGTTGCACTTGATGTCGGCCTTGGCGTCAGCGGCCATGGTGCCAGAGCCTGCGAGGGCCAGCGCCGCGCAGCCCGCCAGGAGGGTTCTCCGTCCCCCCGGGCGCCGGCGTACCATCGCCTGTCTCTTCATGGTCTGAGATTGAGTCATCCAGTCTTCTCCGTTGGCTCCCGTCGTTCCCTGGTGTCTGCCACGCGCATGGTGGCGCTTCTACACGAGGCGTGCCAACAGGGTCCGGACGCGGCAAGGTCGCGACAATACAGATGTGTTGGCGATCCAGGCGGGAGACTCGCGCTCCGGGGCCCGCGACCCGTCACGGGTGACCAGGAGATGTCCAAGCCGTCATGGGACTCGAGGGATCCGCTGGCCCGGGCAGGTCGGGCTGGTGGGAGACTCCAAGGCCACTTGAGTTCGAAGTGCCTTCGGGCGGCTCGGACCTCCGCGTGTCGATGTGACCGGGTCCAAGACGGCGTGGTGTCTGCGCGGCACCGTCGTGGCATCGGCGGCAAGGCAGCAGGTTGCCTCGTCCGGGCCTCTAGTAGGGCGTCGCCGAAGTAATGATGCAACCGGGAGGGCCGATCCATCCCC
>BTVJ01000048.1:0-53955 GCA_045863395.1 Myxococcales bacterium
TATCGTGCAACGACGGTCGCGCTGCTACTGCCAGTGGGCGTGCAACGCAATACCGAGGCTCACTTCTTCGTGATTGTGCGGACGAGGCGGAAGCCCACTTCCTGGGGGCGCAGGTCTCCAAGTCGCAGACGCATGCTGGCGCACAGGGCCACGCTGCGGCTGAAGTAGGAGCCGCCTTTGGCCACCAGGTCCGGGCCTGCGGCGAGTGGGTCGGGGTCGTGACCTGGGTCCTTGGCGGCGATCCACGGGTCGTCCCATCGGGAGCCGGTGAGCTCCCAGACGTTTCCGTGCACGTCGAGCAGGCCATAGGGGTTGGGTGGGAGCTTGCCGACAGGGTGGGGGCCGCAGCAGTTGAAGCCCCAGTCGTACCCGCAGTCGTCGCAGCCGTCCCAGGAGACCTGGCTGCTGCCGCAGTACCAGGCCGTCTGGGCGGCAAAGTCGTCCCAGCACGTGCTGCGCTCGACGACGTCGAGGTTGCCGTTGGCGAGGCAGCCGTCGGTGCCGGCCTTGGCGAGCAGCTCCCACTCGGCCTCGGACGGGAGCCGCCAGCCCGTGCACTCGGGGCCAGCGAAGGCGGCCGAAGCGCACTGGAGGCGGCCAGTGGCGTCCGGGGCGCAGCCCTCGAGGGCGTAGCATGGTGCGAGTCCATCGGCGACGCTTCGGCGGTTCGCATAGGTCAGAATCTCGGCGACGTTCACGTCGCTGACCGGGCAGGAGTCTCCGCATGCGGCGAAGGTCTCTGGCACGCGCTCCATCAGCGTCCGCCACGCGCCGCGGGTCGTCTCAGTCGTGCTGACAGCGAGCCGCTGGTCTACCGTGAGCCATGCCCAGCCCTTGCGTCTTACGTCCGCGCGCGGGTTGCCCGCGGGGTGGTAGAAGCTTTGGGGCGCCGGCTCCCAATTCCACGCCTCCAGGTCACCCGCGTACCCCACGAGCAGGCTCGCGGGCCCGATGGCGCAGGTGCTCGTGTTGCAGTCCGGCTCGATGGGGGCGCAGGTTCCTTTTGTGGTACATACCTGGCCGGTCGGGCAGGTGGTCAGTGCCGTGGCTTCGGTGCCGCAGCGAGATGGCGTATGGTCTGAAACCGGGCTGGTCCGCTCAATGCACCCCGAGGCGAGTGACCAGAAGGCGAGAACAGCAGTCACGACGATAGTGCGTGTTCGCGACGCCGAAATACGGTCGAGCAGGGGGATCGGGTGCGGTATGGATTTGCAGAACTGGCGGTTGGGTCCATCATCCATCACGGTGACTCCCCGATTGTTACGGTGCGGACAAGCCTCAAGCCCACATTGCTCGATGAGTGAAATGGTGCAACTGCGGAGTGCCTGTTCCAACACATCTCCAAGGCAAACTGCCGAAACGATCCGCCGACGAAGGCGACCGGGATTTGGGTAGACAGGCTGACACTGTACCCCGGATCGGTCCAATCTCCATGAGGTGCCCTTTCCCTGGCGCTGTCGAGCAGCCGAGGAGAGGACGTCCCTGGGTACGGAGGCCCATCCGTGACGTTTGTGTCGAGGACGGTGCCTGTTGGCTCCATCACGTTGCCGATGAGATCATGGAGGCCATAGAGGGACCGTCCAAGACTCGCTATCGCATGGGGGCCGCAGCAGGAATGGCCGCAAGGGGCACGCAACTGAACGGTGCAATCGACGCATCCGGGGTAGCTGACTCCACTGTTTCCTATGGAGACCGCATACTTCTCGGCGGGAAATCCCCCACAACTGTCCGCTCCGAACTCCATATCCTCATCGTCGACCTCGGCCATGCAGCTCCAGGGGTAGCCTGCACTGGCCGCAAGCTGCCACTCCGCCAGCGAGGGCAACCTGTAGCCCGTGCAGTCTGGTCCCGCAAACGTTGCGTCAATGCACATGTCACTGTCTGATTCGCACTCTGAAACCGTATAGCAGCGCTGGAACCCGTGCTTGTCTGACAGGGCGTTCGCAAAGTGCAACATGTCTCCGAAACTCATGCTCTCCATTGGACAACTGGAACCGCAGTTTGAAAATGTGGGCGTCGATGTCGACTCCGGCCATACACTTGACCACTGCGCCTGAGTTACCTCGGTCTGCATCATGACAATGGGGCGAGTAATGGTAGTCCATCTGGGTATGAATGAATCGATTTCTGTATCCGGGCGCAGGAGCATCATGAAGGACGACGCTGGGATGAGACACCAGCCGTCCGTGCAGTTGGCCATGATCGGCGCGCATGACGCCGACTCGACCAAGCAAACCTCGCCGAGGGGGCACCGGCGCAGTACGCCGTCTGCTCCGCGCCCGCAAGTCACGCGGTCCGTCGCTCCCCCGTCCACGATGGAGGCGGGCACCTCCGAGTCGCCACAACCTCCAGCGAAGCCTAGGGCGGCCGTGACCACGGCCAAACGCGCCGTCACGCGGACGGATCGCGATCTCGCAAGTGATGTCCCTGCTTCGGTGACGAAATGCGGTGACGCTCCATGGCGACGGTCGTCGCTGTCAGTCGGAGTGGAACCCACCGAAGTACCCTTGGTTTGGAAGTGGCGGAGAGTTGGCCGGTACGGCAGGCAAATTCTGCTCATCGGCGACGCATGGGCTGCTGGTGAGGGTTCGCCGGAAGGCAACGTCGTGGCCCCCGAGGAACGTCGCCAGGTGCGACGCCCAGTCGGCCACGTTGGTTCCGTGGGTATCACCCGTCTTGCAGTACCTCTGACCGAGCTGGACGTGGTATTCACACGTGTCCGCCCAACCGCAACCTTGCGCCTGGTCCAAGCACGTCACACAGTCGGTTGCAAAGCCGCAGGCCTGAGCTGTCCAGCTCGTCGCTCGGTGCTCGCAAGGAGACCCGTTCTGCCCCTGAACGCACGCTCCGCCACTCCAGACCACCATTGCATCGAACAGGTCCTTGACCGTCGCATCCACCACATCAGCGTATGAGTCGGCGTTGTTCGTACTCGTGTCGATGAGCTCCCAGAGTCCGTGGACGCGATTCCTTGGGTTCGAGAGATCATTCGAGTTGAAGTGGTGGATCCCGTGGTGACTCGTCATGTCGATGCACGGCACCCGCCCCGGTGCATCGAGGCTGGTGATCTCCGTGGTGGCCGGGTCCCAGAGCGTGATCCAGTGGATCAAGCCAGCGATGGACTCGCCCATGGCACCCTCCGGACCGTCCACTTTCCATGCGTCGCTCGGGTGGGAGCCATACCCGAACGCCGGCAAGGCTCCTGTGCATCCGGTCACACGCCCGTGAGCGATGTGCCCCATCTCATGGGCCGGAGTCGGGCTCCAGAGGTCACCGTCCATGAGTGTTATCGTCGACGAGCTGCAAGCCGCATTGGACGCGCGGCCAGGGGGCGGGTCGAAGTCCAGATCTACGTAAATGGGGTCGTAGGCGTTGGAGCTCCCCGCCTCTCTTCGGAACCGCAGCTCGCCCTCCTCCTCCAGCGCGAGGTGTGTGTCCCAGAGCGTGCGCCAGGCGGCTCCCGTTGCCGCCGTGTTCGGCGTGTCGTCTCCTTCCTGGTTGAGGGCGAGGTTTCCGAGATGCAGTGTGTTCTGCGAGCCGGGCAGCAACGAGAAGAGCGTGTTGGAGAGAAGGACGCGAATGGGTGACGTGTAACCGGCGATGCGCATCTCAAGGTGGGCCGGGTACATACGGCGGCTGAACTCGAAGCCGACCCCGTAGGTGGCAGACGTGTCGCAGTCGGGATCCCACAGGACGAAGTAGCCGCTTCCGATGGTCCGCGACGTCGCGACCCAGGACCAATTTCCGTTGGCGCTCACCTTGTAGAGGCTGATGGAGAGGATCGAGAGGCCCTTCCAGCAGCAGTCAGGGGTGTCAGGGTTGCAGGCTCCGGTCTGGCAGACGGAGTGCCTTGCCCCACCGTCCGGGTAGTGGTAGCTGGTCCTCATGTCCCAGAAGCTGAGCCAGCCGTCCGCATAGCAGACGCTGGCACTCGCATCGGCGCTCGACAGCACGACCAAGGCCACCAGCGCGGCCGGGGTGTCCACGGCGCGGCGACGCCGGGCCATAATCCCACCCCCGAGCAGGAGCGCAAGTCCGAGTACCCAGGCGCCGTCCTCCGTGCCACCTGCATCGCAGCCTGTCGTTCCGGTCTGGGCCGCGACCTCCGCGGCGGCGGTCGTCGCAGCACCCTGCTTTTGTGCGAGCGCTACGCTCCCGGTCTCCACCGCGGCGATCAGTTGTGCGGCATGTGCCCGCTCCTCATCGCTGAGCGACTCATCGGTGCTGGGATCGCGGCGCTTTGTCTCCCCCATGGAAAACGTGGTGTACTCCTCAGCCTTCAGAAGCAGCTCGGGCGACTGAGAGAAGGCCATCGACGCGATGATCGCTGGCCCCTCGAGGGGGACGAACGTGGAGCCGGAGCGCTGGTAGCGTGCTCTGAAGCGCCGATCCGGGTAGTACCCGGATGGGTCTGACGCTGTCACGTCCAGCACCACCATCTCTGCGGAGTCGTCGAGCTTCTTCGCGCCCGCATAGGTGAGCGTGATCGGAAGGTTGGGCGCGGTGGCGCTCACTTTGACGTTCAGGATGAGCGTCTGTTTCGCAGCGCTGTTCGCCTCGTTCAGGTAGCCCTTGGGCGCGTGAACGTGCACCTCGATGCTCCCGCTGCCTTCGTAGTCGGGACCGAGCGCGAGAGAGGCCGGCAGGGATACGGTCGTGGCGCCGGCGGGCGTGGTCATGGTCGCCGTCGGCCCGATGTTCAGGCGGACCCAGTCGGGCTGGTTGGCCAGGGCGGATGTCGGCACGATGATCAGTACCAGCATGAGGATCAGCGTCTGTGATAGGCGCTGGACATCACCGGGCGAGAGAGCGAGAGAGCGAGAGAGCGAGAGAGCGAGAGAGCGAGAGAGCGAGTCATCTTCATACCTCCACTGAGCCGGAAAATGTACGACGGTTTACGTCGAGCGCCGGTCAACGTGCTTCAGTTGCTGGCTTCTGCCTCCTTCCGTGTGGTTCCTGTTGCTACCTTGCCGGTTGAACCGCGGCGAATGACTATCAGGTTCGTACTCCTCCCGTGCCTCGAGTGTCAACAATGAACTCGCGACTTCAGCGACCGTGGTTCGTCGCCGTTACCTACGCGGGCGCTCGCACGGAGTGCCCCCGCCCGCTCGCGCTCGTCTCTGGCGCCTGCGCGCTCGCCGAGGCGCCCGCCCGGCCGCGACTCAAAGGGCGTGAGGGTCCGTCGGGCCTGCAAGGGTATCACCCGCTTGGGCCCGACGACCCTCAAAAGGTCGCCAGCCAGGATGGTTGGAGCACTTACCGGGGTCGCGGTTTCGCGGGCCTGTTCCTCCGCGGACCAGGGCGCGGCCCCGAACGGGCCACGAGCGCTCGCCGCCCCACGACGGGGGAGGAGCCGCCTCGATCCGGTTCGGTGCCGGCTCGGTGCCGGCTCGGTGCCGGCTCGGTGCCGGCTCGGTGCCGGCGCGGCGCCCGCTCAGGGCCGGTGACGCGACCTCAAGAAGTGGGAAGGTCATCCCGGGACAGGCAGAGCTGGACCAGGGCCCGGAGCTTTGCGCGAAGATCCGGGTGCCCGTCGATGAGCACCTCGGCCTCCTTGAGGCGCGCGGTCATCGGGAGGCTCGGCGGCGGAGAGCGGGACGCGACGCGAGCCATGAACTCGGTCAGGCCTGCCTCCAGGTCGTCGTGGAGCTGCGCGAGGTCACTCCTGGAGCGCCCGAAGGATGATCGCGAGCGGCGCTTGGCAGGTACGGCTCCCGAACTCAGCGCCAGGGAGAAACGGGGAACGACGGCGCGCAGAATGGCAGTCACCTCCCCCGTGTAGGCCGCCATGGCCTCCTCGAGATGCTTCACATCGATGGGCATCCAAGGCTGCGGCATGCTCGCCTTCAGGTTCTCCGCCAGCGTGTCGAGTGCTCGGATCCGGAAGAGGCTCCGGGTGTAGTCGTCGCGGACGTTCGTGTCAGTCACCGCTCTCCCTCTTCATGCCAGAGTTGGCCCAGCGCGTGGGCGAGTCGGTTGCGTCGATTGGCGAGCGCCGCGTCCGTCGTGACGGGAAGCGCGGCGATGGCGGCCGCGAGCTGATCGGCGTCCAGGGGCTCGCCGGTGGCTCGCGAGTGATCGAGAGCCGCGAGGCAATCGGCCAGGTCCACCTCCGAGAGGCGCCGCACCTTCAGGAGCAAGAACAGTGTGGCGGATGGACGGAAGATCGTCGCGCGGGGGCCCGTGGCCAGCACGACGAGGTCCCGATCCCATCCTGGTACCGCCCGGACGAAGAAATCGGCGGCCGAGTTGACCGCTTCGACGGGGAGCCCGGCAGCGTCCGCCAGCTCGAGGAGCTGCATGCGCTGGCTCGGGTCGTCGAGGCCCACGAGGTCGACGTCCTCGGTCGTCCGCCGTGGCGTCAACCACAGGGCGGCCGCAGCTCCTCCTACCAGCAGCCACCTCCCATGGAGGCGGTCGGCCGCCGTCCGGATGAAGGCTTCGAGCTGCGCCCTGTCGAATCGTGCCTCGGCCATGCTACGCTACGCCCGTGAGCGCGTGGTTGGACATCCTGCGTCGCGGAGGGTTGCCCGTGGGGCCAGCCAGCCCTCGCGAGCCCAGCATACCCGATGCGGCAAGCCTCGCCCAGGCGGCATCGTCGGTTCTGCGCCATCCGGGTCTGCTGGAGGAGCCGGAGCGCGAGGCACTGATTGCCTGGCTCTCGGCGTGGGCCAGCCATTGGCCGTCCTCCTTTGCCGTACACTTCGGGCGCCCTCTCCAGGAGGTCGTCTTGCCCGTGGTCCGACCGGGCGACGACCCCAACCGGTTTCTCAAGCTCCGGCGACTGGCGCTCGCTCACCTGGCGGAACTCCTCTGATGCAGCCGGGACCACCGCGCCCGCGAGGGTCGACTCCGCGCAGAGCACTGCTCCCGGTGGGGCTCCGTTCGCGGTGATGCAGCGGGGGGGGCCTTCGGGACTCACGGCGTCGCCGGGCGCCGGGTCAAACGAAGGACGTGGCTGGGCTGAGTCGTGGCAGTTGGACCGCTCCACACTGGGGGCGGCTACCTGCGGATCACCCACATGGGCCCCACCTCCCACAGGCGGCCGCCGCCCCTGGCCGCCGCGTCCGGGTCGTCGCCTGCCTCGCGGATGTGGAAGGTGCGGCGGGCGTCGCGGCGCTCGTTCCAGGGGACCCCGAGGGACCAGCGGGCGAGCTTCGACATGGCCCAGCCGTTGTGGAAGTAGCCGAACTGGAGGCGGAAGGGCTCGCTCCCCTGCTGCTCGTGGATCAGCTCCACCATGGACAGGGAGGTGCTCGCGGCGACCTTCGCGTCCACCTTCTCATAGTACCGGACGGCGATGGCCGCGAAGGCGACGCCCAGGCCGACGACCAGCGCGGCGGTGACCCGGCGGAGCCAGGGGCGAGGGCGGGAGAGCAGCAGCATGGCGCCGTCGGCCAGAGGGACGACGCCCAAGGGGAGCAGCAGGTTGGCGTAGTGGGGGTAGGCGGGCTTGTGGCTCATGGCGAGCAGCGCGAAGGCCGCCCCGGAGCCGACGAGCAGCGCGGTCCAGACGGGGTCCCGCGCGAGGCGCAGCAGGGCGTCCTTGCCGCGGACGAGCAACGACAGGCCCGCGACCCAGCCTGCGGTCACGAAGGCGAAGGAGAGCGCGACGAAGGCGGTCAGGATGGGCCCATAGAGCGTCAGGGAGTCGGAGATGCCTGCGCGGGTGAGCTGCCAGAAGGGGTCGTAGGGGCGCCAGTAGCCCGTGTGGAAGTGGTAGCCCGCGTCGCCCGTGCCGAAGAGCACGACGTAGAAGGCCCCTCTCGCCGCGTGGAGCAGCCCCACCTCCTGGCCGCCGCCCTCGGCGAGGATCGCCCGGGTGTTGGAGAAGTCGCTCCGCAGCTCGTGGACCAGGTAGGGGGCATAGAACAAGACGGCGATCCCGACCCCGACCGCGACGGCCGACCAGCGGACGCGGGGACGCCACAGGGCGAGCTGCACCAGGACGACGGCCCAGAGGATGGGCGACGACAGGTGGAACTGGGGGAGCACCGCCAGGGCGGCCACCGTCGGGGCGGCCCACCAGGAGCGCTGCTGCTCGCGCATGCGCCACACGCCGTAGAGCGCCAGCAGACCGAGCCACGGCGCGACGTTGGAGTTCCAGATGCGGTCCGCGTAGAGGATGGTCCACGGGCTCATGGCGGCCAGCCACGCGGTGACGAGCGCCGCTCCCTCGCCGCGGGTCGCGCGGACCATGCGCACCAGCAGCAGGAGCGAGGCCACCGACAGGGCGGCGATGAAGAAGCCGGAGAGGTAGGGGCTCTTGCCGAAGGCGTTGGGGATCGCCATCAGGTAGTAGAAGGTGGCGCCCGGGTGGCGGGCCTCCGTGCCGCTGACCGAGGGCCCGAGCACCGGCCAGAAGTCATCGTGGACGATGCGCTGGGCCGCCTCGAAGAAGGTCCCCTCGTCGCCGGTGAAGCGGGCGTCGGGCACCTGCGACCAGCGGAGCGCGAGTCCCAGGACCAGCGCGACCCATGGCAGGACCCGGAGGATTCGTGCGTTGGCGCTCACCGGCGAGCCTCCGTCATGGCAGCGGCAGGTGCCGGCGCATGAAGTCCAGGGTGGGCTCCACCAGGTAGGTGTGGCCCTCGGTCTTGGAGATTGTGACCTCCAGGGTGTCCAGCTCCAGCGCGTCCGAGAGCTTCTGGAGCTGCTCGATGCCGTGCTTCCCCCAAGCGCGCAGGATCTTGTCTTTGAGCCCCTGGGCGACGAGGACGGCCGGGCGCCCCACCCCGAGCCCGAGCCGCGGGCGCTCCAGCAGTGCGTTGGCCACGATGAGGTCCCAGATGGTGATCACGCCCTGAAAGGGCTTGATGAGCTGGCACTTGTGGTGGTCGTTCTGCAGGACGTCGCAGGTGTCGATGAGGCCGCTCGATACGATGTAGGCCGACGGGCGGGGGTCGAGCGCCATGTAGGCGGCCACCTGGGCCCCGTAGGAGAGGCCGCTCACCGCGATGGCATTCACCGCCGGCGTCGCCCCCGCTCCTCCGGGCGGCGCCACCTCCCACCGGTCCGCCTTGGGGTTGCGCGCCATGTGGAGGCCGGCGAGCAGGGTCACGCCGTGAAAGAGGTCCGTCAGGTTCCAGGTGATGAGGCCGTTGGCGCTCCCCGGCTTCATGTAGAGGGCGAAGTCCTTGCCGTGGTTGGGCTTGCGGCTGCCCAGCGGGTGGTGCGTCCCCCAGGACACGTTGTCGGCGGCGAGGACCACGTACCCTGCCTGGGCGAGGCGCAGGGCCATGGCCTTCTGGTAGCCCTCGGGGCGCTCGACCACCTCGATGCGGCCGCCGTCGTGGCCGTGGATCACCACCGCGGCGGCCCGGGGCGCGAAGGGGGCGCCCGCCGAGACCAGGGGGAGCAGCAGATACGCGGGGACCCGCGCGCCGTCGCCGACGCCGAAGGTCCCGTCGTAGCGCAGGACGCCGTCGCCGGCCGTGACCCCCTGGGGGCCCGGCTTCCAGGTCGGCGCCGCGCACACGGTGTCGCCCGCCTCGTCGAGGAGCACGTCCGCGGCCAGGTCGAACACCTGGCGGGCCCATGCCTCGCGCTCCTCCGGCGCGCGCGCGGCGAGCTCCTCGCTGGAGAGCACCCGCTGGTAGTCGGCGGGGGCCTTCGGGCAGGTGTAGCCCAGGGTGCGCGCTTGGTCGGCGAGGTCGTCGCGGTCGAGGGTGGGCTCGCCCAACTTGGACCACCAGTGGACGGAGCAGGCGCCGGGCGTGCCATGCGAGGCGTCCGCGGGCGCGGTCCACTCGGGTCCGGCGTCGCACCCGCAGCGGGGCTCGCCCACGCAGCACCACAGGAGGGCGCCCGCCGCCACCAGCGCGACGGCGCCCGCTCGGTTGAGATGCCGTCTCACCTGGCGTCGCACCAAGGCCCCCTTCGGAAAGCGGCGCATGCTAGCCCGCGTCCTGGCGGGTGTCCAGCGCACCGTGTGTACGAATCACTCTGCGAAGGCCAGCAGGACGCTCAAGTAGCGGCCCTCGGGGAAGGCGGGGAGCACGGGGTGATCCGGGCCGGCGCCTCGGTGCTCCAGGATGCGGACGGAGCGGGCGGCGGCGCGGGCGGCGTCGCGGAGGACCTCGCACAGGTGCTGCTCCGAGACGTGGCTGGAGCAGCTCGCGGTCAGCAGGAGGCCGCGCGGGGCCAGGTGGCGGAGGGCCAGCTCGTTGACGCGGCGGTAGGCCGAGAGGGCGCGGTCCAGGGCGGCGGCGCTCGGTGCCATGCTGGGCGGGTCGACGATGACGAGGTCGTAGGTCGTCCGGTCCTCCTCCAGGAACGCGAAGGCGTCGGCCGCGGCGAAGCGCCAGCGGGGATCGGCCGGATCGAGGCCGTTCAAGGCGAAGTTTCGCTTCGCCGCCTCGATGACCGGCTCGCCCGTGTCCACGGTGGTCACGCTCGTTGCGCCTCCAGCCGCCGCGGCTATGGAGAAGCCCCCCGTGTAGGAGAACAGGTTGATGACGGAGCGTCCGGCTGCGAGGGCCCGGACCCGTGCCCGGTTCTCCCGCTGGTCCAGGTAGAGGCCCGTCTTGTGGCCGCGGGTGGGGTCCGCCTCGAAGCGAAGCCCGTGCTCGCGCACGAGGAGGGGCTGATCGAGCGGCGCGCCGAGCAGGGTCGTGACCCGCTCGCCCTCGGAGCCCCGCGCCGGGTCCCGCCGCACCACGCGGTTCACGGCGGGCAGCTCGCGGGCGATGGCTCGGGCAATGGCGGGCAGCAGGCGCTCCACGGCCGGGGTGTCCGGGCGCAGGACGGCGGTGTCACCATAGACGTCGCACACGACGCCGGGGGTGCGGTCTCCCTCCCCGTGGAGCAAGCGGAATGCGTCCGTGTCGGAGGGGAGCACCGCGCGGCGCAGGGCGGCGGCGGTGGCGACGCGGGACTCGATGAGGGCGTCGTCGATGCGTGCGCCACGGTGGTTGGTCCAGATGCGCACCGCGATGGGGGAGGCGGGGTCTGCGATTCCGAGCGCCAGGGGGCGGCCCCGGCGGTCCTGCACGAGTACGACGGCGCCGGGCTCGACCGTGGCGGGGAGCAGGACGGAGTCCTGGTAGAGCCACGGGTGTCCAGCGGCGATGGACCGCGCCAGGTCACGCTTCAGGGTGGCGATGGCAGGTCCTGGCATGGGGTGGCTCCAAGGTGGTGGGCGCGAGCGGCGCGCAGGGCGCATCATTGGCGGGGGCGGCGCCGGGGTCAAGGGTGGGGCTCGGAGCGGTAACAGCCCTGCGAAGATCGGAAGGACACTTCGGTTGATCGCCGCGCTCCGCGGGCGCGTATACTGCGCCGTCGATCTACGCGCTTGGCCTGATCGGCTGGCCGCGACTGCGGAAACGATGGCGTGTCGCAGCGCCGCACAAGCGCGGGGTGAACCGGGTACGGCCCCCCTCGCGTGACACACACGGGCCCCGCCGATTCGTGGGGCAAACACCAGCGGAGGAGAGTGGAATGAGGAGGACCTTGCTGTCGGCTCTGGTGATCGGCGCGTGGCTGATCCCGGCTGCCGCATCGGCGCAGACGAACCCGGACAACTCGTGCGGCGGCTTCTTCGAGTGCGCGCAGAGCTGCGCGCAGGGAGACCAGGCCTGCATCCAGGGCTGCGCGCCTTCGGATGCCGGGGCCATGCAGGACCTGCAGGCCCTGATCAACTGCCTGAATGCGGGCTGTGCAGACATCACGGACGACGCGGCCTTCCAAGCCTGCGCCGAGCAGAAGTGCATGCCGGAGCTCACCACCTGCTTCGAGGGCGGCGGTGGCGGCGGCGGCGGTGGTGCGGGCACCTGCGGTGGCTTCTGGCAGTGCGCCCAGAGCTGCGCCGAGGGCGACCAGAACTGCATCAGCGCCTGCGCTCCGACCGACCCGACGGAGCTCAACAACCTTCAGACGCTCATCGACTGCCTGAACGCGCAGTGCTCGGGCATCACCGACAACACGGAGTTCAACGCCTGCGCCAACGACAAGTGCGCGGCCGAGGTACAGACCTGCTTCGCGGGCGGCGGCGGCGGCGGCGGCGGCGGCGGCCCGTGCCCCGAGAGCCTGACCTATGAGGGCTGCTGCGACGGCACGGTCATCAACTACTGCGAGGAGGGGAACTGGGTCTCTGGCGACTGCGGCGCCAACGGCTGTGGCTGGTCGGCGGAGGGCGGCTTCTATGACTGCGGCGGCAGCGGTGAGGATCCGAGCGGCGCCAACCCGCTCGTGTGCGGCGACCTCGGCGAGCCCGGCGGTGGTGGCGGCGGCGGCGGCGGCGGCGGCGGCGGCGTGGGCCCCGTGGGCTGCGGCACCGTGACCTACGAGGGCGAGTGCGACGGCGACGTGGCCACCTGGTGCGAGAGCAACGCGGTCGTCAAGGATGACTGCGCCTCCAAGGGCAAGACCTGCGGCATCGACAACAACGGCTACGCCAACTGCATCACCGAGGGCGGCGGCGGCGGCGGTGGCGGTGGCGGCTCTGATGGCGGTGGCACGGGCGGTGGCTCCGGCGATGGTGACACGAGCGGCGGCGGGTCCGGCGGCGGCGGATCCGGCGGCGGCGGGTCCGGCGGTGGCGGGTCCGGCGGCGGAGACACGAGCGGCGGTGGGTCCGGCGGCGGCTCCGCGGGCGACACCGGCGGTGGATTTGGCGCCGGCGGCAATGGCGGCGGGACCGGCGGGACCGGCGGGACCGGCGGGACCGGCAACAACGGCGGGACCGGCAACAACGGCGGGCTCGGCACCGGTGGCACCACCGGCTGCAACGCGGCGGGCTCCCCCTTCACGGCGGGTGGCCTCGCCCTGTTTGCGGCGATGCTGGCTCTCGTCGCCCTGCGCCGTCGCGCGTAGGGGAAGCTCTCTCCCCTGAGCGCGCTCTCACGAGGGCGCGCTCGCTCTCTCCTCCCCCCAATCTCAGCGACGGACGCCCCTTCGGGGACACGCCGCGGGAAGCGGGCTCACCCCCGCTCCTCGATCTTCCCCGCAAGCCAGTCCAGGTACACGCCACTCTCCTGGTGTGGCGCCAGCTCCCCGGCCTCCACCGCCGCCTCCAGCAGGCGCTTCAGCTCGCCGATGCGCCGGCCGGGAGTGAGGCCAAAGCGCTCCATCATGTCGTTCCCGAGGCCCGTCGGCAGGGGCGGGACCCGGGCGTCCGCCTCGCGGATCGCCGCGATGCGGGCCTCCAGCTCCGCCATCTGGCGCTTGAGCTCCGCCTCGCGCCAGGTGCGCTTCGTCGTGTAGTCCGCCTTGGAGAACGCGATGAGGTCGTCCAGGTGGGCCTCGAAGTCTCGCATGAGGCGTCGGACGGCGCTGTCCGTCCAGTTGTCTTCGTAGAGGTTCACCCGGGCGTGGTTCTTGATGACGTAGGACACGCGCTCCGTGGTCTCCGCGTCGAACTTGAGGCGAGCAGCAACACCCTCGAAGAGCAGGGCCCCGAACTCCTCGTGGCGGAAGAAGTGGACTTTGCCACCCTTGGTCACCTGGCGGGTCCACACCTTGCCGATGTCGTGCATCAGGGCGGCCCAGCGCACGATCAGCGTCCGCTCCGCCTTGGCGACGACCTTGAGGGTGTGGTCCCAGATGTCCTTGTGGTGGACCGGGCAGGACTCGTGGAAGCCCACCAGGGAGGCCACCTCTGGCATGAGGAACTGGAGCACCCGTGTGTCGTAGAGGACCTGCAGGCCTGCCATGACGCCAGGGCCGAGCAGCACCCTGTCCAGGAGCTCCTTCCAGAGCTCCCGCGGCGTGTCCAGGATGTTGCCCGCGTCTCGCTGGGCGTGGCGGATGAGCTCTGGCGACGGCGCGAAGTCGTAGTGGGATACCCAGCGCGGCACCTTGAGCAGCATGAGCGCGCTGTCGCAGTAGACCCGATCAGCCGGGAGGACCGTGCGGATGCGTCGTGCCAGCAGGTCCGCGACGCCCCCGAAGGGGTCCACCAACGTTCCATCCCCGTCGATGGCGAACGCGTGGATTGTGATCTCGCGGCACGCGAGGTCGAGGGCGATGCCGTCGAGCTTGCGGCTGCGGAGCCAACGCCACGGGGGTGGGGTCGTGCGCAGGGTGGCGAGCTGGACCCGGCGCGGCTCTGCGACCCCCGGGACGGGCAGCCAGGCGGAGGGCAGCCGGCGCTCGTCGTCCATGCTCTCGCGACCTGCCACTCGCGCGAGGACCTCGCTCTGCACCACGCGGGGCGCGTCGGTGATGATCTCTGCCCAGGAGCGCGCTGGAGCGACCACTCCGTGCACCGCGTCGCGGGCCACCGGGCCGGTCACCCACGCGCGGTGCCCGGCGGTCGTCAGCGCATCCATGACGGCGGCGACCTCCGCGGGGAGGGCGGCTCGCAATTGCGCCTGCTCGCGCGGGTCGGATCCGGTGGTCTGCTCGAGCTCCGCTCCCATCGTCACTCCGCCGTGTCTGGGGCTCCGCCTGCGCCTCCGGGCGAGGGCGGGCCGACCAACGTAGCGGCCGGGTCCCATGCTGTCAACACGGCCTCCCGCCTCGGGATCAGGCCGTCGGCCCAGGGCCCGAGCGGTCACCAGGCCGCGCCGTCCCACGCCGCGAAGGCCCGCACCTTCGCCCTGGACTGGTGCGGTGCCCCGCTGCGGCGTATCCTGTCAGGTGCGATGAACGAACACCTCGCCCCCGACTCCCTGCCCTTCGTGATGGTCCACTGCCCCCGCTGCGCCTGCAAGGTGTTGCCCTGGCACGACCTGGACGAGGGCGGCGAGATCGTGCCCCGCTGCCTGCGCTGCGATGCACCCCTCCAGCCGTCGCCCAGTGACCTCGCGCTGCGGTTCTCCTGGACCGAGGTGGAGCAGATGGGCTACGGCGAGTCGGAGCCCGACCGGCTGCGGTCCCGGGGCTGCTCCAGCGGCGGGTGCAGCGGGGCGTGCGCCACGCGATCCTGAAGCGGAGGGGTCCCCATGCTCTTCGAGGTCATGCTCCCCCCATCGGATGACGGACAGCGCATCGGCCACACCGTCGTCGTGGAGGCGACCAACTGGCTCGTCGCGCTGCGGGAGGGCGTCGCCGAGCTGGGCCTCGACCCGCGCATCGAGCGCCGGGGGCAGTGCGAGATCCGCTCCGACCAGAGCGTGACGGTCACCGACCGCAAGCGTGGGACCGTCGTGCACCTGCGCCTGATCGCGCGCCTCCCCGACGAGCGGTGGGCGGAGGTCGAGCCCGTCGAGCGCCTCCGCCCCCCTGATCGTCCCAACCAGGTGGTGGCCCGGTGCAGCACGGAGGAGCTGGACCAGGTGGTGGCCGACGTGCTCGCCCGCCAGGATGTAGACGTGGCCGTCGACGTCATCGACCTGCTGGAGCAGGACCTGGCGGCCATGGACGCGCTGCACGGCGACGTGGACCGGGCCTCCAACCTTGCGCTGGAGGTCGCGTTGCGGCACGTCCCGTGCCGGACCGGCTGGGTCATGTTCGTCGAGGGGGACGCGCTGGTCGTCCAGGCGGCGCGGGGGTCGCGGGCGGCCGTGGCCCTGGATCGGCGCCACCCCTCGTCTCGCGGCCTCTCCGGGCAGTGCGTCGCGACTGGCCTGGCGACGCTGTCCTCGGCCGCGGAGGGCCCCCTGATGAGCGACGATCTGGCCCACGCCATCGGGCTGACCCCGTCATCGGCGGCGTGTGTCCCCGTTCGGGCCGGGGGGGAGGTCCGCGGCGTGTTGCAGCTCCTGGACCGCTCCACGGGCGCGTTCAGTGGTCCCGATCTCGCCCTGCTCGGCGAGGTCGCGGACCACCTGGGGCGCTTCCTGGAGGGCTAGGAGTTCACGGGCGCGCCCCCAGCCGCCCGAGGGCCGCAGCGATGACGCGGCGGGTCGCCTCGTCGGGCTCCCGCGCCGCGCGCGCCTCCAGCGCAGCTTGTACCTCAGAGGGCCTGTCCACCCAGCGGAGGGCGCGCGCGGCGGCCTGACGTACGTGGGCCGCGGGCTCGTCCAGCGCCAGCCGGAGCGTTGCCAGTGCCGCATCCGGGGCGCTGGCGCCGAAGCCCCGCCCGAGGGAGTAGGCCGCTGCGGCGCGCACCACCTCGTCCCCGGTCGCGGTCAGGTCGATGATGGCAGCGAGCGCCTGCTCGCCGCCGAGGACCGTCAGCAGCGAGACGGCCCGTTGCCGTGGATAGGCACCCAGGGCCTTGTCTCGGGCTGCGGCAGAGAGCTGGGCCTCGGCGTCGGGGACCGCGGCTCGGAGCTGCGCGGCCGTGGGCACGGAGTCGATGCCCAGGAGAAGCGGGCGCAGCGCCTCCGATGGAGGCTGAGCCCACACGGAGGGCGAGAGGAGGAGCGCGAGGGCGATGGTCTGAAGCTTCATGCTGCCCATGCTATCGCTCCCCGCGCGGTGGGTCCACTGCGCCCTCCGGTCCCCGCCGGTGCCGCCGGCGCCTCGTGTCCCCAGCCACTGGGCCACCACCGCGTTCCCCCCCCGTGGGCGCCTCTACAGCGCCTGCCCGAACAGGCCAGCGCCGAGGATGATCAGAGCGTCCTCGATGGCACCGAGCTCGGGCTCGGCGGCCACGGCACCGGCGAGGGCCTCGTGGACTCGGGCCTGGTGGACCGCGAACGCCGCTACGATGTCGCTCGCGATCTCGTCCGGCGAGCGGCTCGACCGCACCATGGCCCCGATCATCGCGGCGAGGGTGCTTCGCGCCTGCACGACCTCCGGCATCGCCTCCGCGACGAGCGGCGTCAGCGCGATGTCGGTCCCGGCGAGGCGCTCGGCGATCACGGTGTGTCGCAGCGTGGTCGAGAACCGCACCCCCGCGGCGGCGATCTCGGCGCGTGATGTCGCGGTCGTGGTGGCCGCGATCAGCGCCTCGAGGGCCTCGTCGATGACGGCATCGCTGACGACGAGGAGGCGCACCGCGTCGGCGGCGACGGCGCCGGCGCGGAGCTGAGCCTCTGCGTCGATGCTCCCCTGCGCCACCGACCCGACGGCGCGCCCTCCCATGGCAGCCTCGAACGCAGCGTTCGCACCAAGCACCGCCATTGCAGCTCCGTGGTCCATCCCGCCCGCGAGGGCGGCGACGCGCGCTGCCAGGTCGAAGGCACCAGCGGCCGCCGGGATGGCTCCCTCCGCCAGGACCGCCCGCGCCGTGCCGTCAGCGATCAGGGTCGCTAGGAGCACCTGGTCGATGCCCTCTGGCGACTCGCCTGGGGCGAGCAGCTCCAGCGTGACGAGGGCCCTCGCAGTGCTGGCCTCGGTGACCAGCGGAGCGACGAAGGTGCCGTCGGAGACCCCGCCAGGGACGATGGCAGCTCCCACGATCCCTCCGCTGCTGCTCATCAGCTTCACGATCACGAGGTCTGCCGAGGACCCCGGCGCGACGACGACGTCCCAGAGGCCGCTGCGTGGGTCGGCGGTCCCGACGCCCAGAAGGTCGAGGGTCCCGTCCTCCCGAACCGCGCCGATGAACGCGGACGCGGCCGTCGACACCAGAGGATCCAGCCCGGCTACGAGGCCCTGGGCCCCACCTGCCGGCGCGTCGACGTGCACGACTCCGGTGACTGCGCCGTCCGGGTTGCTCGGGAGCGACAGCGCGACGTCCAGCGTCCCGAGGAGGAGCTGGTGGGTGGTCAGCGAGGCCGCCAGGGACGCCGCCCCCGTGGGCGCTGCGCCGCCGGCCGCGTCGACGCTGGCCCCCTGGATGACCGTCGCGAAGCTCACGTAGGCCTTCCCGATGGCCTCCGGAGACTGCGCCGAGGCCAGCGACGCCTCCAGGGCCGCCTGCGCGGCCCCCGCCACCAGGGCGAGCCCGCCGGGCGGCCCGCCCCCCTCGATGTGCGCGCGCTCCGCGGCTGCCTTCAGCGCCAGGGCGAGGTCTCTCGCTGCCAGTCTCAGCGCCTCCGGGGTCCTGGCGTCCTCGACCGCCTGGAAGAAGGAGTCGTAGCCCGCCGCGATGTCCCGGCCGAGCGTGCCAGACGCGTCGACCTGCGCGGCGGCCTGCAGCTGCTGCCGCATGTGCATCTGGGCGGAGCCCACCATCGCGGCGGCCCGGGCGTGGTCGAGCGCGACCTGCGACAGACCGCCCCGGCTCGCCTGGCTGATGAGCGCAAATGAAGCCGCCTCGGCGGCGATGGCCTGGCCCGCGATGGCAACGCCCGTCCACTCGGTGATCGCCGCGATCTCTGCGTCCCGGTAGGCCGCCCACGCGGCGTCGGCCTCCTCTGGCGTCGTCGCCGCCTCGAGCGCCCCGGCGAGCTCTGCAAATGGTGTGGCGCGGATCTGCAGCGTCTCGGCGGCGGTCGTCCCCGTGGCGCCGAGGGCTCCCATCGCCGCGCGCCACGCGTCGAGGGACGCCTCCACCGCCGGTCCCCAGGGCTCGTCCGTGGACGCCGCCATCTGCGCGGTGATCGTGTTGGCCACGGCGATGGGGTCGACACCGCTCTGCCACGCCCCGATAGTCCCCCAGGTCTGCGCCTCCACCGTCGTCTCGCGGCTGATGGGCAGGGTCGTGAGGTGCTCGCCCTCGACCAGCGGGCCGGGGACGAGGGCCACGGCGACGAGGCTGCCCTGCTCGTCCGAGACCTCGACCGTGAAGGGCTCGTCGAAGGCAGGCACGTCATCGATTCGGAAGGAGCGGTCCGGGGCGATTGTGCCATGCCGCACGATGACGGCCGTGCCGCTCCGCAGGATGGCCCTGACGCTCACCGCATCGACACCCGCGGCTCCCAACTCCGCGCCGGGGAGCGCGCGGCTCGCGTGCTGGTAGCCTTCGTCGTTGTCCAGGCGACCTGCGACGATGCCGGTGCTCGTAGTCTCATCGATCTCGGGCGACGTGCCGACCGCCGGCTCGTCCTCGCCGCAGGCGGGGCCGAGCAGCGCCAGCGCCAGCGCCCAGCTCCAGGTTCTCTTCGTGCGCATCATGGGTACACCTCCATCCCCCAATTTCCCGGGAGCTGCCCGGGGAGCTTGGGCGGTGCAAAAGCAAGCGCCGCGCCATGTGCGCCCTGGTGTGGCGGAGTCCTGTAGTTTCAACCGACTGCGCAGTGTACAGACCCTCACGCCGCGGCCGCACCGCGTGTGCGCGCACGGCGCCCGGGGCTGCAATGGGCTGTGCGCGCACGGCGCCCGGGGTCAGCGCGGCGAGACGCCGTGGCGCTTGAGCATGCGATAGAGCGCATAGCGGCTCGGGAGCCCGAGGGTCCGCCACGCCTGTGAGACATTGCCCCCGTTGGCGGACAGCACCGCGCGGATCTCCTCCACGGTCGGATCGTCCCTCTGCGGCTGCGGCGCGTCGAGGGGGACGGTGCGCAGGGAGAGCCGCGAGCGCACCTCGTCGGTCAGCGCGAGCTCGCCGTTGCTCGACGCGATCGCGGCCCACAGCAGGGCGCCCAGCTCTCGCACGTGTGTCGACCAGCCATGGCGCAGGAGGGCCTCGACGAGGTCTGGTCCCAGGCGGGGATGGGCACGCTCGCCGTCCCAGTCTCGATGGAGGGCAGGGCCGATGGACGGGTTCTCCCGCGCCGCCTGGGCGAGCAGGTGCCGCATGAGCAAGGGCACGTCCTCGAGCCTGGCACCCAGGGGCGGCACCTCGATTCGCAGGGGGAGGCGGGCGAGCAGCTCCTCCCGGAGGTTGGTCGGGTCCCGGTTCGTGGCGGCGATCAGCCGCAGCGCCGCGTGCCGCGCCGTGGAGTCGCCGAGCCGCTGGTACTCGCCGGCGTCCAGCACGCGCAGCAGGTGGGCCTGGAGGTCCGCGGGCAGCTCCCCCACCTCGTCCAGGAGCAGCGTGGAGCCGTCCGCCTCGCCGATGAGGCCCTTCCGTTCTCGCATCCCGGCGTTCGGGTAGTCCCGCACGTTTCCGAAGAGCTCTGCGTCCACGAGGGTCGCCGGGATCGTCGCCGCGTTGCGCGCGACGATGGGCCTGTCTGAACGCTCCGAGAGGCGGTGGATCGCCTGCGCCGCGAGCTCCTTGCCCGTCCCGCTGGCGCCCGAGACGAGGACGTGCGGGAGCAGCCGGGCGACGAAGGCGAGGCGGTCGCGCAGCGCCCACATGGCGGGGCTCTCACCGACGAGGCCGACGGCGTCCGGCTCGCCGAAGCCACGGGTTGCGTCGGGGGGCCAGTGGACCAGTGGTGGGATGGCTGTCGGTCGCTGAACGCACAGCAGGACGAGCTGCCCCTCCAGGTGGATGACGCTTCCCGGCGGAACGAGGGCGCGTCGCGTCCGCTGGCCATCGACGAGCAGCGGGCAGAGGCCCACGGACTCCACCGCGACGGCCTCTCCCGCCTGCCAGACCCGTAGCTGCCGGTGGGAGATTCGCGGCCGCCAGAGCGGCCCCGTGTCGGTCGTCTCGCCGGGGCGCTGGCGAGCGAACCGCAGGCCGTTGGCCAGGCCGCGGCCAAGCAGCACGGGCTCCGTAGGGACGGTGGCCGCCTCGCCCACCCGGCTCGGCTCTTCGCCGCACCATGCGATGACCAGCGCCGTGCGGCGCTGTCCTCGTGATTCGAACTCGGGAGTCTCCATGCCGACGCTCCGAGCCGCCTCGCACCGGCCGCGCTCAGCGGGTGGAACCAGGACGTTCTGCGTGGCGGCGCCGGGCCTCCGCGTGCCGGTCACTCGCGCTCCTCACCCCACCAGACACGGATAGGAGCGCCCGGCGGTGGGTCAAGCTCGTGCCCGGGCGCCGAGCTGGCCGCACGCGCCGACGACCTCCCGCCCGCGCGGCCAGCGGACCTTGATCAGGAGGCCGGCCGCCCGCAGCGTCGCGGCGACGCGGTCCACCTCGGCGGTCTCGGGTGGCTGGAACGGCGCCGAGGGGAACGGGTTGAACGGGATCAGGTTGACCACGCAGCGCAGACCCTGCGTGAACGCCACCAGCCCGTCCAGGTCGTCCGGGCCGTCGTTGACGCCAGGGAGCACCACGTACTCGAGCATCAGGGCGCGGTTTCCCGGCAGCGGCCAGGCGCCACAGGCCTCCCGCAGGCTCGCCAGGTTCCACCGGGCCGCGACGGGGATGAGGCGCCTGCGGGTCGCGTCCGTGCCGGCGTGCAGGCTGATGGCGAGCTGCACGCGCCCACCGAAGTCCGTCGCCAGCTCCGCGATGCGAGGCACGATGCCCACCGTCGACACCGTCACGCGCTGTGCGTCGAGGCGAGGGCCGCTCTTGTCGAGGAGGATCCGGGTGGCGTCGCGGGTCGCGGGGTAGTCGTGGAGAGGCTCGCCCATGCCCATGAACACGACGTGGGTGACCTCTGCGCCGCGCGCTGCCGCGTAGGCACTGGCGGCGTGGTGCTGGGCGACGATCTCGGCGGCGTGGAGGCTCCGGGTGAGCCCCAGGGCGCCCGTGGCGCAGAAGGCGCACGCCATGGCGCAGCCCGCCTGGGTCGACACGCACAGGGTGGTCCGGCCAGCACGCATGGGGATCAGCACGGCCTCCACCCGCGCGTCCCCGAGGCGCAGCGCCAGCTTCTCGGTGCCATCGGGCGCCGCGACGGCCTCCTCGATGGTCGCCTCGTCCACGTGCGCCGCTGCCCGGATGGTGGCTGCGTGCCTCGGGCCCAGGTTCGGGATGGCCTCCAGCGCCGTCCCCCGGCGGTGCAGGGCCAGGAACACGCGCCCCGCGTGCGTGGCCCCGACCCCGACGTCGTCGAGGAAGCGGCGCAGCTCTGGCATGGGCATGCCCAGTAGGCGGGGCACAGGGCGCGCGAGGGGCCCGGTGGTGACCCCCACATGCGCCCGGGCGAAGGCGTCCTGGCTCATGGGCAGGCCGGGAGGTTCTCGCAGGCGCCGCTCACGGGGTTGCAGGCGTCCTGCGTGCACAGGTCTCCGTCGTCGCAGTCGGCCGCGACGTGAGCGCACACGCCGCCGGTGCAGGTGTCGTCGGTGCAGGGGTCTCCGTCGTCGCAGTCCCCGTGGGAGGAGCAGCCGGCGCACGGGGCGACTGGGGCCGACTGGCACTCCCAGAACCCGTCCGGTGCCGCCACGCAGGCGTCCGTCGTGCATGGATCGCCGTCGCCGCAGCTCACCGGAGCCGCGATGCACGCGCCCGTGAGCCCGTCACACCCGGCGACGGAGCACGGGGTCGCCGGGCAGTCCGGCGGCGCGTGCACGCACACACCGCCGGCGCAGCCGTCCACCGTGCATAGGAGCCCGTCGTCGCAATCTGCCGCCGTCGCGCAGAGGGCGCAGTCGGGCACGGGCTCGTGGGCGCAGGCGCAGCCGCTCGACTGGTCGAGGGTGCAGGGGTCGCCGTCGTCGCAGCCAGGGGCCGTGTTGGAGCAGGACCCGGCCACGCAGACGTCCTCGGTGCAGCCCTCGCCGTCGTCGCAGTCGGCGTCGTCCTCGCAAGCGGCGCAGCCCGGGAGGGAGGCGTAGGTGCAGGCGCCGTCTGGCAGGCACGCCGCGAGGGTGCAGGCATCGGGCGCCTCGCAGCGGGGCAGGGCGACGCAGCCGAGGGTGGGGTCACACTCCGCGTCCGTGCAGGGGTCGTTGTCGAAGCAGAGCACCGGCTCGGCGGCGCAGGAGCCCGTCGTGGGGTCGCAGGCGTCCGCCGTACACGGGTCGTTGTCGTCGCAGGGCACGGGCAGGAGCAGGCAGCCCAGCGTGGGGTCGCACAGGGCGACCTGGCAGGGGCCACCCGCAGGGCACTCGAGGGGTGACGTCGAACACGCACCCGTCGCGGGGTCGCACGTCCCCGCCGTGCAGGGCCCGCTGCCAGGGCAGCTCAGGGGAGTGGCGACGCAGCCTGCGCCCGCGAGGCAGGCGTCCACCGTGCATGGGTTGCCGTCGTCGCAGCTCGCCGCCATGTGGGCGCAGCCCCCCGCGCCGCAGGTGTCGGTGGTGCACGGGTCGCCGTCGTCGCATGCGCTGACGTGGCCGCACCCACTCGCCGGGTCGCAGGCGTCCGTGGTGCAGACGTCGCCGTCGTCGCAGGCCGATGGGGAGTAGGAGCAGGCACCCGCGAGGCACGCGTCGTCCGTGCAGCCGTTGCCGTCGTCGCAGCCGAGGGGGGTGTGTGCGCAGCCGCCGACTCCCTGGCACGCGTCGATGGTGCAGGGGTCGCCGTCTTCGCATCCCGAGGAGGTGATCACGCAGCCGGCGAGGGCGTCGCAGGCCGCCTCGGCGCAGGGCGGGGCGTCGCAGACCACCGCTCCGTGCTGGCACGCGCCTCCGAGGCAACTGTCGGTCGAGCAAGGGTCCCCGTCGTCGCACGGGAGCGGCGTGTGGGTGCAGCCCAACGCCTTGGAGCAGGCGTCCGAGCTGCAGGCGTCGCCGTCGTCGCAGGCCTTCGCGAGGTGCGCGCACGCTCCACCAGGACCGCAGGAGTCCTCGGTGCAGGCGTCGCCGTCGTCGCAGGCCTTCGCGAGGTGCTGGCACGACCCGGTGCCCGGGTGGCAGCCGTCGAGGGTGCACGGGTCTCCGTCGTCGCAGGGCGTCGGCGTGTGAGCGCAGCCGGATGCCCCGACGCAGGCGCTGGTCGTGCAGGGGTCGCCGTCGTCGCACGGGAGCCCGAGATGGGTGCAGCCGGTGCCGGGGTCGCAGGCGTCCTCCGTGCACGCGTCGCCGTCGTCGCAGCCCACGGGTGCGGACGTGCAGCCGAAGCCCCCCACGCAGGCGTCCTCCGTGCAGGGGTTCAGGTCGTCACACTGGGAAGGGGCATACGTGCACGTGCCCGCCGCGCAGGACTCCACCGTGCAGGGATCGCCGTCGTCGCAGTCCAGGGAGCCCTTGCACGCGGCGCACCCAGAGACCGGGGCGTGCTCGCACACGCCCGCGATGCAGGCGTCGGTTGTGCAGGGGTCGCCGTCATTGCAGGAGACCGGCGTGGCGACGCACCCGCTGGCAGGCAGGCAGGCGTCGGTGGTGCATGGGTCGCCGTCGTTGCACGAGATGGGGGTCGCCTCACAGCCGATTCCCGGCGCGCAGGCTGCCGTGTGGCAGGCGTCCAGAGGGTCGCAGTCCACGGCGCCGTCCGAGACGCACGCGCCGCCCGCGCAGGTGCCGCCGGTGCAGGGGTCGCCGTCGTCGCAGGGGACGCCGTCCGTGTCCACCGCAGCGCACTGACCGCCGACGCACGCCGCGGCCTTGCATGGACCGAGCGGGCCCAGAGCCTCCTGACACGCCGCGATGGAGCACGGGCTCGCATCCTCTGCGTCCCCTGTGTCTGGGGTGGTCGCGTCCGGCGGGCTCGCCGCGTCGCCGGCGCTGGCGTCGGCGTCGGTCGCGTCGGGTGGACTCATCGCGTCGATCGCGCTGCCATCCGGGTCGCTCGCCCCTGCGTCGTCCGCCCCAGCGTCGTCCGCCCCGCCGGTGTCTCCCGTGGGTCCTCCGTCGGGGCCCTGCGCATCGTCTCCCACGTCGGCACTGCCGGAGTCGCCCTCCGCCGCCCCCCCGTCCGCCCCGGTGTCACCCGGCTGCGTGTCCCCGGACTGGCCGGCGTCCACGTCACCCCCAGTGAAGGGCGCCGGGGTCGACTCCACGGCGCACCCGCTGCCCAGCGCGATCATCACTGCGAGTATCGCTCGTCCGAACATCCCGCGCACTACCAGCTCCTCGTGGGCGCCGGGGTGAAGTCCGCGTTGGCCCGGTAGCGCACCACGTAGGTGTAGTGGACGTTGGAGCCGCACTGGGGGTTGACCGAGAGCCGGATCATGAACCCGTCGCCGATGTGGAGGTTGTTGTAGTTCCCCTGCGCAGAGCCGCTCCACAGGTTGACCTTCTGGCTGGTGCCGAAGGACTCGATCTTGTGGGAGCTCAGCTTGTCGCCCGCCATGACCACCCACCGGGACAGGTCGTAGTAGCCCCCCTGGTCGTAGCCACGGTGGGACCCGTAGACGGTGATGTCGATGAAGGTCCCGTAGTGGCTGTTGCGGATGGTGCCGATGTCTACGTACTTCGTGGGGTCCGTACAGGCGGACCAGTTGCCCGGCCCCTGGATGGTGCCCGAGAACTCCCGCACGTACTCGCTGGTCTGGGTGACCTTCGCTGCCGCGTCCACCTTGAAGGTCGGCCCCACGTCCAACGTGGCCGTCGGGCTGAGCTGGCCGATGCCCACGTTGCCGTTGGACAGGATGGTCAGCTTCGTCGATCCGTTGTAGTTGCGGATGCCCGCGTGGGGGTTCGGGTCCGTCCCCTCGTGGTAGCCGATGTCGAGGAACGTGCTGTTGACGCCCGCCGTGCCGATGGCCCAGTGCTTGTGGGTGGTGCTCGACCCGCTGTCGTAGCTGCCGAGCATCAGCGTCGGGCCATGGTTGACGTTGGCCACCTGGCTCATCAGCACCACTTGCGGATACTGGCCGGTCAGGCCGAGGCTGGGGCGGTCATTGCCGTCGACCATGATGGGGTTCGTCCCCACCGCCGTGCCCGCGATGTGGAGCTTGCCGAGGGGGGTCGTCGTCCCCAGCCCCAGATTGCCCGTGGGGCCCAGCGCCATGACGGGGGCGTTGTTGATGCGCCACTCGGCCGCCGTCCCCGAGGTCTTGGACTGCGCCATGGGCCCGACGATGGCGTTCATCTCGCTGTCTCACGCGCCCAGGTTCGTCACGATGCGCGAGCCGCCCTGGAGCCACAGCTCGTCGCTGTGGACGGACCCGTGGGGGTCGTTGAAGACGCCCAGGGTCATGCGCAGGTCCTCGGTGGTGTTCGTCAGGGTCTGCTCCGAGTCGTCCTGCACGAGCAGGAAGCCCCGGTCGGACCCCTCGTTGACCTTCGAGTGCCAGTTCATGAGCATGTGGCCGTCGGGGGTGGTGTGGTGGAAGTTGGCGATGGTGCCCTCCGCGGTCTGCTCGAAGGTCCCCACCAGGTCCAGGGTCGCGCTGGGGCTCGCCGCGCCGATGCCGACGCTCGCCGTGGTGGTCACGGTGCCCGTACCGTCGGTCCAGCGGCTCGTCCCGGATGGGCCCGCGGGCCCCTGAGGCCCCTGGGGTCCTTGCGCGCCCTGGGGCCCTTGTGGTCCCTGCACGCCCTGCGGCCCCTGGGGTCCGGCAGGTCCGACCAGCCCTGTGGGGTCCCCCACCCACTGCCCCGTGGCGTCGATGACCAAGCCCCCGCCGATGCTCAAGCCACCCAGGAGATCCAGGCGCCCCGCCGGGCTGAGCCGCGCCAGCGTCCCGCCGTGCTCGAAGGAGAGCCCCGACGCCAGGTCCTCGGCCAGCGTCCACATGGCGCCGTCGGTCGCTGCGTCGACCAGCCGGAGCGCTCCGACGCGGACGGCGCCGGCCAGCACGGCGTTGGCGGCGATCTCGCCACCGTCCACGCAGCCCGTGCACGCCAGGTTGCTCGCGGGGCCGCCCTTGCTCGCGCTGCCCGCATAGTTGAAGGCCACGTCGTCCGCCGACACGCCGCCGTCCTGGAGGTGGGTGGCGTTGATGCTCCCCGGGGCGATGTCCGTGGCGCCCACGCACCCGGTGCAGGCCAGGTCGGGGGGAGCACACTCCCACCCGTTGGCGCCGTAGCGCAGGGAGTGGCTCACCGTGCAGGTGAGCGCGAGCGTCTCCGCGGAGCGGGCGTTGTCGGCCCAGAGGGAGAGCGGGGTCGCGTGCAGGCGCTTGCGCGGCAGCTCGGCGGCCCCATCGACGGCGGTGCCCACCCAGAGCTCCTGGTTGGCGGCGATCACGTCGGCGAGCGCCGCCCCGCTCGGGTTCTGCCCTACCGTCAGAGAGAACAGGCCCCCCTGCACCTGGACGCCGGCGAAGGACTCAGCGTAGAGCGCGGTGGGGGCCGCCTCCGTGGCGTAGAGCTTGAGGGCAACGGCAAAGCTGCCGTTGGCCGGTGCGCCCCCTGCCGTGAGGAGCTGCCCCTCGAAGAGGATGGTCGCGGGGGCCGCGACCGCCGGGGCGGCTACGGACAGGAGCATAATGGCGACAAGGACGGCTCGCTTCATTGAGGGCCTCCAGCAGGGGCTTTGCGCGGGCTGGTGGGGGTTCACCGACCGTCACCCTAGACGCGGCGGATCGCGTCCGTCAATTCCAGGTTGGGGAGTGGGTGTGACCGAGGCTCAGCGGTTGAAGGGCGGCGAGCGATCCTCGATGAGGTGGTTGAGGGCTTGCACCAGCACGCCCGTCGACGGCGCGACCCGGACCGTGTCGAGGCCGGCCACATCCCCGAAGCCGGCGTCCCGGAGCGCCGCCGCCAGCGAGGCGTCCTCACGGCAGGCCTTCTGAAGCTGGCGGAGCTGTTTCACCTCGTCGAGCTGGTTGTCCCCCAGCTCGCGGATGCGCATCGCCAGGCGGCGCATCACGGGCGTCCCGTCGAACGCCACCAGCACCTCTCTCAGTCTTCCCAGCGCCATCTGTTCGTCCATGGTCCCTCCTGGGCGTGTCACCGCGTGCGATCACAGGTGCCGGTGACCCGCCGCCGCGCCCGACCCAGGATCGCCAGCCCCGCGGCCAGGGCGAGCCAGGGCGTGGACGGTCCAGGGGTGGACCCGCAGCCTGATGAGGAGGCCTGCGGGGGCTCCTCCTGAGTCGCGTCCTCTGTGTTCGCCGGAGCCTGGGCGTCCGGTGCGGCGCTCCCACTCCCCAGGTCTGGCGACGCGCCGGCGTCACTGGGTCCCGGCGGATCTGGCTTGACCTCCGCGACCACCGCGACCGGGAGGGAGCACACCACCTCGGCCTGCTGGCCCGCACTGTCAGTGGCAACGAGGCGCACTCGCACCTCGGTGGCTCCCTCCTCGATGTACGTCACGCGCAGGCCGCCGTCGAGCCACACCTCGCAGCCCGTCGCGACGTCCTGCGCGCCGACGCACGCCACCTCGACGATCTCCACGGCGGCCCCGCAGGCTACCTCGATGGCACCCACCCAGGGCAGCTCTCCGCGCACCAGCGGCTCAGCCACCGGGCACTCCACCCTCGGCAGCTCCTCAGGCACGCCCACGACCGCCGACGTACACTGGTGGGTGCGGCCCAGGTCGTCGCGGAACCGCACCACCACGTCCGTCTTGCCCGGGCCCACCGACGTAGGCTCCAGCGCCTCCGGGGCGACGTCCAGCGCGCACTCCCCCACCGCGGCGGTCCCGGCGCCGAGCGCCTCCAGCGCCAGGGGCGCCACGCACTCGCCCGCCGGGATGGGGACGCTCACCTGCTTCGCGCACAGGCCGCTCACGTCCACGGAGGGGGCGTGGATCACGTCGGCCTCGCCGAGGCCGGGCGCACCCTCGTGCAGCAGCAGGAGGCCAGCGCTCCCGTCGGCACAGGTGGGTGGCGTCCCGAGCTTCACCGAGAGGGGTCCCGCCACTGCGAATCCCCGTGGCTCGGCGGTCCACTCGGCGCAGGGTCCACCGAACACCAGGGGGGCCTGCTGCGACCCGAGCCACGTCAGGTTCAGGGTGTCCGGCACCAGGTCCACGCCCCCCTCGGCGGAGGCGGACACCACCCACAGGCGCACGCCGCCAGGCTCGGAGAGGCCGAGCCAGGGCAAAGGTACGGTGAGCACCAGGCGGGTGGTGAGCAGGTCCGAGATCACGTACTTCTGGTCCACGAGCGCCGGGTCCTTCCCCGGGGCCAGCGCGAACAGGACCCCCACCGGGCGCCCGGTGGCGGTGGTGCCGTACTGCCAGTCGTCGAAGCGGACGGCGAGGAGGAAGTCCGCCACTCCGTCGAGGGTGGTGTCCAGGTAGATCTGCACTCCCGCGCGGGCCGGGTGCAGCCGGAGCCCCCAGGTGACCAGCGCGAGCTGGAGCGATCCATCGGTCCACCGCGCCCCCACCGCGCGCAGGTCGGCGCTGTCCTCCAGGGCAGGCTCGTCCTTGTCCTCCGCGAGGAGCGTGAACTGCTCCGTCCAGCCCTCCACGACGCCGACGTTGGTCAGCGACAGCTTCGGCCCGCCGGGTGACAGGCACGCGTCGGTCACCTGAACGGCGGCGGAGGGGCGTACCAGCCCGTAGACCGGGACGTGGAGCAGCTCGCCCCCGCCCTCGAGCACCACCGCGCCCGCGATCTCCACTCCACCCAGCGCCGCCGCCTCATGTACGTGGACGGCGTCCGCCGTCCGGTTGCCGAGGCCCCAGGGCGTCAGCTCGGTGGGGTCCAGCGCCACGGTGACCGCGAGGGTCCCGGTTGTGCCCGGCTCCACCGTCACCGACGGCTCCACCGCCACCGTCGCGCCGGCCTTGGGCGCGCCCCGCCACGCGAAGGTCGCAGTCAGCGTCACGGTCTCGCTGCCGCGGTTGTGGACCTGCACGGTCCGCGAGACGGTGGTAGGACCCACCGGTGCCAGGTGCCCCAGATCTACCGCCACGGAGGGGCCTCCGACCGCGATGAGACCCCCGGAGGTCGCCGCGACGGCATCCACCCGGCCAGCCCCGGCCCAGCTCGCCGGCGCGTCCGGGCCCTTCGCCAGGGTCGCAGGGCTCTCCAAGACCCAGGCGGGCGCGGCCGTCGTCACCAGGCGCGCCTTGATGTCCCGTGGGCTCCAGTCCGGGTGGGCCTGCCGGAGCAGCGCCGCGAGTCCCGCCACGTGCGGGGACGCCATGGACGTCCCTGTCTTGGAGCGCAGCTTGTCGCCCGTGCCCGCCCGCGCCGCGCGGATGTGCGTGCCGGGCGCCGCGACGTCGGGCTTTGCGATGACGCCCTCCGCCGCGAGCCCGGGCCCGCGGCTCGACGACCAGCTCATCGCGTCGGCAAGCAGGGGGTTCGGGAGCCCCGCCCCCACCGTCACCACCACCGTGGCGCCCCCCACCACCGCAGCCCGGATGACCTCCCCCGTCTCCTTCCACAGCATCACGGCGGGGATCTTCGACGCCGGCGAGCCACTCATGGCGATGGGCTCCCCGGCCTCGTTGTTGACCACCACCGCCCCGATGGCCCCCGCGCTCGCGGCGTTGGCGAGCTTCGTCGCGAACGTGCAGTCGCCGCGGTCCACGAGCGCGATGGCGCCCTCCACCTCGTTCGGGAAGTCCGCCTTCGCGCACCCCTCTCCAGCGTAGACGAGCCCCCCGGTGAGCGGCCCCACGGCCGCGAGCTGGGGCGCGAACTGCTTGCTCGCCTGGCGTGCCGGGAAGGAGCCGGCGAGGCCCTCCGGCTCCTCCACCACCACGAAGGTCCCCACCTCACCCGGGCCGTAGGTGTTCGCCACGGAGATCACGGTCGGATACACCGCCGGGGCGGCGTGGATGAACGGGATGTTCCCCTCGTTGCCGGCGGCCGCCACCACCACCCCACCGAGGTCCACGAAGGCGTCGAGGGCGAGCTGGTCCGCCGTCACTTCGGCCTTGCCGCCGTACTGGGACCCGAGCGACAGGTTCAGCACGTCCAGCGCGTCGGACAGGTCCCCGTCCCCGTTGGGATCCGAGGCCCACTCCACCGCGGCCGTCACGAGGGTGGTGCTCCCCTGGCCGAACACCTTCAGCGCCCACACTCGCGCGCCGGGAGCGACCCCCGGCGCCGCCTCGCCGAAGGCCACGCCGGCGGCGGTGGCCGCCACGTGGGTCCCGTGCTCGTCGTAGGCGGTGATCTCACCCGTCTCTGGGTCCAGCTTGTTGTAGGACGGCATGGGGTCCGGGTCCGGCGCCGGCATGTCGTACTGCTGTGCGTCGTAGTCCTCGCCGACGAAGTCCGTGCCCCCCACCACTTTTGGCGTCGGGAACAGGGGTGCTCCACCGTGGGTGTCGGCGATGGTGGTCGGGTCGTTGGCCTGGTAGGCGGCCGCGGTGCCCGGCCCACCGAAGGCCTGGTGCAGGTAGTCGACGCCGCTGTCGACGACGCCGATGTCGATGCCGGAGCCGTCCAGGCCGAGGTCGGCTGCCAGCGCGGCGGCGCCGATGAAGGGCACCGTGTGCTCGATGGTGGGGCGCACCTCCAGCACCGGGCGCACGGCGACGACACCGTCCAGCTCGAGGAGCCGCGAGACGGTGCCCTCGGGCACCCGCACCTGGAGGCCGTTGAGGACCCGCTGGTAGCGCCACACCACGTCCGCTCCGAGGGTGACCAGCGCCGGCTCCAACGCCGCCTGGCGCGCGGTCAGACGGGCGACCCACTCCTTCTGCTCGGTGCCGCTCAGATCCCGCCCGGCGGCCCGCTCGGCGGCGAGGCGCACGGCCACGGGCGGGTCGGCCAGCTCCACGAAGACGAAGCGGGGTGCGGCGAGCGCGCCTCCCGAGAGCAGGCAGGCGGCCGCGATGACGGCGAGCGCCGCCCGCCGCTGCGCCCGAGAGTGGCCTCGGGGGTGTCTGGGAGGTTGAGGTGTCTCGTGCATCGGGTCCTCGGTGGGGTGAGCTGGCACCATACCCGCCAGGGGCGCCCCTCGCAACGAGAGCTGGGCCTGCGTACCAGGACGCTCTGCGGTGAGGCGGCCAATCGGACGTGTCGGGTCCGGATCCGCTTGCGCAGGCGAGCCGAATCCGCAAGATTCGAGGTCACCCCCAGCGGGCGAGGGAGTCGGCGCGGAACGTGTCCCCCGAGGTCCGACCACCGCCAATCGAGTCGAAGATGCGCGTCACGTTCGTCACCACGGGCCTCGAGCACCTTGGGGTCTCCGCCCTCTCGGCGTACCTCCGCGCCCACGGCCACGACACGTGCCTCGTCTACGAGGCGCGCCCGTTCTCCTCCGGGTCGGGCACCGACGTGCCGGCCCTGGCGCGCCTCCTGGAGCCCGCGCCCGCCGAGGTGGCCGCGCGGGTGGTGGCCACCCGCCCCGACGTGGTCGCGTTCTCGTCCTACACGGTGACGCACCGGTGGGCGGTCCAGGTGGCCCGCGCCGTCAAGGCGGCGCTGAAGGTGCCCATCGTCTTTGGGGGCCCCCACGTCGGCGCCGACCCCGCCCACGCGATCACCGAGCCCTCCATCGACGCCGTCGTGGAGGGGGAGGGGGAGGGCGCCCTCCTCGACCTGGTGGAGTGTGCTGAGCGGGACGGGTTCGGCCGCGACGACATCCCCAACGTGACCACCTCTGGGCCTCGCGGCGTGCGCCGCAACCCGGTGCGGCCGCTGATCGCCGACCTCGACTCGCTGCCCTTCGCCGACAAGTCGGGCTTCTACGAGGCGGTCCCGGGCTACGAGCGCGAGTTCTACGTCATCTCCCGGCGCGGGTGCCCCTTCCGCTGCTCTTTTTGCGAGTATTCGTTCTTTCCCCGTCACTATCCCGGTGAGAAGCCGGTCCGTAGGCGGTCGGTGGACCACCTGCTGCGCGAGGTCTCCACCTGGAAGGCGCGGGGGCGCGTGCGAAAGGTGTTCTTCTGGGACCCCATCTTCACGCTGGACCCGCGGTGGGTGGCCGAGCTCGCCGACCGCTGGCCCCGCGAGATCGGTCTGCCGTTCGAGTGCTACACCCACCCGAACGCCATGACCGAGGACATGGCGGGGCTCCTCGCCCGCGCCGGCTGCATCATGGTGCGCGTGGGGGTCCAGACCGTGAACTCCGACACCCTGGCAGCGGTGGACCGCCGGGGGGACGCGGAGCGCATCCGCCGCTCCATCGAGGCCCTGGCGGCGGCCGGCATCGAGTACACGGTGGATCACATCATCGGGCTGCCGGGGGAGGGGGCCGCAGACCAGCTCGCCGCGCTGCGCTTCTACAACGAGGTCCGCCCCATGCGCATCATCGCGCACTGGATGACGTACTTCCCGGGGACCACCGCCTTCGAGCGGGCGCGCGCCGAAGGGCGCCTCGGCGCTGAGGACGCGCTCCGCATCCTCGACGGAGACATCGGGCCGGGCTACGCCTTCGACGGGAACGTCGCCTACCCGGACCACGATGACCTGCGTCGCCTGTCAAACGTCTTCGATCTGCTGCCCCTGCTGCCCCCGTCCGCCGTATCGTGGATGCTCGACTCGGGGGCCTGGCGCAACCTCCCCACGTCGAGCGTCTTGCGCCAGGTGGGGGTGGCAGGCCTGGCGCTGCGCGGCGACGAGGCTACCCGGGAGCGGGTCCTGCACATCTTCGCGTCGGTGGTCGAGGAGCTGCGCAGCGCCGTGGCGCGCCGTGCGCGGCGGAGGGCCGCGTGACCGCCCGACGCGCCGACTGGCTCGCCTACGTGTGGGGCAGCGTCCCGGGGGCGGCCGCGGCCTTTGCGGCGGGCGCCGGCCTGCTGCCCCAGGGGGCCGCCATCGCACTCCTCGCGGTGAGCTTCGTCGGGTTGAACGTGGCGCACATGGCGGCTACGTGGTCGCGGGTCTGGCTCGACCCGGCGGGCTGGCGCTCGCACCCCCTGGAGCGCCTCGCCGTGCCGGCTCTGCTCCTCCTGGTCCCCGTCGCTCTGGAGGCCGTCGGGTACGGGGCGGCGCTGCTCGGCCTCCAGTACTACCTGAGCGCCCACCACGCCTCCATGCAGAACTACGGCATCCTGCGCTGGTCCCAGCGGCGCACGGGTCGAGCCGTCGGAGGGTCGCTCCGCCTGGACCAGGCGGCCTGCCTGCTCCCGATCCTCGGGGCGGTCACGTGGCGCGCCAGCGTCGTCGCCCACGAGTACGGCACCGCCCCGCTCTGGGCGCCGCCCGTCGAGCTCGCCGCCGCGGTGCTTGCTGCGGGGGTGACCGCGCTCGTCGCCTGGCTCGCGCGGGAGCTCCTGGCGTGGCGCGCCGGGCAGCCCTTGGACTCACTCGGTATCGGCGTCGTCGTCGCCCACGGCGCCATCTGGGGCGGGCTCATCCTGAGTCTGTCGCACCCGATGATCCCGCTCTACGCGCTGGCGAGCGGCCACTACGTGCAGTACCTGACCTTCGTCTGGCGCGTGGAGGCGGCTCGCCCCGGCCTCGGCGCGATCCCGTCCCCGGTGCGGCGCCTCCTCTCCCCGCCCGCGCGCCTGCGCTGGCTCCTCGGGATGGTCGCCATCGGGGGCGGCGGCGTGCTCGCGCTCACGTTCCTGTCGGTGGGGCTCCGCGCCCTGGCCGAGAGCGGGGGTCTTCGCGGCGCTGCGCTGGACATCCCTCCGTGGGCGGCGGCGATGCTCGGCGTGAACCTCTCCCACTACTGGCTCGACCACCGCATCTGGCGGGCGCCCGCTCACGGCGCCAGCTCCGATGCGGAGCTGCCCGGCGGGACGCTGCGCCCCATCACGGGGTCGGGCCCCAGCGCCGGACTGCGGGGCCCTTGACACGAGACACCGGCCGGGTTGACCTTCACGCCACCCGGGAGACCTCGGAGGGAGGTGCGCGATGCGACGATGGATGGCGTTGGTGCTGCTGGTGGCGTGTGACGCCGGCACGGAAGGTTCGACCGTCGCGGTGGATGGGGTAGCCTCGGCGGCCGACGCGGGGGCCGATCCCGCCGCGCACGACACGCTTGCCGCCGCCGACTCTGCCCTCCCACGGGGGAGCCTGGACGCGGGGTGGGGAGGCGACGGAGGAGCCCAGCAGAGCGATGCTGCCCAGGCGGCCGAGGCCGGAGCGGCCGACACGGGGGGGCTCGCTGACGGGTCCGTCTGGTCGCCCGACGCCGGCGCGTCGCCCTCCGACGCAGGGCCCGTGGCGCCCGGCCTGGACGTCTGGCCGGTCACGGACGCCGGCCCTACCGGCGGCCACACCACGCCCGACGCGCTCGCGGCAGCCGACGCGGGTCCCGCCCCGGGCGACGCGGCGGCCGATGTGTCCTGGGCGCCGCCCGGTGAAGAGACCACCAAGGCCCTGTTGATCGGCCGATGGCAGATGGTGGCCGTCGCGGACAGCGGCAACCCCAAGGAGCCGGTGCCGCCCGGCGCCCAGTTCTTCGCGTTCCGGTCGGATCAGACCCTCGCGTCGACCTGCGAGGCTCCGGGCGGGGCCCCATGGACCCTGTCGGCGGACGGCGCCGTCCTCTCCGTGTGGTTCAGCCCCGACGCGGCGATCGAGTGGACGATCCTCCTCCTGACGGCGCAGGAGTTCGTCTTCTACGAGGGGGGGGACGTCTTCTACCACGAGCGCACCGAGGACTGCCCCTGACCCACCTGGAGTGCCTCCCGTCCCGCGCATTCGGGTCGGAGGCGCGCCTGCGTGCGGCCGTCCTGGGCCGGTGAAGCGCGCCTCGGACTCGGCGATTCGCTATACTGGTCGTTCACGCGTGGAGGACGGGATGGCGCGGAGATGCCTGGCAGGTGTGACGGGACTGGCCATGGCCCTCGCCTGGGGCTGCGGGGATGACGCGGGAGCCTCGGCCGACGCGGCAGCAGTGGCCCCACCGGATGTGGGCGAGGCGCTCGACGTGGCTGGCGAGGACTCTGCGGCCGATGCGCTCGCTGCGGTCGACGGCGGGAGCAGTGCCGACGCCGTGGCGCCGGACACCGATCTCCCAGACGTGGGACCGCGCTTGACCCCCGATGCGGTCGCCACGCCCGACGCCGGCCCATCCTTCCCGGAGCCGCCAGACCTCGCCGCGCGTGGGTGGCTGGAGGCCCGCTCCATCCTGCACCTGCACAGCGCGTACTCGAAGGACGGCTGCGACGACGCCGGCCTCGACGAGCAGGGCAACCCGAACGCCGCGTGCGTGGCCCGCCTGCGGGCGAGCATCTGCCAGGAGAGGCTCGACTACGTGTTCCTGTCCGATCACCCGTCGCACATGAAGGACCACCCGTTCGAGGCGCTGCTCTACTACGACGCCGCGGCCGGCGACGAGCTCGTCGCGGGTCCGCACGGCCCCTGGGTCAACCGCCTCCAGTGCGCCGGTGGCCACGTCGCGCGGCTGTTCGTCGGCTACGAGGCGACCCACACGATGCCGCTCGGCCTCGAGCGCCACCTGGAGCCGCTGGAGCTCACGAAGACGAACATCTCCACCGACAAGGGCGACGACGACCTCGCCGCGCAGCAGGAGGCGGTCGCCGCGGCGAAGGCGGCGGGCGGCGCGGTCTTCATCGCCCACACGGAGGAGGGCAACATCCCCCTCGAGCGCCTCCTGGCCCTGCCGCTCGACGGCATGGAGATCTACAACCTCCACGCGAACTTCCTGACGTCCTTCACGGTGGGCTTCGACCGCCTGCTCTCGCTGGAGCCGTGGCTGGTGGAGGGCGCTGGCGTCAAGCCGGCAGCGGACCTGGCGCTGCTCGCCATCCTCGACCTCTACCCGGAGAAGGCCCTCGACAAGTGGCGCCGCGTCACGGCCGTGCGCCGGGCGACCGCCATCGCCGGCACCGACCTGCACGAGAACGTGAACCTCGACAACCTGTGCGGCCCAGGCGCCACCTTCCAGCTCCTGTGCGAGGGCCTGAAGGCCGACTACCCGTCCCTCGTGGCCCTGCTCGAGAAGGGCGGCCCCGTCATCCTGCCGGACGGCGAGCGGCTCGACGCCTACGAGCGCGGCTTCCGCTGGATGCACAACCGCCTGCTCGTCCCGGACCTGACCGACGAGGCGGCTCGCGAGGCGCTGCTCGAGGGCCGCAGCCTCGTGATCTTCACCCTGCTCGGCGATGCCTCGGTGGACCTCGTCGCGTCGGGGGTGGCGGTGACCGAGGTGGGCGGCGAGGTGCCCCTCGGCGCCGTGGACGCCCTCTGGGTGCGGCTGCCCGGCCAGCCCGAGCCCGGCGCTGGGGCCACCTGGACGGCCGCCGACGTGGCAGCCAGCCCCCCGGCCCTGCGCGCCGTCCTCTGGCGCTCCACCGAGGAGGAGACCACGGCAGTTGCCGAGTGGACCACCTTCGGCGAGACCCACGCGCTCGTCCCGCCGGGCCCGGGCGCCTACCACCTCGAGGTCTCTCTGACGCCGCGTCACCTATCAATCGTACTTCCAGACGCTGAAATCCTGGCCGAGAAGGAGTATCGCTGGATCGAGACGAACGCGATCCGCGTCCTGCCCTGATGGGCAGCCGGGTCGCAGTGCCTGGCTCTGGCCTCCACGTTGGGTTGCGTACCGCTCCCGTCAGGCGCTGTCCTCGAACATGCGAAGCCACTTCCACAGGGTGACCCGGCTGACGCCCAGCCTCCGCGCGGCCTCTGCCCGGACACCGCGAGACTCACGGAGCACCTGCTCCACCGTCTCGCGCGATGGTCGCCGCTGTGGCCCCACGGGTGACCTCGCATCCTCTCGCCCCTTCTGGAGCTGGGGCGGGAGGTGCTCCACGTCGATGCGCTCGCAGTCGCAGACCGCCAACGCGTACTCCAGGGCGTGGGCCAGCTCCCGGACGTTGCCCGTCCACGGGTGGCGCATGAGGCGCTCCATGGCGGCGGGCGAGAGGCCTCGGACTCGCTCCTGGACCTCGTGGACCCGCAGGAAGTGGTCCACCAGCAGCGGGATGTCGGAGAGGCGCTCGCGCAGGGGCGGGATCGTGACCGAGATGAGCGCGAGGCGGTCGGTGCAGTCACGGCGGAGGCGCTCCTCGTCGCAGAGGCGCTGAAGGTCCACGTGGGTGGCGGCGATGACACGGGTGTCCACCCGGATGGGGCTGTCGCCCGCGCCCTCCGCCTCGCAGTCCTGGAGTACGCGGAGGAGCTTCTTCTGCACCTGCGGCGAGACATCGCCGATCTCGTCGAGGAAGAGGGTCCCGCCGCTGGCCGCCTCGAAGCGCCCCCTCCGGGTGGTCGCCGCGCCGGTGGAGGCGCCGGGGCCGTGCCCGAACAGCTCACCCTCCAGCAGCGACTCCGACAGCGCGGCGCAGGAGACGCGGATGAAGGGCCCGTCCTTCCTGTCGCTCTCGTGGTGGATGGCGTGGGCGACCAGCTCCTTGCCCGTGCCCGTCTCCCCCAGGATCAGGACGGGCGACGCGGTCCTCGCCGCCGTGCCGACCATGTCGTAGAGGCGCCGCATGGCCGGGTGGGCGCCGACGAGGCCGTGGAAGGAGCGGTCGCCCTGACCGCGGCGGAGGCGCACGAGCTCGCTCTCGAGCTCCAGCAGCCGGCGGATGTCCGTGACCACCTCGATGCCGCCGAGGAGCTCTCCCCCGGCGGAGTGGAGCAGGCGTGCGTTCTTGTGGACGGGCAGGACCGTGCCATCCCGATGGACCAACGTACAGCGCCTGCCGCGGATCGGCTCGCCGGCGAACAGGTGACAGCGGCCCATCCCCATACCGCGGGGCCCCCCGAGGCAGGAGTCGCCCGCCAGGCGCGAGCAGGGCATGCCGAGCACCTCGCTGGCGGCGTAACCGGTGAGCTGCTCCATCGCGCGGTTCCACGACGTGATGCGCCCCCTCGGGTCCACGGTGAACAGGCCCCCGGGCATGGTGTCCAGGGTGGACTCCAGGAGAGTCTCGGCTCCCATGGTGTCGAGGGCCCCGTCGACGGTGGGCGCCGCCGTCTCGAACCGCGGCTGTGCCAGGCTCCCCATGTCGCCACCTTCCTTCCCCCCGGGTGCGCGCACATCTTAGGGCCCTGACAGCCGTTCATGAAACCGTCAACCGACAACGTCAATCAATGGCGTTACAACGCGTCGACACCGTGTCCCTCGGCTGGTCCTACGCCCCCATGAGGGTCGGCGGCCAGAACGCCACGCCTCGAGGTCAGCGAGACGTCGGGCAGATCAGCGCCGCGCCGAGTCCGCGCGGGCGGCTGGATCCACTCCGGCTGCCCGCAGCGCCTCGCGCACCTCCTTGCGGCTGGCGCCCAGCTCCTCCGCCAGGTCGCGGGTGGAGGTGCCGGCAACCCACGCCTCGGCGAGCGCCTCCAGGACCTCCGGGGTCTGCGGGATGCGGGGCCCCTCGTAGTCACGGGGTGGGAGCGGCCGGTCCCCCTTGCGCACGCGCCGGTTGCGCCGGTTGCTCTTCTTTCGGGTCGGCAACTGACGCGCTGGGAGCTCGCGCTCGGCCACTCCGAGCGCCAGGAGGCGTCGTCTGACCGCCGCCGCCGGGACGCCGTGTCGCCCCCCCAGTGACCCCAGTGTCTCGCCGGTGCGCCACCCCACCAGCAGCTCCGCGTTGATCTCCGGCGTGTCGGGCAGCGCCCTCAGGCGGCCTGTACGCCGGATCGTCACTCCCGCCTCCAGGAGCCCCCCTCGCACCTCCTCCACGCTCATCGCGAACAGGGAGGCCAGGTCCCGCATGCTCGCCCCCACCTCGTACTCCTCCACCAGCGCCGCGACCGTGGGGTCCACCGCTCTGCCCGAATTGCCCATGTCATCCTCCCTGTGGAACGGACGCGCCCCCCGTCGGGCCGCCCCGCGTCGTGCCTACCGGGGCAGTTGTGCCACCGCGGGGGCGCGCCTGCAACCCCGATTGCGACGCGATCTCCGTCCACGTCACGCAAGCCCTCGAGCGATGGGCGGCGCCTGCTCCGACCCTGCTCGGCGCCACGGCCCCCCCCCCCGAGTTCCGTTGATGCAAGCCACCATGGACATTGCGGATGATGTGCTCCCGGCCGCGCGCACCTCCTCGGGTAGGGGAGCTCCCGCCTGCGCCGAGCCTGCGGTTCTCCTCTCTACCCCTTGCCACGCCCGAGCCTCCGATCCATAATCCGCCTCATTGCGTTACTGACAAAGCCCCCTGCGTAGGGTCGTGCCATCTGGGGCGGGGACCGCAGTGGAGGGAGCACTTCGGGTTGAGGTGTGCTGCATGTTCTCCACGGGGCGCTGGTTGCCGCTCGCTGTGCTCATCACCCTCGGATGCGAGGGGCCCGCCGAGCACCGAGACGCAGGGGAGCTCGCCGTCTCGACGGGGGCCCTCGTACCCGACGGGGGAGCTTGCGCCAAGTCGAGCGACTGCGCCGCGTCCTCGTGGTGTCATCGGCCTCCGTACGCGTGCAGCGGCCATGGCGTCTGCGCTCCGCGTCCCACGCTGAGCCAGGCGATGAACGAGCCCATCCGCCGGGTGTGCGGGTGCGACGGAAAGAAGTACCTGAGCCCGGCACGAGCGGCCCGCTACGGAGGCACGTCCGTGGCCCACGAGGGGTCTTGCGAGGACCGGTGCAGCGGGCTGGCGTCGTGTGCGTCCATCTGCCCGACCTCCGTCAAGTGCGTCTGCGACAAGCCCGTCGGGGAGTGCGGGGGCAAGGGGGTCTGCAAGATCGGGGCATACGTCCTGGAAGTAGGGCAGACGGTCTGCGGGTGCTCGGGCACGACCTGGTTGAGCTCCCACAAGGCCCACCTGGGCGACGACAGCGTCCACTCCTTCGGGCCCTGCCTGAAGGGAGGCGAGGCGTGCTCCTCGGCGTCGGGACCCCGGTGCGAGACCGGGCTCGCGTGCAACACCCCGCCGGGGCGCTGCGACGCTCAAGGGACCTGCGTCCTCATCGGTGTCCCCTTTGTGGGCCGGGATCCTGTCTGCGGCTGCGATGGTGCCTCCTACTTCAACCCGGACATGGCGAAGCAGAAGAGCGGCGTGGGCGTCGCGCACCAGGGGCCTTGCGGGACCGGCTGCACCGACAACCGAGACTGCTCCGCGCACTGCGCCGGGCCCGAGTACCTGGGCGCGTGCTACTGCGAGAAGGTCACGAGCAACTGCGGGCCGGGCTCTCCGGGGCACTGCCAGCGCGTCCCGAAGTCCTGCCCCCCGGGCGGCTCGCCGGTGTGCGCCTGTGACGGGACCACGCAGGAGAGCGCCTGCCACGCCGCCAAGGCGGGGCAGTCCGTCTACACCCCGTTCCCCTGCGCCGAGCTGCCCGAGGGCGCCCTCTGCCCCTCGCCAGACGGCCTGGAGTGCGCCGCGGGCTTGTACTGCAACGGAGCCCCAGGCGCCTGCGGTGAGCCTGGCGGGCGCTGCACGAAGCCCGTCGACGTCTGCTCGAAGACGGTGAAGCTCGTGTGCGGCTGCGACGGCGAGACCTACCAGAACGAGTGCAAAGCGCACAAGGCGGGGACGGACGTGGACTACCTCGGCGCCTGCCCCCGAAAGTGCCATGGCCACGGCGACTGCGAGCCGGAGCTCCTCTGCGTGACCGAGGGTGGTGGCTGCGGCGCGGAGGGGCGGTGTCTCTCGGTCTCCCTCGACGACTGCGAGGCGAGCGGCCCCGTGTGCGGCTGTGACGGGCGCCCCTACGCCAACGAGTGCGTCGCCTACGTGGCGGGCGCCATGGTCCACGCCGCGGGCGACTGCTCGTGCGACGCCGACGCGGACTGCCCGACGGGGGCCCACTGCCGGCGCCCGTTCGGAGCCTGCGACGGCCCGGGGTTCTGCAGCACGCTCCCGTCCGCGTGCCCCGCGCAGTTCACTCCGGTGTGCGACTGCGAGGGGGCGAGCTGGGCCAACCCGTGCCTCGCCTGGGCCGCGGGGAAGAACATCGCGGCTGCGGGCGAGTGCCCGAACGCTCCTACCTGCACCGGCAACGGCGACTGCCTGCCCGATGAGCTGTGCGCAAAGGCCCCAGGCGCCTGCGGGGCCACCGGCTTCTGCTCGCTGCGCCCGACGGCGTGTCCGCTGACGTCGGCCACCGTCTGCGGGTGCGACGGAAGCTCGTGGCTCAACGCGTGCCAGGCCGCGGCGGCGGGGGTGACCGTGGCAAAGGAGGGCCCCTGCGCCGACTGCGAGAGCGACGCGGACTGCCCGAACGGCGGCGCGCCGTGGTGCGGAGAGGACGGCCGGATCCACGACCCGACGTGCGACCCGGCGACCGGGGACTGCAAGGAGGTCGTCACCGCTTGCGGCCAGGGCCTCAAGTGCCTCGGCGGCGAGTGTGTCCCGGGGACCTGCACCTACGACCACGACTGCCCGAACGGCGGCGCCCCGGCGTGCCTGGGGACCACTGGCCGTGTGCGCTACGCATGCAACGGGGGTCAGTGCGTCGCCCTCGAGGAGGTCTGCGTCGGGGGGACGGCCTGCGACCACGGTGAGTGCGTGCCCGCTGCCTGCGCCTCGGACGCGGACTGCCCGGGCGGCGGTGCCCCGTTCTGCACCTCTGCAAAGACCGTCGCCGAAGCCCACTGTGTCTCCCACGCGTGCGTCGTGGACGACGGTCCGTGTCCCGCGGGCACGAAGTGCGTGGGCGGCGCGTGTGAGATCCCGTGCAAGAAGCAGGCGGACTGCAAGGCGCCGGGGACCTTCTGTAAGGACGGGCTGTGCCGTGCGGCGGCGTGCTCTTCCGACGCCGATTGCCCGGGCGGCCTCCGCTGTGCCGGCGCCGGCAGCCCGGCGGCCGCCTGCGTAGAGTGCCTCTCCGCGTCCGACTGCCCCGGCGGCTGCCAGGAGGGCCTGGTCCGGGCCGCCGTGTGCGACGGGGGCGTCTGTGGCCTCGCACAGCCGGTGGACTGTGGGGCGGATAGGGTCTGCGTGGGCGAGGGCGTCTGCGGGCGACCGTGTGGTCCCGCCCTCCCGTGCCCCCCGGGACAGCAGTGCTGGCACCTCGGGCCCGGCCTCGACCTGTGCCTGGAGTGCACCTCCGATGCGGGCTGTCCCGGAGGGGGAGCGCCGTTCTGCGACGGAAACCGGGTCGCCACCTCGCGGTGCGTCGAGCAGATCTGCTCGACGGTGGTGATTGACGATTGCACCAAGGCGGAGTTCGTCTGCCACCCCGATCAGGTGGCGTGTGTCCCGCCGGCCTGCTTCTCGGACGCAGCCTGCGACACGCCGCTCGTGTGCATTGGCGACCCGCCCGACTCCGTCTGCGGAGAGTGCCGCACCGACGCCGACTGCAAGGCCTCGCGCACCTGCGACGGGTCCAAGGTCATAGGCGAGCGCTGCTCGAAGAGGAACACGTGCGAACCAGCCGTGCTCGTGGACTGCGGGGCGCTGGGCCTCGGCGTGCCCTGCGAGAGCGGGAGCTGCGTCATGGCGAGCGAGGACTGCTGTCGCCCCCACGATGCGCCCCTGTGCGAGGGAGGGCCGGGGACCGCGGACGCTTGCCTGCTCTGCGTGTGCGAGGCCACGGACCCCGCGGCTGGGTGCTGCACCGGCTACACCCCGTGGGTGGCGGAGTGCGCCCAGGCCGCGGCGACCGACTGCGCGACCGCGTGCGGCTGTGCACGGACCTGCTGCGAGCCCCATGCGGCCGCGGGCTGCACGGATCCGGGCTGCTCCCAGTGCGTCTGCGCGGCCGATCCGTCCTGCTGTACCGGGTCGTGGCACGCGGGGTGCGTCACTCTGGCCGCGGGGGCGTGCGCGGGAGCGTGCGCCTGCCCCGGCTCCGCCTGCGAGGCCCACGTGGCCCCGAGCAGCGACGATCCGGCCTGCAGCGCGTGCGTGTGCGGGGGGCCCGGCGGCTACCCCGAGTGCTGCGACCAGGGGTGGAACCTGTCATGTGTCGCTCGGGCCGCCGAAGAGTGCGATGCGGCCTGTGGGTGCGGCGCCGGTTGCTGCGCGCCACACGGAACGGCCGGCTGCGCGGACGGCGTCTGCGAGGCGTGCGTCTGCGCAGCGCTGACGGAGTGCTGCGCTCCTGGGGGCGCGTGGACTGCAGCCTGCGCAGACCGTGCGGCCACCGGCTGCGCCGCCCAGTGCGGCTGCGCGGGTGCCTGCTGCGACGACCACCCGGCGCCTGGGTGCGACGTCCCGTCCTGCGAGACCTGCGTGTGCCTCGGCCAGGGCCAGACGAGCTGCTGCACGGACGGCTGGGATCCGACGTGCGCGGCCACGGCTCGGGCCGAGTGCGCCGCCTCCTGCCCGTGCGAGGGCCCGTGCTGCGAGGAGCACGGCACGCCGGGCTGCGCCGGCGCCGGCTGCGAGGCCTGCGTCTGCGCGGCCCGCCCTGCGTGCTGCGAGCCGGGCGCTGCGTGGACGGCCGAGTGCGTGGCCCTGGCCGCCGGGGCCTGCGCGGCGGAGTGCGACTGCGCTGGTCCTTGCTGTGGCGCCCACGACGCCGCGGGCTGCGACGGGACGGCCTGCGAGGAGTGCGTGTGCTGGGAGCAGGGCAACGTGGAGTGCTGCACGGGCGCGTGGACCCCGGACTGCGCGGACGTGGCCGCCGCCGAGTGCACGGTCGCGTGTGGCTGCAAGGGCCCGTGCTGCCAGCAGAACCCGACCGCCGGCTGCGAAAAACCCCTCTGCGAGGCGTGCGTCTGCGCGGCGATGCCAGAGTGCTGCACGGGCGCGTGGACGGCGGAGTGCGCCGACCTGGCGGGGGCCTCCTGCGCGGCCCAGTGCGGGTGCGCGGGCACGTGCTGCCAGGCGCACCCGACGCCCGGCTGCGACGACGCGGCGTGCAAGAGCCTGATCTGCGGGCTCACGCCCTCCTGTTGCGCCAGCGGCTGGACGAGCCCCTGCGCGAGCCTTGCGCTCGATCTGTGCGCCTGCGAGGGCTTCTGTATGGGCCCCGCAGACTGCGACGACCTCGACTCCTGTACGGCGAACGCCTGCGTGAACGGACAGTGCACCTACACTCCGGCGGTTGCGTGCAACACACCGCCTTACGGATACGGACTGCCCGGGACCTGTACTGCCAGCAAGTGCGTCTACACGCCCTTGACCGGGCCGTGCAACGACACGAACGCGTGCACCTCAGGCGACACCTGGATCGACGGCAAGTGCGTCGGAACGCCGATCATGTGCGACGACGGCGACCCGGAGACGACCGAGTCGTGCTCTCCGACCCAGGGCGGCTGCGTGTACCAGTGCCCGCCGTGCCCCCCGTCGACCTGCAAGGACTCGGCGACGCTCGTCTCGTCAGCGTGCGATACGAAGACCGGCCAGTGCAAGACCACGGAGCAGGCCTGCCCCCAGCCATGGTGGCAGCAGTGCGTGGACGGCGCCTGCATCGTGCCGTGCGCGCCCTCCTGCACGTCGGCGGTCCTGCCTTACTGCAAGAGCGCGACGACCCTCGTGGTCGCCACCGCCTGCGACACGACCAACGGCCAGTGCCTCGAGACCACGGAGGCGTGCCCGGCAGGCACCACGTGTGACCCGGTAACCCGGGCGTGCCAGAAGGCCTGCTCCGAGGCGTCCGACTGCTTCTCAGTGATCGCGCCGCAGGACCCGCAGAACAACACGTTCTGCGTGGACGGCAGCCCCGACATGAAGCAGTGGACGTGCGCCGACACGAACCTGGCTCCCGGTGCGAAGGTCTGCCGCGTGGGCAAGTTCTGGACCTGCGCTGCCCCCCTCGAGTGTACGGAGGGCCGCTGCTGCCACGGCAACGCCGACTGCGGCCCTGCGATCTGCGGCAACACTTCGGGGGGCACCTCGGCCCTCTACCAGCCGGTCTGCGCACTGGGCGGCAGCGGCTGCAGCTACGAGATGAAGGCGTGTACGATGGAGGAGATCTGCGTGGGCGGGGCCTGTCAGGTCGTCCCCTGCGCGACAAATGCCGACTGCTCGAAGCTGAACTACTGCATCCCGGTGGGCTACCAGACGGGCAAGATGCTTCAGTTCTGGTGTGCCGGGCCGCCCTACAACCTGTGCATGGAGTCCACGGCGACCAAGCCCGCCTGTCCGTGACGGGTGACTCCTACCCGCCCACAGTGAGCGCTCGGGCGATGGCCGCCGCCAGCTCCGGGCCGATGCCCGGGACCTCCGCCATCTGCTCCGGGGTCGCGGCCCGCAGGCGCTTCAGGCTGCCGAAGTGCTGGAGCAGCGCCCGCTTGCGCGCGTCCCCGATGCCGGGGACGTCGTCGAGCGGGCTCTTCAAGGTGCGCTTGTCCCGCAGCAGCTTGTGGTAGGTGATGGCGAAGCGGTGGGCCTCGTCGCGGATGCGCGCCAGCAGATACAGCTCCGAGCTGCTCTGGCGCAGCACCACCGGGTTCTTCTGGCCCGGGAGGAACACCCGCTCCGGAGAGTGGGTGGGGGCGTCGGACAGCGTGCCGCCCGACTCCTCGATGCGGCTCTTGGCGAGGCCCACGATGTCCACGTCCACCACGTCCAGCTCGGTGAGCGCCTGGAGCGCCGCGTTGAGCTGGCCCTTGCCGCCGTCGATGACCACGAGCTGGGGCAGATCACCCGTCTCGGCGCCCTTCTTGAAGCGCCGCGTGATTGTCTCGTGCATCATCAGGAAGTCGTTGGGCTCCGCCGGAGACTTCATGCGGAAGCGGCGGTAGGCGGCCTTGTCCGGCTCCCCGTCCGTGAACACCACCATGGACGCCACGGCCTCGGAGCCTTGGATGTTGGAGATGTCGTAGCACTCGATGCGCGACGGGAGGTTGCGCAGCGACAGGCGCCGCTGGAGGTTGGCGAGGGTCACGAGGGACTCGGCCTCCGTGCGCTGCTTCTCCGTGAAGCTCTGCGCGGCGTTGCGCGCCGCCATCTCCAGGATGCGCACCTTGGCGCCCCGTTGAGGGCGCAGCACCGCGACGCGCGTGCCTTTGCGCTCCCCGAGCCACGCCTCGAGGGCCTCGGCGCCTTCCAGCTCCACGGGCAGCAGCACCTCGTCGGGCAGGTCCACGGCGCGGTCGTAGAACTGCTGGACGAAGGAGGAGAGCACCTCGTCGTCCGGCAGCTCGTGGCGGCCGAGCGAGAAGGCGCGGCTGCCGGACACGAAGCCCAGGCGCACCTGCACGAGCTGCACCGTGCAGAGCGCCCCCTCGCGGTAGAGCGCGAAGGCGTCCATGTCCCGGTCGCGTCCGAGATCGATGTCCTGCTTCATCAGGCTCTGCTGGATCGCCCGGATCTGGTCTCGGAAGTGGGCGGCCAGCTCGAAGTCGAGTGCCGCCGCTGCGCTCGCCATCTTGCCCTCGAGGCCCGCGACGAGCTGCTCCGCGCGCCCCTCCAGGAACATGGCGACCTCCTCGACGCTCTCCCGGTAGGCGCTCGGGTCGACCGGCAGCACGCAGGGCCCCGGGCAGCGGTGGATCTGATACTCCAGGCACGGCCGCGAGCGGTTGCGCATGACGCTGTCCGGGCAGGTGCGCAGATAGAAGTGGCGGTTGATGATGCGCAGCGTCTTGCGGATGGCGGACGCCGAGTGGTACGGGCCGAAGTACCACGCGCCGTCGCTCTTGCGCCGCCTCACGACCTCGAGGCGGGGGTAGGGGGTGCGGCGGTCGATGCGGATGCTCAGGAAGTTCTTGTCGTCCTTCAGCTCCACGTTGAAGCGCGGCTTGTGCTTCTTGATCAGCTCGTTCTCGAGGAGCAGCGCCTCCTTCTCGTTGGCCGTGATGACAATCTCGATGTCGCCGAGGACCCGGTCGAGCAGCCCCACGAAGAAGCGGGTGTCACTGGTCGCGCCGAAGTAGGAGCGGATGCGGTTCGCGAGGCTCTTGGCCTTGCCCACGTAGATGATGGTCCCCGCCCGGTCCTTCATCAGGTAGACACCGGGGGCGCGGGGCAGGGTGCGGAGGCGCTCCTCCAGGTCGAAGGGAGCCAGGCTCACGGGGCTCACAGGAACCCCGAGCGGCGCCGGAGCCACCACTCCGCCCCCAAGAGCAGCGCCGCCAGCGCGAGCACGTCGGCGCCGCTCCACAGCTCGTGGCGGTCGCGGCGGGTGATCTTCATGACCCGCGGCTCCAGCACTGGCAGGTCCTGCGGGGTGGCCGAGATGGTCGCCGCGCGTCCGCCCGAGGCGCGCGACAGCAGCCCGAGCACGTCGACCTCGGAGACCACGTCCCGCAGCTCCGGGTTGTCCTCGACCACGAGGAAGATGGCGCTCGCCTGGACCTCCCGGTCCCGAAGCGTGGTCTTCGCGCGGATCTCGTAGACCCCGGAAGCCTCCGGCACCAGCTCCACGGGCAGCTCTCCCCGCTCGTCGGTGATCCCCTCCTGCTGGCTTACCGTCTGCTCCTCGGTCCACGTCAGGAGCCCGCCCCGCCGGATCACGGTCACCGCCACGCGCTGCTCCGGCGCCGGCTTGTAGTCGAGGCCGAAGGCGCGCACCGTGGCGCGCGCCGGCTCTCCGAGCGGAGTCTCCCCGCGCTCCACCGCGATGCGCAGCAGCTCCAGCTCCGGGTCGCGAATGAGCCACCGGATGGCGTTGTCCCAGAACGTGGTGTAGGGTCCCGCGTCGCCGCCCGCCCCGGCGTGCTCGAAGCTCCACCGCCAGGTGCTGTCCGTAGCCACGACCATGGTGCGCCCCTCTCCCGCCTCACGTACCGCCACGACGGGCATTCCAGCCCCCAGGGTCGGGTGCTCCAGCAGCGAGACGGAATCGGGGGCGAGGCCCAGGGTCTTGTTGATTCCTTCCAACTGCGGGAGACTCCCCCAGATGCGCTCGTTGGCGTCGGGGTCCAGGGCCAGGCGGGTCACCGGGTGAGTCTCCCCCGCCGCCGTGAGGCGCGGCGCAAACTCCTGCTCGTCCAGGGTCTCGCCGCCCCCGGTGGAGGGCTGGAGCGCGAGGGGCAGCACCTCCGTGATCTCGGTGCCGAAGTAGCCCCCTTCAGAGAGCCCGAGCCGGCCGCCCACCATCAGGAAGGCGCCACCCTTCTTCACGAAGTCCCGCACCCGGAACAGGTGCTGCCGCGTCTGGAAGGGCCCGTGGTTGAAGTCCTGGAACACGATGAGATCGAAGCCGCCCAGCTCCTCGACGAAGAGCTCGTCGGCCGGGAACGGGATGAGCGCCGTGTCCTCAGGGCGAACCGCGAAGGCGTTGCGGGGGTTGATCAAGATGAAGAAGCTGATGAGATCGACGCTCGGGTTGCGCTTGAGGTGATTCCGAAGGAAGCGCTGGTCCCAGCTCGGGTGCCCGCAGATCTGGAGCACGCGGATGCGATCACGGATCACGCTCACCACGGCCAGCTTCTCGTTGTTGCCGTGGGTGACCTCGCCGGGCAGGCGCTCGGCCGCCACGGCGTAGACCTGCCCCCCCAGCGCCCGCGGCACATACTCGAAGGCCAGGTCGTAGTCCCGCTTGCCCGGCAGCACCGTCACGACCCGCTGGGTCAGGAGCCGACCATTCTCGTAGAGGCCCGCCTGAACCTTGGTCCCGGGTGAGTATCCCGTGATTCGGATGGTCGCCTCCAGGCCCGTCGCGTTCAGGTGGAAGGCGAAGGTGCTCGCCTTGAGGCGGTGTACGGACACGTCCCGCAGGGCCTCGTCGCCAGCGAAGCCGAAGGTGTGGATGGGCACGCCGAGAGACTCCACGAAGCGCACCGTGTCGTCGTCGAGGCCCGTGGCGCCGTCCATGCGGTGGCGGAGCTTGCCGTTGTCGACGCCGTCCGAGATCAGGACGACGCCGCCGAGATCGCGTCCCCTCGTCGCGTCGCGCAGTCGCTCCAGAGTCTCCAGGAGTGGAGTCGCCTTGCCCCGGCCCTCCAGCGCCAGGGCCGCGTCCTCCCGCTCCACGTCGCGCAGCTCCTCGGAGAACAGCATCACCCGCACGTCGTTGTCGGCGGTGAGCGCGTCGAGGGCGGGCCCCAAGCGCTCGACCAGGCGGCGGGTGGCGGCGAGGCGCGTGCCGTCTCCATGGGGCAGGGTCATGCTCTCCGAGTCGTCGATGAGGACGGCGACCGTGTTGCGGCTCCGCTGGACCGACTCCTCCACCCAGGCCGGCTGGTAGAAGAGAAACACCAACAGCGCGAGGATCCCCGCCCGCAGGCCGAGGAGAACGGCGCGGCGAAGCGGACGGGCGCCTCGGTAGTTCCAGGCGGTCAGCGCGAAGATGCCCGCGCAGGTGGCGAGCACCGTCGCCTGGACCCAGAAGGGCCAGTCCGCGGCGAGGACCACCTCGTGGGCGCCGTCGGAGCCTCTGAGGAGCCAGTCTAGCACCGCGACCCACTCATGGTTCCACCTGGGGCTTGGTGATCTTCCACTTGCGCTTGTGGAGCAGGTAGTCCAGGTGCACCTGGTCGTCCTTGTAGTCGAGGCACAGGGCGTACTGCACGATGTTGATGCCCACCCGGAAGGCCAGCTCGCGCTGGGAGTCTCCGCCCGGGACCACGTCATACTCCCACGCGCCCAGCTCGTCGCGGGCCCAGGCGCCGGTCAGGTCGAGCTGCGAGTAGACCACGGCGAGGCGCCCCTCGATGGAGAGCCCTTCGAGAAACTGGCGCGCCGTCGTGCGGCCGGCGATGTGGCTCAGGCGGTAGAAGTCGCGGTAGAGCACATGCTCCGCCGGCAGTCGGACGAGCGGCGCGCGGGGAAACAGGTGCCGCAGCTCGGCGCGGATCGCCTGGTCGAAGTCCTCCGATGGCCCTGCGGCCCCCACGTTGTCGACGAGCAGGAATCCCCCGGCCTCGATCCACGCCTTGAGCCGGCTCGCCTGCGCCGCCGGGAGGCCGCCGTAGTCTCGGTCGCCGCGCATGACCAGCAGGGGGTACTGGAAGAGGGAGGGGTCTCCCAGGTGAACCACGTGGCGGTCGACGGAGACGTCGATGCTGGTGCGCAGGCGCAGCTCCCGCGACAGCGACGGCAGCGCGGACGTGCGCGTCGTCGGGTCCCCGGCGTAGTCGAGCCGCGCCAGCCGGAGCTGGGAGAGCGGGCCGATGGCCAGCGCCCGCAGCGGGGCGAAGGCGAGCGCCGCGAGGAAGGCACGCCGGGGGAGGGTGTGCATCGCGGTCAGGGCCCCACCACGGTGACGGGCGTGCCCTCGACGAGGAAGCTCGCGGAGATGGACTCCTTGGTCCCGTCGCCGTCCATGTCCAGGTCCACCGTGTAGTTGTTTGCGACCAGGTCCTTGACCTGCTGGTGGGTGAGGCCGCCGAAGGTCTCCTTGGGGATGCTGTCGATGGCGGCGTTCAGGTCCGCCTGCTTGAGGGCGCCGGCCAGGACGAGCGAGAGCTTCCCATCCACGGTGCCGGAGACCTCCACGTCCGCCAGGGGGACCCGGAGCACCGAGCCGAGCAGCGCCAGGGGGATGATGAAGGTGCCGCCGTCGCCGGCCCCGAGGGACTTGCCGTCGAAGGTCGCCCCAGGGATGGCTCCCTTCGGTCCACAGTCTCCCCAGGTCAGGGGAAGGGCTCGAATCGTCCCGCCCGCGTCCTCGCAGTCGAGGGTCCACACCGCGCGGCCGGGGCCCTCCGGCGTCACGTGCACCACGAGGACGGTCGTGCCGTCGTCGATGGACTGCTCCAGGAAGCCGTTGGCCAGGCCCCCCACCTTGCCGAAGGCGTTGTCGATGCCCGCCTCGCACTCCAGGGGCGGCGCGCAGGTGGCGGCGCTGCCGTCCACGTCGAGGCCGTTGCCCTTCTTGCCGTCCGGCGCGATCTGGAACTTCGTCACCCGCCACGACGTGCCGGCGAAGGTGGCGGGCATGTCGCAGCTCACGGGGCCGGTGTCACCGACCGGGGCGTCGATCGGCTGGCCGGTGTCTTTGCCCGCCGGGCCCGTATCCGCGGGGCCCGTGTCCGAGGGGCCCGCGTCTGCGCCGACATCGGCGCCCGCGTCCGGGTCGGGCAGGCTGCACACCCCCTTGGAGTCGCACAGCGGCGCCGTGCAGATCTTCGTGAACGGGTGGCACAGGAGCCCCCCCTCGCAGTCCGTGTCGAGGGCGCACTCGACGCCCTCCTCCGCACGGCACCCCGCCAGCGCGACGAGCGCCAGCGCCCATACCCACCTTCCCATCTCAGTCCTCGGCGAAGAAGACCAGGTCGTAGGCGTTGCTCACGGCTCCCTTGCCGCGCACCTCGACGTAGTAGTAACCCCCCTTGTCGACCAATGCCTCCACGAGCTCGTCGTCCGTCGTCGACGTGCTCCCCCCCATGAGCTTCCCATCCGCGTCGTAGAGGCGCAGGTCGAGGTCCCCCGCGCCGTGCTCGAACAGCAGCCAGAGCGTGGCCGTCTCGAAGCCCCCGATGAACACCCGGTACCAGTCCGTGTTGCTGCCACACACCTTGCCGCGGGTCAGCACGCCGGGCTCGATGGTCGGGCCCTGGGGCGGCGTGTCGTTGGGCTCGAAGCGGTCGTCCTTGCACGGCCCGTCCGGCTCGGTCACCGCCAGCGCGAAGGTGTAGGGTGCAGGCGCGGTGCCCTCGTTGCGCACCTCGATCAGGGTCTTCCCGGACTTCTGGATGACGGCCTGTCCCCAGGAGCCATCGGCGTCGCTGCCGCTCTCCCCAATCACCGTGTCGCCCGCATACAGGCGCACCTTCAGGGGCGCTGGGGCTTGTGCGAGGGCGAACAGGGTCTCGCCTCCGTTGAGCCCGTAGGCGAACCAGTCGCTGGTGCCGGGGCAGGCGGTCAGGCCGCTCCAGGCGCCGGCCGGAAGCGTCGCGGCCTTCTCCGGGGTCTGGTTGGGCGCCAGGATGTCCTCGGAGCACACGTCCCCCGCCGCCGCCAGGGAGACGGCCAGCTCGTAGGCGTTGCTCTGGCCCTCGAAGCCGCGGACCTCCAGGAGCCATGTGCCGGTCTGGGGGACCTCGAAGGTGATCGTCTCGTCACTGGTCTGGGTGGTGGAGGACGCGACGGGCGAGGTGCCGTCCGGGGCGTACAGCACGGCGTCCAGGTCCCCGACGGCGTGATCGAACAGCACGGCGATGGTCAGCACCTGTCCGGTGGTGGCCTGGATGGCGTACCAGTCGTGGTTGTCGGGACAGATGGTCAGCCCGTCCGTGATGCCCGCCGTGATGGGGCGCGCCGCCAGCGGTCCGTCGTTGGGCTCCAGCGGGTCGTCGGTGCAGGTCTGGTCCGACAGGTCCACGGACAGGGTCCAGGCCATGGCGGTCCCGGCCGGGGACCGGGCCCTCAGGAGCAGCGTGGTCGTCGACTTGGCGGGGCCCCAGACGAGCGGCGTCCCTGGAGTTCCCGACACCTCACCCAGCTTGGCCCCGCTGCCATCGACGAGGGTCAGGTCCAGCGTCCCGTGGGTTGGCTCCCACCGCGCCGATGCGGACAGGGTCTGCCCGGCACCGACCGTGATCGAGAACCAGTCGTCGTCCCCGCCGCACGCCCGCAGCAGGGTCTGGCCGGGCACCAGCGGCGACGCCTGATCCGCGGTGTCGTTGGGCTCCAGGCCGTCTTCGGCGCAGGCTCCCTCGTTGCCGGGGGCGTAGGCCCAGAACGCGTGGACCCCGGCCTTCGGGTGGCGCGTCTCATGGTCGCACGCGGTCCCGGTGATGTCGTCGTTGTCGCGCGCCACGAGCGCATAGCGGAGGGTGGCGGTCTGCGTCCCTGACAGCGCCGGCGCCGGGATGGTCCCCCGCCACAGCCCGTCGACCATCTTCATGGGTACTGCCGTCATCTGGGCGTCGGTGGCCTCTTTGGGCGACCAGAGCAGCGTCATGGACGCGACCAGCGTGTCCTGGTCGGTGGCCTCGGCGCTCACCTCGTAGCCCGCGCCCCCGTGCATGTCTCCGAGGGGCACGTGCTGGACGCTCGGCGGGCTCCCCTGGCAGTGGCCGGCCTCGCCGTTGAGCAGGATGATGGAGATCGCCTGCTGCACCTCCGGGTGCACCCCGTCGTCGGCGCCCACGACTACGGACCAGTAGCTGCTCTGCGCGATCTGAACCGGCGTCGGCTTCCAGTAGAAGGACGCCTGCTTGCCGTTGATCAGGTTGAACTCGGCGCCCTCGATGCCGCTGACCAGGCGCAGCACCATGTTGGCGGCGTCCGTGTCGTCGTCCTTCACCTCCACGAGGAAGGCGACGCGCGTCGAGTACGCCAGGTTGACCACGAAGCCGCTCGGGTTGAGGAACACCGGGGTCCCGCCCTCGGGATACGCGAAGATGCTGAAGGTCCGCTCGGCGCTCCCGCCGTTGCCGTCCTCCACGCGCACGGTGGCCGTGAAGGACGTCCCGCCCGGCTCCACCTGGTTGATCAGGGGCGCCCACCGGAAGAACGCGCTGCTCCCCACCTCCAGGACGGCCGCCCCCTTGGGCCCCTCGGCCAGGCTGAAACGCAGGGTGTCGCCGTCCGGGTCGCGCCCCGTGAGCAGCACGTCCAGCTCCTCTCCCACGGCGACGGTCTGGTCCGCCACGGGGTCGAGGGTGGGGCTGTGGTTCGTCCCGCCGCAGGCGAGCAGCGTGACGAGCGCCAGGGCCAGGTACAGCGCCCCGAAGGTTCGGTCGCATTCGGCCGCCGCTGCATCCCCGCTGGCGGCCCGGCGAGACCTTGGAAGGGCCCCACCCGGCCTGCGGGCGCGGCGAACCCCCCCCGGGGCGCCGCGGCGGCCGCGGTGACGGACCGAACCTCCGGGGCCCTGTACAAAGATGTGGTGGCCTGAGAGGCGCCTCATCGGCACGCGTGTCCCCGCGGGGTGACGGCAGGCGAACACCCGCTTGCCAGCAAGGCCCGATACGCTAGCATGGTGCCCGCCGCGCATCAACGGATGCGAGCTCCGGTCCGGGGCGTCGGGGCGGTCGTCGGCCCTGGTCGCCGGCCCTGGTCGTCGGGTCGCCTGTCGGGCCGGTCGAGTCGCAGGGCCTGGCGTGCCCGCGGCCCCCAGCGCCATCATGGAGAGGGTCGCTTGAAATATGGGCGCGATCCTCATGCGCCGAGTCCGCGGCGGATTGTTACCGGACCGCGTCCCTGATGGTATGACGGTCCGCCTGTGTGATGGTGCT
>BTVJ01000049.1:0-53664 GCA_045863395.1 Myxococcales bacterium
CCTGCGACGACGGCGACGCCTGCAATGGCGTCGAGACCTGCGACGCGGCGACGGGCTGCGTCGCGGGCACGGCCCTCACCTGCGACGACGGCGACGCCTGCAATGGCGTCGAGACCTGCGACACGGCGGCGGGCTGCGTCGCGGGCACGGCGCTCGCCTGCGACGACGGCGACATCTGCACCGGGCTGGAAGACTGCGACGCCGCGGCGGGCTGCTACGTGGCGATTCCCCCGGACCCGTGCGACGACGGGGACTCGTGCAACGGCGAGGAGACATGCCACCCCACGACCGGATGTCAGGCTGGCACCCCCGTCGACTGTGACGACGGCGACCTCTGCACCGGGCTCGAGGACTGCGACCCGTCGGATGGCTCCTGCTACGTCGCCATCCCCCCCGACGAGTGCGACGACGGAGACCCGTGCACGGGCATCGCGCTCTGTGACCCCACGCTCGGCTGTCTCACGGGCACTCCGCCCGAGTGCAACGACGGCGACCCTTGCAACGGCGTGGAGCTCTGCACCCCGGGCGTCGGCTGCGAGCCAGCGGCGCCGCCGGAGTGCGCGCCGTATCTGTGTGGCCCGAGCGGCTGCGAGGAGATCTGCCTGGAGCAGACCGACTGCGTGGGCCAGACCTTCTGCGACGTGAACGACGTGGACGACGACGACGACGACACGGAGTGTCTGCCCCGGCAGCCGGACGGTTCACCCTGCGCCGATCCGGCCGGCCTCGAGTGCGGGTCGGGATATTGCCGAGACGGCGCCTGCTGCGCAGCCGGAGACTGCTGCACGACCAGCGCGGAGTGCTCCGAGGCCGCGCCGGTGTGCGCGGACGGAGCCTGCGTGGCACCGGTCCCGCCCCTCCCTGGTGATCTGTTGATCACCGAGGTGATGATCTCCTCGGGCGTGGACCCCTACAACGTGTGGTTCGAGGTGCGCAACCAGTCCAGCGACCTGCTCGACCTGGCGGGCCTGACCGTGGTCGAGCTCTCCCTGGCGCAGCTCTACGACCTGCCGTCCGACTCCCCCATCCTGGTGGCGCCCGGCGGTCTCCTCGTCGTTGGGGCAATCGCCGACCCGGCCCAGAACGGCGGCGTCGACGTGGATGTCGAGCTCCCTGATCTCCTGCTGTGGGAGCAGTCGTCCATCGTGCTGCACCACGACGACACCCCAATCGCTCGGCTGGACCTGACCCCCGCGTTCCCGGGCGACGCGGCCCGCTCCATGGAGCTGTCGGCCAATGCCACCGGGCTGCCGGGCGCTCTCCAGCCCTGGTACTGGTGCAGCGCGACGACTCCGCTGTCAGCGGGAGACTTCGGCTCTCCCGGCGCGCCCAACGGCACGTGCGGAGTTCCCATCCCCGTCCCGCCCGTGGACTGGTGCAACCTCCAGTGGCCCCCGACCCTCGACCCGCTGCCGTCGGGCAGCGCCGCACCGGTCTACAGCCAGTTCTGGGAGCCCGGCATCACGGACCGGGTCGTCGGCGCCAACGACCAGTACCCCTTCGTGGTCGCCCAGATCGGTCACGGCACCGACGCTGCGGCGCCGGAGTCCTGGTCCTGGGCCCCGGCCAGCTTCAACCCGGGGTACGCCAACGGCGGCTCGCACAATGACGAGGTGCTCGGACAGCTCGTCATCCACCAGGCTGGTTCCTGGCTCTACGGCTTCCGGTACCGGCTGCTGGACCCCCACACCCTGGACGCCTCGGAGTGGCGCTACTGCGATCTGAGCGGCGTGTGGGGCGGAGGTGCGGGCAGCTGGGGCGTCGCCGACGTGGCGACCTCCTTCGACGTGACAGGCACGAGCCACGGCATCATCCCCCGAGGCTCCACCTTCACGGTGGAGGGAGCCGGGCTGACGGCGACCACGGGCGTCACCATCGGAGGCGTGCCGCAACCCTTCGCCATCGTGTCGGCCTCGGAGGTCACCGTCGGCCCCGTCGCCCAGGGGACTCCCGCGGGGGCCCAGACTCTGACCGTGGCGGGTGGCGTGGGAGTCTCTGCGGACACTCCTGTCACCGTAATCGCCTACGGCCTCGACCTGAAGGCGCTCGCTCGCGGCGCCACGCTGACCATCGCGGGCAGCGGCTTCACCGGCGCCTCGGGCGCCTCCATCGCAGGGATCTCGCAGCCGGTGAGCGTCGTCGATGACGCGACCCTGAAGGTCGGCCCCATCGCAGACGCGACCCCAGTGGACGCCTCGACCCTCAGCGTCACGACGGCAGCGGGGGCAACCGCGCCGCTGCCCGTGACCGTCATCCACCTGGTGATCAACGAGCTGGACTCGGACACCCCCGGCACCGACGTCGCGGAGTTCGTGGAGATCGCGTCCGGCGTGCCCGGTGCGGACCTCAGCGACTACGTGCTCGCCTTCTGGAACGGCTCGAACGACCTGAGCTACTACGCCGTGCAGCTCGGCACCGCGGACGCCGGCGGCTACTTCCTGGTCGGCAACGCCGGGGTCGTGCCCACGCCGCAGGTGACCTTCGCGAGCAACTTCCTGCAGAACGGCCAGGACGGGGTGAGTCTCCATCAGGGTGCCGCGAGCAGCTTCCCCAACAACACGCCCGTCACGGCGGCGGGGATCATCGACGCCCTGGTGTACGACACGGCCGACGCGGACGATCCGGGCCTCCTCGACGTGCTGATCGGGCCCATGGGGACCCCGGGGCGCACCCAGGTGGACGAGGCGGGGACCGGCGCCGGTGACACGGCGTCCATCCAGCGCTGCGGTCCCGCGCGCCGCTCGGGCGACGACTTCATCGTCCAGGTGCCCCCGTCCCCCGGTGCCCCCAACGCCTGCCCCTGAGCGGCGGTTCCCTCCCTCGCCAGAACGTGCGATGCTCGCCAGAACCCGACGGCGGGGTCGCGCGTTGATGCGCCGGTCCCCCCCAGCCCGGGACGAAGGAGGAGCCCCATGAGCACGAAGCACGGGAAGACGATTCGGCGCCTGGCGCTGGGCGCGCTGGTCGCGATGGGTATCGCCGGGAGCCCCGAGGCCCGCGATGGCGCAAGCGATGAGCTGGGCGGCGCCGAGCGCCCCCTGACCTATGTGAGCACCGACAAGCCCATCTACAAAGGGGGAGAGACCGTCTACGTCCGGGCGGTCGTGCTGCGCGCCATGGACCGCACGCCGCTCCCGAGCGCGGCCAACGCCTTCGTCGAGGTGAGGGGGCCAAAGGGGGACTCCCTGGCGTCGGGGTGGTCCCAGACGCAGGACTCGGTCGCCGCCTTCCAGTGGATCGTGCCGGCGGGCCAGGCCGGGGGAGAGCACACCCTGGTCGTCCGGTGGCCCAACGAGGGGTGGGCGCCCGCCGAGCGCCGCTTCGACGTGCGAGCCTACCGGGCGCCGCGCCTCAAGACCCAGATCGAGTTCGTCAAGGACGGCTATGGGCCGGGAGACACCGTCCAGGCCACGCTCCACGTGGAGCGCCCCGAAGGCGGCGTGCCCGCGGGAGCCGGCGTGGTGATCGTCGCGCGGGTCGACGGAGCAGAGGTGTTTCGCGGCGCGGGTGTCGTCGGTGCCGATGGCAACGTGGCCGCCTCCTTTGCGCTCCCGAAGGAGATTGAGCGCGGCGAAGGCACCCTCGCCATGACCGTCACCGACGGCGGCGTCGTGGAGACCGCCACGAAGACTCTCCCCATCTTGACCCAGGCGGTGGACCTCCAGCTCTTCCCGGAGGGGGGCGATCTGATCACCGGCCTGCCCTGCCGGGTCTACTTCGAGGGACGCCAACCCAACGGCAAGCCCGCCGACCTGGACGGAATCGTTGCAGACTCGGCGGGCCGCGAGGTCGCCCGCTTTCAGTCCGGGCACGACGGGCGGGGGGTGTTCTCTTTGGTCCCGTCTCCGGACGAGACCTACGAGCTCCAGATTCTGAGACCAAACGGGATCAAGAAGACCTGGACTCTGCCGAAGGCGACGGCCGGCGCCGTGATCCGCGCGCTGGACCCAGTGACGGAGGCGGGCGGCGCCGTCCGCCTGGAGCTCGGGTCGTCTGCGGCCCTGGGCGCGGTCGTCACCCTGTCTCGCCGGGAGGTGGAGGTGGCCCGGGTCACCGTCGACCTGCGCGCGGGGGAGACGAAGCCGGTCTCGCTGACCCCGGCAGAGAGTGCAGACGGCGTCCTCGTCGCGACCGTCTGGGACGGAAACGGCCGCCCGCTGGCCGAGCGGCTGGTGTTTCGCAAGCCCACGAGCGCCCTGGAGCTGACGGTGACTGCGGACCGTGACCGCTACGTTCCCGGCGCCGACGTGGAGCTGACCGTCACGGCCACCCAGGGAGGGAAGCCCGTGGAGGCGGTGGTCGGACTGACGGTCACGGACGACACGGTCCTGGAGATGGTGGACAAGCGGGATCAAGCGCCGCGCCTGCCTGTCATGGTGTTTCTGGAGCCGGAGGTGCGCGAGCTGGCGGACGCACACGTCTACCTCGACCCGGCGAACCCGGAGGCCGCCGTGGCGGTGGACCTGCTCCTCGGCACGCAGGGGTGGCGCCGCTTCGCCTTCGCAGGCCCCGACGCCTTCGTGGCCACCCACGGAGACGCGGCGCGCCGGGTACTCGCGCTGCGAGAGCAGCCAGCCATCTCGCGGTTCGGCGCCGTCGCCACCGGCGCCCCGGACATGCTCTTCCCCGCCGCCGTGCCGGCCATGGCGCCGGAGGACGACGGCGCGCCCGCAGACGCATCGGAGCCGGAGGCACCGGCCGAGCCGGAGGTCGCCGAGGACGCCGCGGGGGACAGGGACGCCAAGGAGCTCCCCGCCAAGGAGGAGGTCGCCAAGATCGACGCCGCGGATGCGATGGCCGCTGGCTTCGCCATGCAGCAGCCCATCATGGCCGGCGAGGCGCTGGCCGAGGAGTTCTGGTCGCCCGTGGGCTCCTGGGTCCGAGAGTATGCCCATCCGGCCCGCCCCAACCGCGCCCCCGGGGAGCGCACCGACTTCACGGAGACCCTCTACTGGGCGGCGGGCATCAAGACCGACGCAAAGGGCGTCGCCCGCGTCCGCTTCGCGCTGTCCGACTCCGTGACCGGCTTCCGCGCCCTCGCGGATGGATTCTCCGCCAGCGGCGCCATCGGCGCGGGGACGGCCCTGATCGAGTCGGTGGAGCCCTTCCACGCCGAGCCCAAGCTCCCGCTGCACGTGACGCGGGGAGACATGGTTCGGCTGCCCGTGGCCGTGACCAACGGGACGGACGCGCCGCTCGAGGGCGCGACCCTCGCCCTGACCCTCGGCGGCAAGCCCGGTCCCTCGGTGACCCCCTTCGCGGTGGAGGCTCGCTCCGGGGTGCGGCGCGTGGTCGACCTGGAGATCGACGGGGCCCCGGGCACGCTGGACGTGGTGATCGCGGCCCAGGCGGGCGGCTACGCGGACCGCTCGACGCGGCAGCTCCTGGTCGAGGCCAACGGGTTCCCGCAAGAGGTCGGCTTCGGCGGGCTCCTGGAGCCGGGCAGGCCGGTCACGCGCAAGGTGACCGTCTCTCCCGGGCTCGTTCGAGACAGCCTGACGGCGCGGGTCGCCGTGCACCCGACCCCGCTGGCGAGCCTGACGAGCGCCTTCGAGCGCTTGATCCAGGAGCCCTACGGCTGCTTCGAGCAGACGAGCTCCACCACCTACCCGCTCGTGATGGCGCAGCAGTACTTCATGTCCCACGCCGGGGTGGACCCGACGCTCATCGCGCGGTCCTCGGACCTGCTCGCCAAGGGCTACGAGCGGCTCCGCGGCTTCGAGTGCAAGGGGAAGGGCTACGAGTGGTTCGGCGAGGACCCGGGCCACGAGGCGCTCAGCGCCTTCGGCCTGCTGGAGTTCACGGACATGGCGACCGTGCGGGACGTGGACCGGGAGATGCTCGCCGACACCCGCGGCTGGCTCCTCGGCCGCCGCGACGGCAAGGGCGGCTTCAAGCGGGAGCGCCGCGCGCTGCACACCTGGATCGAGGACCGGGACGCCTCCAACGCCTACATCACCTACGCGCTGGTCCGCACGGGCGGCAAGGAGGGGCTCGCCACGGAGCTCTTGTCATTGGAGGACGCGTCTCTGGGCAGCAAGGACCCCTACGTGTGGGGTCTGACGGCCAACACGCTCCTCCACGCCGGCAAGGACGCCAAGGTGTTCCTCGACCGGCTGGCGGCGGCCCAGGTCAAGGATGGCCACGTGGCGGGCGGCCTCAACAGCATCGTCGGGTCGAGCGGGGACGCGCTGGACATCGAGACCACGGCCATCGCGACCCTCGCCTGGCTCCGGAGCCCCGCGCACCAGGACCAGGTCGAAGGGGCCGTGCGCTGGCTCGCAGACGCGTGCAAGGACGGCCGCTACGGCAGCACCCAGTCCACGGTCCTGGCGCTCCAGGCCATCGTGGAGTACGACAAGGCCCGCGCGAGGCCCAAGGCGCCCGGCACCGTGCGGCTGCTGGTCGACGGAGAGCTGGTCGGCGCGGTCCCCTTCGACGGCGAGACCAAGGGTGCCATCGAGCTGCCGGACTTCGCCGAGCGCATGACGGTCGGGAGCCACACCATCAGCCTGGAGATGGAGGGCGGTGGCGCCATGCCGGTCACGGGGGCCGTGCGGTGGACGGACACGCAGCCCGCCTCGTCTGACGCGGTGGCCGTCGACCTGAAGACCCGCTTGATCGACCGCGACGTGAAGGAGGGCGACGTCACGGAGCTGGAGGCGGTCGTCACCAACAAGGGCGACAAGGCGCTGCCGACCCCCGTCGCCATCCTTGGGGTGCCCGGTGGCCTGGAGCCACGCCACGACCAGCTCAAGGAGCTCGTGAAGGCCGGCACCATCGCCGCCTACGAGGTGAGGGGCCGGGACGTGGTGCTGTACTGGCGCGACCTGGGCCCGAAGAAGGCCGTGCGGGTGCCCGTGAGCCTGCTGGCGGCGATCCCGGGCACCTACACGGGGCCGGCGAGCCGCGCCTACCTCTACTACACGGACGAGCACAAGAGCTGGACTCCCGGAGAGAAGGTGAGCATCGCGCCGTCGGGATCGTGAGGTCCGACTGGGGGTGACCGGCGACTCTCAGTCTCCGTAGACTCTCACTCCGAGACCTTCCTGGACCGCCAGCTCACATAGCGCCATCAGCTCTCGCAGCGCGGTCAGAATCGAGTCTCGCTCCTCGGACACACGGATAGCCTCCATGGCCCAGGGTGCAACGTCAGCGAGGTGGAGCGCCGCCAGAGTCCGTGCCCGCAGCTCGGCCTCCCGCGTCACGACGGCGCGCCGGAGTGAGTCGCGCAGAGGCCCCACCGCGCTGGCCGGGTGCCACACGTCTCGGTAGGGGTCCAACCGGAACGTACCTGGCGGCTGGTCGACGCGCGCGATCACCTCGGCCGTCACGTCGTCAGGCACCGCGACGTGCGTCGCAGGGCCCCCATCCAGTGTCCAGTCCCACATGCGGGCCTCCAGGGCGAGCGGCGAGGCTCCAGAGCGTGCGGATCGCCGCTGCCCCCTGCCCACCAGCCCCCGGTGGCAGAGACGATGGCAAAGGCGACCGTGTCAGAGGCGACCGGAGGCGGGGGGCGGGCACCGCGGCGGCTCTCCGCAGGAGTGTCCCCGTCCACTGCGACAGCTCCCCGGCGTGGGTGGCTGAGTCGAGCTCCCCTACATCCCGTCGATGATCCCGTTGAGCGTGGCGCTCGGCCGCATGGCGCGAGCGGTCAGCGCGGTGTCGGGGCGGTAGTAGCCGCCGATGTCCACGGGGCTGCCCTGGGCGTCGATGAGATCCTGGGCGATGCGGGACTCGTTCTCGGCGAGCTGGCGCGCCACCTTCCCGAAGCGGTCCTTCCACTCCGCGTCCTCGTCCTGGGCGGCCAGCGCCTGGGCCCAGTAGAGGGTCAGGTAGAAGGTGCTGCCGCGGTTGTCGAGCTCGCGCGCCTTTCTTGACGGCAGCCGGCCGTTCTCCAGGTAGGTCCCGATGGCCTCGTCCAGCGTGCGGGCGAGCAGGGCCGCGCGCGGGTTGCCCGTGTTCGTGGCGATCAGCTCCAGCGACGGCACCAGCGCGCAGTACTCCCCGAGGGAGTCCCAGCGCAGGTGGCCCTCCTTCAGGAACTGCTGCACATGCTTCGGCGCCGAGCCGCCCGCGCCCGTCTCGAACAGCCCGCCGCCGGCGAGCAGCGGCACGACGGAGAGCATGCGGGCGCTGGTGCCCAGCTCCAGGATGGGGAACAGGTCGGTCAGGTAGTCGCGGAGCACGTTGCCGGTCACGGAGATGGTGTCGAGCCCCTTGCGGATGCGCTCCAGGGAGAAGCGCATGGCCTCGGTCGGCTTCATGATGCGGATGTCGAGCCCAGCGGTGTCGTGGGTCGGCAGGGTCTCGCGCACCTTCTTGATCACCTGCGCGTCGTGCCCGCGGTTCTCGTCCAGCCAGAAGATGGCAGGGACCCCGGTGGCCCGCGCGCGGCTCACCGCCAGCTTGACCCAGTCGCGGATGGCCACGTCCTTGGACTGGCACATGCGGAAGATGTCTCCGGGCTCGACGGTCTGGGACAGCAGCGTCTTGCCGCCCTCGTCCACCACCCGGACCGTCCCCGCGGACGGGGCGAAGAAGGTCTTGTCGTGGGAGCCGTACTCCTCGGCCTGCTGGGCCATGAGGCCCACGTTGGACACGCTGCCCATGGTCGCGGGGTCGAACTGGCCGTTCCGCTTCGCGTCCTCCAGGATCTCGGCGTACATCGTCGCGTAGCAGCGGTCCGGCACCATGGCGATGCAGTCCTGCAGCTCGTCGGCCATGTTCCACATCTTGCCGCCGTCGCGGATGACGTTGGGCATGGACGCGTCGACGATCACGTCGTTGGGCACGTGCAGGTTCGTGATGCCCTTGCGGGAGTCCACGACCGCCAGGGGCGGCTGCGCCGTGTAGACCGCCGCGATGTCCGCCTCGATCTCGGCGCGCTTGTCGGCGGGCAGGCGGTCGAGCTTCTCCAGCACTCCGGCGAGGCCGTTGTTGACGTTGGCGCCCACTTCGCGCAGCACGTCTGCGTGCTTGTCGAGCGCCGCCGCGAAGTACACCGACACGCAGTGGCCGAACATGACCGGGTCGGAGATCTTCATCATGGTGGCCTTGAGGTGCAGCGACAGCAGGACGCCGTCCTTGCGGGCCTCCTCGATCTGCTCCGCGTAGAACCGGCGCAGCGCAGCCACGTTCATGGTGGCCGAGTCGATGATCTCGCCCGCCTGGAGCGCCAGCTTGTCCTTGAGGACCGTCACCGCGCCGTCGGCGGCCACGTGCTCGATGCGCACGGTCGTCGGGGCCGCCAGGGTCATCGAGGTCTCGGAGCCGTAGAAGTCGCCAGCCGTCATGTGCGCGACTCGCGCCTTGGAGCCCGACTCCGGCCACGGCTTCATCATCTTGTGCGGCTTCTTCTGGGCGAACTTCTTGACCGACGTGGCGGCGCGGCGATCCGAGTTGCCCTCGCGCAGCACCGGGTTGACCGCCGACCCGAGGACCTTCGCGAACCGCTTCTGCAGGGCGCGCTCCTCGTCCGTCTGGGGGTCCTCCGGGTAGTCTGGCAGGTCGTAGCCCTTGTCCTGCAGCTCCTTGAGCGCCGCCTTGAGCTGCGGGATGGAGGCGCTGATGTTGGGCAGCTTGATGATGTTGGCCTCGGGGGTCTTCACGAGCTGGCCGAGGGTCGCCAGGTGATCGCCGATCTTCTGGGCGTCCGTGAGCCGGTCCGGGAAGTTGGCGATGATGCGGCCGGCGAGCGAGATGTCCCGCTCCTCCACCTCGATGCCAGAGCCCCGGGTGAACGCCTGCACGACGGGGAGAAGCGCATAGGTCGCCAGCGCGGGCGCCTCGTCGATCTGGGTCCAGGTGATGCGTGATGTCATGTGCTCTCCTCCGTAGGCTCGCGGGGCCCGACCGGGCCGAGGTTCGTGTGCGAGGGACGCGGCGTCCCACCCTTCCCAAGGGGCGCACATCCTACGCCGGAACAAGCGACCTGGAAACCCGGATGTGCGGAGATGCGCCGATCATCGTTACGACGTGGCGTAGCGCGTCGCCACCTGCTACCGTGCCCGCCCATGGCGCAGGGATCCATCGTGTACCGCTTCACCCTCGACGTCTCCGACACGGAGCGCGGGGTCTACGAGCAGGCTGACGTGCGCCTGCCTCTCCACCCGTCGGAGACCCCGCAGTTCCTGGTCGCCCGCGCCCTCGCGTGGTCGCTCAACCTGCAAGAGGGGCTGGAGGCCTCGGCCGGGGTGTGCGCCGGGGACGAGCCGGCCATGCGGGTCGTCGGGCTCGACGGGCAGGTCCGGGCGTGGATCGAGGTCGGATCGCTCGACGCCACCCGCCTGGAGCGTGCCGCCCGCGCCGCCCCGACCGTCCGCGTCTACTGCCACCGGGACGCCCGCCCCCTGGCGCAGCAGGCCGCGATGGTGCGCCCGGAGCGCCTGGCCCGCATCGAGCTCTTCGCCCTGCCGGTCCCGCTGCTCGACGCCCTCGGCGCGCGGCTCCGCCGCACCAACGAGTGGTCGGTGCTGCACACGGAGGGCGAGCTGTTCGTGACCGTGGACGGGGAGACGCTCTCGGGCACCGTGGAGCGCATCGGCGGGGGCTGACGGGTCAGCGTGCCGGATCCACGTCGAGATCGACGCCCAGCTCGTCCGCCAGGGCCCCAAGCCGAGCCCGCAGCCGCGCGAGGGTCATGGCAGGGGGGGCGAGCAGCAGCGCCTCCATGCGGAAGAGCGGCGCCCCCGTGATGGGTGCAGGCACCACCTCCGTCTCGAGCTGCTCCACGTTGACGCCGGCCTCTGAAAGGGAGCGCGCCACCTCGTGGACGATGCCCAGGTGGTCGGCGCCGCTGAGCACCAGCGCATAGGGCACCGAGGCAGAAGGGCGGTCCGCGGAGAGCGCGCGGGTGCGGCGCACGGTGACGGTGGTCTCGGCGTCGTCCAGGGCCCGCAGCGCTGCCTCCAGGTCGGAGACCCTGGCCTCGGGCACGGAGAGCGCCACGATGCCTGCGAAGTCGCCCTGGAGGCGCGCCATGCGGCTCTGCTCCCAGTTGGCGCCGTGCCTGTGCGCGATCTGGGTGAGCCGCTCGACGATGCCGGGCCTGTCCGGACAGATGATGGTCGTGATCAGGTGGACGCTCATGGGGACCTCCTCGTGGCGAGGGCGAGGGTAGCACAGGGACCACCGGGCCCCAAGTGGCGACGCGGTGGCGAGCGCCTCCGGTCCCAGGCGCCTGGGCGAATCACCGCACGTCGCTCGGAGCGAAGTGCGGGTTCTCGATGATCCCGAAGACGTTGCCGGAGGGATCCAGCACCGACGCAACCCTGATGCCGCCTCCCACGTCCTTCACGTCTTCGTGGATGGTCGCCCCCATCGCCCGGAGGCGGGCGAGCTCGACGCCCGCGTCCGGCACACCCCAGAACGCGGTGGCGCCCGCGGTCCCGGGCTCACCATCCGGGACGAGCCCCAGCTCGAAGCCGCCGACCGAAAACCCGACGTAGAAGGGCTCGTCGAAGGAGGGGGAGATCCCCAGGACCTCGGTGTACCAGGCCTTGGCCAGGGCGAGGTCCGGCGAGGGGTAGATGACGGTGCGCAGTCCCAGGATCATGGTTCTCCTCCGCGTTGGCCGGCTCCATGCACGGCGCCTCCGAGCGACGACGATCCCCCAGTCGTGCCGCACGTGTCAACGCCAGACACCGAACCGCCGCACCGCCCGCGGCTCGGGTCGGGCTCAGCGGCGCGGCGGTCACACCCTCCGGCCCGCACCGGCGAGCCGTCCCTGGACGCGGACGCCCATTCCGACTATGGAGCGTGGGGAGCGCGGCGCGCCGCCGACGGGCCGCGCGGAGCAAGTGGGAGCGCGAGGGCTGGACGCGTGCTGCTGAGAGGTCGAACCGAATGACAGGGAAGGCGATGCGAGGGGTCCTGTGGTGCCTGCTGGCCCTCACCGGGTGCAGCGGCGACACCGTGCAGGGTGCCGCCTCCACCGATACGGCGGACGCAGCGGATGCCGTGCCCGATGGCGCAGACGCTCCCGTGGACTCGGGCGCCGATACAGGACAGGCGGTCTCTGTCGAGGACACCGCCGACTCGATGAGCGGCAAGGACACGGGGCCTCCTGACGCCGGGCACGACGGGGCCTCCGACGGTGCTGACGTCGCAGATGCGACCCCCGTTGACTCTCATGCGGAGGACACCGCGGCGGCGGACGCGGGCGACTCGGACCCGGAGGACTCGCACGCAGAGGACTCGTTCGCCGGAGACTCCGCACAGTGGGACTCGGGAGACGCGGAGCTCGCGGACGTCGCATCGGGAGACTCGGCCGCCGGGGACGCCCTGGACTCGGGCTCGGCGGACGTTGACGACGCGACACAGACGGACTCGGCGAGTGACACCGGAGACTCGGGCCCGCCCTTCGAGTACGCCTGGGAGCCTGGCGGTGCCTGCGGGATGCCCCCCTACGAGTGGCTCCCGCCGGCCGCCGTGGGCGGCCTCGTCTCCTACGAGGCCATGCCACTCTACAGCCTGCCGGCGAGCACCATCGCGCTGCTGCTGGCGCAGCTCGGCTACCCCGGATCGCTGCCCATCGAGCACGGCACCCGCGTCTACCGCATCCGCTACGTCACCCAGGACCGCGGCGCGCCCGTCGAGGCCACGGCGATGGTCGGGGTGCCAGACCTGGCCGTCGGCGCCACGGACCCTGTGACCCTCGATACGGTGTTGTTCCTGCACCCGACCGTCGGGTACGCGAACGCCTGCGCTCCCTCCGCCGGCCTCTACGGCGGGGCAGCGGCCGCCCTGCCGGCGTCCTTCGGCATGATCGCCGTCGCACCGGACCTGCTTGGCCTGTGCGGGACGGATGCGCCCTGCGGCGGCTTCCACCCCTACCTCATCGGGGAGCCGACGGCCATCGCAGCCCTCGACGCCGTGCGCGCCTCCAGCGAGCTGCTCGCGCTCCTGAAGCCGGAGCTCAACGTCGTCCCGAGCGGCACCGTCGCCCCGTGGGGCGGCTCCCAAGGCGGGCACGCGGCGCTCTTCGTCGATCGCTATGCCCCCGTCTACGCGCCGGAGCTGGACGTCCGCTGCGTGGTCGCCATCGTGCCCCCCTCGGACCTGGCCGGTCAGGCCGCCGTCGCCATGGCCCAGGTGGACTCCTCGACGGCCCTCGGGACGGCCTTCCTCGCCGCCGCCCTGCTCTGGTACGAGCCGGAGGGGGGGCCGGCCGCGGTGTTCAACGCCAGCGGCACCAACGACTTCGCCGAGCAGGTCGTCTCGGTCTTCCCGACCACCTGCGACACCGGCGACCTGGTCAAGGGCGCGACCTCGGCGGCGGACCTCTTCGCCCCCGGGTTCCTGTCGGCGGTCACCTCTGGCGACCTCTCGGCCGCTCCGCCCTGGGGCTGCATCGCAGCCGCAAACTCCGTCCCCACGGCTCCGGTCCCGCTGCTCACGGAGAGCGAGATCCTGTTCATCCTGGGGAGCGCCGACGAGATCGTGGACCACGCCACGGAGATCGCGGCCTTCGAGACCCTGTGCACGCAGGGCTACCGCATGGAGCTGGTCGACTGCGCCGGCGGGAGCCACACGGACACGGCCGTCGACACGCTCCCGCTGCAGGTTGCGTGGGTGGCCTCCTGTCTGGCGGGTGAGACCATCCCCGAGGAGAAGGCCTGTGTGGTGACGCCGCCGGCAGCGTGCACGCAGTGAGCGCACGCTTCGGGCGCCCGTGACCGTGATCCTTGCAGGCCCCTACCGGCACTCCTGCGTGCGGCTCTGCTTGCTCGGGCAGCAGGAGTTGGGGCAGACCCAGGGCCAGTCGACATAGCAGGAGGTCGACCAGCTCGCCGTCGAGCCGCACGACGGCACTGCCGATCCCGTCTCGACCCAGCCGGCCTTGGACTCCGTGACACAGAGGATGCTCGGGCAGTTGCCGATCTCCGTCCAGTGGGGCTCTTGGGTGTTGTTGCAGTCATAGTCGAAGCTGCCGTCTCCCCGGTGGGTCGTGAACCATCCCCCCTGCCCGGGCTTCGCGAGGGCGTTCGCGTCGTAGCAGTCTCCCGCCTGGAGCACGCTGAGGTTGCCGCTCGGGCCGCATAGACACTTGGAGGGGGAGGTCCCGAAGCCGTCTCCGTCGGCGTCGGTCCAATAGGTGCTGCACCCCGCGGCGCCCTCTTCGTCCACCGCGCCGTCGCAGTCGTCGTCCTTGCCATTGCACGCCTCGGCCTGAGCGGGATTCATGCCCCCGTCTCCGTCGTTGCAGTCTCCCCCGAGGCTTGCCGTCCACGGCGCAGACTTGGCGCAGAGACAGCGGGAGTCTCCGGCCACTCCCCAGCCATCTCCGTCGGCGTCCTTGAGCCAGACGGTACACCCCCCGGAGCCCTCCTCGTCCACCTCGCCGTCGCAGTCGTTGTCCTTGCCATCGCAGGTCTCGTTCGCCCCGGGCCACGAGGCGCCGTCGGCGTCGTTGCAGTCTCCGCCGACGGTCGCCGTGTAGGGCGCGGCTGGACCGCACAGGCACTTGGTCTGCCCGGCGAGACCAAACCCGTCTCCGTCCGAGTCCACCATGAAGGTCTGGCACCCCACCTTGCCCTCGCCCTCATCGATCTGGCCATTGCAGTTGTCGTCCACCCCGTTGCAGACCTCGACGCCGTCGGGGCTGATCGCCGCGTCCTCGTCATTGCAGTCACCGCCCTGGGCAGCCGAGTAGGGCGCCGCCGGTGCGCACAGACACATGGCTGCCCCGGTCTTTCCCCAGCCGTCGCCGTCTCCGTCGAGGATCCAGTTCGTGCAGCCCTTGGACCCGGCCTCGTCTATCTCGCCATCGCAGTCGTTGTCCGTGCCGTCGCAGACCTCGTCGCCTCCCGGGTAGGCGTTGTTCTTCGTGTCGGCGCAGTCCGTGTCCTCGAGGGCGGTCCACGCCCCCTCGGGCGCGCACAGGCACTTGCCCGTGCCCGGCGCCCCGAAGCCGTCGCCGTCCTTGTCCTGGTAATAGGTGGTGCACCCGGCGGCGCCCTCGTCGTTGTCCGTGCCGTTGCAGTTCGAGTCCACGCCGTCGCAGGTCTCCGCCGCGCCCTTGTAGATGGACGGGTCGAGCGGGGCGCAGTCGGTGGCGTCCGGGTCTCCGTCTCCGTCGTCGTCGTCGTTGCACGGGTCCTTCCCCGCCCCGACCAGCGGCACGTCCTCGTCCGTCTCGCCGTCGCAGTCGTTGTCGATGCCGTCGCACGTGTCGTCCTTGGCGCCCGGGTGGATCTTCGAATCAAGCGGGGCGCAGTCGTCGGCGTCGGCGACCTGATCGTTGTCGTCGTCGGGGTCGCAGGCGTCGCCCTTGCCGTCGAGGTCGGTGTCGACCTGGTCCGGGTCCGGGACGGTCGGGCAGACGTCCTCGTCGTCGGGCACCCCGTCGTCGTCATCGTCCGTGTCCACGCAGTCGGCGAGCCCGTCGCCGTCCGTGTCCTTGAAGCCCTCGTCCGTCTCGCCATCGCAGTCGTTGTCCTTGCCGTCGCAGGCCTCCTCTTGCGGCAGCGGGGCGCCGCAGGTGACCGCCCCGTTTGCGCACGTCCCGGTCCCCGGGCAGGCACCCCACTCGGTCTTCGATTCGCAAGGAAGGCCGGTGAGCCCCTCGTCTGTCGCCCCGTCGCAGTCGTCGTCGACGGCGTTGCAGGTCTCCTCCGCGGGCTCCAAGGCGGTACAGGGCTGGAGGGCGCCATCGACGCAGCGCCGCGTCGCACTGCAGGTGCCCAGGTCGCTGGTCCGCGTGCACGTCGTGCTCGCGCCGATGAGCTCCGCGTGCAAGGAGCAGGTGCAGTCCCCGCTCTCCGGCACGCACCGGTCGACCTGCTTGCCGGAGACGTCGGTGACCGTCGCGCAGGTGGTGCCCGCCGCGCATGGCTCGGCGGCGGTGCAGCGGACGCCGCAGAAGCTGCCGTCCGCGCCTCCGGGGATGCAGCTCCCGATGAGGCCGAGCTTGTCGTCGGCGCAGTCGGCGTTGACGTCGCAGGGCGCGCACTGGAGCAGGTCGAGCGGCACACACAGGAACACCACGTCCGGCGCGCTCCCGAGGTCCTGCTTGCACCCCCACCCGGCCGGGCAGTCGCCGACGCACTGGACCGTGCAGACCGGGCCGTCCTTGGATGGGATGCAGTAGCCGCTCAGGCAGTCCGTGGGGCTCTCGCAGGGGCAGCCGAAGTCGTCATCGGCGCCGCAGCCACCGCTCGTGCCGTCGCTGCCGTCCGCGGTGGCGTCCGTGATCGTGGCGTCAGGTCCCCCACCGCCTCCCCCACCGCTCCCCGCGTCCTTGGAGCCACCGCCCCCACCAGGTCCGCCCGGGCCCGAGGCATCTCCACCGCTCCCGTCGGCGCCGATGCCCCCGATGTCCGGCAGGTCGCCCCCACCGCCGGCCCCGACCGTCCCCGCGTCGTCACCGCAGGCAGCCAGCACCAGGGCCAGGCACACCACGCTCGCTGCTCGCATGTCGTCATCTCCTGTCGTGGTCGCACGGAGGAAGCGGCTCGCTGCGCCGGCCGTCTCGCGGAACCGCTCCAGGGTAGTTCACCCGGGCCCGTCGTTCAATGCGAGCCGAGGCGCCCGTGCGAAGGCGGCGCCCCGAACGTGACGCTTGGTGCGCCAGGAAGACATTCCGCTTGACAGGGCCGCGCGGAACGAATATTCATTCCGCCGTTGCATCGAGCACGGAGCACGGGGCCGCATGATCGACGAGTCACCAAAGCGGGAGGCCATCCTCGAAGCGGCGCTGGCGCTGTTCGCCGAGCGGGGCTTCCACGGGACGGCCGTGCCCCTCGTCGCCCAGCGGGCCGGCGTTGGCGCCGGCACGCTCTACCGCTACTTCGAGAGCAAGGAGGCGCTGGTCAACGCCCTCTACCAGCTCTGGAAGGGCAGACTCACTGGAGCGCTGATGGCCGGCTTCCCCGTGGCGGCGCCGACGCGCGAGCAGTTCCACTCGCTCTGGGAGCGGGCCGGGCGCTTCGCGACGGAGCACCCGGAGGCCATCGCCTTCCTGGAGCTGCATCACCACGGGGCCTACCTCGACGACGACAGCCGCGCTCTCACCGAGCGCATGCTGCGACCCATCGAGGCGATGATCGTCGCCGCACAGAGGACGCAGGTCTTCAAGGAGTATCCGGCACCGCTGATCATCGCGCTGGTCTGGGGGGCGTTCGTAGGGGTGGTGCGCGCGAGCTGGGAGGGACATTACGCCCTGACCCCCGAGATCCTGGGGCAGGCCGAGCACTGCGTGTGGGAGGCGATCCGCCGGTAGGGTCACCCCCTTTTTTATCCAAAACAGGAATGAACGTTCATTCCTGATCGCCATGAGGAGCCAGACCATGAAGAACATCCTGATCACGGGCGCGACGGCGGGGATCGGGCGACACGCGGCGCTGCACCTGGCGCGACGGGGCCACCGCGTGTTCGCCACGGGCCGCAAGCAGGAGGCCCTCGCGAGCCTCGCAGCCGAGTCCCAGGGGCTGCCCCTGGAGACGCTGCGCCTCGACGTGTGCGATCCGGCGTCCATCGAGGAGGCACGGGCAGAGGTCGCCCGACGCACGAACGGGCACGGCGTCGACGTGCTGATCAACAACGCGGGCTATGGCCTCGCCGCCCCGCTGGCAGAGATGCGCGACGCCGACCTGCGCGCCCAGTTCGAGACCAACGTGTTCGGCGTGATGGCCGTCACACGCGCCTTCCTGCCCCCCATGATGGAGCGGGGTGTGGGCCGCGTGATCAACGTGAGCAGCATCGGCGGCCGGGTCACCTTCCCGCTGTTCGGCGCCTACCACGCGTCCAAGTACGCGCTGGAGGCGCTGTCCGACGCCCTGCGCAACGAGGTGGCGCCGTTTGGAGTCCGGGTGGTGCTCGTGGAGCCCGGGCCAGTCCGCACCAACTTCGCCGACACGAGCCTGGCCAGCGTCCAGCCGTACAGGACCGCGACCTCCGCCTACGGCCCCGTCTTCGCGCTGGCCGAGCAGATCCAGCGGCAGGCGGACGCGATGGCGGTGGGGCCCGAGAGCACGAGCCGCGTCCTGGAGCGCGCCGTCTCCAGCCGCCGCCCGCCGGCGCGCTATGTGGTGCCGTTCAGCTCCGGTTTGGTGCTCTGGGCCATGCGACTTCTGCCGACCCCGGTCCTCGACGCGCTGATGCGGCGCTTCATGGGGCTCCTCCCGGGTCGCCTGCGCCGGGGCGCGCCGGCCGAGGCAGAGGTGCGCCTCGCCGCCTGAGCACACGGAGCTCCTTCCTGGTGGGCCGGACTGGCTCGGAGAGGCTTGCGGTCCGGGCGTGCGCGAGCCATCGTAGGGGGCCGCCCTCGGACGGTCCGCAGGGCAACCTCGCCCTCATGCTCAAGGTGGTGCGCCCGTGCCCCCCGGATTGCTCGGCTCCACGCTCCTCCGGTCCCTCGCCGTCGTCGCAGCGCTCCTCGTGGCGTCCACCGCCGCCCGAGGGGAGCCCCCCGCCGCACCCAACCCGTCGCCCATGCCGCAGACCGAGCCCCCCATCACGGTCGGCAAGTGGCCCGAGGGCGTCGTCGTGACCGCGGGGTCCATCTGGGTGGCGGAGAGCGGGAAGCGCCGGGTCCTGCGGCTGTCTCCCGACGGCGCCGTCGAGGCCACCGTCCAGGTGGGGCGCCTTCCGGTCAGCATGGGCGTCGGCCCAGACGGCGCCCCCATCGTCCTGGTGGTCACCGACAGGCGGGTGAAGCGCATCGACCCGAAGTCCAACAAGGCCACCACGGTCGCCACCCTCCCCGAGCATGGCGAGGCCATGGCCGTCGATGGCGACCACGCCTTCGTGCTCCTCTGGAAGGGGGGCAGCTCCGCGGGGTCGTCGGTCCTGCGCGTCGACCTGCGCACGGGCAAGACCGCCCGATCCGCCGACACGGGGCGCAACGCCTTCGGGATCGCCGCGGGTGGCGGCCACGCGTGGATCGCCGCCGAGGGTCGCGTGGCCGTCGTCCGCGCCGACACGATGGAGCGCCTGGCGGACGTCCCGATGCGCGACCGCCCCTTCGAGGCCGCCTTCGGTGCCGGCGCCGCCTTCGTCTCCGACGGCGGGTCCGTCGTGCGGCTCGATCCGCCGACCCGCACCGAGACCGCGCGAGCCTCCATCGGGGGGCGCGTGGCCGCCCTGGCTGCCTTCGACGACGAGGTGGTCGCAGCCCGTGAAGACGGGGAGCTGTGGCGCCTCGACCCGTCGACCCTGGCCGTCCGCACGAGACTCGCCCCCGCGAGCCCCTTCACGCCGGTGACCCTGGCCCGCAGCGGCAAGGTGCTCCTGGCATCCCACCATGGCTCCGCGGACGCCAACCCCGAGCATGGCACGCTGCTGCGGATCCCCTTGGAGTGACCCGCGCCGGCCCTGCGCTCTGCCGGCGAGAGTCGAGACCGTTCCAGGGGGCGACGCTCGCGTTGCTCGCCGCGTGAGCCGCCTCGTAGCGTCCAACGGAGACACGCGCGGCTGACAGTGCCTCGTGATCCGTCTATGCTCCGTGGGCGCCGTGCCGCGCGGTAGCGGAGGCCCGGGTGCAGGGCCGCTCAGGGCTTGGGAGCTGGAATGAAGACGCTGTTGTGGGTGCTGGGAGCGGCGTGGCTCGCCGCGTGCGTGGATGCCGCCGAGGGGCCAAAGGGGCTCGCCGACGCGAGCGTCATCGACACGTCCGACGCGGGCGATGCCGCAGCGGGCGCCGGCGACACGAGTGACCCGAGCCCCGATGCCAGTGGAGGCGACGGAGGAGTGGCCGATGCCAGTGGAGGCGGCAAGGGGGATGCCGGGGATGCCGCGGACGCCGGGGATGCCGCGGACGCCGGGGATGCCGCGGACGCCGGGGATGCCGGGGATGCCGCGGACGCCGGGGATGCTGCGGACGCCGCGGACGCCGGGGATGCCGCGGACGGCGGGACGGACGACGCGGCGCCAGCGGATGTGGACAGCGGCGCAGGGAGCGACTCCGCAGATGGCCCGTGCGACGGGGTGAGCTGCGACGACGGCGACCCGTGTACGGTCGACTCCTGCGACTCGGTCACCGGGGAGTGCGCGAACGACCCGAAGAGCTGCGACGACGGAGACCTCTGCACCGTCGACGGGTGCAGCCCATCAGGCTCGTGCACACACACCGCCCTCGCCTGCGAGGCCACCGACGCCTGCTCCATCGCGGCCTGCGACCCGGCCTCCGGCGCCTGCGGCACGAGCCATATCGCCTGCGACGACGGCCTGGGCTGCACCGAGGACTCCTGCGATCCGGTGACGGGCTGCACCTTCACCCCGCTCTCCTGCGACGACGCCGACGCGTGCACCCTGGACGACTGCGCGGAGCAGGCCGGGGCCGGCGCCTGCGTCCACACGGCGCTCGCGTGCGACGACGCGGACCCATGCACCACCGACTCCTGTGACCCGGCGAGCGGGTGCGTCCACGCACCCGTGCCCGGCTGCGCCGCGTGCGCGACGGGCACGGACTGCGACGACGGGGACGGGTGCACGAAGGATCTCTGCTCGCCCGTCACGAAGACCTGCCTCCACGAGCCGAAGGTGTGCGACGACCTGAACGCGTGCACGGCAGACGTCTGCCAGCCGGGCGGGAGCTGCGCGTACCTGCCCCTGGACTGCGACGACGGCGACCCGTGCACGACGGACGGCTGCGTCCTGGCGAGCGGATGCACCCACGCCCCGGCCGACTGCGACGACGGCGACCCGTGCACCGACGACGGGTGCGCCGGCCTCGAAGGGTGCTCGCACTCCTCGACCGACTGCGACGATGGCGAGCCCTGCACGGTCGATACCTGCCTCCCGTGGGAGGGCTGCTCCAACACCCCGACCTCGTGCGAGGACTACGACGAGTGCACCCTGGACCTCTGCGCCCAGGACGGGTGCCTCCACCTGCCGGTCGCCTGCGCGGACGACGACCCCTGCACCCTGGACGCCTGCCTCTCGCCCGGCGGGTGCTCCAACGAGCCCGTCTGGTGCGAGGACGGGGACGCCTGCACCGAGGACCTCTGCCTCCCCGACGGCGGCTGCGCCCACCCGACGCTCGCCTGCGCCGACGGGCTCCCCTGCACCCTCGACCTGTGCGACCTGCTCGCGGGCTGTGTGTTCGTGTCCACCTGCGACGACGGGGACCCGTGTACGGCTGACGCCTGCGGCGCAGGAGGGTGCAGCCACACGCCGATCACCGCCTGCGCGTGCCTCGTGGACGATGACTGCGAGGACGGGGATCCATGCACGGATGACGCCTGCGACGGGGCGGCGAGCCTGTGTGACCACGAACCCGTCTCTTGCCCCGACGGTGACCCCTGCACCGTGCCCACGTGTGACCCTCAGACCGGGGACTGCTCAACGACACCCGACGACTGCGACGACGGAGATCTCTGCACGGACGACCTGTGCGACGAGGCGCTCGGCGGGTGCGTCAACGTGGCGGCGCTCTGCGGGGACGGCGACCCGTGCACCGTGGACACCTGCGCCGCGGTCACCGGACAGTGCGCCCACCAGGCGAAGCTCGACTGCAACGGCTGCGTGACGGCGGAGGACTGCGACGATGGAGACCCGTGCACCGTCGAGGTGTGCGAGCCGGCTGGAGGATGTTCTCACCAGCCGGCTGCCGGGTGCCCGTAACCAAGCCCGCCGCCGCGACCTGCGCCTCGACACGCCCCGCACCGTGCGGTAGCTTGAACCTTCGACACACCTCGCGCTTCGAGAAGGAGCCGACCATGGAATCTCCCTCGCGCCTGGGCCTCGTGACGCTGCTCCTGGCAGCGCTCGCGGCCCCCTCCGCCCGCGCCGACGTGCCGCGGACGCTCACCGTGCAGGGGCAGGTGCTCACGAGCGGCGGGTCCCCGGCGAGCGGCCCCGTGGACATCGTCCTGAAGCTCTACGCGACGCAGACCTCTCAGACGGCGCTCTACACGCAGAGCCTGGGAAGCGTCACCCTGAGCGGGGGGCTGTTCGACGCGGCGCTGGGGCCCCTGCCTGACGGGCTCGTCGAGGGAGCGGACTCCCTGTGGCTGGAGACAGTGGCCGCCGGCGTCGCGCTCCCGCGCCAGCCCCTGCGCTCGGTACCGTGGGCCATCGTCGCGCACCGGGCCGTGGTCGCCGCGGGGGTGAGCTGCACCGGCTGCATCGGGGCGTCCAGCGTGCAGTTCCCCTACGCGGCTTCCGCGTCGGTGGGAGGCTCAGCCCTCGACCTGGACTGCCAGGGCTGCGTCACCGCCACGAAGATCGAGGGCGGCGCCATCACCACCACGCACCTCCAAGGGGCGTCGGTGACCCCCGACAAGCTGTCGCTGATCTATGCCGGAGCCAACACCGCCGGTGGCCCCGCCAAGGACCTCGCCTGCACCGGCTGCGTGAGCGGGGCCGAGATCGAGGCCAGCCCGAAGCTGGCGGGGAACGTCGAGGCGAGCGGCTCCCTGACCGCCTGCACCGCCGGCGCAGCCGGGTGCCGCATCGCCGTCGGCGCCGCGGCGCTGGTGCCGCCGGGCGACGGCTGGCTCGACCTTCAGGTGACCGAGGGGCTGCGGGTGCGCGGGCCCGGTGGCAGCGGCTACCGGCCCATCATCTTTGCGGGCGGCACGTCGACGGGCTCCCTCGACATCCAGGGCGGCCTGACGACGAGCGGGGCCGTCGGCATCGGCACGACCAACCCGGCGGCGAAGCTCCACGTGGTGGGCAGCCTCCAGGTGGATGGCTACATCTCGTCGAAGAACCTGCGCGAGGTGATCTGGTCCACCAGCACGCAGGGCAGCTACGACCTGCGCGCCATCTTCGACGCCGCCCGAAGCGCCGGGCTCCCGCCCGGGCTCTTCGACTGCGTGCTGCGCACCACCAACGGCGCCCACTGGAACGGCTATCGGTTCACCGCGGCGCTGAACTACTACATCGGGTGGTCGGCCTACACCCACTACTTCCACAACGCCTACGCCGTGAACGCGGGCACCTCGGGGTGCAGCATCAGCCTCCAGTCCTTCGATGCCTCGACGGGCACCTTCTTCTTCACGCCCGGCAACTGCGTCCAGTCCGTGCACCTGGTCTGCAGCAACCTCTGGTAGTCCCACCGAACGCCGGCGTCCGAAGGGGCCACCGTCAACGAATGTCCCTGGGGATATGATGACGTCCTCGTAGCCGGGCAGCGGTCCCGGGGCCCGGTGCGCCCTGGCCGCGTCATGGATTGTAACCGCTCCGCGTCACCTGGAAGCGGGCCAAGCGCCATTGACTTCGTGGTCTTCCGGGCTCGCAGTGTCGGCAACGGCCGCGCCACGGAGGCTCACGAGTGCGGTGCCGAGACATCTGCCGAGATACCCGGGTCTGGACAGCCTCCGCCGAGCGGTCTACGGTGCGGGTGTCGAGCGTCGTTGCAGGGGAGGATGATCATGAGACTCCCGATCCCGTGCGCGTTGGTGCTCGCAGCCTGTGCCGCATCGAGCGACTCACCGCCCGGAACGACCGGAGGCGGGGCGGACGGCGTGGTAGACACCGCCGCCCCTGTGGACGCCGGCATGGCAGACGCCTCGGACACCGCGACGCCGGGACCCGGAGACGCCGCCGTCGGAGACGCCGCCGTCGGAGACGCCGCCGTCGGAGACGCCGTCACGGACCCGCTCCTGTCCCAGCTCTCCAACAGCGACGGGTGCTTCGTGGAGTGTGGCGGGCCTCCGCCCGGGCCGGAGTGCGTCGTCTGGTGCGAGCAAGTCGAGGCGGCGCCCCCGTGGGAGTGGGACCCGCTCCGGTGCGAGAAACCCCACTACATCAGCGACTCGGCGGACTTTCCAGACTCTCCCACTGGCGACCCGGAGTGCTGGGCCCCGCCCGAGTCCTGGTGCGCCTACGGTGGCGGCGGCGCCGTCACCCCGGCGTGCGCGCCCGACGGCAGCGCCTGCTGCTCCTTCGGGAGCACCTGCATTCCCTGCGGCTGGGTGAACTGCATGGAGGCAGGCGCTCCGGACTTCTGCGCCCCCCTCGTCGGCCAGGACGCCGACCCCTTCGCCTTCGCTCCATGCCCGACGGGTCTTCCACAGCAGATGAGCTGCATCCTCTGCGGCACGGCGCTCGTCTGCCCACTGCCGAAGCCGCTTCCACGAGGGAATCCGCCGGAGTGCCCCTTGGACTCGCCGTTCGGGCTCGCAGGAGGCGCCTGCGACTTCCCGGAGACAGTCTCGTGCCTCTACCCGGCCCTCGGGTGCCCGGCCGGCGCCAAGGCCGCCAACACCTGCCGGTGCGAGGGGGGCTTCTTCAAGTGTGAGCGCCCGTTCCACCACTGCGTCCCCATCCCGTCCGCGGCGGCCCCGGACGACCCACTTCGAGCCGCCCCTCCCCATCGACCGGAGGCTCCGACCTGCCCCGAGCCGCCCGCCCCCTCTGCCTGCGCCGCCTCCTACGCCGACGCCAATCATCCTTCTACCTGCGAGACCACAGCGGACTGTGCGGGAGACTCCATCTGCCTGGACCAGGCCCTCGGCCCCGACAGCACGTCGTGTGGGTGTCACCCCGTGGGGTGTCGCGCCGACGCGGACTGCCCCGGCGGCCAGGCGTGCGTGTGCGGGACCCTGACTCCGGCCTCCTTCTGCGGCGGGCTGGGCGCCCCGCCCTGCGGTCACACCTGCTTCGAGGCAGACTGCCTGACGGACGCGGACTGCGGGCCTGCGAGATACTGTGTGCCAGACGGCACCTGCACGGGGGCGCTGCAGCAGGGCCCGCTGCGGTGCGTGGATGCTGTCACCGATGCGTGCTTCAGCGACCTGGAGTGCACCGGCGACGAGCGGTGTCGAGGTGTGGGCAAGTCTCGCGTCTGTGAGGAGCCGCCGATCTGCGACTGACAGGGCGCTCTCAGGGAGTGCACCCGGGGATGTGGACGACGACGCAGCTCCCCGTGATGGGGAGACAACCGGCGACCGTGCACGGATCGTCGTCGTCACACTCGACCACCTCGTAGACGCAGGCGCCCCCGACGCAGGCGTTCAGGGTGCAGGCCGTGTCGTCCAGACAGTCGGAGTCTGCGGTGCAGCCGGTGCAGCCAGGGGCCTGGGAGTAGGTGCAGGCGCCGTCCACACAGGCGTCCACCGTGCAGGGGTCGCCATCGCCGCAGAGGGCCGGCACGCTGACGCAGCCGCCCTGGGCCTGGTCGCAGGCGTCCGCCGTGCAGGGCTCACCGTCGTCGCAGGCGACGTGGGTGTGGACGCAGCCGCCTGACACCTCGCTGCACGTGTCTACGGTGCACAGGTCGCCGTCGTCGCAGGGCAGCGGCTCGTGGGCGCAGGTGAGCGGCGTGGCGCAGAAGTCCACCGTACAAGCCTGCCCGTCGTCGCAGAGCGCGTCGAAGGTGCAGCCCGGGCAGTCGTTCAGGAGCGTGTGGGTGCACTCGCCCTCCTCGCAGCCGTCCAGGGTGCACGGGTCGTCGTCGGCACAGGGCATCGGGAGAGGGACGCACATCAGGCCGTTGGTCGCCGCGGGGTTGCAGAGGTCGACCGTACACGGGTCCGAGTCGTCGCAGGCCACGTCGCCGTGGGTGCAAGCGCTCGTCTCCGGGTCGCAGACGTCCGACGTGCAGGCATCCCCGTCGTCGCACAGGGGCGAGTGCACGCAGCCGGCCAGCGGATCGCAGGCGCCCTTGGTGCAGGGGTCGCCGTCGTCACAGGGGAGCGGAGCGTGCAGGCAGCCGGTGGCAGGCTCGCACCCGTCGGCGGTGCACGAGTCCCCGTCGTTACAGGAGGCGCTCAGGTGGACGCACCCCACGTCGACGTCGCAGAGGTCCGTGGTACACGCGTCCCCGTCGTCGCAGGAGGCGACCGCGAAGGCGCAGGCGCCCCCCTCGCAGAGGTCGTCGGTGCACTCGTTGCCATCGTCACAAGCGGAGCCGAGCACGAGGCAGCCGCTGGCGGGATCGCACCCGTCCAGGGTGCACGGGTCGCCGTCGGTGCAGGTCCGCGCCGCGTGGGTGCAGGTCCCCGCGCCACAGCCGTCGTCGGAGCAGGCGTCGCCGTCGTCGCAGGGCAGGGGCGCGTGGGCGCAGCCCGTCGCCGGGAGGCAGGAGTCCACCGTGCAGGCGTCGCCATCGTCACAGGTGGCCGGGGTGTGGACGCAGCCCCCCCCGGTGCCGCACGAGTCCACCGTGCAGGGGTCGCCGTCGTCGCATCGCGCCGGGGTGTGAGCGCAGGCGCCGCCCTCGCACACGTCGGACGTGCATGGGTCGCCATCGTCGCAGTCGAGGAACGTCTGGCACGTGGTGCAGCCGGGAATGGGGGCGGTCGTGCAGGCGCCCCCGGAGCAGCCGTCGGCGGTGCATGGGTCGCCGTCGTCGCACGGGAGGGGCGTCGACACACACCCAGGCGCCGCCCCCGACGGAGTGCAGGCATCGGAGGTGCAGGGGTCGCCATCGTCGCAGGGCAGCTCCGCGAACACGCAGTCGCCGCTCGTCGGGTCGCACCCGTCGGAGGTGCACGGATCCTCGTCGTCGCAGGGCTGGGCGATGTTCGTACACGCCCCCGCTGCGCAGCCATCTGCGGTGCAGGCATCGCCGTCGTCGCACGGAAGCAGAGTGTGGGCGCAAGTACCCGCCTCGCACCCGTCCGCCGTGCATGGGTCGCCGTCGTCGCATGGAAGCGGCGTGCTCGTGCAGGCACCGGCCGCGCAGCCATCCGCCGTGCATGGGTCGCCGTCGTCGCACAGGAGCGGCGTGCTCGTGCAGGCGCCTGCCTCGCACCCATCCGCCGTGCACGGGTCGCCGTCATCGCACAGGAGCGGCGTGCTCGTGCAGGCGCCTGCCTCGCACCCGTCCGCCGTGCACGGGTCGCCGTCATCGCACGCCCCGACGATGCAGCCCGCGCCGGTGTCGGCGTCCGCTCCGTCCGGGCCGCCCGCTCCGTCGCCCCCGACGTCATCAGCTCCGTCTGCGGCGTCCGGCCCCCCCCCCGCGTCCAGGAGCCCATCAGCGACATCCGTCGGTGGCGCGTCCCCCGGGACGTCCGCAGGCCCCCCATCTCCCCCCGTGTCCGCAGGCCCCCCATCTCCCCCCGAGTCCGCAGGCCCCCCATCTCCTCCCGTGTCCGCCGCGCCCCCATCGGCCCAGGTGTCCACTGCCTGGGCATCGGTCGCGGCGTCGCCGTCCCCGCCTTGCCCGCTGGCGTCGTGACCGTCGACGTCCACCCGTGCGTCAATGGAGCCGTCTGCCCCGAGGGTGGCGTCGGAGGCGTCTGAAGCGGACGGAGGTGCCGCGGGCTGGGACTGGACGCACCCCGCCAATGCCGCAAGGGCCAGCAGGAGGACCACCCAGACGTCTCGCGTGCTCGTCGTCACGGGCCGAGGATACGCCGTCGGCCGTCGACGAAGCAATCGCCAGCCCACTCGGGATCGGCTATCATCCCGCAAACGAGCGAGGCTCTCGCCGCGACGGAGGCATGACCATGAGCCCTCTCCCCAGACCCATGCGCGCGGTCACCGCGATGATCGTGGCAGCCATCCTCTCCGTGCCCATGCTCGCCCGCGCCGTCCCCGACGCGATGCGCGTGCAGGGCACCCTTCTCGCTTCCAGCGGCGCCCCGGCCAATGGCACCTACGATCTGACGTTCTCGCTGTGGGACGCGGCGAGCGGCGGCGCCCAGCAGTGGTCCACGACCAAGGCCGGCGTCGTCGTGCAGGGGGGGGTGTTCGAGGTGGAGCTCACCGGCGTGCCCGCGACGCCGTTCCGCACGCTGTCGGCGCTGTGGCTCGAGACCCGCGTGGGGACGGAGACCCCGCTCCCGCGCCAGCGCCTCGACTCCAGCGCCTTCGCGTTCCGGGCCGGGCTCGCCGACGAGGCCTCGGCGCTGCTCTGCACCGGGTGCGTCTCGGCAGCCCACCTCGGCACCGGCGCGGTGACGAGCATCAAGCTTGCCGACGGCGCCATCACCACCGACAAGCTCGCCGACTCCTCCGTGACCGCCGACAAGGCGGCCTTCAACTTCGCCGCGAGCGCCACGAAGGGCGGCGCCGCCGCCAACCTGTCCTGCACCGGGTGCGTGGACGCCGCGGAGCTCGCCCAGAAGTACGCGGGAAGCGCCACGGCGGGTGGGCCGGCCAGCGACGTGGCCTGCACCGACTGCATCAGCGCCGCGGAGGTCGCGTTCCCCTGGGCAGCCTCCACCTCGGAAGGGGGACCCGCGGCGGGCCTCGAGTGCACGGGCTGCGTGGGGCTCGGTGACCTGGATCTGACGGCGCTGGACGCCCGCTACCTGCGCCTGACGGGCGGCACGCTCACCGGCAACCTGACCACGAGCGGCACCGTGACGGCCACCGCCTTCGCCGGCGACGGCTCGCAGCTCACGGGGCTCCCCTCCGGGGTGGCGCCGGGCACCTGCTCGGCGGGCATGGTCGTCACGGGCGTCTCCTCCGGCGGCGCGCTGATCTGCTCCAAGCTGTGCGCCGTCAGCAACTTCGTCGGCTCCGTGTCGGACGGCAGCACCTCGGCGGGCGTCGACCTGACCTACCAGTACTCCCCGCTCGGAACCGGACAGGGCTACATCAAGGCGAGCTGGCCCGCGCAGACGGAGGTCATAGGCTACCAGGTCGCGGTGGGCACCTCGCCCGGCGCCACCAACGTCAAGGACTTCATCGACGTGCCGACGACCAGCGCCACCATCACCGGGCTGACCCTCCAGGGCGCTTGGACGGGCACCACGTACTACGTCACGGCTCGCGGCGTCTGTGAAGGCGGACTGCCCACGGGGTCCAAGACCTCCAACGGCGTCCGCATCGCCGAGGGCGCCACCTGGACCGGCGATGCCTCCGCGCTGCGCACGCCCGACTCGCTGGGCGGCCACTCGGTGAACTGGCCGCAGAGCGGCATCACGTCCGTCTATGGCGAGCATTGGTTCGAGACGGTGAACATCCCGTCGGGGGCAACAGTGCATGTGCAGGGCTGGGGCAAGGTGCAGGGGGTGACCGAGAGCATCTCGTCGTCTGCGGCGGCCGTGCAGACCCCCAAGGACGGCTGGCTCATCGTCTATGCGAACACCATCACGGTCGACGGCACCATCACTGCGTCGGGGCGCGGCTACGGCGGCGGCGGCGGCGGCGGCGGCGGGTCGGGCTCCGTCTCCAACCGGGGGCGGGGCGGCTCGAATGGCCTGGGCGGCGCGGGCGGCGACGGAGAGTCGGGCTCTGGAGGCGGCGGTGGCGGCTCGCCGGGTGGCGCCGGCGGCTGGGGCGCCAACGGCAACGGCGGCGCTGGAAACATGTTCGGGGGAGGCAGCGGCTCGACGGTCTGCACGGGTACGGCGGGGCGCCCCGGAGGCGACGGTCCCGTGGGAGACATCGGTGGACCAGGCGGCAACGTGCCGGGCAACTCACAGTCGGGAGGCGCCGGAGGCCAAGGCGAGTATGTCGCGGGAGGCGGCAACGGCGTCGCCGGTTGCGACAGCCGCTCCGGGGGCGGCGGCGGTGGCTACGGCGGCGGAGGCTCAGGCGGAACTCAGTGGCAGGGCCCCGGGGTGGATGCCGCCGGAGGAGGCGGAGGCGGCTCCGGGGGCGAGGGAGGCGGCCACACACCCCACGGCGGCGTGGGCGCGGGCCCCTTCGGCGGCGGGGCGGGCAGCGCCCCCGGCGGCCACGGCGCGGCGGGCGGCTACCGAGCCGGCGGCGGCAATGGGGACTCCACCACGGGTCGGGAGCAGTTCCTCGGCTCAGGCGGCGGCGGGGCCGGCGCCGCGACCCAGGAGGCCGGGGGCGGCGGTGGCGCAGCGGGCGGGGGCTACGTCACCCTGTTCGCCACGGACACTCTGACCATCGGCACCAACGGCAAGGTGCTCGCCAACGGCGCGGGCGGCGCGGGCGGCAGCCGCGACTTCGGCGGCAACTCCACCGCGGGCAACGGTGGGTCGGGGGCGGGCGGCAGCGTCCTGCTGGAGGCGCGCACCATCGAGCTCATCGGCAGCGTCGCCCAGCGCGTCAGCGCCCGGGGTGGCGGCGGCAGCACGACGAACGGGGGCACCATCAAGCTGTTCTACAACGTGTGGACGGGGGCCAAGCCCACGGGCTCCAACGCGGGCCGCATCTTCGACGCCGGCGCCGGCTCCTACGCGGACCGCTGACCCCGACGACCACCGTCACTGCCGCGGGCGTGCTCCGGCTCTCTGCGGCCACCCGGGACAGGGAGACCGATCACGGTCAATCTCGCCTTCGTGGGCCGGACGCAAGGGCGTCGGACACCCAAGCGTGCAGCAGCGAGTGGTCGTCGACGTGCTCCGCCCCATTGTGGAGCAGGGTCATGGTGCGGCCGTCGATGACCAGCGCGCGGCTCGGACTCTCTCCGATGACGTGATCATAGTAGACGTCCGTGGTCTTGAGCGGGTCGATGAGCACCTGGTGGTGGAGGTCGTACTTCTCCACGAAGCCGGCGCAGGTCTTGGTGGTCGGCGGGTTGCCCGTGGCGGACTCGAGCAGGATCTGGACGACCGCGACGTCGTCGCCGTAGGCAGACGCGACGACGCTCAGCTCCGGGGTGACGGCGATGCAGGTGGGGCACCAGGCGTAGGTGAGGGCCACGAGGATGACAGGGGTCCCGCACAGCGCGTGGAGGCTCCGGGTGGCTCCCTGGCAGTCCTGGAGGCTCAGGTCGGCGACCACCATCCCCGCCTTGGTGCCCTGCTCGCCGGGGCCGGGGCAGGGGGGAGGAGCAGCATCGAGGGAGGGCGCGACCCCATCAGGAGCACCCGTATCGGGAGCCATCGAATCAGGCACGGAGGCGTCCGCGGCGACCGGCGCGCCACTCCAGGCGACGTCGCTCACAGCCGGCGAGGCCCCCTCGGGGCCGGGGCCGCACCCGGCGACTGCCAGGGCGCACGCGACGCTCCACCGACCGCGGGTGCGTCGCGCGTTGGGTGGGTCCTCCCTCATGGCACCTCCCGCAACCAGGCATCGCTCTGGCGGTCCCGCTCGTCCCTCTCCGCTCGGGGCTGCTGCCCGCTGCTGGCATCCGACCCCGCGACGTGTCAGCATAGGTCCATGTGGAGCGACCCTTCAACCTGCCCCCGACGCGCGGTCCGCATCCTCTGCCTGACGTGGTGCGTCAGCGCATGCACCACCCCTGACGGAGGGGAGGCGTCCACCGCGGACGCAGCGGTGATGATCGACGCGGGCTCCGAGACGACCGGGGCTGTGGCGGACGCGGCATCGGACGGCGCAGACACGCCCGCCGACGTGGCCTCCCCCGCGGACGCCCCCCCCGCTGCCGACGGGGCGGCCAACACCAGCGACACCAGCGACACCAGCGACGCCGTCGCGCCGGACGTGCCGGACGTGCCGGACGCGGCGACCTGTGAGGCATGCGGCGCGCCCTGCGAGGCGGGCCCGGCTGCCCTCGTGGCGACCGCGGCATCGCCCACGGCGGTGCTGGCGCTCGTGGGGCGCCCCGACGGAGCGCTGGTGGCGTGGCTGGACGGCGAGGCCGTGGTGGTCCACGCGCTGGACCCGAGCGGCGCGCCCTACGGCGACGCCGTGGTGGTGGACGAGGCCGGCCCAACGGTCTCCACCATCGAGGCCACGCAAGCCGCCGAGGGCTTTGCGCTGTTCTGGTCCCGCGGCCTGCTGGACACGGCGGCCTCCCCCGCCGACGTCACACTGCTCCAGGCGCGCGTCGGCCTCGACGGCGCCCTGCTCATGGCACCCGCACCGGTGATGTCCGGGCTGGAGCTCGGGCGAGGCTCCGGCGCAGGAGACGCCGGGTTTCGCCTGTGGGGACTCCGTGACGAGCTGGACCCGGACGAGGGACAGGTCTACCGGCAGGCGTCCATGGCGCGGCTGTCCGTGGAAGGCGCCGTGGACGGGGTGCACTACATGCTGAGCCAGCACAAGTTCACGTATCTGCGGGTCCACCACAGCGGCAACCAGCTCAACACCCCCTTCGTTGGACCAACGGCGGACCAGCCCGTCGCCTACTTCCTGGCAAGCATCTACCTGCCGGGCTGTGGGCTCCCCACCGAGCCCGTCCTGGCGCTGGGTCCGTCAGCGACGCTTGCCGCCACGGGGTTCATCTCGCCGCAGGACGCACTCTGGGCGGTGCGCGACGGCTCCTCTTCAACGGGGCGCCTGGTGTTCCATGACGTGGCGACGCGCGAGTCCGTGGAGCGCCCGCTGCCCTTCCAGCCGTCGGAGCGCGCCGAGCTGGCAACCGACGCGGCGCGCGGCCAGGCGCTCCTGGTTGATGCGGTGGCGGGCGAGCTCGTCGGCGCCGGGGCCACCCCATCGAGCCACGAGGTGGGCCCTGCCCAGGTGGTCACGGCCGTCCCCCCTGGTGAGACCGTGCTCGCGCTTCGCGTGGCCCCAATCGACGGTGCCTGGCTGTCGGTGTGGGTCACGTCGCCCGGAGGGACCATCCACGCGCAGCGCATCTGCGACGCCCCCTGAGGCACCCGGCCGCCGCTTCCAGACCCCCCGGCCGGGCAATGCTCCCCCGGCGCTACTGCAGCCTCGTCATCTGCTGCAGGTCGGGGAGAGACACGTCGAGGGTCACCTGGAGCCCGCCACCGGAGACACTGCCGATGGAGAGCGCCGAGCCGCCGGTGGGGGCCATGGCGGCGATCACGTCGCGCTTGCCCTGGAGCTCGGGGACCGACACGAAGGCCCTGGCCGCGTCAGTGAACGAGAGGTACGTGACGAAGGAGGCGGAGGGGACCGCGTTGGCCATGACCGCGCGGAGGGCGGGGGCGGCAGCCTTCTTGCCGTCGATGACCTCTCTGACGCGGGCGGCGGCCTCGGGCCCGAGGGCCACGGCATAGCGCTCCTTGCCGAACCCGAGAGCGAGCGACATCGTGTCACCGAACAGGCTCTTCATGAGCTCGGCCTGCTGCGGGTCCTCCAGCGCCGGAGGAAACTTCGCGAAGTCGATCCGGGCAGTCAACGAGTCCACCTGACCGCCCGGGCGCGCCTCGCTGCCCGCCGTCAGGGTGATGCCGAGCGGGGCGAGCTCCGCCCCGACGGTCTCGATGGCCTTGGACAGGGAGGACAGGTCGATCCCCGGGGGCGGCGCGCCCTTCTCGGCGGCCGCGCGCTCCACGCCCTTGGTCCACAGGAGGTCCCACGCACCCAGCATCGCCTCCCGCTGCTTCGCGCCGTCCTTGGTCCCTCCCACGTAGAGCACCGCGAGGGACATGGAGCCCTCCCTGGAGAGCGCCACGGCGGTCTCGCCCGTCTGGAGACCCGCGGAGGTCTTGACAAGCTCCAGCAGGCGGGCCTTGTCGGCGTCGCTGAGCTTCATGCCCTCTGCGAGGAGCGTGACGCCAATCTCCGTCCAGCTCACGCCGGATGTCGGGTCGACGCTCGCGCCCACGGCGAACCACGACGACGCCGGGGCGTAGTCGAGCAGCGTGACGGGGCGCCCGCCACCTCCCGCGAGGGCGGCCTGGAGGCCCGACCCGGACTTGGCCCGCACCGTAAGGGGCAGGAGCACGCGAGCGCCGTCGATGCGGACGCCGAGGGTGGCCGTGTCCAGGTCGCCGATGGTGTCGAAGGACCACGCGATGGCCTTCTGGAGCCACTCCGCGGCCTCAGGAAAGGGGCTGTCGGTGGCGCGGCCGACGATCTTCTCGGTGATCCTTGCCCGCGCCTTCGCGACCTCGGGGGCAAACATGGTCGTGAGGTTCGCGACCGAGACGTGCAGCTCGAAGGCGTCGGTCGGGGCCCAGGACGCAAGCGGCCCCGCGACGAAGGGCTGGAGCCGCGCGAGCACCTTGGGGTCGCGGGCGAAGACGACCGCGTCGGCGGTGAAGGCGACCCAGGCGTCGTTCGCGCCCGCCTTGTACTTGAAGGCGGCGCCGTCCGCTCCCGCCTCACGCTCCGCGGGCAGCGCGCCCTCGACGGCCTCACGGGACTTCATGGGGAGCGCGATCACGGCGGGCTTTGGCGAGTCCTTCGGGTTGGCCACGGCGACGCGGATGGGCCTCGCGCCATCGATCCAGTCCGTGGCGCTGAAGCCCAGGGACTTGGCGAGGCCCGCGCTGAACACCATGCCGAGCCCGGGGACGGGCTTGACCTGGTTCACCACGGTGGTCGCCTGCGTGACGAAGTCGTCGAGCCCGCGGACGCCGGCGTAGGCGACCACGTCGGCGGGGACGACGACTGGGGCCGTCCCGGTCTTGCGGGTGCTCCCGGCGGGAGCATCCTTGGGCGAGCCACCCTCGGTCGGCTCAGCGCCCGGTGTCGCCCCAGGCGCGCCCGTCTTGGCGGCACTCTCCCCCGTCGCGCCCTTCTTGGTGGCACCATCCGCCGACGCGCTCCCCTTCGCGGCCTCGCCTTCGGCCTTTGCCGGAGCGCCAGGGGCAGTGTCCTTCTTGCATCCACCGACAGCGAGCCCCAGCGCCAGCGCCGCGCACAGACCAGCGCGCTTCAAGATCCCGATGCGTGTCTTCATCTTCGTCTCCGGCCGTGCAACGACGGCTCCCAGGCGCGTTGGACCCTGCCAACCCGCGTCATCTCCCAGCTCCCCTCGGTGAGCGCCTTCTCCCACGGCGTCGGCCCCCAGTCAAGCAGGGACGCGGGCGCAGCGCCGCCCGCGGCCAGGCGCAGCACGGCCACTCGTGTCGCGCGCAGCGCGCGCCGGCCATCGGATAGGCAGCACCCGCCGCTCGCCTAGGCAATCTTCCCGAGCGCCTCTCGGGGATTGACCCGATTGGGCGCGGCCCCGAGGAGGACGATACTGTCCTCAGCAGCGGGGGATGACAGAGAGAGTCAACAGGAGGACACCATGAAGCGCCACGAGTCGATGCAGCCTGCTCCCTACGGTCTCTACGTCGCCACCAGCGGCATGGACGTGCGCTTCGTCGGCGCCGACGGAGACCTCCTCGAGGGCCTGCCCGGGGTGACCTACCGCCGCGTGCCGACCCTCCTCGCCCTGCTCCTGGCGCCTGTGCTCGGCGGCGCCTTCGTCATGGCCTTCCCGCTGGTCGTGCTCACGGTGTCCGTCGGAGGCCTCCTGACCGTGGCCGCGAGGGGCGCCCGCAAGGCCGCAGCAGACGGCGCCTTGTTCGCCGGCCCCCGCTGGGAGCCCGCGACCTCCTACCTGTCCAAGGGTGAGAAGAAGGGTGACCCCGACGAGGTCCCACCCGAGCTCAACGATCTCAAGTCCGAGGTGGACGCACGGCGCGCCGACGAGGACTCCCCGCGAAGCTGACCCCACCCGGCAGTCACCACGCCGGCCAGATGGGACCTCGCACGGTCCCGCCGGCCCACGTCACCCGTCCCGTCGCGCCGCAGGTACATCAGGCGTCGCGCCCGCCTCCCAACCGCGGACCCACGCGCCGACCACGCGAGCCACGTGCGGGTGGTTGAGGTAGCCGTAGAGCTTGTGGGGGTTGCTGCCCTCGCGTCCGACCCAGAAGGTGTGTATCCGCGGGTGGTCCTGGATGTCGCAGCCCAGGCCGCGCATCGGCAGGAAGTCGTCCGCGACCGTCGCGTCGTGGGCCACGAAGTCGTCATGGGCCGCGACGTTCACCCACGAGGAGACGTTTCGGGGGTACCGGCCGTCGGGAGGCTCATTCGAGTCGTAGAGCGCGCCCTGTACGGCAGGCTCTCCGAGGGGCGAGCCGAGCGTGATCCACAGCCCGATCCGCCGGTCATGGTAGCGAGCGTACTCGCTCATCTGGGAGAACTTCCACAGCACGTCATACGCCACGACGCACCCCATGCTGTGCGAGACGATGCAGATGTCGTCCCCATCGTCCAGCGCCCGCTTGAGAGGCTCCTGCAGACGCACGCGGATGGCCGATCCCTCCCTCCGGCTCCCGATGTATCGATCCAGATCCGGGAGAGCCCTGCGGATGATCCGGCGCGTCAGTCCGCTGGGGATGAGCGGGCTCGCCAGCCTCGCGAGGTCGTCCACGAACCGGAGGTCCCGCTCCTCCCGGATGACCCGGCGATAGTCTGCTGCGGTGTGCTGGTCCACGGAGCGTGCCTTGAGCCGTGTCAGGCTGGCGTCATAGGCGTCTGGAGGCTCGTAGAGCTTGCCATCGGCCCCGACGACCATGTCCGCGGCATTGACGTCCCCTGCGTCGAGCAGGAGGCGGTTGAGGATGTCTCCGTAGTAGACCAGCGTCACCTTCACTTCGCCGCGCTCGATTTGACCGTGCGCCTCGGCATCCACCTGCTGGAGGCGGTGAAGCAGCGCCTCTCGCACGAGTCGCAACTTCGTGTCCCCATCTGGCTTGGTTGCCCGTCCATGCACGAACATCAGGTGCTTGTGCCCCATGCGTCCCTCGCTGCTCTTCGGATTGAGGCCAAAGGTGGATGGCTGACCGTACACCCGCCTGCCCCGGCGCTGCAACAACTCTCCCGTCCGGGGGTCGCGCTGGCACGGAGTGACGCGCCTGAGGCCGCGTGGTGGTCGACCCGGTCCCTCACGCCCGCGTCATGGGGCCTCGTCGCTCACCAGCACGCGCGCGTCGACGGTCCCGTCACAGTCGCCGTCCATGCCAGGGAGGGGCTGGACGCGGCGCGGCGGGCAGACCGACCAAGGGCGCCAGGCACGGGCGCCCCAGGGTGTGCTCAGGAGCGCGGTGCGCTCAACCCATGGAGGCAGCGGAGATACGCGTCAGAGGGTCTGGGGCCCGTCAGTGGGGAGCTGGTCGAGGCGTCGGACGCTCTGCCAGGGACTCGAGCGCCAGCAGCAGCGCCTTGGAGAGCGCCTCCTCGCAGCGCGCTCCCTCCACGATGGACCCGAGGGTCTCCAGGAGCGCCTCCTCTCCGGGCGCGGGGAGGATGGCCTCGCCGCTGGTCGTCGTGGCGAAGCGGAGCAGGTGCCAGTCGAGGGCCGCCTGGAACAGGACTCGCGCGAGGTTGGCAGAGGCCAGGGTGAGCTGCGGGTCGACGCCGCCGGCCCCATCTTGGAGGTCCTGCACCTGGGCCGGCGTCGCCCAGGCCACGGCGCCGAGGCACTGCGTGTCGCGATCGACGAGCGCGATGCGGCGGATCCGGCCGCTCTTGCGCTCGCCCTCCAGCGCGTAGACGGCATCCCACACGCCCCTGGCGTGGTCGGGCGCGAACAGGCCCAGGTCCGTGGCGGCTCCCGGCTCGCTCCCCGACACGCCACGAGGCGGAGACTGGTCGGCCCCGGCCGCGTCGACCCTCAGCACGGCGTCACGCCAGCCCTCGAGGTCTCCGTTTCCTAGGGGGACGAGGCAGGGAGCCAGCGCGTTGCCGCCTGGCGAGAAGGTGACGTTCGCGCTCCCGTCCGGGAGCTCCTCGGCGACGAGGATCCCTTTGGCCTGCGCGACCGCAAACACCGTCTGGACGAGCTCTTCGAGCTCCAGCCCCTCCGGAGGAGCCGCGCTGCCGCTCCGCGCCTGCCGCACCAGCGCCCCCCAGGCAGCTCGCTGCGCTGCGCTCAACACTGCCGCCCACTCCATGTCGCACCTCCTCGTGGAGACGCCCGATGGTGCGCCCATCCGGCAACAGCGTCAACCGCCGGGCGTCGCTCGACCGCAGCGCTCGTCGGGCGCCAACGCTGGACATGCGTGGTCGCTCGACGCACCGACGCGATCATCGCGGGGGGCGCGCTGTTCGTCGAGGGCAGCTCCGCGCGGCTCGGCCTGATGGCCACCGCCCCGGGGGCGAGGAGGCAGGGAGCCCAGCGCGCCCTGCTCGCCCGCCGCCTCCAGCTCGCGGCGCGCGCAGGTGCACGGCTCGAGTCCGTCGAGACCGGCAGCCCCGGGCCCCTGGGACCCGGACCGTCGTATCGGAACATCCTGCGGTGCGGATTCGAGGCCGCCCACGAGCGCCCGAGCTTGCGCTTCCCAGCCAGCGTCTCCTGACAGGTCACCGCCGCCGTGGCTCCTGGCGGCCGAAGAGGCGGCCCAGAGGGTCGTCGAGCGTGAGGGAGCCGCGGCCCCAGAAGCCCTGGCGCGGGTCGTAGCCGAGGTTGGCGCCGAAGCGGAGGCCGTCCTCCTGCCAGCGGGCGCCGAGCTCGCCCTGCGGGCCCAGGTGCGTGACGCCGAGGTTTCCGCCCAGCCACAGCGACCCCGTCCGGTAGCTCGCGTCGAAGCGACCCTCGGCGGTCTCGTCCGGGTCGTAGTCCAGGGTGCCGAGGCGCGACACGGGGAAGGTCGTCGAGGCCTGGAGCTCGAGCCCGGCGTCGCGCAGCGCGAGCGCGAACTTCTGGAAGATCTGGACATTGTAGGGCTTGTCGCTCGTCGTCGGCGAGCCGCTCTCGTGGAAGTCGCCACCGAGCGCCGCCTCGAGGCGCCAGACGTCGCCGGGGGTCAGCACCGCCTTCACTGTTGCGCGCATGTGGTCCCCGCTGTTCGTGACGACGTGGCTCACGCCGGCGCTCAGATCCAGCGTCTCGAGGAGGGGGTACTTCAGCAGCAGGGTCGACAGCAGCGCCGTGCGGGACGGGTCGAGGGGGAGCTCGACGTCCGTGCTGACGCGCAGGGTGAGCCCCGGGAGCAGGTTCGGGCTGTCCCAGAGCCCCATCACGAGGCAGGCGAGGGCGAGCCCGACGCCCCCCTGGATGAGCGCCGAGGTGCCCGACAGGTTCCCTTCGCCGCCGAAGAGCATGTCGACGAGGGCAAACGGGGTCCACTTGCCCCAGGTGATGGGCTGGCCACGGAAGAGGCCGACCACGTCGTCGCGCGCCTCCCATGGGTCCTTGGCGTGGGCGGGGATGCAGGCCCAGGCGTAGTAGAGGAGGTCCGCCCCGAAGAACCACTGGATGAGCGCGGCGCCCACCATGGCGTCCGTGCCGGCGATGTCCTGGACGAGCTTGGCGGCGGCCCCCTGGATGGCGAGCTGCACGGGCCGGTAGCCGTTGGAGGTGAGCTGCGCGTCTCCCCTCACCAAGTTGTAGCAGAGATAGTCGGACAGGGAGACGACGGCCGCTGCGGAGAGGACCGTGACCACCTTCTCCCACGTCTCCTTGGCGGCCGGGTCGCCGAGAGAGGCCCGGATGTCTGCGCCAGCGAGGTGGATGCGGGACGGGTCCTCGGTGTCGCCGAGGGGGGCGCGGCTCTGCACCATGGCGACGGCGTCGAGCAGCTCCGTCAGGACCCTCTGGCTCCGCACCTCGACCAGCGCCCGCACGATGCGCTCGACCTTCTGGCGGAGCTGAGGGTCGATTGCGTCGCGCCGGCTCGCATCCTCCTCGGTCTCCGGGCGCCAGCCGTCCGGGCCCGACTTGTCGTATGGGAGGCCGGTGTTCAGCGGGTCCTCGTCGCCCCTCTTCGGCGGGGTGGTCTCCCGCCGCAGGTCGGGGGACTGCGTGCGGAAGGTCGGCGCGACGAGGCGGTGCTGGCGCTCGTAGCCGAGCGGCTTCAGGCGCTTGCGCACAGAGCTCTCGATCTCGGGGGTCTCGCGCTGGTCGGTGGGGGTGTCCGTGTCCAGTCCGGGGAGCTGCTGTCCGTCGAAGTCGCTCATGGCTCGCCTCCTCGAGCCGTCCCTTCCGGGCGCGAGGCGTCGTCGTCGGACTATCTCGACCCGGATGTGCGTGGCTCCGCGTCGGCGACGACGGCCCCGGGGCGGGCCTTGGGGCGCTGCGGTGACGCAGGCGCACACTGCCGGCAGGATGGCGAGGGATGGCGGGAGTGGATCCTCTGCGGCATCAGCGCGTTCACGGTGGGGTCCCCACTGGACGGGGACCGGAGGTCGCCCATGAACCGTGTCGCCGCGCTCGTCGCCCTCGGACTCCTCGCCGCTCCCCCCGCGACCGCCGATCCTGCCTGGACGGTGGGCGCGGCCATCACCCACGACAACCTCACGGTGTTCCCGCTCATGGCCACGGGCACCATCGATCCGACGGACCTGTTGACGCTCGAGGAGGCCTTCCTGCTCGGGGTCATCCAGGTCGCCGAGATCGCTGCCGACCCGCCCGAGCAACCCGTGCTTCAACGGAATCCCGTGCGCAGCAATCGCCTCCAGGAGCAGGTGCAGAGCCACGGCGACGGGGCCCGAGTCAACGCCGTTGCGGTGTCGAACACCGGAGACAAGGCCATCCTGCTGATGGCCGGGGACGTGATCCTGGGTGGCAAGCAGGATCGGGTCATCGGGAAGGACACCCTCGTGCCGAGCGGCGCGGCTGCCATGGAGGTCGGCGTCTTCTGCGTGGAGCACGGGCGCTGGTCCGGTCAGACCGCGATCTTCAAGGCGAGCGGCAAGCTGGGGCACTCGAAGCTGCGCGACAAGGCGGTGTTCGCGGGTGACCAGTCCGCCGTCTGGGCCGAGGTCGCCGAGACCAACGTCAAGAACAAGGCGCACACGGCGACGGACACCTATCGGGCGACCCTCGACGCCTCCACGGCGGGCGCAGACGTGGACGCGACCGTCGCGGCCATTCTGCCTCCCCTGGCCAGCGAGGCGCGCGCAACGGGCCTCGCCGTCGCCATCGACGGCCGCGTCGTCGCACTCGAGGGCTTCGCCAACCCAGCCCTCTTCGCCAAGGTGCGAGAGAAGCTGGTGCGCTCCTACGCCCTCGAGGCCGCCACGTCGACGACCCCCCACAAGGGCGCGCCGGGAGTCGGGGCAGTCGACGCGTTCCTCGCGCAGATGGCGGAGACGACGGGGACTGGGGAGGTCCACTCGGGAGGCGCGGCCAACGCCTTCGAGGAGAGCGACGCAATCCAAGGCGTACGCACCCTGTCCTCGGACAAGAAGGCCGTCCACCAGTATTACAAGGCGAAATAGCGGAGACGGTGGCGCTCTGGCGTGGCTCGCACGGAGACACGAGAGCTCGGCGGTCGCACGAACGTGACGCTGGCTCAGGCCGTAACACGGCGACCGGCGTCGCCGCGAGCGCCATCAGCGTCCCGCAGGGCAGGAGACCACCCTGGGTCCAGGCCCTTGCGCTCGGGTTGCTCCGCGGTAGACTCACGCGACGGTGGCGGGTACGGCATGGCTCCTGCGCCGATTGGACCCATCGGAGCAGCCCGTTCGTCCTGCTCCGCAGACCCGGGTGGTGCCAGGATCGCCGCCGAGCATCGGAGGTGGACGAGTGGCATGGAGGAACGGCACGTGACCCTCACCGCAGCCCCCTGCTCTGCTCGGTCCACGCGCCTCCTTTGGAGCGCGGCCCTGGTTGGCGTCACCCTCCTCTCCCCCCGGGCGGCGCCAGCACAGGAGAGCGACGACGCGGGGCTCGATCGGAGGAGCGGACCCTCCCTGTACCTGCGAGCGGGGCTCGGCTGGCTTCACCAACAGGGGCATGCTCCCCCCGTCTGCTGCGGCGAGCGCGACTCGTGGGTTGCGCTTGGTCCGACGGCGGGGCTCGGCGTGGCGTGGCAGTTCGGGCGATGGTTTCGCATCGCTGCCGACGGCCGCTACGCCTTCCTGCGCACTGACGAGGCCGGGCTCATGGAGAACGCCACGGTCACGCTCCACCACGTCCAGGTCAACCTGGTGCCCGAGCTGGTCGTGCCGCTCGCGGCTCGGTTCGCCCTCCGCGTAGGGATCGGCGCCGGGTGGGACGCCCTCGTCGGGGCGGGGGGCGAGGGACCTGAGGCCGAGGACGTCGACGAGTCCTGGTTCAACGTCCTGGCGCGCATCGGGCTGGAGGTGGCGGTCGACCGCTCGCTCGACCTCGGCGTCGACCTGCAGGCCGGGCTGATCCCGATCACGCTGGACTACGGTGCCACGACGGCCACCGCCACGTGGCGCTTCTGAGCGGCATCGTGGATGGTACCACCCGACGAGCCGTCCGCCGTTCCTCGCCTCCCACGAGGTCCGGGCCGGCTACTCGCAGATCTTGGCGTCGCTGGACTTGCTGAAGCTGAGGTTCGCGTAGCCACCCTGCAGGAACGTATCCTTCGCATAGTCATAGATGCCGATGTCGGCGGACGTCCCGCTCTCGTAGGTCACGATGACCGTGTATCTCGCCTGCCCCACGGGGTTGGCCTCGTCGAGGCGCCAGGAGACGTAGCGCCCCACTTTCTTCCTCTTGTTGCTGCCCTCGGCCTCCTCCCACTTGCAGGCCGTGCGGTCGTCGTTGAAGCGGTAGTAATTGCTGCTGCCATCGTAGGCGTGGTAGCGGTACCAGAGTCCGACCAGCTCCTCCTCACGGTCCGTGAGCGCGGCGCCCGCTGTGGATCCGCCGCCGCCGGGGTCTGACCCGCCGGAGGACCCATCGGCGTCTCCACCCTGGCCCGGGGCTGGTGCGGTGAGCACCCCGGACACCGTCGTGGTGCCGGCGCAGGAGCCGTCGCTGTCGGCATACGTCCACGCGACGGTGCCGGACAGCGACTGGGGCCCTACGGTGAGGACCTGGTTGCTGACGGTGATGGTCCCCTCATCCTCGTCCGACGTCCCGGACAAAGTGAGCGTGGTGGGTCCCACGGCCCCACTCCAGACAAGGCCGCTGGCGTCGACCGTCGCCTGGCACTGGGTCTGGGTGATCGTCCACGAGGCCGTGCGCTCCTTGACCTTCCCGCCGCACTGCGACTGGTCCAGGGTCTCCTGGACCGTCCAGGTCCCCCCGACGCTCGCGCATGCGCCGCCGGTCCCGCCCCCTCCGAGGGTCCCGTCGGTTCCCTTCGAGGTCTCGCAGGCGAGGAGCACCACGGACAGGGACAGCAGGCACATGGCTCCCTTCACTTGTCGCATCACTTGCACTCCTTCTCGCACATGCAGTTGTCCCCGGTGCAGCAGCCGGGGAGTCCCTTGCAGGTCTGGAGGCAGTCGCTGCAGTTGTCGGTGAAGATTCCCGAGGGGGGTGTGCACCAGAGCTCCCCCCAGACCGCGTCCTTGTGGCACGGCCACCCGGCGGGGCACCCGGGGCTCGGCTGCTTCGCGGTGTCCTTCGCGCACGGGATCGCGCATGTCCCCGAGGTCCCCTTCGTGCACATCCAGCCGGGCCCGCAGTCGGCCGCCTGCGTGCAGCTCGACTTCCTGCAGATCTTCCACGTGTCCGGGCACCACATGCCGGGTGCAGGGCACGACGCGTCGGTCGTGCACTTGACCACGCACGCGCCGCCCGACGTGGCCGTGCCTCCCAGCTCCGCGCAGGACTTCGAGAACCAGGGGTCGGTCCCTCCGCCACCTCCAGAGCTGCCCGGGAGCTCGAACTGTGCTCCTGCCCAGGTGGCACAGGACGGCGCGCTGTCCGGGTGGGGGCTGTCGTTGCCCACGAGGAACACCCCGTGGTCGTGCCGCACGAAGTAGACACACTCCCCGCACAGCAGGCTCGCGAAGCAGGTCACGCTCCCGGTGTAGAGGTCCACCAGGGTCTGCCGCGTCTCCACGGGCGAGCAGGGCGCGTCGAGGATCTCAGTGATGGCCCCGTCCGCCGAGACCTCCAGCGAGAGCTCCGTGACGTCTCCGGGATCGCCGTCGCGGGTCGCCGTGTGGCTGCCTGGGGGGAACGGGCACGCGGAGAGCCCGCCACCTCCCTCACCGCCGCCACCTCCTGCGCCTCCGAGGTCTCCATCACCCGCTCCGCCACCGCCCGCCCCCGAACCGCCCGCGCCGGTGTTCACGCCGGCGCTCCCACCGCCCCCGCTGTCGCACCCCATCGTGCCTGCCAGGAGTGCTGCGAGCGCGAGCGCCAACGGGACCAAGACGCGGCGCCTTCCCGAAGCCTCGAACCTCCTGCCCGTCCTCGGCGCATCCATCGTGTGAATCCCTCCGCTGTTGGCTCCGACGCGAGATCCCATGCCGAGCGACGCCACCCACAGCGGGGTGCGCGTCCACAAATACAGGACAAGGAGACACGTTACGCCCAATTCAAGAGGTCGCGCAATCCACTTCTCGTGATCGACGGAACGTACCTTCCGTCCAGCGCTGTACCCGCCCAACGGGTCGACGCCGAGGGACCCGACACCACGCTGCGCGAGGCCCGACGCCCCAAGGGGTGGCGTCAGCGGGTCAGGCCTGGCCGCTCGCGACGAGGATGACGCGCAGCGCGAGGCCGCCGGCGAGGAGGAGGGGGGCGACGACGGTGGGGCGAAGGGCCCGGCGGGACTCCAGGTGATCCAGCGCGAAGGGGAAGTGGAGGCTGGCGACCACCACGAGGGACCAGGGGGTCGCCGTGTAGGGGCCGCCGAGGAAGAGCGAGAGGGCCTCCTGTTCGCGGGCGCCGGAGGTGCCGAGGCCGATGAGGAAGAGGACGAGCAGGAGCGGGCGGAGCTGGCGTCACCGGACGCCCGCCGCCGCAACCGCGGCCGCCATGAGCACGCATGCGAAGAAAGCCGCGAAGGCCGCGACGAAGCGCCGCCGCCAGGGCGCCGCCTCGGGGCGGAAGCGCGTCGCATCGAAGAAGGCGACGCCGTGGGTGGCGAGGTACCCGAGCGTCACGCCCGGGGCCCGCAGGCGGACCATCTGGACCGCGCTCCACGCGGCGACGGTCCAGGCGACGGCGGCGAGCGCGCCCAGCAGCGCGGCGAGCACGGTCATCTTGCCTCCTTCTGCGCCGCCTTCCATCGCGGTGCGGGGACGCGCCCCATGATCACGAACACCGAGGAGTGACACCGAGGAGGTTGGAGGGGCGAGCGGCGCTGGTCGGCGGGGCAACGCAGCGGGAGTTCCGGCTGAAACGTCAAGGGCAATCTCCTCCGAAGGCGCTCAGGGAGTCGCTCCCGATGAGATTTCCCTGGTGACCGCGCGCCTCGAGCTTCAGCGTCGACGCTCCGCAGGGCACCTGCGCCTCGGCCTGCCAGTGGGTCTCGTCGAGCCACGTCACCGGGAGTGGCGCTCCGGCGTGGCGGATCTCTCGCACGTCCACCCACCCCGTCCCCGCGACCGTCACGAGGCCCGCTCCGGCCGGAGTCGCGGCGCCGACCGCGAACGGCACCGGGGGGATCGCCTTCGTCACGGCGTTGGGGGCGCCGTCGCGGACCCAGGCGGCGCGCGCCACGATGAACGCGTGGTGGGACGCGAACGGCTGGCTCGGCAGCAGCGCCCCGAGCTGGTCTCGCCAGTGACTCATGTAGGCGTCGTTGTAGCTCGTCTCCGTGATGTCCCAGAGGTGGCCGTAGTAGAGGCGCCTGTTCTGCGGCGATCCGAGGAGCTTGCCGAGATCGCTCGCGCCGACGACCGGCGCGTTGGGGGAGCCCGGGTAGAAGTCGAGGTCGTGCGGGAAGTAGAGGACCCGCCCGTCGGCAGGCCTCACGTAGAGCTGGGCGTTGTGCGCAGCCCCGCTCGCGTAGTTGTCCACGCAGCCGGACAGGGTCGCGAACGCGAAGGCCCGGAGCCACTGATCCACGTCGATGACGGCGCCGACCTGGAGGAGGGCGCCGCCCTGCCCGAAGACCTTCGTGAAGGCGATCAGCCCCGCGTAGTCGTCGCGCCAGCGGTTGTTGTCGATGGCGAAGGTGTAGCGGTAGCGCTCCTTGTCGTCGCCCAGGTCCGCGACGGGGGCGCCGACGACCTGGTCCGGCTGCGGCAGCTTGAGGCCCTGCGGCGTGCCGTCGTCCGTCGTGACCGGATAGTAGACGAGCTCGTACTCGTACAGGGTGCCGTCGCCACCGTCCTCGAACTGGTTGTCGAGGAACAGGCCGCCGAAGCGCGCGAGCTGCAGCTCCGCCGGGCCCGTGTGGACGTCCCGCGGCGCGAGCACCCGGACGAGGTCGTTGTACTCGCCGGAGACGCTCCCCGCGCGGGTCATCGCCAGATTCATCAGCATCTCGCGCTGGCCGAAGCCGACCCCCTCCGAGCGGTCGATCATCACGCTCCGGTGTACGCCGCGGAACGGACGGTCCGCCCCGAAGAACAGCGCGAAGCCGAGGCGCTTCGGCTCGGGGCGCCCGCGCTCGCTGCCCTTGAGGCGAACGCCTGCGTCGTAGTGGACGACGCGCTCGTCCTCGATGACGGTCGCCCCGAGCCGGTCGTCGCTCATCAGGTTCACGTCGGTGTGCAGCCAGTCCGCGTCCGCGGGCGTCATCACGATGCGCACCGTGTGCATCGTGGCGCCGGCCAGGCCGTCGTCGACCTTCCAGAGCGCGCGGGAAGCGGGGCCCGCCGCCGGGAACGTGGACGTGGCGCCGTCCTCGTCGGTCGCCTCGACGTAGAACTGGACGATGGTCGCCGCGGGCAGGCCGGGCGTGACAGCGGCCCAGCGCCCTCCCTGCTGCTGCATGGGCGTCGCGGCGAAGGGGCCCCCGTCGACGGACGTCCAGAGCGTCATGCCGGCGACCCCCTCGGAATCGGCGGCCTCGGCCGTGACGGTCACGGGCTCGAACGGCGCCGGCACGGGGGGAGCGTGGCCGAACGCCGTGAACAGGGGCCCGGGCGTCTCCGTGTGCGCCGTGTTGGGAGCGCCAGGGGTGCCGGTCGTCTCGGCGCGCTCGAGGACGGCGGTGTGCGGCAAGCGGTTGAAGTAGAGGCGGGCGTTCAGGCGGTTCGACCCCGACACCCAGCGGGCGCGCAGCGAGATGGCGTAGGTCTTGCCGTTCTGGATGGCTGCGCCGCCGAGGAGCGTGGTCTCCGCGTGGTTGTGCATGTGGCCCGCCGCCCCGGTCGCGACGAGCCTCAGCACGGGGTTCGCCGGGTCGTCGGGGTCGGGCACGACGGTGGAGTGGCGGTGCGTCCCGAGCAGGCGCCAGGCCGCCGCGCCGCCGGCGAAGCCGTCCTGCACGACGGGGATCGCGGCGCCTGCCGGATCCTCGACGACGCTCACGTCGTCGACGAGCACGACGCCCGCGTCGAGGAGCCCGAGCACGAGCTCCTGCCACTGCCCGTCCGGCCCGACCGCGCTCGGCTCCGCGACGCCCTCCCACGCGACGGTCTGCCACGGGCCCAGGCTCGCGCTCGCGGCCCACGCCTCGGGGATCGCGTTGTCGAGCCAGGGGTTGCGCAGCTCGAGCGTCGAGCCGCCCCCGTCGGCGGCCTCGGGCCACCGGCCCCCGTCGCGGTAGGGCACCTCGTCGACGGGGTTGCCGCAGGCGTCGCGCAGGGCGAGGGTCTCGCCGGAGTTGGACAGGCGCCCCGTGAACGCGCCGAGGACGGCGACCCCCGGGTGCGCCGCCAGCAGCGCCGCCGGATCCCGCGCGACGACCGCGTAGCCGCCCGCGGGGATCGTGGCGCCGGGGGGGAGGGTCGCCTGCACGCCGTCGACGAGCTGCCAGCCGGAGACGTCCACGGCGACCGCCGAGCGGTTGTGGAGCTCCACCCACTCCTCGTCGGAGGCGACCGGGCCGCCCGGAGTCTCGAGGGGGGGCGCGTGAAACTGGATCTCGGAGATCACGACGGCGTCCGTGATCGGGACGACGTTCGCCTCCCCCGGGGTCGCCGCGTCGGGGGACAGCCACGGCCCGAGGGGAGCCGTGCGGGCGCGGACCCACCCGGTGAGCTCCACGCCGTCGAGGACCCCGTCGCCGAGCAGGAACAGCTTGTCCCCTGGCTCCGCGCCGGCCCCCGGCAGGTCCACGACCGCGCGCTCTCCCGGCGCGAGGCTGGTGGCGGGGAGGCTCACGAGGTCGCCGCCCAGCGCGAGCGCGTGCTCGGCCAGGTCGAGGGGGACGGAGCCGGCGTTGACCAGCTCGACCCACGGGTCCGACGCGGGCCCGACCTCGCTGAGCTGGAGCCCGGGGTTGGCGGGAGCGGCCGGCGGGGCCCAGACCTGGGCGAGGACCTCGGCGCCGAAGGTCATGTCGTCATCGTCCGGGCCCGCCTGGTGGACCTCGACGGCCAGGACGTTCACGCCGGGGACGAGCAGCTCCGACGGCAGAGGCGTGGGGGCCGCGGACACGGCGACCGACACGGAGGCGCTGGCGAACGTGGCCGCGGTCACCGGCCCCTCGGGCATGTTCTGGCGGAAGACCTCGACGCCGTTGAGGCTGAACACCGCTCCGTCGTCGACGAGCGGCCGGAGCCAGAGCGCCGTGGCCGCCGGGTCCTCCACGACGAGGGTCGTCCGGAAGTACACGGTCGTCGGGCCGAGCGGCAGCACGGTCTGGCCGGCAGGCGCCAGGACGGGCGTCTCGGAGCGGAAGAGCGCCCACGTCTCCTGGGCGTTCGTCGCCGAGGCGCCGTCGAACGTGTCGGGCCAGATGAACCAGGGCTCTCCGGCGAACTGCCCTGCGAGGGCACCGCCCCAGGGAGAGGACGACTTGGGCGCGGCGGCCGCCGGAGCGCTCCACGAGCCCTCGGCGTCGGCGTAGGCGATGGCCGCCGCGACGGCCTCGAGGGACGGCGGCGGGGCGGCCAGTGAGTCCCCCGGGTTCGCGCCGGGCGGGCCGAGCACGGCGGCGAAGGTCGCGGGGCCCGTGGCGACGGAGACCCCGCCGTCGATCTCGGCCTCGGCGACGATCATCTGAGGCGACCAAGAGTCTCCGGGGCCCTCCCAGCCTGCGAGGAACAGGCGCTCCTTCGGGAACACCTCCACGTCGAAGGCCTCGACGGACGTCCAGTCCGTGACCGCGTCGCGGCCCACGAGGCGCAGGTCCGCGCCGTCCGGGGCGCCCACGTAGACTGCGAAGTGGTTGTCGGCGGTGACGCGGACCGTCGCGACGCCCTGTTCGGGGCCGCCCGCCGTGAAGACGGCCTGGCCGGCGGCCCATGCGCCGTCGTCGAAGCCCGGCGCCTGCCAGCCGGGGGGTGCGGTCAGCGAGGTGCGCCACACGGCGTCGAGGGGGAGCAGCGCGCCGAAGGTCGACGGCGGGGCGGCCGGGGGGAGGTTCGGGGCCCCGGGGGTGCCGCCGACCACGGCGCTGCCCGACCAGCTCTCGGCCCGGGGGCTCGGCGCGAGGGGGTCGGGCTTCGCCAGGGAGAGGCCCGAGCCGTCGGGCGTGACGGGCCACGGCGCGGAGTCGTCGTAGTCGACGGCGTCCATCAGGCGCCCGCCGTTGCTGCGAAGCTCGAGGCGCTCGCCGCCGTTCGAGAGCTTGCCGTCCCAGGGCCCGAGCGCCCCGGGGACGCCGGCCGCGGCGAGCTTCGCGGGGGAGGCCGCGACCAGCAGGTGGCCGCCCGCGGCGATGAGCGTGCCGGGGGGGAAGCCGTAGTCCACGCCCCCGGCCAGGGACCAGCCGGAGACGTCCGCGTCGATGGTGAAGGGGTTGTACAGCTCCACCCACTCGAGGTCGCCGTCGGGTGGGTGATACATCAGCTCCGAGAACGTGACGGCGCCGCCGGTGACCTCGGCTCCACGAGACCACGGTGGCTCGTCGTGGGCTGCGCACAGCCCGGGCGGCGGGGCCCCGGCGTCGGGTGCGCTCGCCGTGTCCGCGGTGTCGGGCGGCGCAGGGCCCGAGTCGCTTGGTTGGGCATCGCCGCCCCCCGGGGCCGCATCGGGCACCACGGAGTCCGGGGCAGGGCCGGCGTCGGGGCCCGCGTCGGCGAGCGCTTGGACGTCGGCGTCGGGCGCGGCGTCCGTGAGGACGTCGGAGGCCGCGTCGCCCCGTGGACCCACCACGCCGTCCGCGACCGCATCGGCTCCCCCGTCGGAGCCGTCCGGTCCCCCGTCGCTCCGCCGCAGCGCGTCCGCCGCGGCGTCGCCGCCGGCCTCCCCACCGTCCGCGGGCCCCGCGTCGCCGGGCACCGCGCCGGTCGGCCCCGTGCCCCCGTCCCCCGTCGCTGACGCTGCGCATGCCACCAGCAGGTGGAGCGCGAACAATGGACCCGCTCGCCACATGGCTCGTCCCTCCTGACAGGCGGACAGGGTACGCCGCGCCGCTCCCCCACCGCCAGCGCTCGTGGAGCTCGGCGGGCTGCTCGGCGCTCGCCAACCGCCGCGGTTCGGGACCGCCGCCTTGCTCGTGGCGGTCGCGAGGAGCGGCGCCGCGGCCTCGGCGAACGTGGAGGGGCGTGTCATAGTGCGCGGTCGGCGGCGCCCGGGGCGCTCCAGCAAGGGCGCCGGGCGCGGCGAAGGGCCGACGAGAGAGGCGACGATGACGCAGCGACGGTTGAGCGAGGTGCTGGCGGCGCTCGAGGCAATCGCGCCCCTGCGCTTCGCGAAGGCGTGGGACAACGTCGGGCTCCTGCTCGAGCCGCGGGGGGCGACCCGGTGATCCGCCGGGCGCTCCTGACCATCGACCTGACGGAGGCGGCGCTCGAGGAGGCGCTCAACGCGAGCGGGGACCTCGTCGTCGCGTACCACCCGCCAATCTTCGCCCCGCTGAAGAGGCACGTGCAGCGCGACGCCGGGCAGCGGACGCTGCTGCGCGCCGCGGCCGCCGGGATCGCGCCCTGGTCGCCCCACACGGCCCTCGATGCGATGCCGGGCGGCGTCAACGACTGGATGCTCGGGCTCGCCGGGGCGGTCACCGGCGTCGCCCCGATCACGCCCCGCCCCGACGCCCCGGCCACCGGACCAGGCCGCATCGCCCGGCTGCGCGAGCCCGCCCTGCTTGACGCTCTCGTCGCACGCTTCAAGCAGGGCCTCGGCCTCCCGTCCGTGCGGCTCGCCCGCGGCGCCGACGCGCCGGTCAGCACCCTCACGGTCTGCCCGGGCGCCGGCGGACGGCTCTTCGAGGGCGTGTACGCGGACCTGCTCGTCACGGGCGAGATGCGGCGCCGAAGTGTCTTGCGGTGGCGGGAACAGTACACAGCCCTGTGGCCGCGACTCAGGCCTGGCCGCTCGCGACGAGGATGACGCGCAGCGCGAGGCCGCCGGTGAGGAGGAGGAGGGGGGCGGCCACGGTGGGGCGCAGCGCGCGGCGGGACTCCAGGTGCTCCAGCGCGAAGGGGACGAGGAGGCCGGCGACCACCACGAGGGACCAGAGGGTCGCCGTGTAGGGGCCGCCGAGGAAGAGCGAGAGGGCCTCCTGACCGCGGGCACCGGAGGTCCCAAGGCCGATGAGGAAGAGGACGAGCAGGGCGAGCTCCGCAGAGATGGCGAGCATGTCCCACCGGCGGAGCGCGCCGTGCTCGTCGTGGCGGAGCGGGAAGAGCATCATGAAGGCCGCGCCCGTGGAGAGGCCCGAGACCAGGAAGAGGGGGCCGAGGACCGCCGAGCTCCAGACGGCGCGGGCGCCGAGCGTGCCGAGCAGGATGCCCGTGTAGACGCCGAGCGCGATGCCCAGCAGCACGTTGGCGAGGCGCAGCGCCCAGAGGCGCTCGCGGGCCCAGGCGCGGAGCCGATCGAGGCGGCCTCGGGCCTTGGCGAGCTCCGCGTCCGTCGCCTGCGCGAGGCCCAGCAGGAGCGTCGCCGGGTAGATGGCGAGGAGGATCCACGCGCCCCAGGACATGGGGGAGGCGGGGCGGAAGGTCGCGTAGAAGCGCAGGACGTGGGCCTTGAGCTCCAGGTCGAGGAAGAGCGCGCCCATGCCCAGCGAGAGGATCACGGGCACCGCCAGCGGCATCAGGCGCACCTGGCGGGAGCGCTCGCCGTCCGGGTCGCGGAGGCCCAAGCGGCGCCCCCGAAGGCGACGGCCGGGGCGGTCAGCTCCATGAGCTGCTCCAGGCGCGCCTCGACCCCGCTGTGAGGGAGCGTGCCCCGGGCCGCGGCCATGCCACGGCGGGCCTCGGTGCCCTCGCCGGTGGCGACCACGACGGCCACGGCGTGTCCCGCGGCGACCGACGTGCCCTCATAGATCATGGAGGCGCGCTCGGCGACCTCGACGGTTCAAAATGGGCATGTCGCTGGTCGGCCTTATCGCCGTGCCGCTCTGCACCTCCGTCGGCCTCATCGACTGGCAGGCGTGGCGCGAGGTGCGCTGGTGGACGGGCGCCCTGGGTGGCGATAGCGGGGGTGGGTGTAGTCCGTAGCTCTGGGTGGACGCAACGGCCGCAGGCAACCCTCAGATGGTTGGGTGCATCTGCGCACAGGGAGGATCGAGGCGCCTCTTGGGCCAGGTGTAGCGCCGGGTGGAGCGCAGGCGAGGCCAAGTCACATAGGCCCCCCGGGTGGAATGCGACAACGCCCAACTGCGCGTCGGCACGAATGCCGGAAGGGCCCGACGAGCCGGAGCGATCCTCGTGGCACGTGCCCGTGCTTGATCGGCTCCCTCTGACGTGCTACCCACCAATGCACAGGAGGTGTGGATCGTGCGGTTCCGCTCGGAGCACTATCTGGCCGCAGCCCAGGAGCGCCGGGACGAGGCATGGCGCTTGCTCGAGGATGGCCGCTATGGGGGGGCCCTCTATCTGACAGGTGTGTCGGTGGAGTGCCTGTTCTGGGCCTATCGCACACGTAGCGGCTTCCCCTTCGAGGCCCGCCACGACCTGCTCGGCCTTTGCAAGGAATCGGGGATGTTGGAGTTCATAACGACTCGCAATCGGCAGAAGGTCGGCGAGGCTCTCGCCGAGCTTTGGCTCAGGTGGCGCAACAATTTCCGGTATGCGGGGAACCAGAGACTGAAGGCTGAGTTCAGAGACCGACAGTTGGACCGTGGGATAATTGGCGATCCTTTGAAGTACAACGCGCAAGTGGCATGGGACTCTGCCTCATATGTCATTGCAATGGGTGTAGCCGCATGGACTTCCAAAACAAACTAGCGGCTCTGTTGGTGAATGCACTTGGCGCCAACACCGACTGCCATCTCGAGACTTCCACATCGGGACGGGTAGGCGGGATCGTCATTTCGCCTGCCTTCTCAGGCAAGTCGCAGCACGAACGCCAGGAGCTGCTGTGGGACGAGCTTCGCGTTCGCCTCTCGAAAGCGGAGGCAAACAATATCTTGGCGTTGCTGACCCTCACTCCAGACGAGCTGTCCGATCTCGATGAGGAGGCAGCGGAGCCGATGTGACCCATCTCGCCGTCGACTGCGGACCGGCGCCGGCGTCTCCACAGCGACCTCGGCGCATCACCTCAGTCTGGGCAATTCCTGCGCGTCGGTCCAAACCGGACGCAAATCGCTGGACCATCGCACCTACTTCCAGCGGATGCATACCGGTACCGCGATCCCGAGTTGGAACGCAGCCCAGAGGCGGTGCCGCCCATCGACCACGTCGAGGCGCCCACCGGCGGAACGGTCCACCGCAATGGGACTCGCCCCGAAAAATCTGGAGTGACACTCCGAGAGTTCGTCGGGCGGTTGGGGACTGATCCGAAGCGAAGACAGCAGCTCGGGCAACCCCTGAAGTGACTCTTCGTATGCGCTGAAGTCGTTCCCGTGGTGGGGCATCAGCAGATCAACGGCCGGGTTCTCCGTGAGCCAGTCGAAGTCATCGGGCGTGAAGTCACGCGTGTTCAGGAGGCGAAAGTCGGACCGCCAGATAGGGGGCGATTGTGCCAGCCGCTGTGCCGGCGAGGCAGGAGGGTCGCCCCCGACCAACGAGCGTGCTCCGTTGGAGTCGGTGGAAGATCGCGGCCGACCCATAGTCGACGTGGTTGGTGCGTAGCCCAGCTCGGTCTGGCGAAGTGATTCAAGCCGCACTGCGAGATCGGACAAATGGCGCGCCTGGTCGGTCAGGTCGCCGCAAGCACGTCTGACGCGAGTCACAGCGCCAGACAGCCTCAAGCCGACGTCTCGATACCAGGCGTCTGACCAGTTCTCTCCCATCGACTCGTACTGTCCCCAAATTCGCTCGATATCGTCCAAAGCCGCCATCGCCAGTGCCGATGTCTCCTGCCCAAGAGCGCGAATCACATCGGGGTCCGCTCGAAGGAAGTCGCACACGGTCACTTGCTCATGGCCTTGCGGACTTCGGCGAGGAGTGCCGAACACTCCTCGTGCGGAACCCCGAACTCCTTGCACCTGTCCAGAAGGGGCTCCAACTTGTCACTCCACGCTCGAGCCTCTCCGACAAGTCCAGACCAGCCCCGTCGAGCCTCGATCCTCATCCGCAACTTGCCCAGACCAAGAATCACCGCTGCCAGGACAGTTGTCGTGATGGTCAAGACGAGTGTTGACGCGCATCGGAAACCGCGCAAATCACAGCACGCCGGAGGGGGACTGG